>NZ_BDIZ01000002.1:0-1005321 GCF_036245905.1 Sinorhizobium sp. KGO-5
TCACGAAGAAGCCCATCATCCCCATCGCCATCTGCACCATCTCGTCGGAATGCGGGTGGTACATGAAGGTGCCCGACTTCACGAGATCGAACTCGTAGACGAAAGTCTTGCCGGGCGGGATGTGCGGTTGCGACAGCCCGCCGACGCCGTCCATGCCGGATGGCAGGATCATGCCGTGCCAATGGATGGTCGTGTGCTCCGGCAGCTTGTTGGTGACGAAGATGCGCACCCGATCGCCTTCGACCGCCTCGATCGTCGGACCCGGCGACTGGCCGTTATAGCCCCAGAGATAGGCGGTCATGCCATCCGCCATCTCGCGCTCGACCGACTCGGCGACCAAATGGAACTCCTTGACGCCGTTGTTCAAGCGATATGGTGCGGTCCAGCCGTTGAGCGTAACCACGGGATTGTAGTCGGGACCCGAGGTGGGCTTTAGTGGCGGCTGCGTCTCCGCCGTCTCCATCACGGCGGCTTCGGGAAGGCCCATATTCGACGTTTTCGCCCAGGCGGCGGTGGATACCAGTGCGGCGCTCGCGCCGAGTAGCTGTCTTCTGTTGAACATGGTCTGTTCCTTTCTCAGTGGCCGCCACCGCCGCTCTCGGCGGCAGCCGCGACTTCCGTTCCGCCGGCGGCCGCACCCGCGCCGCCGCCATAGACGGCGGGGGCGAGGTTGGCCTCGGCCAGCCAGAAGTCGCGCTTGGCGTTGACGGCAAGCAGGATCGAATTGACCTTCTCGCGGCTGTCGGCCAGCAGTTCAAAGGTGTTGGTGATCATCGCGTTGTAGGTGAGGAGGGATTCCTCCTCGATCTTGGTGCGCAGGGGCACGACGCTGTTGCGGTAGTGCCGGGCAATATCGTAGGTGGCGCGGTACGCCTGATAGGCCGAGCGCGCTTCCGAGCGGACGTTGACCGCCTTTTCCGCGAGGAGGTTCGCCGCCCGCATATAGGCAAGTTCCGCCTTGCGCATGCGGGCTCTACCGCTGTCGAAGATCGGAATGACGAATTCGAGTTCCGCCTGTCCGGTCGTTTCGCTCTTGATGTCGCCGTCCTCGAGTTCCCGCTCCGCCTCGAAGCCCGTAAGGAGTTCGAGGTCCGTGACGTAGCGGGTGGCTTCCGTCAGCTTGTAGGATTTCGCGGTCGCTTCGAGGTCGAGCTTCGCCATCTGCAGATCGACGCGGCGATGCAATGCCTCCGCCTCGATCAGGTCACGCTTCATTATTCCCCTCGGCAACTGCGGCAGACGGTTCGGAACCTGATAGTCGATGCCCGAACCCCAGAGGCCCATCAGCCGGGTCAGTTCTTCCTTGGCGAGCCTCGCCTCGAGCCGCGCCTTTGCTGTCTGTCCCGCCAGTTCGGCATAGAAAACATGCTCGCGGGCCTGACCTTCTTTCGTGAGCGCGCCGCTCTTGCCAAGCTCCTGGGCAAGTTCGGAGGCGGCGTCTGCCGCCGCCTGCGCCTGGTTGAGTTGAGCCACCGTTTCCCAGGCAGCCACCGCATTGATCCAGGCGCGCCGTGTGTCCGAGGCAAGCTGCAGCGTGCGAAGGGCCGCATTCAACTGCGCCCTTCGGAATCCGGTATCGGCGATGGCAATGTTCCGGTCTCGGGTGGCAAGCGCGAGAATGTTATTGGCGATCATGCCTTCGACCGACTTGAATGCTTCGAGCCCCGGCGTGCCGATGCCCGTAAGCCCGACCGAGACCGTCGGATTGACGAGCATCGTCGATTGCCAGGCATCGGCGGCAGAATCCCCCAAGTCAGCATAGGCGGCCTGCAGCCCCTTGTTGTTCAGAAGCGCCACCTGAACCGCCGTCTCGACATCGATCGCTTTCTTCGCCATCAGCGTCTTCACCCGGTCGGAAACGACACGTGCGTGCTGCTGGTTCTGTATCCAGACCGTCTGCTTTCCCACAGCCTCGGCCGTCTTGGCCTCGACCGAGGAAAAGCCAGCGTTCTTCGCTGCGTATTCGCTCGCGGACACGCAGCCGCCGAGCACAAGCGGTAGGGCGAGGGCCGCAGCCAGTTTTACAATTGCCCTCATCATGACGCGTCTTCTTCCGGAGTCTGAGCGTCGTTCTGGTTGCGCCACGGCTGGGGATCGACCGGGACGCGGTGGGCGTATCCCGAAACCGGGCTCGTATATCTGACGGGGCGGACCTGAGCCTGGGAGGCGGCGAGGTCGCCCGTCGCAATGACATCGGGAGGCAATGTGGAGGCGCATCCGCTCGCGAAAAGCAGCAGGGCGGCCACGAGGAACAATTGTTTCATGGTATTATCCGAATAGGAAGTTGCAGCGGCGCACGAGGGCAAACCGGCTCGCGAACGCTCGTTAGACCCGTGAGAAGAACGGGTGCGGTCCTATTCAGATGTTCGGGGGTCGGTGCAGCAGCGGCAGCTCGCCCGTGGTCCGGGCGTCGTCAACGAACTCGCGGATGGAGGCGACGCGAAGTCCGCCGACGGGATTAGTTTCAGCGATAATCGCCATGCTGACGCAGAATCCCTTGCAGCAGTCGGTCTTCACAAGCTTCTGAGAGTCGTCCTGGGAGGATTTCTGATCGGCGTACGTATGTCCGCCGCCCACCACATCGTGATGATGGTCGTCGGACTGGGCAATTTCAGGACCGGACCAAGCGCCGTGCATGGCGGCGGAGGCGGTCGGCAATGAGGACACCGTCAGCGATATGACAATCGCCAAGCGGAGCAGAACCAGCATCTTTTGCAATGTGATTCGAAACATACCCATGCCCGAGGACTACCATCGGTTCCGAAGTTGTCAATTGTCAGCCCGTATGAACACGCGATTCGCGTCCATTATATGGCACCGGCCCTACCGTCGATCCGATGCTGGTTAAAGGTGTAATGGTTCTAACGATGGGAAGGTCAAGCGAGAAAGTGACCGAACTCGGAAGGAGGCGTCCTCCGGTCGCTATTTGTCTCGCCGCAGGGACCCTTCGGAACGCTGTCGAGGAAGAGGTTTAGCGGGATGGCGACAGGGAACAGCATGCATTTAGCCGGAGCTGTTCAGTCTCGCTCTGATCGCCTTCATCAGCTCGATTTCCTGACGCTGCCCTTCAGAGATTTGATTGCACAGGTGGGTGAGTTCCTCGTCCGGTTCGCTTCGCGGCACATCAGAATTGCTCCTGAATGGTGCGGGATCATCGAGGCGATGAACTGGTCGTCGTCGATCAGCGCCTGCGTGCGCATTCCCGCAAACGCCAGAACAAAGAGGACGGCCAGGCCGAGATGAATGGCCATGTTCAGTCGCCTGTTCCTATACATCCCACCCATCGTCGCCAGCATGATGATTCCCATCGGAGCAACCATCGTCAGTGCCATGTAGAACATGTTGAGGTTGTTCCGAAATTCGGACCAGCCGTCGATCATCGAAAACATCACGAAGTACATGACGACCAGGCTGAGCGCCATGTTGACGGCGAACATGAGGTAATGGGGAGTTGTTGTGTCCGGGTGTTGCCTTGAGTGCTTGTCTTGCTCTTTCATGACGACGTTCCGCTTCGTAGAAAGTTGCAGCGTATGAACTTGGGAAGTGCCGAAGCAACCGGCGGCCCGGTCGTTCGTTTCATCAAAAGCGGTACTGGGGTTGTGCCTCTGCAACCGAACCCAGCCTTGGGCAGTCGCACGTCGGCGCGGGCACGCGCCGCCTCTAGAGTCTGGGGCCTCGTGCCTATCGATCTACTTGCGCCGGGAATCCGTGTCCGGCGCGTAGTGGGAGCGGGAACTTTCATCTGGAAGGCTGGTCTGAGGGCGGAAGGAATTGCGCCCCATGCGTGCTTTCAGGGCAGTCTCCCGGGTGATTGGAATTGCGGTGCTATGCTTCGTGGTCGTGAACCTGCATAGCGCTGCGGCGGCTGCCGCCTTGCATACCGATCGCCATTGTCCGTCTGTTTCGGAGCCGGGCCAGGTTTCTCCCGATGGCGCCCGTTCCGCGAGCTCCTGCACGACGGTGCAGTGCTGTCCAGTCCTGGTGGACGCTCGCGGCTAAGTCGCCCCCTCGGTTCCCCGACACCGGTTCTGGGAGAAGCCAAACCGTTCTTGCTCGTGCGGGCGATCTATTCGCCGCCAAAGCTCCCGCTCTCCTGAACCAAACAGCCTTCCAACCAAATAGGAGAACTCAATGAACACCGTGCTCAAGCTTGCGGTCGCAGCGGCGGCCGTCCCGACCATTGTTGTCGCGACCATGGAATCTGCCTCGGCTCAGATGGCAATGCCGGACGCATGCAAATCCGAGGCCTCGGCGAGTGGAGACATGCAAACGGCCGGCAGCGGCATGCCGACAGGCGAGATGGCCGATTAGCAGAAGGCGATGATGGAAGACATGCGGGAAACGGCACCAGCCATGATGCAGGGCATGATGGCGAAGGACCCGGACGTCGCCTTTGTCTGCGGCATGATCGCCCACCACACGGCCGCCATCACCAAAACCGTCGAAGCCGTACGTCAGGTGTGGCCTAAATGCTTTCCATTGGCGGCGCACTTCGGTGTGCTCGAGTTTGACGGCCGCCACAATCCAACCTTCTAAGAGGCGATCGATCTCATCCAACAGCTGCGAGCAAGCGGTTTCGACCTTCTCAATGTCGGCATCGGTTTCGCGACCCGAACGTGAAGGGGCCGCGGCATGCTTGTTCCACTCGCAAGTAAGCTCCGGCAAAAATGTGCTCTCCCGGTTGAAACCGCATGGAGGATCCGACAAGCCGGTAGTGGCGGGGTGCGCCGATTTGATCGTAGCGGGCCGCGCACAATTGGCAAATTCTCACTACCCGTAAGGGGCGGCCGTCGTGCTTCAGAAGGAAAGGCTTCTTGGGTTCTGCCTACTCCGTACGCTTACTGGTTACATCGCTACGGGTCCAAGCGCATCTGTCGAGCAATAATCATACTCATTTTAGCTTTGTATCTCGTGCATCCGTAGAGACTTCCAACCTAGCGATATCTTCGTTGGTCGGGTAACCCGCCAAGCTTCGCGCCAGTGCCGTAAACTTCTCGGGCCAGGCCATCCTTTGACCTCGTAATAGTCCAGAAAGCCTGCCAGAAGTCGCCGGCTATCGGGTCGCCAACGCGGGTGGTCTTCCATCTGGTCCATTGATTGTCGTCGAGTTTTCGTCGGACGACCATTGTACTGGGCTGCCTTGTCTACGCCGACATCGCCCGGCTGGAGGCCATGAGGTCCTTTGCGCGCTTGGGCTTTCTGGTTTGTATGGGCGTCTCGCCCTCGCTGGTGCGGTAAACCTTGGAGAAATGCGAGCTCGATGTAAAACCGCAAGCAATGGCGACTTCGACGACAGGCATAGCAGTTTGCTCCAACAGCGCCTTGGCTCTTTCGACACGCAACTTCACGTAAAATCGTTTTGGGCTACAGCCGGTATTGGATTGGAATTGACGTTCCATCTGCCGCCGTGAAATTCCCACCTTTTTTGCCAAGACCGGCAGCGGAAGTGTCTGCGTCATATTCTCCGACATCAGCTCAATCGCAGCTCGGAGCGCCCGATGCTTGACGTCTTGTGAGAGTGAAAATGGTAAACGTTGGCGCTCCGACCTATGCCTGACAACCCCGACGATTGCCTGTTGGCAGATTCTCCGCGCGACATCAGGGCCATGGTGCTCGGAGACGATGTGCAGCATCATGTCGAGGGAAGATGTGCCGCCGGCGCACGTGTAGATGCCATCGTCGACCTCGTACAACTGCGGTAGTGCCTGGGCATCGGAGAACTCCTCCGCGAAAGACGGGTAGTTCTCCCAATGGATCGTGCAGCGCTTATCTACAAGAAGCCCGGCATTCGCGAGTAAATGGGGTCCGGTGCAGATGGCTCCCAATGGAATTCGTTGCGAGCGGCATTCGCGGAGCCATTTGTCGAGGGACTTGTCGAGGTGTTTCTGGACATTCCGGCCTGCGCAGACGATTGCCATGGCGAGCTTCACGCCACCAGCCTTCAGATTTCGCGCTTCGGCCAGAGACAGGTCAGGTGTTATCAAGAGGCCGCAGCTCGCCCGGACAGCCTTGCCGTCGCTCGTAACGATCCGCCACTCGTAAACCTCATCTCCGCTCACCTGGTTCGCCAACCTCAAGGTTTCGAGAGCAGAGGTAAAGGCGAGCAGGGTGAATTCCGGCGCTAGGTAGAAGAGGAACAGCTTCTTCGTGTCCGATGCCGTCCTCATCGGTGCCTCCAAGTCGAAGATACCTGGTTTCAAATCAATCTCTATAGCCCAAGCGCCTGTCGTTGCTTCACGGCAAAGGCTTGAACCAAACGGTCAGCAACTAGAGCCAGAATTGCCATCGCCGCTCCCGCCGCCACGCCGAGGCCGACATCGCCCTGGCCTAGGGCGAGATAAATCTGCTGGCCGAGGTCGGTCGTCCCGATCAATGCAGCGATCACAAGCATCGAAAATGCATACAAGACCGTTTGGTTCAGCCCGAGGAGAATGCTGGGCAGCGAATAGGGAATACGTACCTCCCGCATCACCTGCCAGTCGCTCGCGCCGGATGCGACTGCCGCCTCTAGGAGTTCTTCCGGGGTCGATGTCAGGCCGTGATAGGTGTAGCGAACCATGGGCACGATCGCGTAGGCGCATATCGCCAGGAACGCGGAGAACTCACCGATCTGGAAGAACATCAAGACGGGAATAAGGAAGACAAAGAGTGGAATGGTCTGGAAGAAGTCGCAGACCGGCCGAACAACGCTCCAGGTCGCCGGACTGACGGATGACACAAGCCCGATCAGACCGCCAAGCACGACGCACACCGATACCGCCGCCGTGCACAGGTACAATGACAGGAGCGCGGGCTCCCACAATCCCATCAACAGGATCGCCAATATCATGCTCACGGCGAACGCAGCGAGTTTTGGCCCGCCGGCAACCCAGCCCAGCGCGCCGAGAGAAACCAGCATGAACGGCCATGGTAGGTTCGCGATTCCGACAATTATGATGCCTGATGCGATCAGAAGTGACAGGCCGAGACCCGCCCGGCCACGAAGTGCCATTACAACTGCGATAACGCCGAAGACTGCATAGACGGCGGCACTCATCCATTTCGTCCACATGAAGCCCCAGGTGAACGGGAGCACTGCCTGGTCGAGGCCGATCTTCAAAGGCAGCAGGACAAAAAACATCGCGCCGTTCTTGAACGAATCCAACACGATTCCGTTGGCGGCCGTGAAAGCGTTGAGATAGCTGTCGGCCGCGACGGCAAGGCCTCTGAAGGCCGCATAGGAGCCGGGCCCCGGCAGGAGACTGCGCTCCACCGCCGCCAGGGCAACCGAAGCCAGGACCACCGCAAGCGCTATTCTCCACGAGTGCCGCACTTCCGATTGCGCCAACGCGCCGCTCATACGATCCGCCAGAATCGCGAAAATGACGATAACGAGACCTGCCACCAAGCTCTGCCCGAAAGCCGCCTTGCGCATGGTCAGTAGGACCTCCCAACCGATGTCATTGAACCCGCCGATCACGGCTGCGATGATGACCATGGACAGAGCGGCCATGATGGTCTGGTTGACGCCGACCATAATCTGCCTGGCGGCAGACGGGATTTCGATGAGAAAGAGCTGCTGGACCCGGGTCGCCCCGTTCATGATCGCCGCTTCCTTGATCTCCGGCTCGACCCGTTGAAGACCAAGCATAACGTTTCGGGCCATCGGCGGGGCGGCGTAGATAATCGAGGCTATGAGGCCGACGACCGGACCGAAACCAAAGAGGAGCAGGAGCGGTGTGAGATATGCGAACGTCGGAACCGTTTGCATGACGTCGAGCGTGGTTTCGACGACGCGGCTTATCGATTTGAATTCGTTCGCTAGCAAGCCAAAGGCGAATCCGACGAGGAGGGCGAAGGGCACCGAGACGAACACGAGCGCCAACGTGTTCATGCTGGCGATCCAGTAGCCGCTGAAGAGGACGAAGCCCAGACCGGCAACGACCAGAAGGGTCAGACGGGTGCCGCCGAGGTACCAAGCAAGTGCCGTAAGAATGCCGATACTGAGGGAGTACGGCGAGTTCACGAGCACCACGTTTGCAAACATCATCGGATACGAGAGCAGTGCCGAAATCACGCGTGCCAGAGGCTTGAGCAATTCGAAGGCGGCCGTCAGGGCAGTTCCGATCCATGACGTCACGGGAAGTGTCGCCGCTGCCGGCCAGGAACTGACCCATTGCAGATAGGGCGACAACATGATGCAGGCAGCTCCGACAAGGATGGCAGTCAGCGCAGCCCAAACCGCTGGGGTGGGGCGTATCATGGAGATTTCTCCGATTCCCGATTTATGGTTCAGGACGGTCCCGCTGGCGCGGACCGGTCAAATTGCAGTCGGTTTCACGAGGGTCGCTCGGATTGGAGCGCACTCGCTAATTGGCTCGGGTGAACTATCCCGGCCATCTTCCCGTCGGCTCCCCAGACGGGGACAGGCTGATAGAGAGCCATACACGAGGTTAAGGCATCATCGACCGTCATATCCGCGCCGATCTTGGGATCGTCCGGCATATTGGGGAGGCGATCTGGCAGGCTCATCATCGAGCTGACATGTGAATACCTGCCTTTGGGGACATCCCGACTGAACTCGCGCACATAGTCATCGACTGGATTGAGGATGATCTCGTCCGGGGTTCCGATCTGGACGATCTTGCCGTCGCGCAGGATCGCGATCCGGTCGGCTAGTTTAAGGGCCTCCGTGATATCATGCGTGATGAATACGGAGGTCTTCTTCAGGCCCGTCTGGATCCTCAAGAATTCATCCTGGAGTTGGCGACGGATCAGCGGATCGAGGGCGGAATAAGGCTCGTCGAGGAACCAGAGGTCAGGATTGACCGCCAACGCGCGGGCGATTCCGACGCGCTGCCGTTGTCCGCCGGACAACTCACGGGGATAGGCGTCCTCTCGGCCGGAAAGCCCTACGAGGTCCAGCACTTCGAGGGCACGTTTCCGACGCGATGTCTTGTGTGAACCCTGCATCTTCAGCGGAAAACCGACGTTCTCGCAGACGGTCATGTGGGGAAAAAGTCCAAAATGCTGGAAAACCATGCCCAGCTTGTTCCGGCGCAGCTCGATCAGCCGCTGCTTGCTCGCAGTGAGGATGTCCTCTCCGCTGATCAGAATCGATCCAGCCGTGCCTTGTACGAGGCGGGAGATAGTCCTGATGAGGGTGGATTTCCCCGAACCCGAAAGTCCCATGATCACGAAGACTTCGCCTTCGAGGACCTCGAAAGATACGTTCTGCATCGCTGGAACCAGCCCGCGATGGCGAAGCAGTTGAGCCGCCTCGTCGGCGTTTCCGCCGGCATCCGACAGAGCTTGTTTAAGTCCTTGCTCTGCGTTTGCACCGTAGACCTGCCAAACACCTTTGCATGAAATCGCTGGAGGCGGGAGTTGTTGCAACATCGAGCCTGACCTCACTTGGTCGCCACCTCGACGACGGGCTTCCAAGCCGCCGAATTCGCTTCGATCCAGGTTTTCGTGACGTCTTCGGCCGATTTTCCGTCAACGTCAACGGCACCCATTAGAGGTTGCTGCTCCTCTGTCGACAGCTTCAGACCCTTGAGGATTTCATATGCGGCAGGCCATTTGTCCTTGAGACCCGGCCATGCGGCCTTGAATACACGCGTCGGAATAAAGTCGCAGTCACCAGTCGAGCCCTTGTTCGGGCCATAAGCGGGATCATCAAAACATTCTTGTTTGCCTTCGGGAAGCTCCACAAACCTGAGGTCGTATGCCGCGATCGCCCAGTGCGGCTGCCAGAATACAGCAACCAGCGGCGTCTTGCGCTCGACAGAAGCCTTGAACTCGGCGGCGAGCGCTCCTTCGGAACCTGCGGGGATTGCCTTAAAAGACAGGCCGAGGGCCTTAATACGGTCTGCTCCGGGGGTGCCCCATTCACCCGGGTAGTCGACAAGGCGACCCTCAGGAAGCGTCTCGGCAGTAGCAAAGACGCTAGCGCAATCCTTCAGAGCTTCCCACTTGGGGAGGCCAGGACACAGCTCTGCAACATGAGCCGGGTAGGCGAAGCCTTCACGCGCCACCAGCCCCAGCTCACCGAGGTCCTCGACCTTACCTTCGTTGTTAAGCTGCTTGTACTGCTCCGTCACATTCGAGCCCCACACTTCGAGAGCGGCGTCGATCTGACCTTCGGAAACAGCCTGCCACATGTTTTGATAGCCGGCGGTCACGTATTCGACCTTGTATCCGGCAGCTTGCAGCATTTGGCCGGCGATGCGGGTCGTAATCTGCTGGCCTGTCCATTCGTTGATGGCGAGCTTGATCGGTTGGTCGACAGCGCCCAGTTCGGCGGAATATGCGCCCCCGGAAAGCAGCGTCAGGACAGCGCACGTCGAGACAAGTTTTGAAACCTTGTTCATTATCGATCTCCCAATTTGTATTTGTTCCCTTTCAAAATTGTTGCATAAAGCCCGGGCGTGTTTTAACATTTCACGACACTGGTTTTACATTTTCGGCCATGTCAGAGAAATACAACTCTACCGTTCAGATACTCGTTCTCGTCACGCCGAACTTTAATGTTGCGGCCACGGCAGCCTTCATCGATCCGTTTCGCGCGGCGAATTATCTTGAGGGGGATACCCGCTTTCGATGGCACCTGGTGTCCGTGAAGGGCGGTCCTTGCATGGCAAGTAGCGGCTTCGCCGTCGAAACCCAGCGTTTGAGCGACATTCAGAATGATCAGTTCGACATCGTCGTCATGTCTGCGAGTTGGACACCGGAAGCAGCTGCCACACCGCAACTGCTGGCCACATTACGAAAGTGGGCACGGGCAGGGAGCATCATGGGCGGCCTCGACACAGGGGCCTTCATTCTCGCCGATGCCGGCCTTCTCAGCGGCAAGCGCGCGACCGTGCATTACGAGCACATCGACGCCCTCAAGGAGCTGCATGAGGACATCGATGTTTCGGAAGACATCTTTGTCCGCGACGAAAAACAGTTCACATGTTCGGGCGGGATCGCGTCGGCTGACATCGCGCTTCACGTCATCCAGGCTATCTCCGGTGACGCGCTGGCCAACGCCGCAGCTCGATACATTTTCCATCCCCTGTTGAGGCCAGCGGGAACCCCACAAAACCCTGCCAACGTCGAGCCCCTGGGAAGCCACGTTCCAGCCTCGATCAGGCAAGCAATTGTGGTTATGGAGCAGCACCTCGAAGACGCGCTCGCCATACCTGACATCGCTCATCGAGTCCGCATTTCCCATCGGCAGCTCAACCGTCTTTTCCTGAAATACGTAAGCAAATCGCCCGCAATCTATTACCGGGACATCCGATTGGACCGCGCTCGTGGGCTCGTGACCCAGACGGACATGCCCATGTCGGAAATTGCCATCGCTTCGGGATTCGCCAGCCAAGTGCATTTCAGCAGGGCGTATCGGGAGAGATTCGGGTTATCTCCGCGTACGGACCGAATCGACGGCCGGATACCGTTTGAGTTCCGCGCGTGGCCGATGCACAGAAAACAACCGGCTGCAGTATAGATTCCCCAATCATTTTTTGGCTGATCAACGGGCGGTCCACATGTCTGCGACCCAGACAGGTATTGGAGACGAGATCTCGTTGGCTTCTCTGTGTTCTTACTCCCTCGCAAGCAAAAGCGAGACTGTGTTCCGCCGATTACTAACGGCGAAAAATATCAAATTCATGGCGTTTCGCGCACAGACGGTGAAGGACCTCGGGGCGAAGCTTGGGCATCAAAACAGACGTTCCGCACCAAGCGGCCGGGAACTGAGAGGAGCAGCCATGACCGTTCTGCCATCAAAGGAAGAATTCGCAGCCATCCAGAAGGGCTACTCGCCGAACGCGTCCCGCTCCCTGTCGCTGCACAAGGACGCCTACGTTGATCCGCGCTGGCACGCCATCGATCTTAAGGAAATCATCGCGAAGACGTGGCAGTGGGTCTGTCACGTCGAAAAGGTCCGCACGCCCGGGTCTTACGTCACCGTTGATATCGCCGGCCAGCCGATCGCCGTAGTCCGCGACCGCGAGGGCGTCCTGCGCGCATTCTACAATGTCTGCAAACACCGTGCTCATGAGTTGCTCACCGGCGAGGGGAACACGACCCGGATCATGTGTCCCTACCACGCCTGGACCTACAAGCTGGATGGGCAACTCGTGCGTGCGCCGCATACTGAGACGCTCGAAGAGTTCAATACCAAAGAAATCTGTCTCGACCAGGTTCAGGTGGAGGAGTTTTGCGGCTTCATCTACGTCAATCTCGACCCCAGCGCTGCATCGCTGCGCGCGCAGACGGGCGACCTCGAGACGGAGATCAGGCACTGGGCTCCCGACATCGAAAAGCTGACGTTCGCCAAGCGTCTGACCTATGATATCAAGTCGAACTGGAAGAACGTCGTCGATAACTTCCTTGAGTGCTATCACTGCCCGACGGCGCACAAGGACTTCTGCACCCTAGTCGATATGGACACCTACAAGGTGACCACGCACGGCATCTACTCCAGCCATATGGCCGATGCTGGCAAGAACGCCAACAGCGCATACGACGTCTCGAACGCTACCGTGACCACACACGCGGTTTGGTGGCTTTGGCCGAACACCTGCATCATGCGGTATCCGGGCCGTTCTTCGATGATCATTTTGAACATCATTCCGGCCGGACCGGATCGCACGTTGGAGACCTACGATTTCTTCCTTGAGGACACCAACCCGAACGAGATGGAGCTTCAGACTATCAAATACCTCGACGAGGTTCTGCAGGTCGAAGACATCAAGATCGTGGAAAGTGTCCAAAAGGGGATGAACACCCCGGCATTCACTCAGGGTCGCATCGTCAACGACCCCGACGGCTCCGGCCAGTCTGAGCATGCCGTCCACCACTTCCATGGGCTCGTTCTCGAAGCGTACGCAAAGAGCGCTCCGTAAGCGCAGGGGCTTCCCTTCCCGGATGGCCGGCAGAGAGTTCGGCCATTCGGGAAGGTCCGGAAACCTATTGGTGGGAGGGTGACCTGAAATACTCGCTACCCACCGTGTCCTCTACGCCAACAGAAAAGAAGCCGTCGATGACAGGAAAACTAGAAGGAAAGGTGGCGCTCGTCACTGGGGGGCGCGGCGGCATCGGCCGCGCGATCTGCGACAGATTCATCAAGGAAGGGGCAGTCGTTTATGCGGCCGACCTTTCGGACGCCGGCAGCATGACTTCGGTCGCTGATGACGGCGCTAAATACATAAAGCTCGACGTCACCTCGGAAGAGAACGCGGTCTCGGTCATGGCCACCGTCATGGAAGGAGTTGGCAAGCTCGACGTACTCGTCAATGCCGCTGGTATCGAGATTGAAAAGACGATCGAGCATACGACGTTGGAGGAGTGGAACCGGAGCTTCGCTGTCAACGTGACTGGGACATTCCTGGCTTCGAAACACGCGCTGCCTCTTCTCAGGAAGGCCACCAAGGACGGCGTTACCGCGTCCATTATCAACTTTGGCAGCTATGACGGTTTCATCGCGGACCCGGGTCTAGCCGCCTATTGCGCGACGAAAGGCGCGGTTCATGCGCTGACACGGGCAATGGCGTGCGATCACGGTCCCGAGGGGATTCGCGTCAATGCGATTTGCCCCGGTTACATCGACACGCCAATGCTCCAGAGCTTTTTCGCTGGGGCCGGCTCGGGGGGGAGGGGTGGCACGATCGACACCCTCAAGGATGCGGTTCGCAACGTTCATCCGATCCGGAACTACGGCACGCCGGAAGATATCGCAAACCTGGTGAACTGGCTGGCGAGCGACGAAGCCAGGTACGCCAGCGGACAACTGTGGGTGCTTGACGGTGGTCTGTCGGCGCAAGTTCAGCAAATGAGGCTTTAAACATGTCCAAGTCAGTAATCATCACCTGCGCGCCGACGGGCGGTATCCACACGCCTACCATGTCCGACTATCTTCCAATAACCCCATCGGAGATCGCCCAGGCGAGCATCGAGGCCGCGGAAGCGGGCGCGGCCATCATCCACCTCCACGCGCGCAACCCCGAAAACGGAAAGCCCGATCCCAGTCCAGACCTTTTCATGGAGTTCCTACCGCGTATCAAGCAGGCCACCAACGCGGTGCTCAACGTTTCTACCGGCGGCGGCTTGGGCATGACTCGCGAAGAACGTCTGCGGGCCGCAACGCGGACGAGCCCTGAAATGGCGTCGCTGAACGTCGGTTCGATGAACTTCGGCATCTTCCCAATGATGCAGAAGTACAAGGACTGGAAGCATTCGTGGGAGCCCACCTTCCTGGAATCCACCAGGGACTTCATCTTCCGGAACACGTTCGCCGACATCGAATACACGATCAAGGAACTGGGCGAGGGCCACGGCACCAGGTTCGAGTTCGAATGCTACGATCTCGGCCACCTCTACAATCTCGCCTGGATCATCGATCAGGGTTGGCTCAAGCCTCCGTTCTTTGTCCAGATGGTCTTCGGCATTCTCGGCGGTGTCGGAGCCGATCTCGACAACCTCGTTCACATGCACACGATCGCCAGCAAGCTCTTCGGCGACGACTACGAGTGGTCGGTACTAGCAGCCGGCAGGCATCAGATTCCGTTCACGACGCAGGCTGCCCTCCTTGGGGGAAACCTGCGGGTCGGCATGGAGGACAGTCTCTACATCGGTCCTGGTCAGAAGGCGAAATCAAGCGCCGAACAGGTCCGCAAGATCAGGTCCATCGTGGAGAACCTCGGAAGAACGGTTGCGACGCCCGATGAGGCGCGTCAACGGCTGGGTCTCAAAGGCGGCGATCAGGTGGCGTTCTGACCATGCAAACCGAACTCCTCATCAATGGCGAACTCGTTCGAGGCAGTGGTGAAGCACTATTGATCCTCGATCCGGCCACGGCCGGAGAAATCGCGAGCATCAACGAGGCCAGCCCCGAGCAGGTCGACGCGGCTGTCGACGCCGCAGCCAAGGCCTTCGACAAGTTTTCGCGGACCACGCCTAAGGAACGCACAGACCTTCTGCTGAAGATCGCAGACGTCATCGAGTCGAACAGCACCGAGTTGGCTGAACTCGAAAGTCTTGACGTCGGCAAGCCCTGGCCGTCGGCACACGACGATGAGATGCCGCTGACGATCGACACCTTCCGCTTCTTCGCAGGGGCTACCCGCACGATGTCGGGGCCCGTAGCGGGCGAGTACGTCGCCGGGCACACGAGCATAATCCGCCGCGAAGCCGTCGGTCCGGTGGCGGCTATCACGCCCTGGAACTACCCGTTGATGATGCTGTCGTGGAAACTCGCCGCCGCGGTCGCCGCCGGGTGCACCACCGTCCTGAAGCCCTCGGAGATCACGCCTCTCTCGACGCTCAAGCTGGGCGAGCTCCTCGCCGACGTCCTTCCAAAGGGCGTTTTGAACATCGTCCACGGCCGTGGGGCGACAAACGGCGACAGACTGATCAATGCGCCGCAGGTCGAAGCGATCGCCGTTACAGGTTCGCCTGCCACCGGCATGGCGGCGATGAAGGCAGCCTCGCAGCAGATCAGGCATGTGCATCTCGAACTCGGAGGCAAAGCACCCGTAATCGTCTTTGACGACGCTGACATCGATGCCGTTGTCCAAGTCATCCGATATGGCAGCTTCTTCAACGCGGGCCAGGACTGCGCCCAGCCATGCAGGTTCTTCGTCCAGGACGGCATTTACGACAAGCTGGTGGCAGCGGCCGCGACGGAAGTCTCCGAGATCAAGATTGGAGCCCAGAAGGCCGAAGGCACGCAGATGGGGCCGGTCGTCTCTGCCACGCAGTTGGAACGGGTCGAAGGCTTCGTCGAGCGGGCCCGCGCCAGTTGCGAGATCGTGACAGGCGGCAAACGAGGCGAGGGGAAGGGCTTCTTCTATCAGCCGACCGTAATCGCAAACGTTGATCACAATGCCGAGGTTGCCTGCTCCGAAATATTCGGGCCGGTGGTGACGATCTCCCGTTTCTCAGACGCGGAGGAGGCGGTTACCGTCGCCAACGCCGGACGATATGGACTTGCGTCGTCTGTTTGGACCCGGGACGTGGGCCGGGCGATGGATGTGTCCAGCCGTCTTCGATACGGCTTCACCTGGGTCAATACCCACGGCGTGGCGACCCCCGAGATGCCTTGGGCAGCCATGAAAGGATCGGGAACGGGATCGGACATGTCGATCCACGCGCTCGACGCCTATACCTCGATCCGTCACGTGATGGTGTCCCATGGATAACAATTTGCAGAAGGTTGCGATTGTTACTGGCGGCGGGCGCGGAATTGGCGCGGCCATCGTCCGTCGACTGCGGGAGGACGGTATCTCGGTGGTGGCGTGTGGTCGCAGCGCGAGACCGGAAGGCTTGGACGATGACGTCGTTTGGGTGCGGGCCGATGTCTCGTGGAGCGCCGACGCAAACCGGGTCGTCGAAACTGCCAGCAAGTACGGGCTCGTATCCATCCTGGTAAACAATGCCGGGGTGCAGGTCGAAAAGACTGTGCTCGACACAACCGACGAAGACTGGTCGAACGTTATGGACATCAACTGCCGGGGCGTCTTCAATATGTCCCGCGCCGTGTTGCCGATCATGGAGAAATCCGGCGGGTCTATCGTCAACCTCGGCTCGATTTCCGGACACGTGGCCGATCCATCCATGGCGATCTACAACGCCTCGAAGGGGTTCGTTCACAGTCTCACGCGCTCGATCGCCGTCGATCACGGCCCGGCTGTCCGCTGCAATGCTGTTTGTCCGGGTTGGATCATGACTGCCATGGCCGAAAGCGGCTTCGCTTTGGCGGAAAACCCCGAGAAAGCGAAATCGGCCGCTATCGCCCGCCATCCCGCTCGCAGGTTCGGAACGCCCTCCGACATCGCAAACGCCGTCGCTTGGCTTGTCTCCGATCAGGCTTCCTTCGTAACCGGCCAATTGTTGACCATCGACGGTGGGCTGACAGCCGCCTCTCCACTCCAACCTGGGTTACTCTGATGACTGAATTCAAGAATACTGCTGTGCTCGGCGCTGGGGTCATCGGTGCCAGCTGGACGGCCTTGTTCCTCGCCTCGGGCCGGGACGTCGCCGTACACGACATCTCTCCGAACACGGAAAAGAGCGTGCGCGAATATATCGACCGTGCTTGGCCGACGCTTGAACAGATCGGCCTGGTCAAGGGCGGCAGTCATGATCGAGTTCGGTTCTGCGAATCCGCCGTCGAAGCCGTCGAAGGCGCGACCTTCGTGCAGGAAAACGTTCCGGAACGGCTCGCTATCAAGCATGCTCTTTACGGCGAAATCGAAAAACATCTCGCCGCCGACGCAGTCCTCGCGACGTCGGCCTCGGGCTTGACGCTTTCGGAAATGCAGGGCGGTTGGCGTGATCCTTCGCGCTTCGTCCTCGGCCATCCTTTCAATCCGCCGCACCTGATTCCGCTTGTCGAAGTCATGGGCAATGAACAGACCGCCGATGGCGTTGTAGAAGCCGCGGAGCGTTTCTACGCCGCGGTCGGCAAGGTGACGATCCGCGTCAACCGCGAGGTCCCGGGCCACGTCGCCAATCGCCTGCAGGCTGCCGTCTGGCGCGAGGCCATACATCTCGTAAAAACCGGCGTGGCCTCCGTCGAGGACGTCGACAAGGCTATGTGGGCCGGTCCAGGTCTGCGCTGGGCTGCCATGGGGCCGACGATGCTATTCCACCTCGGTGCCGGCGAGGGAGGCCTGGCCGCCTTCTGCGAACGCTATACCGACAGCTTTAATCGCTGGTGGGATGACCTTGGCGTGCTGCACTTAGACCCCACGTTGGCGGAAACCCTCGTCTCCGGCGTCAAGCAGGAAGCCAACGGGCAATCGCCAGCCGATCTCTCAGCGCAGCGCGACGCTCTTATCGCCAGCATCCAGAAAGCAATGGCTCCGCTGCGGGCCAACTGAACATCGCAAGGACGGCAACATGGAAGACGGTCGGGTTGATCAGACCTCCCGGATTGTGGTGATCGGGGCAGGTCAGGCGGGATTCTCCGCATGCGCCAAACTCCGCGCGCTCGGGCATATGGGGTCGATCACCTTGATCGGCGACGAAAACCATCCGCCCTACCAAAGGCCACCGCTCTCGAAAGGCTTCCTCCTCGGCGAGACGACCGAGGAGAGGCTCTACTTCAGGCCCCCGAGCTTCTATGACGAAAAGGGCATCGAGTTGAGACTGTCGTCGACCGTCGAGGCCATAGACCGGTCGGCGCACAAGGTAATGATCGCGGACGGATCGGAAGTCACGTACGATCGCCTGCTCCTGGCGACAGGTGCCCGTCCCAGGCTTTTGCCCCCTGAGATCGGTGGAGAACTGCGGGGCGTTTTCTACGTCCGGAACCTCGCTGACATTACCTCGATGACACACTGTTTCCGACAGGCGCAGCGTGTGCTCATCATCGGCGGCGGCTACATCGGCTTAGAAGCGGCTGCCGTCTCGTCCAAACTTGGGCTCGAGGTCACTCTCATCGAGGCTTCCGACCGAATCCTGCAACGCGTTGCCAGCCCTGAGACCTCGCAGTTCTTTAGAGAGTTGCATGCGTTCCACGGTGTCACTATGCTCGAGGGAGTGGGGATCAGACGCCTTGCCGGCGAAGGCAGCCATGTCCATGCCGCCGAACTCTCCGACGGCTCGGTGCGTCCGGTCGATTTCGTCATTGTCGGAATCGGCGTGCACCCCAACGTTGAGCTTGCCCGAGAGGCAGGCGTGGATGTCGACAATGGCATTGTCGTTGATGCGGATTGCCGAACCTCGGACCCGCACATTTTCGCGGCGGGCGACTGTGCTTCGTTTCCATGGAAGGAAGGCCGCATCCGTCTGGAGAGCGTTGGCAACGCCATCGACCAGGGGGAGGCAGCAGCGAAGGCAATGCTCGGGGAGTCCTCCGGATACGTGGCGAAGCCATGGTTCTGGTCAGACCAGTTTGATGTCAAACTGCAGATCGCGGGGCTCTCCACGGGATACGACAACGTGGCGACGCGGCATGGAGCGGGCAACGCGATCTCCTATTGGTATTACCGTGGTGACGAACTTCTGGCTGTCGACGCCATGAACGACCCGCGAGTCTACATGGCCGCAAAGCGGATGATCGAGGCGGGCAAGTCGCCGCCGTCGGCCGTGGTTGCCGATACGACCGTCGATCTCAAGTCGTTGTTATAGAAGAGTTTACAATGGTGAAGTTGACTATCTCCGCGTCAGACGGAAGGCCTTTTGAAATAGATGCGGCCCCAGGAACGACACTGATGGAGAATGCCGTACGGAATTCTGTCCCGGGCATCGAGGCGGAATGTGGTGGCGCGTGTGCATGCGCGACCTGCCATGTCTACGTGGACGAGGAATGGAAGGGGCGTGTGGGGCCTCCCAACGACATCGAAAAGGACATGCTCGATTTCGCATACGACGTGCGAGAGAATTCGCGGTTGTCGTGCCAAATCAAGCTGTCGGAGGCAATTGACGGTCTGAAAGTCGAAGTTCCCGAGCGTCAGTCGTAAGATCAAGCCGGCTTCACACCCTCGCGCACATCCAATGGAAGTGAGAGCTCATGACCCAAGCGCCCCTGAGACTATGGGAGGGTTCCGTCCTGCCCGAGTGGCTCGACTACAATGGACACATGACGGAGCACAGATACCTCCACATCTTCAGCGACAGTTCCGATGCTCTATACGCACAGCTTGGCATTGACGTCGATTGTGCCGCCGGATCATATTACACGTTGGAGACACATCTGAGGCATTTGGCCGAGACACATCTCGGTGCCTCACTTCGGACCGAGACGGAGATCCTCGGCTACGATGACAAGCGCCTACACCTGTTTCACCGCCTGTTTGAAGTTGCCGGGAAGCTGCTCGCGACAGCGGAGCACCTGGCATTACATGTTGCCCATTCCAAAGGATGTCCAGCAAGCGCTGACAAGCTCACAGAAGTGGCCTCCATTTTCGAAAGCCAGAACGAACTGCCCGTGGAAGAGAGACTCGGTAGTGTGCTTCGCCAGCCTTTGCGAAATACAAGACTTCGATGAACCACACGGTTTCCGACTACACATCGGTGAGGTTCGGAAACAGATTGCACCACAGTCATGGCTTTGCCGCAACCGGCCTTAGCGGCAATAGGTTCCCGCCGGCGGCACACCGGTCGTTCCATGCTCCCTCTTGTCGGCAATCTCGCGCGTCCATCGGTCCAGGTGTGCCTCGAACTGCGGCCAGTTCTCGAGTTGACGGCCCGCGAGGTGTTGGGCTTGACGCAGCCAACCCGACGCTGGTCCTTCCCTTTCGCCCGCGCTCGGTGGGGTGAGCAAGCGCGCGGCAAAAAAGCCCCAAATACGAGCGAAGGCGCAGAGCCGCACATTGAAGCGCACCTCCCGCGTAACTGCGACGCGGTACTCAACCAGCGGCTGCGCATCACACAGCAGTACCTCACTGGTAACACCGCCAAGCCGCAGGAAGACTCCTTCCATCCCTTCAAACCAGCCTACTGCCCCATCCCAACCGAGATCGACGCCACAGAATCCCTGGCGGAAGAAAGCCGAGCAGTGGCACGAGGCCGCTTGCGCATAAGCGCTCCGGTGACGCTCGGCGCTCATGAGCTCGCCCGCGTCCTGCCGGACTATCTCGCCCTTGTTCCCAACGTGGAGATCCTGCTGACTTTCGCCGACCGCCTGGTCGATCTCGTCGACGAGGGATACGACGCGGTGTTCCGTACCCGGCCGCTGGGGGACAGCCTGATCGCGCGCCACCTCCGACCTATGGAGTTCGCCTTTGCGCCGCCCCGCCATATCTCGCACAGCGAGGGGCGCCACAGCGGTCGGAAGATCTTCATGATCTCGATTGTCTTGGCTTCGCCTACGGTGCCACGAGAGACCGTTGGCGGTTCTGCGGCCCGGACGGTGAAGAGCAAGTCGAAGTCAAGTTTCGTCTGGTTGCCAACAGCGGCCAGGCGCTCCTGACACTCAGCTGCGCGGGGCTCGGCATCCTGATGCAGCCGCGGGCGCTCGTCGAAGATGTGTTGAGGGCCGGGAACCTGGTGCCACTGCTGCCTGCCTACGCGATCCCTAGCCGGCCGCTCCAAATCCTCAATGCCCCGGATCGGCGGGCCACACCAAAGCTGCGGTCTTTCCTCGACTTTGCCGTCGCGAAATTCGGCCGGAGCGAGGATTAGAGCTGAGGGAATGCGCTTCGAGGTCGCCGGAGGACGGAGGTCCATTTCAGACATCCTCGTCCATACGGCTACCGACACGTAGCTGTTTATCGCGGCGAGGGCTTCGCCCAAGGACGGCAATGTGACGAGAACAGCTTTCAGCTAAATAAGCTCTCGCTGCAGGGTACCGTGGGAAGTCAGCTTTTGCGCTAACGAGATCGCATGATCGGGCACAAAGCATGACCCTGGCCCGCTTGCTCACGCACCGTCCTGCCGGAGAGCGCTAGCTCGCGGCGCATCTATGCGCGACGACGGATCCAGTTTGAGTTTGCTGAAGATCGGATATTCAAAGTTTGTCTGCCCCCATCAAACGCGATGCTGTGTAAGGTTCCCCAATCGACCGCTAGCACGGCCACTAAAGCCAAGTACCGGTTCTCTCCTGGCTCGGGGAAATCCATGGATCTGCAAAAGATCAAAACGCTTCTTGACTTCGTAGGACGTTCGCGTGTTTCGGAACTGACGGTCAGCGACGCGGGCACCACGGTCGTCATTCGCAAGTCCTCTCCAGTGGCGGTTGCCGGGAGTGAGCCTCACGCGGAAGAATCGCAGGTCTTCGCTCCGCCCGAGTTGAACGACGAGGTTCAGGAGCCGGATGTGCGGATCGTACGTGCCGCTACTATGGGTGTCCTTCACCAAGCCCAAAGCCCCGGTGCCGCGCCGCTCATTGCCCTCGGCGACCGGGTCGAACCCGGTCAGGCGCTCTGCATCATCGAGGCCATGAAGGTCTTCACGACGATTAATGCCCCTATCGGGGGAACCGTAAAGCGCATCTTCTTTGAGGACGGGCAGGAGGTCGGTTTTGGCGATCCGCTCGTAGAAATCTGCTGATGACTAGGCCCTTCACCTCCGTCCTCATAGCCAATCGCGGCGAGATAGCCGTGCGCATCGAGCGCGCCTGCCTGGAACTCGGGCTGAGACCGGTCCGCATTGCCTCCGAGGCCGACAGGGATGGACAGCCAGGACCGGAGGCGGGCGGTCCGCTCGTCGTCGGGCCGTCGGCGCCTGGGCGCAGCTACCTCAATCAGGCGGCTATTCTGCTCGCCGCGCGCGTGACGGGAGCCGAGGCTGTACATCCGGGCTACGGCTTCCTGTCGGAAAACGCGGATTTCGCAGAGGCGGCGGAACAGGCCGGGTTGGTTTTCGTGGGCCCGCCGGCATCGGCGATGCGTACCATGGGCGACAAAATCGCCGCCAAGCGCGCAATGATTGCGGCGGGCGTACCCTGCGTGCCGGGGCCGGGCGAGCCGCTGCCCGATGAACTAGAGACGGTGCGGACGCTTGCGGATGGGATCGGCTATCCGGTGATCGTCAAGGCGGCCGGGGGTGGGGGCGGCCGCGGTATGCGCATCGTGCGCGAGAGCGCCGAAATTGCCGATGCGGTGGCCATCACGCGCGAGGAAGCGCGTCGTGCCTTCGGCAATCCCGCGCTTTACCTGGAGAAATTCCTGGAACACCCCCGTCATGTGGAGTTTCAGGTGCTTTGCGACAATCACGGCAATACCGTCTGGGTCGGCCATCGAGATTGCTCAGTCCAGCGGCGGCACCAGAAGGTAGTGGAGGAGGCGCCTGCGCCGAATATCGCACCGGAACTAGCCGAGCGCATCGGTATGCGCTGCGTGGAGGCTTGCCGGCAGATCGGCTACCGCGGCGTCGGCACGTTCGAATTCCTCTACGAAAACGGTGAATTCTATTTCATCGAGATGAACACCCGGCTGCAGGTCGAGCATCCCGTCACTGAACTGACGACCGGTGTCGATCTGGTGCACGAGCAGTTGCGTGCGGCGCAAGGGGCGGTGCTCGAGATAGGGCGCTTCAGCGGCGAAGCGCGCGGCCATGCTTTTGAATGCCGTATAAATGCGGAAGATCCCACGACCTTCGTCGCTGCACCGGGGCGTATCACGGCAGTGCATTTCCCGAACGGCCCGGGTATTCGCGTCGATAGCCACATCTCGGCCGGGTATCACGTCTCGCCCTTCTACGATTCCTTGATCGCCAAGCTGATCGTCCACGCGCCGAACCGCCATGAGGCGATCCGTCGGATGCAGATCGCACTGTCGCAAACGCGGATCGAGGGAATCTCTACCAACCTTCCGCTACATGCGCGGATCTTCGCCGATCCCGATTTCGTTCGCGGCTGCGTCGATATCCATCACCTCGAAAAGCGACTGAGGGAGGAACCTCGTGTTGAAGCGTGACCGTGCGAGGGGCGCAGGCGTTATCGACGATTTCTCCGATCCCGCACTCATCTCGATGCTCTCCGAGTGGCTGGAAGCCTCCGGCGCGCGCGAGCTGGAAATCGCTACCGCGGACGGGCGGGCGCTGAAAATTGTGCTGGATGCGGCCCCGAGTCCCGCCGTGTCGGGCGAGAAGCCTGTCGCGCCAGGCGTGCCGCCGGCCGAGCGCCATGCCGTGAAGGCGCCGCTCCCCGGCCGCTTCCGAGACAGGCACCCATCCGCCGATGCAGTGCCGCTCTCTGGGAAGGGAGGGAGACTGGAGGCGGGCGCACTCGTCGGCTTTGTTGAGATCGGGCCCGTGCTCCTTCCCGTGCGCGCGAGCGAGACAGCAATCGTCGCCGAAATCCATGTTCGAGCCGGGGATCTCGTCGGCTACGGCGATACCATTTTGACGACGGAGGCTGCTCGATGAATCGTCTGCAGGCGGAACCCTTTCCTGCACCTTCCGCCATCGTTCCCGATACGGAGGGGCTGGCGAAGATTTCCTTTATCGGTACGCGCGCCTTCCTCATCGAGGCGCCCGGCGCCTTTGACCTGCCCAACCAGCGGCGCATCTGGGCGCTCTCGCTTGCTCTAAAGGCACGGAAGGATGTCGCCGAGATCGTGCCGGGAATGACGAACCTCTTGGTGATCCTGAAGGAAACGCCGGACACGCCGGACGCCCTCGTCCAGGCACTCCAGGAGGAATGGAGGCAGGCGCGGGGCGTCGATCTTGCCGGCCGAGATATCGAGATCGCCGTCACCTATGGCGGCGAACACGCGATCGATTTGCCGGCGCTGTGCGACCGTTCCGGTCTCAGCGACCGCGAGGTGGTGCGCATCCATTACGAAGGCACATACCGCGTCTTTGCGCTCGGCAGTGCGCCTGGCTTCGGCTATCTTCACGGGCTTGATCCGCGCATCCACATGCCGCGCAAACCCGTGCCCTCGCTCCACATGGCGCGCGGTTGCGTAACCATCGGTGGCATGCAAACCGGCGTTGCGGTGCTGACCGGACCGAATGGGTGGAACTCCATAGGTTTTGCCGAGCTGCAGATGTTCGATCCCATGGCCGCCACCCCGGCGATAATGGCCCCCGGCGATACAGTCCGCTTCCGACCCGAAAGGATCGAACTGTGATTGAAATCGTAGAAACCGGACCACTGAATACAATCCAGGATCTCGGCCGTCCGGGTTACCGACATGTCGGGGTGACGGGGTGCGGGGCGATGGACCCGCTTGCGCTTCAGATCGGCAATATCTTGGCCTGCAATCCTGCCGAGGCGGCCGGGATCGAGGTGCAGACCTTTCCGTTTCGCCTGCGCTTTGCCTTCCGCGCAGTTTTCGCCGTTACCGGTGCAGATTGCCGGGCGAAGCTCGATGGCCTCGAACTGCCGCCCTGGTCGGTGGCCGAGGCCGAGCCGGGGCAGGTGCTGGAACTCCGTCCACCGCTTAAGGAGGCGCGGGCCTATGTCAGCCTGGCTGGCGGCGTCGACGTCGCCCCGGTCATGGGCTCGCGCAGCACGTCGCTACGCGGCAGCTTTGGTGGTCTCGAAGGTCGGGTGCTAGCAGCGGGTGACCGGATAGCGACGGGCACGGCTGCGCCGCTCTTACCGAAGGGCGGCTTCAGCGTAGTGCCGCCCGCGGTGGGGCTGAAGGACGTCTTTCCCGTCGCCGAGGGCGGCGCGCTCGTCATCCGCGCCTTGCCTGCCGGCGAACACGATCTCTTCGGGGCCGATGCGGAGCGCTTTTGGAACCAGCCGTGGAAAATTTCCGCACGTAGCGACCGCACCGGCTACCGGCTCACCGGCGATCCGATCCATCCAACGGAAACTGTCGAGATGCGCTCGCACGGCGTTGTGCCGGGCGTCATCCAGGTGCCACCGGCTGGAGAGCCCATCGTCCAGATGAGCGACGCCAACACTGCGGGCGGCTATCCGAAGATCGGCGGCGTTATCGAGGCCGATCTCTGGCGGCTGGGCCAGGCGCCCATCGGCTCGATGCTGCGCTTCACGCCGGCAACGCATGGGGAGGCGAAGGCACTAGAGAAGGCGCTCGCCACCTATCTCTACGACATCCGGCAGACCGCACGGCTGGTCGCCGCGGCTCTTGCCGCCATGGCATAGGAGGATTTCATGCAGGTGGACCTGAATTCCGATATGGGCGAGGGCTTCGGGCCCTACAGTCTCTGCGACGATGAGGCGATGATGGATGTCGTCACCTCCGCCAATATTGCGTGCGGCTTCCATGCCGGTGATCCCGATATTATGGCGCGCATGGTCCGCCTTGCGCGGGCGAGGGGTGTCGATGTCGGCGCCCATCCGGGACTGCCGGACCGGCAGGGTTTCGGCCGCCGTGAGCTGCCCTTCGGTCCCGACGAACTGCGCCAGCAAATGCTGTACCAACTCGGCGCGCTGATGGCGATTGCCAGGGCAGAGGGCGTCACCGTCTCCCATGTCAGCTTCCATGCGGCGATGGGCAACATGGTCAATCGCGACCCCGCGCTGGCGAGCGCGATGATGGACGCGATTCGCACTGTCGATTCCGGCCTGATTGTCTTCGGCACGGCTGACAGCAATATCGAGCACGCTGCGCTCAATGGCGGCCTTAAGACGCTGACGCTCTTCCTCGCCGACCGAGCCTACGATGCCCAGGGCGCCCTCGTGCCGCGCGGTCAACCGGGAGCTCTCATCAAGGACGACATATCGGTGCGGGCTCGCGTGCGGCAGTTTCTTCTCGATGGAACCGTGACGGCAATTGACGGGGCCATCATCCCCATGCGGGCGCGCTCCATCCTCGTGCACAGCGATACGCCTGGTTCGCTCGCTCTCGCCCGTACCGTCCGCAGCGAAATCGAAGCCGCCGGTGGTGCCGTCACGCCCGTCTCCAAGCTGCTGCGATGAACTTCGTCTCGTCGCCGTCCCATCCGCTTTATCGAAAGCCATGATCATGCCCTCTATTGCCGACCGCCTGAAGAACGTTTCCGTCTCCGCCTCCGCCGCCATGACTCAGCGCGCCCGCGACCTCGCTGCTAGAGGCGTCAAGGTAATTAGCCTATCTTCGGGCGAGCCCGACTTCGCAACGCCTGCCAATGCCATCGAGGCAGCTCATGCGGCGGCCGTCGCCGGCGACACCAAATATCCGCCGCTGGACGGCACCCCGGCCCTGCGCCAGGCTATTTCCCGCAAGTTCAAGCGCGACAACAATCTTGACTACGATCCCTCCGAGATCGTCGTCGCCGGCGGTGGCAAGCAGATCATCTTCAACGCCGTTATGGCCACCTGCAATCCGGGCGACGAGGTGGTCATCCCGTCGCCGTCCTGGATCAGCTATGCGGATATCGTGAAATTCGCCGGCGGCGTGCCGGTAGCGGTCGACTGCCCGCAGCAGAACGGCTTCAAGCTGCGTGCTGAAGACCTCGATGCTGCCATCACCCCGCGCACCAAGTGGCTGTTCCTGAATTTCCCGAACAATCCGACGGGCGCGGCCTGCTCGCGCGCGGAGATGAGAGCGATTGCCGAGGTAATGCTGAAGCACCCGAATGTCTGGATCATGACCGACGACATGTACGAGCATCTTATCTATGACGGCTTCGAATTCTGCACCATCGCTGAGGTCGAGCCGCGGCTGAAAGATCGCGTGCTGACGGTCAACGGTGCGTCCAAGGCCTATGCGATGACCGGCTGGCGCCTCGGCTTCTGCGGAGGGCCGAAGGATCTCATTAAGGCGATCAGCAATGTCAACGGCCAGAATAGCGGCGGCACCTCCACTATCACCCAAGCTGCCGTCGTCGCCGTGCTCGACGGGCCGCAGGACCTTCTGAAAGAACGGGCGGCAATCTACCGGGAGCGGCGCGATTTCGTGGTTGCTCGGCTTGGCGAGATCGAGGGCATCCGTTGCCATAAGCCCGAGGGGGCCTTCTACGTTTTCCCCAATATCGCCGAACTCGTCGGGCGTACGAGTAAGGGCGGGCGCAGGATCGAGACCGATACGGATTTCGTGCTAGCGCTGCTCGATGAGCATCACGTGACGACCGTACAGGGAGCCGCCTATGGCATGAGCCCCTTCTTTCGCATCTCCTATGCGACAGGCATGGAGCAGCTTGACGAGGCCTTCGGACGCATCGCTGAGTTCTGCGCCGGGCTTCGCTAGCCTGGCCCCTTGAGGCGGGCTGTCAGTTCCATGAGGATCGACCGCACCGCCAACGCTGGCTCGGATAGTTCGCTCTGATCGGATAGGCAAAGCGAGAGTGTCTCCTCAATCCTCGGAGCGACTACCCGCGCGATGAGCGGTTCCGAGGATTCAGCGACAATCCGCTCGGCGATGGCACGCGGCATGATGGTCGCGCCGACACCACGGCTCACGGTCCGGCCGAGCGTCCGGACGATCTCCAATTCCGCCACGACGTTCAGCGA
Organism: Sinorhizobium sp. KGO-5; assembly: GCF_036245905.1. Classification (NCBI taxonomy): domain Bacteria; kingdom Pseudomonadati; phylum Pseudomonadota; class Alphaproteobacteria; order Hyphomicrobiales; family Rhizobiaceae; genus Sinorhizobium; species Sinorhizobium sp. KGO-5. Next base: position 27,767 of record NZ_BDIZ01000002.1, read on the forward strand.
GAGGCGGGCGCGGGTGAAGGCGAGATCGATGGCGCGTCGGACGAAATTGTAAGGTGGCGGCAAGAGCAGGGGAACGTCGTTGAGGGCGCTCACCGGCAGGGGTGTCTCGCCCGGCTCGATGCCGAAATCGCGATGGGCAACCAGATGGAATTCCTCCACGAAGACGGGTTCGAAGCGCACGCCTTTGATAGGACCCGTGCCGTGGATCAGTGCCATTTCCAGCCGGCCATTCATGATCATCTGGCTATAGGTTTGGCCGACGCTTTCGGTGAGGTGCAACAGAATGCCCGGATGGCGCTTGCGCGTTTCAGTGAGCAGGTCGACGGAAAGCGTCGCCGCACTGGAAAAAGGCACGAGGCCAACGGAGACGCGCCCGACGAGCGTAGAGCCGGCCGCCTTCACGTCGGCCTGTGCCTGGTCCATCTGGCGCAAAATGATCTGAGCATGACGGTAGACCGCCTTGCCCGCTTCCGTCATGGAGACGCCCTGCTGACTGCGGATCAGGAGCTTTTGCCGGAAATGATCCTCCAACGCTGCGAGCTGCTGGCTAAGCGCGGGCTGAGCGATATGCAGCACGTCCGCTGCGCGAGTGATGCTGCCGGTGTCTACAATGACGATGAATGATCTGAGACGCCTGATGTCCATATACGAGTCTGCCCTGTTCCGCTTCGCATGTTACAGCCCGACGGGGCGGCGGCAAGCCCATAAGCCTTCCTTATCCATCCAGATGCAAACGGTCTTAGTCAGGGCCGGAATGCTTCGCTACTCTCTCTATTCATAGCAGGGGAGCTCCAATGGCATTTTCCGATTATAGAACCGCGCTCGTGACTGGTGCCTCCTCGGGAATCGGCGCTGCCCTCGTCGAACGGCTTCGGCGCGAGGACCTCGAAGTGCATGCAGTCGCCCGCAGCGCGGGTGCGCTCAAGGAATTGGCCGTGCGCACAGGCTGCATTCCCCATACCATTGACGTGACGGACCGCGCCGCGCTTGCGAAGCTCGCCGGGGAGGTCGAATTCGATATTCTGATCAACAATGCCGGCGCCGATCGTCCGAAGAAATTCCTGGAGGCGGAGGAAGGCGACATCGACCTCCTCGTCGATGTCAACCTGCGCGCCGTCCTCCACCTCTGCCGGCTTGTTGTGCCAGGCATGGCGGCGCGCGACCGCGGTCATGTCATCAATATTTCCTCGATCGCTGGCAACTACAATTTCGGCGGCAACTCCACCTACCACGCTACCAAGGCCGGCGTCAGCATGCTCTCCAATCAGCTGCGTATTGACACGTTCGGCAAGCGCGTACGGGTAACGGAAATTTGCCCGGGACGGGTCGCCACCGACATCTTTAATCATGTGCACGGCGACGACCCCTCCGTCCGTGAGCGCTTCATCGACGGCTTCGAGCTGCCGCAGGCGTCCGACATCGCCGACGCCATCGCCTTTGCGATCGCCGCACCCGTCGCCGTAAACATCGGTCATATGGAGATCACTCCGACGCTGCAAGTCATGGGCGGCCTTCAGACGGCGAGGCCGCAGGCGAAGGAACCGCAGCGGTGAAGGGCTTCGACCTCGCCGCCATCCTTGGCAATCCTGAATACATGGCCATGCTGGCGCATGGCATCGAGATGACGTTCATCATCGCCATTTGCTCGTGGCTCTTGGCAATGAGTCTTGCGGTGCTGCTGCTCGCCATTCGGTTCGCTCCCGGCCGCATCGGCAATTCGGTGGCGGCGGCCTACGTGTCCTATCACCGCAACGTGCCGACCCTGGTGCAGCTCATGCTTTGGTATTTCGGCATCTACACATTACTGCCCTTGGGCGTCTCGGATTGGCTTTCAGCTCACTCGGCGGAAATGATCTTCGCCGTCATCGGCCTCGGGCTTTGTCAGGCGGCATATTTCAGCGAGGACCTGCGCTCGGGCCTCCGCTCGATTAATCCGGGCCAGATGGAGGCGGCGCGTGCCCTTGGCCACGGCTATATTTCAGCTATGCGCTTCGTGCTGATCCCCCAGGGCGTGCGCAATGCGCTCCCGGCCCTCGTCAACCATAGCGTCTCCCTCTTCAAGAATTCGAGCCTTGCCATAGTGATCGGCGCCCCGGAACTCAGCCATGCTGTCAAGGAAATCGAGAATCTCAGCTTCCGCACCTTCGAGATCTATTTGATCGGCACGGTCCTCTACCTCTTTTTCTCTCTGATCATTATGGCCGCAGGCGCCTATCTCACCTGGCGTGCCGATCCGGTGAATGGGGTCAGCCGATGATCCATGACCTGATCGCCATCATCGACCAGTACTGGCTGCTGCTCCTCATCGGTCAATATCCAAACGGCCCTCTCGGCGGCCTTGCCAACACGCTGATCCTCTCCGCGCTCAGCATTGTCATCGCCTTCCCGTTCGCGATTCTGCTCGCCTTCGCGCGCCTGTCGAAATATCGGGTGCTGCGTTGGCCGGTGACGCTTCTGGTCTACGTGACGCGAGGCGTGCCGCTGCTCATGCTGGTACTTTGGAGCTACTTCCTCGTGCCGCTTTTGACGGGCGCGGACGTCCCGAGTTTCCTGACGATGCTGACGACGCTGGTCGTTTACCAAGGCGCGTTCCTTAGCGAGATCATCCGCGCCGGCATCGTCGCGCTGGGGCAAGGGCAGATGGATGCGGCGCGCGCCCTCGGCCACAGCTGGTTCGGAGCAATGCGTTACGTCATCCTGCCGCAAGCACTCTACAACATGATCCCGAGCATGCTGTCGACCTTCGTGGCGACGATCAAGGACACGACTCTCGGCTACGTGATCAACGTGCCGGACCTCACCTTTGCGGCAAGCCAAGTCAACAATCAGCTGCTCACGCAGCCCTTCCAGGTCTTCCTGATTCTGGCGCTCACCTACTACGTTATCTGCTGGTCGCTCACCGCGGTCACAAATGTCGTCGAGCGACGCATCACACGCCGACGCGCCGGCCTCGGCGCCCGGAAGCGTCAGCTTCCGGTTTCCCTGACCCCAAACGCCACGGAGCAGCCATGACCGCTTCAGTATACGCACCCGCGAAGGATCAGGCGATCCGGCTTGCCGATGTCCGCAAGAGCTATGGCGAATTCGACGTGCTGAAGGGCATCGATGCCACAGTCTCGCGGGGCGAGGTGGTCGTAATCTGCGGCCCCTCCGGCTCCGGCAAATCGACGCTTATCCGTACCGTCAACCGGCTGGAGGAGATCAACAGCGGTTCAATCTTCTTCGAGGGGCAGGACATCCACGCGGCGATGAGTGGCCGCGATCTCAACCGGCTGCGCAGCCGCATAGGCTTCGTCTTTCAGAGTTTCAACCTCTTCCCGCATCTCTCGGCGGTCAACAATGTCGCCATGTCCCCCATTCGTGTGAAGGGCGTACCGGCGACCGAAGCGGCAGAGAAGGCGCTGAAGCTGCTTGATCGAGTGGGCTTGCGCGAAAAGGCCAACGCCTATCCGGCGCAGCTCTCCGGTGGCCAGCAGCAGCGCGTGGCCATCGCCCGTGCGCTCGCCATGGAGCCGCCCGTCATGCTCTTCGATGAGCCGACCAGTGCGCTTGATCCGGAAATGGTCGGTGAGGTGTTGAGCGTGATGAAGTCCCTTGCGGCCGAAGGCATGACCATGATGTGCGTGACGCATGAAATGGGCTTTGCCCGCGACGTTGCGGATCGCATTTGGTTCATCGATCAAGGCCAGATCATCGAGACGGCGACGCCGGAAGAATTCTTCAACAAGCCGAAACATCCCCGCGCACAGAGGTTCCTCGCCGACCTGCGCCATTAATACCAATCACGAAGGAGAACAGCCAATGAAGTACCAGCACCTTATTCTAGCAGCGACCGTCGCGGCGGCTGCCCTTGTCGGTCCCGTCAAGGCCGACCAGCTTGACGATATCATCGCCAACAAAACGCTGCGTTGTGCCACCTTTGCCGACGTGCCGCCGTTTGCTTCTCCTGACCCGCAGACACGCGAAATGGTCGGTTTCGATGTCGATCTGTGCGGCGCGATCGCAAAGGAGCTGGGCGTAAAGGCCGAGATCAAACCTGTTTCGGTAGAAGCGCGCGTGCCGGAGGTAAAGCTCGGGCGCGTCGATATCACGGTGGCCAACCTGGCGTATACTCAAAGCCGCGCCGAGCAGATCCAGTTCAGCGATCCTTACTACCTTGCGAAGGAAATGCTGATCGTACCGGCAGACGACCCCGGCAAGTCGAAGTCGGATTATGTCGGTCAGCGCATTGCCTCCACCAAGGGCTCGACCTCGGAAATGTCGATCAAGCTAAATAAATCCGAGCCTCTGACCTTCCAGGATACGGCTTCCGCCTACCTCGCTGCTCAGCAGGGTAAAGCGCGTGGCATGGTTGCCAACACTATGACGACCACCAAGTTGGTCAACGAGTCTAAGACGCGCGGCAAGGAAATGCGGATGATCCCCGAGCCCATGCTCTTCCAGCCGATCGGTATTGGCATGGCGAAGGATCAGCCGGCGCTCACGGCCAAGATCAACGAGGTGCTGCGCAAGCTCGACGACAGCGGCGAGCTCAACCGAATCTGGGACAAGTGGCTGGGCCCGGGCACCGAGTACAAAATGACCCGCACAGACAAGGTCGCGCCGCTCTCGGAATTGAAGTTCGACCCTATCCCCTGAGGTGGGGCTCTCAGTCCACATTCAAGTGAATTGAACAGCGAGCGGCGGGCGTGGCGTCCGCCGCGACGATCATCCGTGGGAAAGATCATGACGCATATCAAGAGAATGCCTATTCGTCCGAGTGCTGCCGAGATCGGGGCGCTTGCTGAATTTTCACCCGCGACCATTCATGAGGCACAGGGCCGCCGCGGAGCGCTCTCCTCTCGCATCAAACCGGTAGACTACCGAATGAAACTGTGCGGTCCAGCTTTCACCGTGCGCTGCGCGCCGCGTGACAATATTATGCTGCAGCTCGCCATCAACTATGCAGAGCCCGGCGACATCATCGTCGTCTCGGCCGGTGAGTACGAGGAGGCCGGTTCCTTTGGCGACGTACTTGCCAATGCCTGCCTTGCCAAGGGTATCGGCGGGCTTGTGACCGACAGCGGCGTGCGTGACACTCTGCAACTGCGCCAACTCGGGTTTCCGGTCTTCTCGCTCAGCGTCTGCATCAAGGGCACGGTGAAGGAGACCCTGACCGCGACCAATGACCCGGTGGTCGTCGGGGGTGAGCTCATCCATCCCGGCGACATCATCGTCGGCGATGCCGACGGCCTGGTCGTCATCCGCCGAGACGAGGCCGCGGAGGTCGCGCGTCTGTCACAGGCGCGCGAACAGGCTGAAGCTGGATACATCGCGGCTTACAAGGCCGGCAAATCGGTAATCGAAGTCAGCCAGCTCGAATCCGTGCTGAGAGCAAAGGGTCTCATTGTCGAGGCGTGACCTGAGGGGATATCATGAGCAAGGTAGAACTTTTGCAGGTTGGTCCATACCCCACGTGGGATGAGGAACGGCTGAACGCGTCTTTCACGATGCATCGCTATTTCGAGGCGGAGGATAAGCCGGTGTTCCTGGCCGAGCACGGCGCAAACATCCGTGGTATCGCCACGCGCGGCGAGCTTGGTGCGAACCGGGCGATGATCGAGATGCTGCCGAAGCTGGAAATCATCTCCGTCTATGGCGTCGGCTTCGACGCGGTGGACTTAGCTGCCGCCCGCGAGCGCGGCATCCGCGTCACAAACACGCCGGACGTGTTAACGAAGGACGTTGCCGATCTCGGGCTCGCCATGATGCTGGCGCAGGCGCGCGGCGTTGTCGGCGGCGAGAGCTGGGTGAAGAGAGGCGACTGGGCGAGGAAGGGGCTTTATCCGCTGAAGACCCGTGTACATGGCAAGCGCGCTGGCATCCTGGGGCTCGGCCGCATCGGTTATGAAGTCGCCAAGCGCCTCGCGGGCTTCGACATGGAGATCGCCTACAGCGACACCGGTCGGAAGGATTACGCCAAGGACTGGCTTCACGTCGCCGATCCGGTCGAGCTTGCCGCCCGATCCGACTTCCTCTTCGTCACGCTCGCCGCCTCCGCCGAGACCCGCCACATCGTCGGCAGAAAGGTCATCGAGGCGCTCGGACCGGACGGCATGCTGATCAACATTTCCCGCGCCTCCAACATCGATGAGGATGCCCTTCTCGACGCTCTGGAGACGAGGATACTCGGCTCCGCCGCGCTCGACGTCTTCGAGGGCGAGCCGAACCTCAATCCGCGCTTCCTCGCGCTCGACAATGTGCTTCTCCAGCCGCACATGGCTTCCGGCACGGTCGAGACCCGTAAGGCCATGGGCCAGTTGGTTTTCGATAACCTGTCGGCCCATTTTGAAGGCCGGCCGCTGCCGACGCCGGTTCTGTGAGGTTCAGATGAAAGCCATCGTCATCCACGCGGCTAAAGACCTGCGCATCGAAGAACGGGAGCATGAGAAGCCCGGACCCGGCCAGGTGGAGATCCGCCTTGCCGCCGGCGGCATCTGCGGCTCGGACTTGCATTACTACAACCACGGCGGCTTCGGCACGGTGCGCCTGAAGGAGCCGATGATCCTCGGTCATGAGGTCGCCGGTCACGTCGCAGCGTTAGGCGAGGGCGTTTCCGACCTCGCCATCGGCGACCTGGTCGCCGTCTCGCCCTCGCGCCCCTGCGAGTCGTGCGAATACTGCCTGAAGGGCTTGGCCAATCATTGCTTTAACATGCGCTTCTATGGCTCGGCCATGCCGTTCCCACACATCCAGGGCGCGTTCCGCGAGCGTCTGATCGCGACAGCCGGCCAGTGCGTGAAGGCGGACGGTCTTTCGGCAGGCGAAGCGGCGATGGCCGAACCGCTCTCGGTGACGCTGCACGCCACGCGCCGCGCCGGCGAGATGCTCGGCAAGCGCGTCCTCGTGACAGGCTGCGGGCCGATCGGCACTCTGTCTATCCTTGCCGCTCGCCGGGCGGGTGCGGCCGAAATCGTTGCGGCTGACCTTTCCGAGCGAGCGCTCGGTTTCGCCCGCAAGGTTGGCGCTGACCGCGCGATCAACCTTTCGGAAGACCGCGATGGCCTTGCTCCCTTCAGCGCTAATAGAGGGTATTTCGACGTCCTGTACGAATGCTCAGGCGCACAGCCCGCCCTCGTTTCGGGGATCCAAGCGCTGCGCCCGCGCGGCATCATTGTCCAACTCGGCCTCGGCGGCGAGATGAGCCTGCCGATGATGGCGATTACCGCTAAGGAGCTCGACCTGCGCGGCTCCTTCCGCTTCCACGAGGAATTCGCGATCGCGGTGAAGCTGATGCAGAGCGGCCTCATCGATGTTAAGCCGCTGATCACCCATACGCTGCCACTCGCCGATGCCCTGGAAGCTTTCGAGATCGCCTCGGACAAGGGCCAGTCCATGAAGACGCAGATCGCATTTTCCTGAGGAGAAGCCATGAGCACCCAACTCTTCGACCTGACCGGTAAGCGCGCCCTCGTCACCGGCTCCTCGCAGGGCATCGGCTACGCGCTGGCCAGGGGGCTCGCCGCGGCCGGCGCGAAGATCATTCTCAACGGTCGCGATGAGGCGAAGCTGAAGGCTGCGGCGGCAAGTCTTGGGACGAAGCACACGCTCGCCTTCGACGCCACGGACCATGAAGCGGTGCGCAAGGCCGTCGATATCTTCGAGGCGGAGGTCGGCGCGATCGACATTCTCGTCAACAATGCCGGCATGCAGCACCGCACGCCGCTCGAGGATTTTCCCGCCGACGCTTTCGAGCGGATCCTGAAGACCAACATCTCCACCGTCTTCAATGTCGGTCAGGCGGTCGCCCGCCACATGATCCGGCGTGGCGCCGGCAAGATCATCAACATCGCCAGCGTCCAGACCGCGCTCGCCCGACCCGGCATCGCCCCTTACACCGCCACCAAGGGCGCCGTCGGCAATCTCACCAAGGGCATGGCAACCGATTGGGCGAGGCACGGCCTGCAATGCAACGCAATTGCACCCGGTTATTTCGATACGCCACTGAATGCCGCGCTCGTCGCCGACCCGAGCTTTTCCGACTGGCTCAAAAAACGCACGCCCGCCGGCCGCTGGGGCAAGGTAGAAGAGTTGGTCGGCGCCTGCATCTTCCTCTCCTCTGACGCTTCCTCCTTCGTGAACGGACACGTGCTCTATGTCGATGGCGGCATCACAGCCTCGCTCTAATGCGGCCTCTCCCCCTCCGCCGCGTCGCATCGTCCTGATGGGCGTCGCCGGTTGCGGCAAATCCGCGGTCGGCGATGCGCTCGCCGCCGGTATCGGTGCGTCCTATATCGACGGCGACGACCTGCACCCGCCGGCAAACATCGCCAAGATGAGCCGCGGCGAGCCGCTGACGGACGAGGACCGCTGGCCCTGGCTCGCGCTTGTCGCCCAAAAGCTCGCCGCTGCGGACCGGGTCCTTATTGTCGGCTGCTCGGCCCTCAAACGCCGTTACCGCGACCATATCCGCGCCGAGGCTGCCGACTCCGTCACCTTCGTCCATCTCTCCGGCACGAAGGATCTGATCGCCGCGCGCATGGACGCGCGCGCAGGGCACTTCATGCCGGCGAGCCTCATCGACAGCCAGTTCGCTGCGCTGGAATTGCCGGCCTCCGACGAGAACGCGATCACCGTCTGCATCGATCGTCCGCTAGCGAGGATTGTTGATGAGTTGTTGAGCATCTACATGGCGGATAATCCGGATCAGCGGTTCTGATCCATTCAGGGCGAAAAAGCTCGCCCACTGCTGGGAGCTAATGGGACATTCCGACTAACACCGCCTGGAGCGACGCGGCGCAGCAACCAATTTGATCAGCGTCTGCTCTCAAACGATGACGATCGCCCGGAAGTCGTTCACGTTGGTCAATGTCGGCCCGGTGATGACCAGGTCTCCAATGGTCTTGAAATAGGTATAACTGTCGTGTCTTGCGAGCGCGTCATGAGCATCAAGCCCAGCGCCCGTACCCCGGGAGAGCGTGGAAGGTGTGACGACCGCGCCCGCAGCATCTTCCACACCATCAATGCCGTCGGTGTCCGCCGCGATCGCATAGATATTCGGCATACCTTTCAGAGCGGCTGCCAGTGCCAACGAGAATTCGGTGTTTCGCCCACCCCTTCCATCAGATTTCGCGTGCAAGGTCACGGTGCCCTCGCCGCCAGACAGAAGAACGGCAGGCGGTTGGACGGGAACGCCTTTGCCTCGAACGGACGCTGCAATTCCAGACATTATCTTTCCCATCTCTCGCGCTTCCCCCTCGATCGCGTCGCCAAGAAGAAGCGGGGCCAAGCCCGCCCGCCGAGCGATTTCCGCAGCGGCATCTAATGCCATCGCCGGAGTCGCGATAATATGCACCTCGCTTGAGACAGCCCCGTTTTCGGTCAATATGTCGTCGCCGCTCAGGATGGCGCGGACCCGCGGATCAAGGTCGATGGAATACCGTGCGAGGATCTTTCGTGCATCGGCACGGGTGGTGTGGTCGGAGATTGTAGGGCCGGAGGCGATGACGGCAGGATCATCTCCTGGAACATCCGAGACGACAAATGTCACCACTCTGGCCGGATGAGCGGCACGGGCAAGCTTGCCGCCCTTGACCATCGAAAGGTGCTTGCGCACGGTATTCATCTCGGAGATGGAGGCGCCACTGGCCAGCAGGCGCTGGTTTATCTCCCGCTTGCCCTCAAGTGTGAGGTTTGAGGCCGGCGCCACGAGCAGCGACGAGCCACCGCCTGATATCAAAGCGACGACGAGATCGTCCGGTTCGAGGTTTTGAACGGCCGACAGGACGCGGCCTCCAGCCTCCACACTCATTGCGTCCGGGACGGGATGGGACGCTTCGACGATGTCGATGCGTCCGGCCGGCACGGCATGGCCGTATCGCGTCACGACCACGCCCGACAGATCGACATCGGGCCAGGCGGCATCGACCGCTGCCGCCATGGCGGCCGATGCCTTCCCGGCCCCAATGACAATGCACCGCCCCTTCGGTTTGTCGGAGAGGAAGTCGACAACCTTCGCAGGGTTGGCGCTTGCCACCGCCGCTCGAAACATGCCGGCGAGCAGCGATCTGATCTCTTTCTCAGTCGAGGAGGAGGATATGGCCATGGAGGGCTGACCAGTAGACGTCGCTCCGCCCCATGTCACGCCAACGCCTCGGCGATCGCGCGTCCTGCCTCGATCGTGTTTGCACGTCCGCCGAGATCCCTTGTTCTTATAGCCGGATCGGCCAAAGCATGCTCGATCGCCTGCATTACGCTCAAGCTCGCCTCCGTCTCTCCGAGGTGTTCCAGCATCATCGCCGCCGACCAGATCTGGCCGACCGGATTGGCAACGCCCTGGCCGGCAATATCCGGCGCCGAACCATGCACAGGCTCGAATAGCGACGGAAACTTGCGCTCCGGATTGATATTGCCTGAAGGCGCAATGCCGATCGTGCCTGTGCAGGCAGGGCCGAGATCAGACAGGATATCGCCGAACAGGTTTGAGGCCACGACCACATCGAAACGGTCCGGGTTCAGTACGAAATGGGCGCAGAGAATATCAATGTGGTACTTGTCCCAGGTAATATCGGGATAGCGGGTCGCCATCTCCACCACGCGCTCGTCCCAATAGGGCATCGAGATCGAGATTCCATTCGATTTGGTTGCCGAGGTCAGGCGCTTGCGCGGCCGCGATTGTGCCAGGTCGAAGGCGAACTTCAGTATGCGGTCGACACCGGTACGTGTCATCACCGTTTCCTGCAGAACCGTCTCGCGCTCAGTTCCTGGGAAAATCCGGCCGCCGATCGACGAATACTCGCCTTCGGTATTTTCACGCACCACATAGAAGTCGATGTCGCCCGGCTTGCGTCCGACGAGAGGCGCTTCGACGCCCGGCATTAGGCGTACCGGGCGCAGGCTGACATACTGGTCGAATTCGCGCCGGAATTGGATGAGCGAGCCCCACAGCGAGATGTGGTCGGGAACGATCTCCGGCCAGCCGACCGCACCGAAGAAGATCGCGTCATGGCCGCCGATCTGGTCCTTCCAGTCCTCGGGCATCATACGTTTGTGCTTGACGTAATAATCGCATGAGGCGAAGTCGAATTCGTCGAGCTGCAGTTCGAAGCCGAACTTCTTCGATGCGGCCTCGAGCACCCTCAGGCCTTCCGGCACGACTTCCTTGCCGATCCCGTCGCCGGCGATGACTGCAATACGGTGGACCCGGTTGGTGTTGCGTCCGGACATTGCGTCTCCATTCATTTTATCAGTCATCCTCTACAAAGACCTCTTCGCGCTTCTTGGCGATTGAGGGAACGAAAGCGATTGCAGTTACAAGGACTGCCAGGATCAGCAACGTGGCGCTGATCGGGCGGGTTACGAAGACGGATGGATCGCCATGCGAGATCACCATCGCGCGGCGAAGATGTTCTTCGAGCAGCGGGCCTAGCACGAAGCCGAGCAGCATAGGCGCGGGCTCGAAATCGAGCTTGCTGAGCGCGTAGCCGAACAGGCCGAAGGCCGCCATCACATAGAGATCGAAGGTGTTCGAATTGACGCTGTAGACGCCGATCGATGCGAAGGCGAGGATCGCCGGAAATAGCACGGAGTAGGGCACCGTGAGTAGCCGAACCCATACGCCGATCAACGGCAGGTTCAGGATGACCAGCAGCAGGTTTCCGACCCACATCGAGACGATCACGCCCCAAAACAGCGCCGGCTCCGACGTCGCGACCTGGGGGCCAGGAACAATGCCCTGGATGATCATCGCCCCGATCATCAAGGCCATCACAGGATTGGCAGGAACCCCGAGCGTCAGCATTGGAATGAAGGAGGTCTGCGCACCGGCATTGTTGGCCGCCTCCGGCCCGGCGACGCCTTCGATCGCGCCTTTGCCGAACCGCTCCGGGGACTTGGAGATTTTTTTTTCAACTGCATAAGAGGCGAAGGATGCCAGGATCGCGCCGCCGCCGGGAAGGATGCCAAGCGCCGATCCGAGGGCAGTACCCCGCAGTGCCGGGGCCAGCAAAGCCTTCAGATCCTCTTTGTTCGGCATCAGGCCGTGGACTTTCCTGACGACGGTACTGCGCTCGGTCGTGCCCTCGAGATTGCGCAGGATCTCAGCGATGCCGAAAAGGCCAACGGCCACGGCGACGAAGTTCAACCCGTCCGCCAGCTCGGGAATGTCCATGGTGAAGCGCATCGAGCCCGAATTGATGTCAGTGCCAACCAGGCCGAAGACGAGCCCCATGGTTATCATCGCGATCGTCTTCAGGACCGATCCATGCGCCAAAACGACCGCGGCCATCAGACCGAGCACCATCAGCGAGAAATACTCGGCCGGACCGAACTTGAGCGCTACCGCAGTCAAAGGTGGCGCCAGAGCGGCAACAAATACGGTCGCGATCGTGCCGGCAATGAAGGAACTGATCGCGGCGGTCGCGAGTGCCGCACCCGCACGTCCCTGGCGCGCCATCTGATAGCCGTCGATGGCCGTCACCGCGGAGGATGACTCGCCTGGAAGGTTGATGAGGATCGCGGTGGTCGACCCGCCATACTGCGCACCGTAATAGATGCCCGCCAGCATGATCAGCGATGTTTCCGGCGACAGCGACAGCGTGATCGGGAGCAGCATCGCGATCGTCGCCGTCGGCCCTATCCCTGGAAGCACGCCGACCAGAGTGCCGAGCAACGTGCCGGTGAAACAGAAGAGGATGTTATAGGGCGTGAGCGCCGCGCCTAGACCAAGCGCAAGATTGTTCAGGAGATCCATCTTCTATGCCCCTATCCAGGGCCCGAGCAGACGCACCGGCAGACCCAATCCATAATGGAAGACAATGGTGCAGAAGAGCGTGATGCTCACTGCAATCGCGATCATTCTTACCGGATGCCGCAAATCGGTCGCCGCCGCAGCGGTGAGGGCGGTCAATGCCACCGCCGGTATGAAGCCGAGGCCGCGGACCGTGAGTCCAAACAGGATCGGGGCGAGGAGGATGAAAGCCAGCGCGCGGCTTGGTGCGATATCCTTATGAAAGGGCGCGTCTGTGGCCAGCGCCCTGACACCGATCAGCAGGCCGAGCGCCACGATGATGCCGGACAGGATTAGTGGAAAGTAGCCGGGACCCATCCTGAAAGCGGTTCCGATTTCCAAAGAGGTCAGCGCGGAGGCGCCGAAAGCGAAACCGACGGCCAGCAGCACGCCGGATGCGGCTATATTCTTGATGTCCATGACGATTGCCTATCCTGGATGCCCCAGGCGCCGGTTGCGCCTAGGGCAGAGAGCCGCTCAGTCGGCGAACTGGCCCGCGGCCTTGAGAATCGGCCCCCAGCGATTGATCTCGGACTCCAGCTTGGTGCGAAGGGCCGCCGGGGTCGCTTGGTCCTTGCTCGCCGGAGCCGTGGCAAGCTGCGCGAAGCGTTCCTTCAGCGTCGCATCCTCCATTGCCGCTTGCAGCGCACCGGACAATTTTGTCACGGTTTCTTCCGGAGTACCGGTAGGTGCATAAAGACCATGCCAGACGCTGAGCTCGAACTGCGGGAAACCGGTTTCCTTCGCCGTCACAAGGTCGGGCAGGTCCTTCGAACGCTCCGGGCTGGTGATGACATAAGCCTTGACCTGGTTCTGCTTGATCGGCCCGAGCGTGTTCGTCACCTGATCACAGGTCATATCGATCTGCTTGCCGATGAGATCGGTCATGATCGGCCCGTTGCCCTTGTAAGAAACCGTCGTCAGTTGCGCACCGATCGAGCTCATGAACAGCGTGCCGCAGAGATGAGATGCCGCGCCGAGACCGGCATTCGCGAAGGTGACGTCCGCTTGTTTTTCCTTCACGTATTTGACGAGATCCGGAAAATTTTGCGCCGGGAAATCGGTACGGGCGATCACCGTCATGGCCGCATCGCTGACCAGGCCGATAGTCTGCAGGTCCTTGAGCGTATCGAAGGGCAGCTTCCGGTAAAGCGTCGGTGCGGTCGAAATCCCGACATGGTGAATAAGCAGGGTGTAGCCGTCGGGCTCGGCGTCAGAAGCCCGCCGAGTGGCGATCGTGCCACCAGCGCCGACGGCGTTTTCGACCACGATCTGTTGGCCGAGAGACTTCGACATCGCGTCCGCCGTCAGACGGGCGATCGTGTCCGTCGGCCCGCCGGCCGCGAACGGCACCAGCAAGGTGATCGTTCTCGACGGATAGTCTTCCTGCGCAAAAGCGGTCGTTGCGCAGAGCGCGATGGATGCTGCGAGTGTAGCGAGAAACTTCATCGGAACTCCTCCCAAAGTCACGAATTTCAAGTAATGCCGAAATTGACTTACCGCACTGGTTTTTTCACGCTAGACTGGACCTGTCTAATGCCGATATTGCACCGATCAGTGCTGGAGGGAGCATGGATCTGAGATGGCTGGAGGATTTGCAAGCCCTTGCGGAGGAGCTAAACTTCTCCCGCGCCGCGGCTCAGCGCAACGTCACACAGCCGGCATTTGGTCGGCGAATCCGGGCGCTCGAAGATTGGTGCGGCACCGAACTCTTCGACCGCAAGACCCATCGGATACGGTTGACGCCCGCCGGCGAGATCATGTTGTCCGCAGCCAAGGATGTGACACACCGTCTCGATCGCGCCAGACGGGAAGTCGACGACCTCCTGTCGGAAACAAACACGCTGACGATCGCATCGACCCACGCGCTGTCGTTCACTTTCTTTCCCGACTGGATCCGCTCGCTCGGGTCCGAAGCAATCCAGATCCCGATCCACCTGCTCGCTGACAACATGGTGGGGTGCGAGCGGATGATGCGCGACGGGCGCGCGCAGTTCCTGCTTTGCCACTACCACCCGGAGACAGAGATTCGGCTCGATGCGGACGAGTTTTCATTCGAGCCTGTCGGAACCGATGTGCTCGTTCCGATCGCCAAGCGCGGCGCCGATGGGCAGGCGATGTTCCGGCTTTCGCTGGACAGCGACGATCCCGTCCCGCTGCTGCGTTTCGACGACCGCTCGGGCATGGGCCGGATTATTTCGGCGGCACTGCCAAACTTCGGAAAGCTGCGCGCGACGACCGTCTTCACCTCGCACCTAGCGGTCGTGCTCAGGAAACTAGCGTCCGAGGGCATGGGGATCGCCTGGTCACCTGAAAGCATAATATCGGACGATCTGGCGCTCTCCGGCGATCTGGGTATAGCCGGTGGCGAAGAGTGGCGAATACCGGTCACCGTCATCCTCCTGAGGCCGCGGCGGAAGCTTTCGAAGCTCGGCGAACATTTTTGGGAAGAGGTACGCAACCGACGCATCGAGAAGAGCGACAGGTGATGCGCAACTGAGGACGGGAGCACCGTCCGCCAGAACCTCCTCAAGTCGCCACGCTCGCATAAATTTGGTCTTCGATGTGGGCCGACAGCCGATGGCCGGAGAATTTTCCCGCTGCGGTCATCCGACCAAAGGCCAAGTCTGACTTTCGATTACGTCAATTGTTGTTAGGCAGAGCGGCGCCAAGTTTGCGTCCGCGCCCATAGGCTCACTATCGCGGCGGTCACGTATCGCAAGTGCCTCGGCTATCGGCGCAGACGCGGTCATCCTAAAGGCGGGATCGCTGCCCATGGAAACGGAGTTTCAGAAAGCGCTGCCGGAACGCCCCATTTGCCTGGACTGGAAAACGGCAATGTCTTTTCGGCCGCAAGCGTAATGGCGCGTGGAGCAAGACTTGGCAAGCGAGTACTGCTGCTTGACGAAACCGGTGGATGGAAAGGTTGCGGCACGGCATGGAAACTTGCCGAGCAGGGCCATCAGGTCCTGTTCGTCACGCCGGATGCGCTTGTCGCGAAGGAACTGCAGCGCACCTCGGCCGACGTGCCCTTGCGGAAGAAACTGGGCGTAGTGTTTTTTACAGAGACCAGCATCGATGGCTGGCAGGGCGATGGAGCCGTGTTGATTCCCATCTGGCGGGAGAGTCGGAAAGGGTCGCGGCTGACGGCCTGGTCATCGCGGCGACGAAACGGCCGCCAATTGGCTCGCCGTCGAACTGGCCGACCGGAACATAGAATTCGTCGAAATTGACGACGGGGTCGCGCCCCGGCAGGCGCCGTATGCCTTTTATGAAGGCAGGACGGCGGGGCTGGCCATGCAGTTCAGCCAAGGTCGCCTACTATGCTGGCGGTGAGATTCCGACTTCTTCTTCATCGCCAGGTCCTCGCTCTTCCTCTCCGCTATCTTCTTGTAAAAACGCCTCAATTCACATCTTCTTCCCACGTCTGGCATGAAAATGTATCTCACCTGAATTATGAATGTATAACACTATAATACATTTTCGTTGACTTGAGGCGTCGCTCATGTAAGTTATCCGCGATCAAGGGCCGATGTCCGAGGAGGGGCCGGTGAGACGCGGGAAGCACGATCTGTACGAGGATTTGAAGAGCCAGATCCTGACCATGGAGCTGGACCCCGATGAGAGTCTCGACGAGACGCTGATCGGCGAGCGTTACGGCCTTTCACGAACGCCGGTTCGTGATGTGTTCCGCCGGCTGGCTGGGGACGGGTATCTTGACATTCAGGAAAACCGGCGCGCCCGCGTCATTTCGATGAATCATCACACGCTTCGCCATTTCTTCCTCGGCGCGCCGATGATTTATGCGGCGATCGGGCGGCTGGCGGTGCAGAATTTTAAGCCGAGGCAACTGACCGAGCTGAAGGACGCACAGGAGCGTTTCCGCACCGCAAGCGCCTCCGGCGACGCGCAATTCATGGTCCTCGAGAACAACCGCTTCCACGAGATCATCGGCGAGATGTCGGGCAATTTCTATCTGCGGCCGAGCCTTGGGCGACTGCTGATTGATCACGCCCGCATCGGACACACGTTCTTCCGCCCGCGCAACGACGACATGCGCCGGCGCCTGCAAATGGCTGTTGAGCACCACGACAGCTTCATCGCGGCCATCGCAGCAAAGGACGAGGAGGCCGTCGTCGGCCTCGTTTTAGAGCATTGGGAGTTGTCGCGCGAAAACATGGAAATGTTCATCGCGCCAGAGGGGTTGAAGGCGGACGCCCGTTTTGGCGCCGCCGCAGCAGCAATGGAGAGATCGGCTTGAAAATTGAAGGCATCTACACGCCGGCGGTAACGCCGCTCGGCCCTGACGGGCAAATCGACAGGAAGGCTTTCGCCGCAGTGCTGGAGTCGCTCATCGAGGCAAAGGTGCACGGCATCATCGTCGGCGGCTCGACCGGTGAGTATTACGCCCAGAGCACCCAGGAACGCTTCGATCTGGGAGCCTATGCGAAGGACGTGATCGGCACTCGACTGCCGCTTATCATCGGAACCGGTGCGACGCGAACCGAAGACTCGGTCGAATTTGCCAAGGCTGCCAAGGACATTGGCGCCGACGCTATCCTCGTCTCCTCACCGCCGTACGCGCTTCCGACAGAGCGCGAGAACGCCGTTCACGCGCTTACCGTCGACCGAGCCGCCAACCTTCCGATCATGCTCTACAACTATCCGGCCCGTATGGGCGTCATGATGGGCGACGAATACTTTTCGCGAGTGGGAAGGTCGAAGAACGTCGTTGCCATCAAGGAGAGCTCCGGCGACATGGCCAATCTCCACCTGCTGGCGCGAAAGTTCCCGCACATTTCGTTGTCCTGCGGCTGGGACGACCAGGCGCTAGAATTCTTCGCCTGGGGCGCCAAAAGCTGGGTTTGCGCAGGCTCTAACTTCCTGCCGCGCGAGCATGTGGCGCTCTACGACGCCTGTGTCCTCGAGAAGAACTTCGACAAAGGTCGGGCAATCATGACGGCGATGCTGCCGCTTATGGATTTTCTTGAGACGGGCAAGTTCGTCCAGTCGATCAAGCACGGCTGCGAGATCATTGGTCTCAAGGCCGGTCCAGTCCGTGCCCCACTGCGCCCGCTCAATTCCGAAGAAAAAAGAACCCTCCAGACTGTCGTGTCCACCTTGAAGCGTACGGTCGCCCAGATCACGTCGGGAGCCAACTATGCATGAACCATTGACGACCACCGAATACAAGGCGATCGCCGCTGGCCTTGAGCTGCCCACCAATGCCTACATCGACGGCGCCTTCCGCCCAGCAAAGTCGGGCAAGACCTTCCAGACGACCAATCCCGCGACCGGCGAGGTGCTGACCGAGATTGCGGCCTGC
Source organism: Sinorhizobium sp. KGO-5 (assembly GCF_036245905.1). Lineage (NCBI taxonomy): Bacteria > Pseudomonadati > Pseudomonadota > Alphaproteobacteria > Hyphomicrobiales > Rhizobiaceae > Sinorhizobium > Sinorhizobium sp. KGO-5. The sequence continues at coordinate 45,859 of NZ_BDIZ01000002.1, forward strand.
GATTCCAGCGATGTGGATTTTGCCGTGGCCAAGGCGAAGAACGCCTTCGAGGACGGGCGTTGGCGGCTCCAGTCCCCCGGCGAGCGCAAGGCAGTGCTGCTCAAGCTAGCAAAGCTGCTTGAGGACAACCGGCACGAACTCGCTGTCATGGAAAGCCTCGATAGCGGCAAGCCCGTGCGCGAATGTCAGACGGTTGATGTGCCCGACACGATCCACACGATCCGCTGGCATGCGGAGCTGATCGACAAGCTCTACGACAACACCAACAATGTCGGCGCAAATGCGCTGGCTATGGTGGTGCGCGAGCCGATCGGCGTCGTCGGCTGCGTGCTGCCATGGAACTTTCCACTCTTGATGCTGGCATGGAAGATCGGCCCGGCGCTTGCAGCCGGCTGCTCAGTCATTGTCAAGCCGGCCCAGGAAACGAGCCTCACGACCCTCCGTGTTGCCGAACTTGCTCATGAAGCCGGTATTCCGGCGGGCGTGTTCAACGTCGTACCGGGAAGCGGCAAGGAAGTCGGCGAGCCTATCGGCCTGCACATGGACGTCGATATGGTGGCCTTCACCGGCTCGACGCCGACCGGCCGTCGTTTCCTGCGTTATGCGGCCGATTCCAACCTGAAGAAGGTTGTTCTTGAGTGCGGCGGCAAGAACCCCGCAGTCGTGCTGGCGGATGCCGAGGATCTTGATCTCGTCGCTGAACAGGTGGTCAACGGCGCCTTCTGGAACATGGGCGAGAACTGCTCGGCGACCTCGCGTCTTATTGTACAATCCAGCATTAAGGACGAACTGCTGGAGCGGATTGGCGCCTACATGCGCGAATGGAAGACTGGCGATCCGCTCGATCCGGAAAACCGCATTGGCGCCCTCGTCAGCAAGAACCACTTCGAGAAGGTGAAGTCGTTTCTGGACGACGTAAAGTCCGAGAAGCTTGCGCTCGCGCACGGCGGAAAAACTTACGAGGGCGCCTTCATTGAACCGACGGTCGTCGAGGGCGTAACGCCATCGAGCCGGCTCTTTCAAGAAGAGATCTTCGGCCCGATCCTTTCGGTGACAACCTTCGAAAATCTCGCCGAAGCCGTCGCGCTTGCCAACGACACCAATTACGGGCTCACAGCCTCGATCTACACGGGCAGCCTGCGGAACGCGATCCGGCTGTCTCGCGACATTCGGGCAGGCCTCGTCACCGTCAACTGCTTCGGCGAGGGCGACGCGTCGACGCCCTTCGGCGGCTACAAGGAATCGGGCTTCGGCGGCCGCGACAAGTCGATCTTCGCCCATGATAACTATTGCGAACTAAAGACGATCTGGATCGACATCTCGGAACGCTCGGTGGACGAGTCGATCCGATGATCAAGACGGCGGTCAAACGTCTGCCGGTGGAAAATGGCGTCTCGGGCTGGGAGGCGATCAGTGAACGTTCGTTCCCGGTCCGGAGGCTGGATGCCAACTTGACGGCGGATTGGCTGATCATTGGTGCGGGGTTTGCGGGACTTTCTGCGGCCCGCCGGCTTCTCGAGCTGCGGCCGCACGACAAGATTGTCATCGTTGAGGCAAGTGAGGTTGGAAAAGGAACTTCGGGTCGGAATTCCGGCTTCATGATCGATGTCCCGCACAATCTTTCTTCAAGTGAGTATTCGAGTGGCGGGCTTGACTCCACTCGCCTGGAAATGCAGCAGAACCGTTGCGCGATTGCCTTTGCCAAGCAGGCGGCGGAAGAATACGGGATGTCGCGGGAGACCTTCGACCCGGCAGGGAAGATCAATGCCGCGGCGACGGCCCGCGGGCTCAAGCTGAACCGGAGCTTTGCGGAGTCACTGAGAAGCGCCGGCGAGAAGCATGTCTTCCTCGATGCAGCCGAGATGCGCGACATCACCGGTTCGGATTACTATCTCGGCGGGATCTATACGCCCGGGGCGGTGCTGATCCAGCCCGCAGACTATATCCGGGGTTTCGCGAAGGGGCTCTCTCGTAGGGTGAACATCTTCGAGCGCTCTCCCATCACCTGCCTTGAGCGGGAAAACGGGGAGTGGACCGCTACGTCCCCTCGCGGGAAAGTCACCGCTCCGAAAGTGCTGCTTGGCGTCAACGGCCATATCGATGACTTCGGCCATTACCGCGGGCGGCTGATGCATATCTTTGCCTACGCCTCGATGACCGCCCCGTTTCCGGCCGACGAATTTGGCCGCAAGGCATCGGGGCGGGAGAGATGGGCTCTGCTTCCAGCCGATGCAATGGGTGCGACCGTTCGCAAGATCACATCCGGCGGTCAGTCGCGGATCGCGATCCGCACCAAGTACACCTACGACACGACAGTGGATCTCACAGACCGCCGTATCGCGAAAATGGCCAAGGCGCATCGCGCGTCGCTTGAGGTACGCTTTCCGGCGCTCGAAGGCATTCCATTCGAACATAGTTGGGCGGGGCGTCTATGCCTAAGCCTCAATCACGTACCCGCTTTCGGCGAGATCGAAGAGGGGCTCTACTCCGCTTGCTGTGAGAACGGCCTGGGAACTGTGAAGAGCACATTGGCTGGCATGATGGCGGCCGAACTGGCGACCGGGAACACGTCCCGACATCTCGAACAATATATGGATCACCCTGAGCCATGCCGGTTGCCGCCGGAGCCTTTTGCCTGGCTCGGCATCAACACGGTGATCCGTCTGCAGGAATTGCGTGCTGGCCGCGAGGGATGATCCGTCGCCGCGCAATGTGAGGGCTGAGCGTCCGCCGGTCTTCGAAACGGATGGGAACTGAAAAAAGAGGAGAATGACAATGAAGACTCTGTGGAAGGCGCTTTGTGCAGTGGCGATGGTCGGACTGACCATGCTGCCTGCCCAGGCCCAAGAAAAGACGATCACGATGGGCACACTGTCGTGGGAGGATCTGACCCCCATCACCGGCATCACCAAGAAGGTGCTGGAAGACAAGGGCTACACCGTGAAGGTCGTTGAATTTGCTGAATGGGGTATCGCCTATGCAGCGCTCGCTAAGGGCGATGTCCAGATCCTCGCCTCGCAGACCGACTACGTCGCGCACGATTACTGGGACAAGAACAAGAGGCGGCTTGAGAAGATTTCTCCCGTGTCCCACGGTCTGTTTCAGGCTATCGCCGTTCCGAAATACGTCACAATCGATTCCACGGACCAGCTCAACGATAATGCCGACAAGTTCGGCGGCAAAATCGTCGGCATCGAGCCCGGCTCAGGTCTGATGCGCGATGCGGCAACGGCGGTCAAGGAATACGGCCTCAACCTGCAACTCGTCGAAGGCAGCACTGCCGCGATGACCGCCGCCCTTAAGTCGGCGATCGACCGGCAAGAGTGGATCGCCGTCACGATCTGGGAACCGTCCTGGATGATGCAAAAGTACGACGTCAAGTTTCTCAAGGATCCGAAAGGCGTCTTTCCGCCTCCCCAGAGCTACTACTGGATTGGGCAGAAGGGTTTTTCCGAGCAGAATCCGCACGCAAGGGAAGTGATCGCAAGCGTCTATGTGCCGCTAGCCGAGATCACCGCGATCAACGGCGCGGTCAGCGACGGCAAGACGATGGATCAGGCCATAGCGGACTGGACCGCGAGTCATGCCGATCTCCTCAAGCGCTGGGAAAATATCAAAGACGAATAGTCAACGCGGCGGATCGCCTGCTGAAGGGCGGTCCGCCGACATCGAAACAAGGGAGAGCCGATCGTGAACCGGCCCATGGGGAACATCATGAACAATGCGCAGAATGATGCGAATGAGGTTCTGGTCGACTGCCAGTCGGTCTGGAAGATTTTCGGCAGCCGCGCCTCTGCCGCCATCGAGGCCGTCGAGAAGCGCGGTCTTTCGAAAAAAGAAGTCCTGCAGGAGTTCAACTGTGTGGTCGGCGTTGCCGACGCCAATCTGCAGGTCCGCCGCGGCGAGATATTTTGCGTCATGGGCTTGTCGGGCAGTGGAAAGTCGACGCTCATCCGTCTCCTGAACCGCCTGATAGAACCGAGCCTTGGCAAGATCGTAGTCAAGGGCAAGGATATCGCCTCGCTCGACGCGGCGCGGCTGCGCGACATGCGCGCGCGTAACATCGGAATGGTGTTCCAGAGCGTGGCGCTCCTTCCTTACCGCACTGTCCTCGAAAACGCGGCCTTTGGCCTCGAAGTACGGGGTGTTCTGAAGGATGAGCGTACCAGAATTGCGCGTGCCGCTCTCGAAAAGGTAGGCCTTACGGATTGGACCGAGCGCTACCCCGCAGAACTGTCAGGGGGCATGCAGCAGCGCGTCGGGCTTGCGCGCGCGATTGCCGCCGACCCCGAGATCATTTTGATGGATGAGCCGTTCAGCGCGCTCGACCCGCTGATCCGCCGTCAGCTTCAGGACGAGTTCCGGCAATTGACCAAGTCGCTCGGCAAGTCAGCCGTCTTCATCACGCACGACTTGGAGGAAGCCATTCGTATCGGCGACCGCATTGCCATTATGAAGGACGGCGTCATCGTGCAGGTGGGGGACGCCGAAGAGATCGTTACGAAACCCGCCGACGACTACGTGGCGGAGTTCGTCGCCGGGATATCGAGGGTTCATCTCGTAAAGGCCCATTCCCTTATGCAGCCGGTCGCGGAGTACCGCGCCGCCGTGCCCGGCGCTGACGTCGGAGCGCTGCCACGCGCGGCGCCGGACGCGGACATTAGCGCCTTGATCGAGCTTACCATGCAGTCGGAGCTCGATGCGATTGCGGTTGTCGAGAACGACGCCGTTGTCGGCGTCGTAACCACCCGCGGCCTGCTTCGCGGCGTCGCTGCCTGAACGTCGGAGGAAATGCCATGGACATGTCAACATTCCCGGATGCCTTCGATGTCGCGATTGATGATGCCCTTTTCTGGATCAGCGACAACGCAGAGGGTCTGTTTGATCTTCTCCGCAGTGTGCTCGAGGGGAGCTATGACGGCACTCTTTGGCTCCTCCAGCTCGTGCCGTTCTATGTGATCGCACTGATCGCAGCGCTTCTCGGCTGGCGTGTGCTGAACGTCTGGTTCGGAGTTGCGGCGGGCGTGGCGCTCGCGATCTGCGCCATGATGGGTCTGTGGACGGAGACGATGAGCACACTCGCCCTGGTCGTGACCGCAACTGTGCTTGCCCTGACGGTTGGCATTCCGCTCGGAATTGCCGCCGGCTTCCTGCGGCCGCTCGACCGTTTCCTTGAGCCCGTCCTTGACCTAATCCAGACGCTGCCACCCTATATCTACCTTCTTCCCGCCATTGCTCTGATGGGCTTCGGACCGGCAACCGCCCTAGTGGCAACAGTCGTCGTTGCGATGCCCCCCGCAGTCCGCTTGACGGCACTAGGCATTCGCATGACGCCGCGAGAGTTTGTTGAGCTCGGCCAAGCAAGCGGCCTGACCGCCTGGCAGATGTTCACAAAGATCCGGCTGCCTTTTGCCATGCCCAGCATCATGGCCGGCATCAATCAGAGCCTGATGATGGCCTTCGGCATGGTGGTGATCGCCGGAATCGTCGGTTCCGGTGGGCTCGGCGAGACGATCTATGGCGCTGTCAGGACACTCGACATCGCAACTTCGATCAATGCCGCCATCGCAATTGTGATCTTGACCATGGTGCTCGACCGCCTGACGCAGAGTGCCGCGGCCTACAGCAAGGGGAGGACGGCATGAATTCGGATTTCTTTCAATTTTCGCCGGGGGCTTATCTAGCGCCGGTCGTGGATTGGCTCAACGCCAACTTCCACCCATTCTTCAATGCCGTAACACGGTTCATCGAAACAATCCTGAATGCCATCGAGGCGAGCCTGCTCACTTTACCGGCCTATGCGGTGATCGTCATCATCGCGGCCCTGTCTGTGGTCTTCGTCAGCCTTCGCATCGGCATCATGGCGGCAATCGCACTTTCGTTCTGTTTTGTTGCCGGGCTCTGGGAGGCGTCCATGCAGACGATTGCCCTGGTGACGGTCGCAGTGTTGATCTCGGTCTCGATCGCCTTCCCGCTCGGAGTCCTTGCTTCGCGTCACAAGCGGCTTGAAGCAGCGCTTCGGCCCGTGCTCGATATCATGCAGACCGTGCCGCCCTGGGTCTATCTCATCCCGGCGGTGATGATCTTCAGCCTCGGCCGCGTGCCGGCGATCATCGCCACCATCGTCTACGGCATCCCGCCGATGCTGCGGCTGACGACACTTGCCTTCAACCAGATCCCGAAAGACCTCGTCGAACTCGGCAACGCCATCGGGGCCCCGCCGCGCGCGATATTGTTAAAGATCGAGATTCCTTCTGCCATGCCGACCCTTCTGGTGGGGCTCAACCAATGCATCCTGCTGTCTCTGGCTATGGTGGTGCTTGCGGGGCTCGTCGGCGCCGGCGGGCTCGGGGCGGAGGTGACGCGCGGACTGACCCGCATGGAGATGGGGCTTGGTCTAAGGGCCGGCTTGGCAATCGTCGCTGTCGCCATTCTTCTCGACCGGCTCTCGCGCAACGCCCTTCACCGTCCCCGAGCCGCGGCCATCAATACCTGATCGCGAGAGGAAAACCATGCGCCACAGTTTCTTCTGCATCGATGCTCACACCTGCGGCAACCCGGTCCGGTTGGTCGCCGGCGGCGGTCCCCTCCTGCCGCATCTTCCAATGGCGGATCGACGCGACCTGTTCGTTCGCGATCACGACTGGATTCGCCAGGCTTTGATGTTCGAGCCGCGCGGACATGACATCATGTCCGGTGCTATCCTCTATCCGGCCCATCGGGAGGATTGCGACTTCGCCGTACTTTTCATCGAAGTGAGCGGGTGTCTGCCGATGTGTGGCGCGGGAACAATCGGCGTCGTGACTGCAGCGATCGAGGAAGGGCTCGTCACGCCGCGTGTGCCCGGCCAGCTTTCGATCGAGACGCCGGCCGGCAGGGTCGACATTCGTTACGAGAAGCCCGGCGAGCATGTCGAATCGGTGCGCATGTTCAACGTCCCGAGCTATCTCCATACTGTGGACATTGCCGTCGACGTGCCCGGCCTTGGCCCGCTCGTTGTCGATATCGCCTATGGTGGCAACTACTATGCCGTCGTGGAACCACAGGAAACTTGGGCAGGCCTGGACAACATGTCCGCCGGCGATATCGTCGACCTCAGCCGCCAGCTGCGCGAGGCGCTGGCGCCGGTCTGCGATCCGGTCCATCCGGATGACGACCGAATACGTGGCGTGCACCATGCAATCTGGTGCGACGGCCCGAGAAGCGCCGGAGCCGATGGCCGCGGAGCCGTGTTCTACGGCGACAAGGCTATAGACCGCTCTCCAGGAGGCACGGGAACTTCTGCCCGCATGGCCCAGCTTCACGGCAAGGGTCGATTGAAGGTCGGCGATTGGTTTCGCCAGGAAAGCCTTATCGGCACGGTCTTCGAAGGCAGGGTTGAAGCTGAGGAGATGATCGGTCCCTTTGCGGGGATACGGCCGAGTGTCGGCGGTTGGGCGCAGATCATTGGTCACAATACGATCTTCGTCGACGATCGCGATCCGTTGGCCCACGGATTCCAGATCAAATAGAGGACAGTTCCTTGACCAGCACCGGGGATGTGATCAAGCCTGACATAAAGCGTGAAGTCCCGCGTCCTCCGCCGGACAAGCTTACCGTGGGGTTCATACTTGCGCGTTCGTTCACGCTTTCGGCCTTCGCGCTGTTTGTGGACACCCTCCGTTTGGCGAGTGACAAGTATGACCGGTCTGGCCGGGTGCTAGCCGACTGGCACGTGCTTGCAAGTAATAGGCATTTCGTCACATCCAGCTGCGGTGTCCAAGTGGCGCCGACCTCTGCCTTTGTCGATCCACGCCGCTTCCACTACATCGTCGTCGTTGGAGGGCTGCTCGGGGGCGAAATGGCCGTCGACGAGGAAACGATTCAATTCCTCCGCAAGGCGGACGCGGAGCAGGTCCCGCTTATTGGACTGTGTACAGGATCTTTCATCCTCGCAGAAGCAGGCCTGATGACCGGGCATCAAACCTGCATCAGCTGGTTGCATTACAGGGCGTTTCGCGACCAGTTCCCCGACCTTGACGTTCGCGCCGACCGTTTGTTCAACCTCGACCGACGCCGCGGCTCATGCGCGGGCGGGAGCAGTGCCGCGGATATTGCCGCACAGATCGTCAGACAATATCTCGGCAGCGACGCGGAGCGAAATGCGTTGGAGGTCCTGCAGATCGAAAAGGCCCGTGGCGCCCGCGATGTTCAGGTACGGCGGCCGCTCTCCCTGGATTGCAACGATGCACGGATAAAGGCTGTCCTCATCCTCATGGAGCAGACACTCGGCGACAGCGTTACGATTGTGGCGCTAGCGAGGTCCGTCGGCCTCTCCAGGCGGCAACTCGAACGCCTTTTCCATCAGGAGCTAAATCTGTCTCCGGCGCATGCCTATCTGCGCATCCGCATGGAAAAGGCTTTAGCTTTATTGACCCAGACAAGGGCGTCAATGATCGAAATAGCGCTCGAGATCGGATTGGAGAACGCTTCGCATTTTACACAGGTCTTTCGCCGCACCTTCGGTATCACCCCCACGGAATATCGAAAACAATTTGCGAGCGGTTGCTGAAGGGGCGGGGTGACAAAGGTGAGTTGGTCGGTAGGCGCACCACAACACAACGATTCCTAGCGCCCAGTGGAGCTGCGCCGCTTCCCCGTGGAGAACAAATCGAAGTGGAGTTGCGCCATAGGGGCGTCTCCGATAGCCTGCCTTGTGCACATAAATAATTATCCGTGTATTTGGACGGTTACGATATGAATGGTGGCAAGACGGCGCTTCACGAGACGCTCAGACGCCAAATCCTCACGTTAGAGCTCGCGCCTGACGATGATCTAGATGAAGTAAAACTTAGTCAGGAGTACGGTATTTCCCGGACCCCTGTGCGCGATGTGCTGCGGCAACTCGCCGTCGAGGGGTATGTGGATATTCGCGAGAATCGCGGCGCGCGTGTGGTTCCGATGAATCATTCCACTCTGCGGGATTTTTTCCTCATCGCACCGATGATCTATGAAGCGGTCGGTCGTCTTGCAGTTCAGAACTTCCGGCCAAACCAGCTCGAAGCGCTGAAGGCCTGTCAGGAAAGGTTCCGCGCGGCAATTGCGGAACGCGATCCGGAGAAGATGGTGGTGGAGAACAACAGGTTTCACGAGCTCATCGGCGAGATGGCAAATAGTGCGTTCCTGAAGCCTTCGCTGAACCGTCTTCTCATCGATCACGCGCGAATAGGCCACACTTTCTTTCGGCCCGCCACGGTCGAAATGGAGGCGAACCTGACGAAATCATGCGCCCACCACGACGAAATGATCAGGGCTCTTACTGAACGTAACGAGGCGTTGATGGTAGACTTAGTGTTCGAACACTGGGATCTGTCGAGGCAGAATATGGAGCTCTTCATCGCGCCGACAGCATTGGAATCTGAAACAGCAAACCGTTTAGCCTCGCGCCAACCTGAAAAAGGCAAAAAGGGTGCAGTAGGAGCTTCGGAGTCGAAGTAGAGAACAGCTCGGGGGTATCGGCAAGCCGAGATACTGCGCCCGGAGGCGGACAATGGAACCGTGAAGCTTCCACCCATGCCTGACGGCGTATCGAAGACCTCGATGTTGCGGCGCTGGTGTCGCATGTCCGCTCCCTACAGGTTGAAATGAGCGACAAGCGCCTGATTGGCACGGTGGCAGGCTAGGGCATAGGCGACGATCTGCGCCACCATGTCCGGATCGGCCGCACCCGCGCGTTTCGCCCTGTCCGCCATATCTTCTGCAAAGTTCGCTATCGTGCTCACCGACATGCTTATTGCCGACAATCCATGAAATCTGCCCGGTCGGCACCTCGGGCCGGAGCTTGGCCGAAAGGGCGGAAATCCGCCCTTTCCGTGTGCTTGCTGCGCTTCCAGCCTGTTCCGCCTCTGTCATGGTCGGATAATAGGCCATGACCAATTTCGCGCGCTGCGCGTCGGCAGCGCTGATGAATGTCTTTCCGCCATCCTCGGTTTTATAGAGCACGTGCCGTGAAACTCCATGACGAAATAGATTGCCTGGGTCATTGGAATGTCCTTCCTTCGAAGGGAGAAGATCAGGCGGCGTCGGCGCCGCTGATCCTTTTCAGGACGCATTGCGCGGCGTAACGCCCGGCCTCGTTCAAATGCCGTTGCCATGCGCCTTGCGACGGTGACCAGCGGAAGCCGTTGGCCTTCAACACGCGCCGCGTCGGGTCATGGGCTTCCCGGGAAAGATCAACTGGATACGCGCGATCTCGGCGTTTTCCTTGATCTCGACGGCTCCGGCGCTCGTCTCGACCTCGTGGCTTTGGGTGCCGCGCTCCTTCATCCTTGCCAGGGTCGCAAGGCGCTGCTGCAGGCGGCGGAGTTCGGGGCGGCTGTTGGTCGTGCTGAATCCGCGTCGGGACTGCCACGGCGCTAGTTTGATGCCTCTGGCTGCGGCCTCGGGGAAAGGCCGGTGTTCGCCGCAACGGCTGCAATCATGTCCTCTTCCGTTGCAAGGTCTTTCTCCATACGCCGAATGATCGCGTTCGCGGCCTTCAACCGGTCGATGGAAAGCGCCGTCTCCTCGATGCGCGTCATGATCCGCTCCAAGGCGGCCGGATCGCCGGAAAGGATCGGCTCATCGTCCGTGCCATGCGGGAACGCCTTCCGCTTGGCTGCCTTCCTGGCCGTCGCCTCGTGCGCCTTCAGATCGGCGCGGCGTGCGTCGGATATCTTCATGCGCCTTCCATTGCGGGCGACAGGGAAGCGGGCAGGGCCGGTGATAAACGGCGGCTTTATCCCAAAGCTCCACGACATAGACGGCGAACTGGTTCAGTCGCTCGGCCAGGTCAGCAAGCTCGGTCTTCGCGCGGCGCCGGTCGGGGAAGTGGGTGAGGGCGTGAAACTGCGCCTCGATGTCCTCCGATCGTGAAGAGCGGCTTTCGTGCGACGGCAGCGCCCCGGGAGGATCTTGGGGCGCTGCCAGATGTCGATCCAGTCCATGCGGTAAACATGATCGACATGTCGGAGGAGTGCCGACGACAATTTACTCGTCGTGATCTGGTTGGTTCCTGAAGAGTAGCCTTCGCGGTCCTCACACCGACAGGCCGTGCAGCAACTCGTTGGTATAGTTCTATTCCATACCGGTTGTACGCGCCTATTTCACTGGAATGTCCAAGAGAGGCTCGACGATAATAGTTCTTTTGTTGGTCGTCGTCATGCTCGTAACCGCGATCTATGGCTTTCTGGGGATTCAACAGCTGATCTAACGGGATCTTAACCCCAACAAAAAGCGGCGCTCCCGAAAACTAAAGGGAGCGCTGCAGTTGTCCGACATGTGCGATTGCCCGCAAGTCGAAATTCTAGACGAGAACACCCTTCTGAACGAGGAATGTCTTCCAAACAGCGCATTGGCGGGAATGTTCCGGATCAATGTTCCTAAGGTTGGCCATTTCAGGCCGGCTCCGGTAGCGGCTGCTGGGGAAGGGGACTGTCGCCTCCACCGCAACCATCGTCATCTGGCCACCAGCCTTGCCAGTCGTCATCGAGCGCTTCCTTCGCCTGACTACCGTCGAGACGGGCGATGAGCATCTGCACGAGTTCGTGCTCCGAAATGCCGCTCTCGTCGGGAAGATATGCGGCAATGTCTTTCTGACAATCCCAGATCAGCTGTTTCATTTTCAGTGCGTCGGCCATTGGTCGTCTCCTCGGAAGGTCAACGTCTTCATGCACAGGCGGAATATCGCTGACCCTGAGTGTGTCCTATGCACAGGGGCAACAACAGTGGAGTTTTCGCTATGAATACACATCTTTTGATGACCTCCGCGGCAATCCTGCTGATTTTCTCCGGGCAGCGTTACTCAAGCGGATGATCACCTCTTTCAGGCGCAGCAGAACGGGCTGAAATCAGGCGGTACGGCGTCTTCGAACACGCACGCTTTCACGGCCAACGGCGCCGGCCATAGCGGTGCCCTGGCACCAGGCCAGGGAAGTCCGTTCACGGGAGAGGAAACTAAAACACCGGCCACAGAAACAGGTCCGGCCAACCAGCACGCCAATGTAAAGACCCGAATTTAGAGCATTTGGTACCGCGCTTAAGCGAGTGCCCGCGCCAGGTGCGGTCGCGGGCACTTTCCTAACAGGTGGGGGACCTGAATGCCGAATTGCTCGGCATCATGATAATTCCTCGGCGAGCGCGTTTGTTCCCGCGTGCACCAGGCTCAAAGTAACAATGGCTCCGACGGGCTTTCGACCGGAAGAAGTGTCATGCGTTCGGCTCGATATGGCCTTTGCAGCGTTCTGGCCTCCTTCCAATCGGCCGTGAGCCATAGCTCGATTTCCTCCGGCTCGGTCAGGATGACCGGCATCGCCTTCGGATGGATCGGTTTGACGATCGAGTTGGCCTCGCAAGTGAGAAAGGCGAACAGCTCGTGCTCGCCGACGCGCGGGTTCTTCATCGAGCCGCGGGCGCCCTTCCATGGCGTCCAGATGCCGGCGAAGAAGGCGAGGGGCTGCTTGTCATCGATCACGAACCAGCGGGCCGTCCTCTTCGGCTTCGTGTCCTCATATTCGCAGAACGCGGTCCAGGGTACGAGGCAACGGTTCTTGACGCCTGTCCAGCCGCGCCAATGGGGAGAATCCAGGTTGCGAATGTTGGTGACGCCGTAATCCGGCCTGCCGTTAGTGACCGACGGCGGTGACGGCATGCCCCAGGTCAGGTTGATCAGCTCGCGATCGCCATCGAGGCTGTTGCGGATCACCGGCCCTGGCTTGTCGGGAAACACCTCCGTCGTCGGGTTCGCTCGGTTCGTCATATCGCTCTGCGGCCGCGCCGTGTGCCAGAGCTCATCGAACTCGACTTCTATCCGGTACCGATTGCACATACTTCCCTCTCATCCATCGCGGTGTGCCCTGCCGATCCGGAAGCCATTGCCATCGGTGTTCCCGCACCTGGTACATCTGAGCAGAGGCCGCAGCTGATCGAACGTGATTTCGTGACCATACTTGCCAGCGAGGCCCCAGCGGTCAATCCACTGGTTATGATCGCACTTGGAGCAGCGCGCGCCGAGCAGTTGATCATCCGCGAGATCTGCCAGGCGCAGATGACCAATGCCGAGATCCGGATCGATGACGCCCTTCTCAGGGATCAAGTCTATCCCGCGTCGGTGGCGCATGCCTCACCTCCTAGCGCCGAGGCTCCCTTATCAAGATGGCGTTTCCGTCACGATTTTCGCACTTCCCGCAACGCATTTTCGGTGCGAGCCGAAGAACGCTCTGCCTCTTGCCAAAGCGTACTGTCAGCGACCGCCGGTCAACCCGGGCAACGTGCCCGCAGCGCCGGCACTTGCAAAGAACGTCGCACCATTCGGGAAGGTTCGCGAAAGTGATCTCTTGAGGAACGCCGGCTGGGGCCGCATCACCAGCCGGATCCTTCGAGAGACGGGCGGCTCTCCCGATGGCATGTCATATGTGAGCCTGCAGCGATCGCGTTGGATGTTGCCGCTCTTGGGGCAACCGAGCGCCTTTGAGAATTCGGAGAGCAGCCCCGGCATGCTCCGGTCGCCGATCCGATCGAAAAGCTGTCGCGCGTCGTATTGCTTCTTTACCCCGCACTCGCATTTGATGCGGATCTTCGTCCAGGCCAGAAACTCCGAAAGCCACCAGGCTCCGCCTCTAGGCATGCTTCAACTTCCACTCGGGCTGATGCTCGGCGCAGAACCACTGAGGCTCCTCTTTTCCGAAAGAAAAGCCGAAGCTGCCCCACTTCTTGCAGCCGGGATGCTCGCAGTAGTGGACGTAGACGCTGGAGTCCTTTTGGCGAACTGCCCCTTGCTCATCGCTCATGGTTGCTCTGCCTCGCTTCCGCCGATGCAAGCGGGTCTCCAGCCCCGCGTGTAGCCGAGGCTCATGGCGATCTCCGCAAGCGCGAGCTGTTCGCGTAGGTGTTTGCAGTCGGCCAGCAGGGTGCGGATGGTCGCCTCAGCGTCACCGTCGTGCCATCCCAAGGCTGCGGCAACGTCGTCGATTTCCTGATCGGTTTGATTAATTTCGCATGCGTTCTTCGCGGCGAGCATAGTTCCTCCTTCCCGTGCAAGCACGGGCATCTGCCTCAGCATTTTCAAGATGGCGGCCGCGTCGCCGATGAATGTTCTTATTATGTTCTATACGCCGAAAGAGTCAATTCGGCTTTTTGCAGGCCTGTGCGTTAATGGCTTATGGCCAGAGCATCATCAAAGAAGCCCCGCGATCTCCCTCCATCAGATCCTATGCCCGCTCGCGTCGACCCCTGTCTTGCGACGCTGGTCGACAAGCCGCCAAAGGGGCCAGACTGGGCTTACGAGGTGAAATGGGACGGATACCGGTTGGCCGTGCATATCGAGCCAAGCCGGGTGAGGGTGCTCACGCGCGGCGGCTATGATTGGACCGAGCGCTTTCTGTCGATCGTCGACGACGCCCGACGGCTGGCGGTGAAGACGGCCATCCTCGATGGCGAGGCGGTCGTTCTCGACGACCATGGCCGATCTGATTTCGGCATGCTGCAGCGGGCGCTCGGTCGCCTGCCGTCCGCGATCGAGGCCGGCGCCATCGCCTTCCTCTCCTTCGATCTTCTCTTTCTCGACGGCCGCGATCTTCGGCGGCTGCCGCTGCGCGAACGCCGGCGGTTGCTAGAGCCGCTCATTGCCGGCCGGGAAGGGGCTGTCCGTCTTTCGGAGGAGGTCCAGGCTGATGGCGACGAGTTCTTCCGCGTGGCCTGCGCGCACGGCCTCGAAGGCATCATCGCCAAGCACATCGAGAAGCCTTATCGCTCCGGCCGAGGCGACTGGTGGCAGAAGATCACCTGCAAGCGGCGCGACAGCTTCGTGATCGTCGGCTTCGAGCCGTCCACCGTGCCGGGTCATCTCGGCCGGCTACTGCTGGCGGCGCTCAAAGATGACGAGCTCGTCTATGTTGGCGGCTGCGGTACGGGGTGGTCAAACGAGCTGTCGCGAGAGCTGCGCAAGCTGCTCGAGGGGATGGCGACAAAAGCGCCGGCCGTGACCTTGAGAAGGAAAGGCGCCGTCTTTGTCGAGCCTGTTCTCGTTGCCGAGGTCGAATATCGCGCCTGGACGGATGACGGGAAGCTACGGCACGCCTCGTTCAAGGGGATCAGGGAGAAGGCGGATGATGCAGGGGTGTTTCTAATAACGTGACGCGAATGGCCTAGTGCCCGTGGGGCAACGCATTCCCCCTCGTCTCGCTGCCCTCGTCCAACTCTCGGAACGGCAGAAAACCAAACTGCTCCAGCCATTCGCGCATGATCAGGCGGATCATCTCTTGTCGCGTCATCTCAAGCTCTTTGCAGGCGGTAGCGAGCGCCAGCTCAACGTCATTGTCAAAGGTCATCTTCGACGTCCCTAACGCAGTACAACCAAGAGGGATTTAGGGTCTCACAACGCGGGTTGCAGTCAAGGATTAGAGGTGCCGCCCAAAGGGGGTACTGCTCTAGCGCAATGCGATATTTGCGCTCCAATAGCAAATTGGCCGCTGCGGTTCTTCGCTCTCCTATAGAGAACGATATATATCCAGCGACACCCTGTAGTGGCAAACTTTACGCGTCTCATCGATAAGTAGGGGAGAGGCGTTCATGCCCGAAATGCCAAGCGAAGTGCCGTCGAAGAGCGACGATGATCGGCGGGAATTTCTAAAAAATTGCGGTCGTTTCGCTATTGTGACACCTCCGACCGTAACGATGCTGCTTTCAACCAGCCTGACGTCAAATGCAATCGCCAAGTCTGGCGGCGGGGGCGGCGGCGGGAAAGTTAAAGGCAACAACGGCTGGGGCAACGGCCCAGATCCAACGAACCCGGGCAGCTCCCATGGCGGTGGCGTTTCACAGGGCGGTCCCGGCGCGGGCAATTCGCAAAGCGGCACCAAGACCGGCGGAGCTCGTTAGTCCAGTCAGCCTAGCTGATCGAAGAAGAACGTTGCTGTTCAAGCTCGCGCTTCGCCATCAACGCTACGCCCTCGATCAGCATCCGTGATGTTGCGGAGCGCTCAGTATCTGCACGGCGTTTCTGCAGTTCCTCGACCTTTTTCATTTCTGAGGTGAGGTCATCACGGAAGGCGTCGATCCAAGCAGAACCTTCATCTCCTTTCGCTGCGGCGACTTCGACTATCAAGCGCTGGAGCATCATGAAGGTGGCTTGGACCGTGGCGCGCATTTCCGAGTCTGTCATTCCGGTCTCCTCTTGTGGGATTGCTCTCAAGCAAAAATACAACCTGAAGTCCAGTAAAAATGCTGTCATGACCGTGTGCGGTGGCCGAGAACGGCAAATGCAAAACCGAGTCACCCAGTCCCGAAATAACTCCCGAACTGATCTTCTGGACATGCCGCAAAGCGTTGTGTATCAGGGCTTGCAGCAAATTAGCCCTCTCTCCTGGGGGCAAAAGCTCGTGTTTAGAACACGTCGCTCTGACCAATTCCGGGCGGCAAGGTTCGGCACGCTTCGTTCAAGGGGGTACGGGAGGACAATGCGACGGTGTTCGAGCTGTCGTCGCTCAATTCCTAAACCGACCCCTAGCTGCGATGTCGCAGGGAGCGCTAGGCGAGATCGTCCGCGTGACGAACCGCCAGATTGAACAGTATGAGGTGGGACCCGCGCGCGTCAGCGCACGCCGGCTGCTCCTAATAGCAGATGCGTTGCAAGTGCCCGCCACCTATTTTTTAAACGACAGATATGAACTCTACGAGAAGAGTCATCCGGGCCCGTCAGCACTCAATAGAAACCTCTTCAAGCTCCAGCCCGCCAACAAAATGTACGGTGGCATAGCGAGCGAATAGTGCCCGCAGTTCAGTTCCAGAACACTTGGGCTGGCTCCGGCGTCCTTCAGCCTCTGAAGGAAGCGTCTCGATTGATCGGGAAGCACCACCTGATCCCTCGTGGCAATCACGATCTGAAGCTGGAGATCGGGCCGCGCTAGACTCTGCGCATAATTCTCCAAGTTCAGCGGAGCCCAAGCCGTTCGCAGATCAGGGAGCCCAATCACAGGCTCAAGGCTCTTCTGTATCGAGCGGGTCGCGCGTCCCGACCAAACCATGTCAGCGAGACTACCCGCCGTCAAAAACAATGAGGCCTTTGACACGGCTGGCTCATGCGCCGCGATCAATCCCGCAACCCAGGATCCAAGACTCATGCCGAGAACCGAAACCTCACGGTAGCCCTCGCCCTTCAACCAGCGAATGAGCTTGCGCCCATCCAATACCGCCTGCCTCACAGACTGGATCGTTCGGCCGAGGTTGGAGCTGAGCATGTAATCGGCATAGAGCGAGCCGGGGCGGCTGCGCTCGAAGTGATAAGGCATTGCAATCTCGACCACAGTGATTCCGCGCAGTGAGAAGAACTTCGCCATCTGACGATTTCGGCTGCTGGCATTCCAATGATGGAAAATCACCAAGGCCCGATCGTGCGAGACGCTTTCGGTAATTTTTGCCCAAACGACGTTGTTCTCTTCGACGTCGTTTGAAATGTCCGAAGGAAACTGGAGCCACTCGTCGCGCCTCTCAAAGATCTGATCTCGTCCGACCGGACCCTCATAAAAGCTCGGATCGGAGAGGGCCTGGCCCGCAAGAGCACAAAACTCGTCGATGGTGTCTGTTCTCGGCCCGCCCGGGAAGGCGCGGCCGGCGTCGAGGACGCAAGCCGTTACCTTCTTCGCTGCTTCGCCGCGCTGCGCCCGTCGCTCGTCCCAACGATCAAGCCATTCATGAAACACTCTGGTTGGCTCCTATCTCGCTCTCGCGCCATCGCCCGAACTCCGGATCAAAGAGGCCGTATGTCGCTACCAGCACGCAAACGCTCAGGAGGATCGAGAAGCCCTCGAAAACGTCGATCAAAAGGTAGCTCGTAAAGAGCAGGCCCACCACGGCAGACATTCTCTAAAGAGGCACGCGAAACCGCTTTGCGCCGCCCAAGCGGATTGAGCCGTATAGAAAAACGATCAAGGTCGAAATCGCGACAAGGAGACTGCTGTAATGCGTGGGCATTCTATAGGTGAGGGTATTTGCAGCGCCGTGATGCTCATAAAGGGCTGAAGCTAAATCGTGGGCCATCCAGGCCACGATATCTTCGCCGGTCGAGGCGAGGTAGGCGCTTTGTACCTTCATGCATATTGCTACAAGAACACCGAGGACGGTGCACCGGAAGATCCCCCGCATGACCCTGAGACCGATTTCGCCACTCTCGCGCCGATATTCTGCCGGCCGCGTCGCTGCTGCCTCTTCGATCTTCCATAGATCGTGGATGATCGTATGAAGCAGAATGAGGCCTGCGAAAAAAAGATAGAAGCAAAGGCACATGTAAAGATATGCGAGCGCCGTAAACCCGATCTCTGCCGGCACGGATATGACGTCAGGCTGCACAATTGCGATCGTGCCCCAACTCGGCGCATAGTCATCTCCGCCTTCTAGTAGCGGGATCAAACACACGCCGATCCATTGAAACAGACCCGCGAACAGCACGCAGATCAAGAAGACCGCCCAATAGGTGTAGGAATACGCTTCAACGTTGCGCGTCCACGCATTGTCGCTCTCCAGCCGGGCGACCTGCGTTAAGAGCTTCAGCCGCGCATCCTGTTTCCAAAACACCAGCAGCTCGATCACGATCGCGAAGAACAGCGGCAAGAGCACCATGAAGAGGAACGTCCAGTTCGGAGCCCAGAGAAAGCCGACTTCCTTCACGACACCATCAGGCCGGCCATAGGTGGCGCTGTGGATCCCCAGGATATACGACAAGAACCCGAGAGCGGAAGCACCTGCGAATATCGACGCGGGCAGGTTCAAGGGCGATCCGTGGCTAAACAACGCCTCCGATTTTCTTGCCAAGCTGAAGCCGTGTCTTCGCCGGGTGACTTCAATGCCCTGGGCCGCATAGACAACCGATGTCGTCTCACTGTTGGCCTCGGCCAATGCAAAATCCGGAACCCCCAGAAAATGCTTGTTTCCCTCTTTCTTTGAAACTCGCCTCTTCGCGGTTAGTCGTGATTGCGCGGCGCTAAGCTCGGTCTGCCATGCGCTCGTCGCATCCGGATCATCGCAGCCAAAGACCCGAGCCAGCCAACGAATATTGGAGGGGCTAATCCCCTTGTCGTTTTCTTGAAACCAGAGCTGGACCGTCCGCAAATCAACGCCGACGCGGTTGGAATCGATCTGTGAAATCGCCTCTGTCAGAAGCTCGGGCGTCCAAGGGCCTTGCGGAAAGCCGTCACTTCCTAATGGCCGGCCTGCTCCCGCAGCTGCTAACTGCTGGAACAGCTCCTTGAAGTCGCTCCCGTTCCTTGGGGGGTGCGACAAAAATCTTTCCGTTCTTCTCCAATGGCTTAAAGGCCCAGATTTCGTTTCGTTTCGTATCCTATCGTGCCTTCAGCTTCAATCAATGGTCTTAACGCCCGCAACTGCAACTTGATCGGTGAGGCATTCCACCATGCTATTGTTGTCGTCATCCAGTTCGGGTTCATACCGTGGTACCGGCTCCATTTCTCCGCGCTCGAGCTCGGCTCTGAGTGCGTCAGCTTCTGAGAGTACGACGGAAACTGCGGTTTCCCTTGGTGACTTGATTGATCGGCATATCGCGGCTCGTCTGGCGACCGCAAATGCCGTTCGTGCCTGGGAACAATGCAAGGCGGGAGAGATTACGAGCATTGCCTATCCAAATAGACTGTTGGATGTTGCACGAGACGAAGAAGCTGCCCGACTGGCGATCGTTAATTACAGGCCGCGCGATTTCGCGGGAATCAAGACTGAAGCTGACCTATTTAGCGGCATACCTGATTGCGACACGGGGGACCCTGAACGCCAACGAAATGAATTCCGTCTTGGAAGCTCCTCGCGATTGGCCATCGGCATCGGCTTCTTGAGGCCGGCGCGCTTCCGCCGCTTTCTAGATAGACGAGAGCCTTTGCGTTCAGGAGGCGCTTTTCGATTTTGGCCGCAGCGCCGGGAATAGCGCCGCCGGCACTGATCAGCTGTACAAATCTTGCAAGGCTGTCTTTCGGCAACCGCCGGGCGATCACGCGGGGGTACTGAGAGGATCACTCTCAGTCCCGCCCGAAAATGCAAACATCTGCGGATCTTAGTAAGGGTATTTCCTCTGGCGCTGAGCTCACCGAAAGTCACATGCGGAGCGGGAAGTCCGTGGGTTCAGCGAGTTCCCATCAGACGAGATCGGCACGCGTTGGAGATGCTGTCGAAAATGAAAACGACTATCAAAATCAAAAGCACCATGTAGGCGACATTCTCCCAGTCCGAGTTGGTGCGCATTGCCTCCCATAGTTTCAACCCAATCCCACCTGCACCCACTGCTCCAATGATTGTTGCCGAGCGCGTGTTCGATTCCCAAAAGTACAAGGATTGGCTGGCGAATACCGGGAGCACCTGCGGAAGCACGCCGAAACGCTGCACGGCTAATGCCGGCGCCCCCACGGACTTGACGCCTTCCCGCTGCTTCTCGTCGATGTTCTCGAGTGCCTCGGAATAAAGTTTACCGAAGGTCCCGGTGTCAGTGAAGAAGATGGCCGAGATCCCCGCAAGCGGGCCAGGGCCGAACGCTCGAGTGAAGAACAGCGCCCATATGAGCATATCCACGGAACGAAGGAAGTCGAAGATCCGCTTCGTCACCTGGTTCAGCAGACCGCTCCGGGTGATGTTGCGGGCGGCGAGGAAGCACAGCGGAAACGCCAGCAGCGAGGCAAACAGCGTACCCACGAAGGCCATCACAACCGTCTGGAGAAGCTTCGTCCACACGTCAAGGTGCTGCCATTCGGCATTGTACAGGAAGTTGCTCCACGCAAGCGAGAGGTTCGACCGTGAGGGGTCTACCCTTTCACCGCTCGTTACCAACGCCAGAACCTCGCGCGCGCCCTTGCCGAAGAATGGGGAATTGGTGTCGAAGATGAAGTTCGCCCATCCGAAGAAGCGCCTGCGGATGCTGACTTCGTCGCCATCGATTTCGGCCCAGCCTTTGGTGCCGAACGAGAGGGTGATTTTCTCACCCGCCCTCTTTTGAACCGCCCAGTTGGGCAACGTGCCTTCCGGGGTAGTCGTGCCGCGGCCATCGACCGCAGCGACGAGCGTTTCGCCGGCGTGGACGACACGCACCTGCTTGTTGGCGACCACGATGTTCGTGCCTCCGCCGAGGGAAACGGCGGCGCGGATGACCACTTCCTCCGAAAGGGAACCGGAAGGCTGCGCTGGTTCCGCAATTGAGGCAGCCCCCTCGTCCTTGACAGCGGGCGCGACCATGAAGCTGATAGACGACGACGTTTTTGGCTGCCTGATTTGCGCTTCCGAGCGCGGCGCGTCCCGTTGAATAACGTCGTGTTGAAGCTCCACCCACGCCGGGGATGGGTTTGCGCCCAGTGGCGAAAACCGTCCATAATCGATCGTCATGGTGCCGTCCGGCTCGACCTCGAGTTCAGGCCTGACCTCGTACGAAACCCAGTCTGCGAGGTAGCTGCCGGCGATTGACCAGTTGGCGCCGCGCAGAACGTCGCCGATCGAGAACATCCACCAGCACGAGATCAGATAAAGCGCCGCGGCTGACCAGATCACGAGACGACGAAGGCGGTTGCCGTTCGATTTCTCCAGAACATCCTTATGGCGCTCGGCGATTGCTTCCATTTCCTGCGGATGCATTTTGTTCATCGAAGGGTCCTCAGGAGACGCTGTTGAAGGCCTGCTCGCCGACGAGGCGGCGTCGCAGCCATGCGGAAAACTGGTCGACGGCAAAGATTGTCGTAAAGAGCAGCAGGACGATTGCGAGTGTCTTGGCTTCGTGGCCCTGTCCGATCGACAGGCGGAGAAGCTCGCCGATTCCTCCGCCGCCGACGGCTCCGATGATCGTTGATGCGCGAACGTTGATTTCGAGCCGGAGCAGGAAGTAGCTCATGAAGTTCGGCATGACTTGAGGAACGAAACCGAACCAAACACGTTCGATCCAGTTGGCCCCGGCGGCACGCAGCCCTTCCTCCGGCTTCATGTCAGCGTTCTCGACCACCTCGAAGAACATCTTTCCCAGAGCGCCAACGGTGTGAACCGACACGGCGATAATGGCGGGCACGGGCCCGAGCGAAAGGATTGCGAGAAAGAAGCCCGCAATGACCACTTCCGGGAATGCGCGGAGCACCTCCATGAAACGGCGCACCGGCCAGCGGATCCAGCGGTTCGGCATCACGTTCTTCGCTGCAAGGAAACTCAGCACGAAACCGAACGCGAGCCCGATCATAGTCGACAGAACGGCGATGTTGATCGTCTCAAGCATCTTGTGAAAATACTCGGGTATGTAGAGATTTTCCGTCAGATAGAGGCGGCCGTCGGGGTAGTTGAACTTAAAGCTGCCGTCGTCGTAGGGCGATGGCAGGTCGAACAGCGCTCGCACGATCTCCATCGCGTCCCGTGGAAGCAGGTCCTCGATGAAGTCGAAGAAAAAAGGCAGGCGATCGAAGAACTTGCCCGCGTTCGTCTCGTTGGCGAACCAGAGCGATGCGGACAGAGCGACGAAAAGAAGCGCCAGCCCGAGCACGGTGTAGATGCGACGCCGCGCGTTAAGTTCCTGCCAGTGGCGCTCGACGAGCCTGCCGCTCTCGCCGAGTGAAACATTGCTGATCGAGGAAGCCATGGAAGCTCCGAACTGGAGGCCTGGGATGTCGGGGGGATGCACCAGCCGGAGCGAGGTCGCTCCAGGCTGGCTTGGAACGGCTTGTGATTAGCCGCCGATGGTTGCCTTGCGGGCGTCGATGATCGGCTTGTAGAACTCCTCGTTGACTTCGGTGTAGCCGGTGAAGTCACCGCCCTGAATGGCGGAGAAGCATGCCGGGTCCGTCTTCGGCAGGTCGACCATGAACTGCTTGAACTTGGCCTTCACGTCGTCGCTGAGCGACGTGCGGACGACGATTGGGCCGTTCGGGATGAGCGGTGAGCGCCACAGCTCGACGAGATCGTCCATGTCCAGGATGCCCTTGTCGACCATCTTGCGCAGGTTGCCCGAGCTGTAGCCGTCCTTGAACTCGCCGACGCCAGAACCCCACGTCGTGCCAGCGGCGAAGGTGCCCTTTACGACTTCGAGGACGAGGTTCTCGTGACCGCCTCCGAAACCGGTTTCGCTGAAATATTCCTTGACCGGACCGCCGATGGATTCCGGCAAAGTGACGAGCGGGACAAGGTAGCCAGAAGCGGAATCAGGGTCGGCAAAGCCGAGCTTCTTCCCTTTCATGTCCTCGAGCTTCGTCATCCCCGAATCCTTGCGGGCAACCATGATCGAATGATAACCAGTAGAGCCGTCGGTCTGGACGGTCGTCAGGATCGGCTCAACCGCATCCGCCTTGGCGAGGTAGACTTTTGCGTAGGCGGAAGCGCCAAGTTCGGCATAGTCGAGCGTGCCGCCGAGCAGGCCCTGAACGACACCGTCGTAATCGGCGGCCGGGAAGAAGGAGACCTTTTCAACGCCGATCGCAGCCGGAAGCTTTTCGCTCAGGCACTGGAAGTTGCGCAGGCGGTCGGCTTCGTTCTCGCCGCCGAGAATCCCGACGCGGAATTCCTTGAGGTCTTCGGCAGCGGCGTGGCCGACGAGGGCGAGGAGGGCGACAGCGCCCAAAAGAGCATTCTTCAGCATGAAATTCTCCCGTTCTCCGGCCGCGCCGGATGATGTTCAGGTCTACGAATTGCCCTTCACGCGGGCGGTCGATCCGGCGGGCGTCAGACGCCCGCCAATGCCAATGCTTTCGAGCTGGCGGATTTCATCGGACTGCCATGATCTGACGTGGCGGCCGCGCCATCTATGCTCGTAGAGGTCATGGTCTCGTCGATCTCACTGCCATCGGCAGCCGAACCGTAGATCGTACGGACTGCCGCGCTGGTCAGATCGTCCGGCCGTCCGTCAAACACGACTTTCCCCGCGGCCATGCCGATGATGCGTTCGCAGTAGCTGCGTGCGGTGTCGAGCGTGTGCAGGTTGGTGATAACGGTAATGCCCTCGCGTTCATTGATGTCGCGCAGAGCGTCCATCACGATCTTTGCATTCAGCGGGTCGAGCGAGGCGATCGGTTCGTCGGCGAGCAGCATCTTCGGCTGCTGCATCAGTGCGCGGGCGATCGCGACGCGCTGCTGCTGTCCTCCCGAGAGGGTGCCGGCAGGCTGCAGCGCGGTTTGCTCGATGCCAAGACGCTCCAAAGCCGAGATCGCCATGATCCGCTCCTCACGCGTGAACACGTTGAGAATGCTGAGCGCCGTGGATCGATGATTGAGGCGGCCGAGAAGGACGTTCGTCAGGACGTCGAGGCGCGGCACGAGGTTGAATTGCTGAAAGATCATGGCGCAATCACGCTGCCACGAACGCAGCGCTGATCCCCGCAATGCCGAGACCTTCTGCCCTGCAAAATCGATGGTGCCCTCGCTTGGATCGACGAGGCGGTTGATCATACGGAGCAGGGTCGATTTGCCTGCGCCCGATCGGCCGATGACGCCGATCATCTGCCCCTGCGGGATTGTTATGTCGACGGAGTTGACCGCCGCGTGCTTGCCGAAACGGCGTGTCACGGATTTGAGTGTGAGCATCCTTGTCCCCATCATGCCTGACGTGGACGGCTCTCTAGGCTGTGCGCATGACCGCGCAATGTCAGTTTTGTGTAATTTTCGTTAAACCGAATTTCACAGCAACTGCGCGCTGAGGTCGAGTGAGTGCACTTCAACGATGCGTTCAGAAGCGCCCGAGCTCGATTTCGTACCGCTGTCCAGTTCTATCTCCACGACGTCTGTATCCGGCAGCGGAATGCTCGCAGCGCCTCACTGCCGAGTCGATGCGATTGGCTGAATATTCTTCCTTATCGCTTCTCGCCAATCGATCGTCGTCGGGCGATCCGGATCGGTCGTCTTGACCTTGCTGTGGCTGCCGTCTTTGCGTTAGCGACTGGCAGGGCTTTGCCGCCCGCTCGCCTGTATGATGCGGCCTTGACAAGCAGTTCCCAGAGCATTCTCCAAAGGGGCGAGAAAACTCTTCCAGTACGCACAGGAAGCGCGATCGCAGGTTACGATTGCGACCACACAGGCGGCGAGCGATTTACCAATCAGCTGGTAGCGGCCTGCGCGTCTCATTCAAAATTACCGGGAGAGAGCTCGCGCTCGCCATTTCCTCCGGGCCCGGTGAGCGATTCCACGGCTGCAAAGGCCCCAAAAACTGCCGGGTCTCGTATGTGAAACAAATCTGTCACAAAACTGTTATGCCCAGGGGCTAAAGGGGTGGCGACGCCGAAGCGTCAATCCGAATTCCAGGGAGAAAATCCATGAAGAAGTATCTAGGAAGCTGCGCGCTCGTCGCGATCATGCTGAGCACCTCTGGCGTCGCTGTCGCTCGCGATCAGATCAAGATTGTTGGCTCCTCGACCGTGTTCCCCTATACGCAGGCGGTTGCTGAAGAGTTTGCCAATAAAACTGGAACAACTGCACCGGTCGTTGAATCCACGGGCACCGGGGGTGGTTTCAAGGCCTTCTGCGGCGGCGTGGGCGAAGGCTTCGCTGACATCACCGGCGCTTCGCGCGCAATCAAGGATTCAGAGGTGAAGCTCTGCGCAGACAATGGCGTCGACGACATCACCGAAGCAATGATCGGCTATGACGGTCTTTCGATCGCGATTTCGCGTGCGAACGAGGCCGACTGGAACCTGACCGAAGAACAGATCTTCAAGGCGCTCGCCGCGGAACTGCCGGACGGCAAGGGCGGTTTCGTCGCGAACCCGAACAAGAAGTGGTCGGATATCGACGCCTCGCTTCCGGATGCCAACATCGTCGCCTTTGGACCGCCGCCGACCTCCGGCACGCGTGATGCCTTTGTCGAGCTGGTCATGCACGACGGCTGCAAGAACCTTCCCGGCATGGCCGACCTCAAGAAGGCTGACGAGGACAAGTGGACCGAAGTCTGCTCGCGCATGCGTCAGGACGGCCCCTTCGTGGAAGCTGGCGAAAACGACAACCTCATCGTTCAGCGTCTCGAGTCGGACCCGAACGCCGTCGGTATCTTCGGCTACTCGTTCCTCTACGAGAACTCCGACAAGCTGAAGGACGTCAAAATCAACGGCGTCGAAGTGACATTCGACACGATCGCCGACGGTTCGTATCCGGTAGCCCGCCCGCTGTTCGTCTACATCAAGAACGCACACCGCGACGTCATTCCGGGCATGAAGGAGTTCCTGGAAGAGTTCGTTTCCGACAGCGCGCTGGGCCCGGACGGCTACCTCGCCGAACGCGGCCTGACCCCGCTTGCCGATGACAAGCGCATGGAAGTCCAGAAGGCTGTGTCCGAGGCGAAGAAGCTCGGTTCGTAACTTCAGGCATTGGGGCTGGCTGCCGCATATGGTAGGCAGCCCCGTCTTTTGTTCTGGGGGCTATAATGTCCGGATATTTGTTGGCTGCATTGGCGCTCGCCGCGCTTGTCATGACTTTCGTCGGCTCTGCGCGTGCTAGAGCGACGCAGAACGGAGCTTCTGAAAAGACGCATTCCCGACCGATCTACCACGGCCTGAATGCGGCGATCTGGACCGGGGTACCGGCCTTCATTTTTCTGCTGTTGTGGCTCGCAGGGCAGAACAGCGTGATCGACCAGCTCGTTATCGCCACCTTTCCGGGCTCGGAGAGCCTCGATGGGACCGCCCGCTCGCTTGTGATGAGCGAAGTGCGGCAGGTCGCGGCAGGAAACGTCTTCAAGGAGCCGACCCCTCAGATCCAGGCCGCTGTCGAGCATTTGAAATCGCTTCAGCATCTCTCCTCGATTGCTATGGTGGCCGTCGTGGCGGCCGCGATGGCGATCGGCGCGTTCCTAGGCTA
The DNA here is from genome assembly GCF_036245905.1 of Sinorhizobium sp. KGO-5. Taxonomy (NCBI): domain Bacteria; kingdom Pseudomonadati; phylum Pseudomonadota; class Alphaproteobacteria; order Hyphomicrobiales; family Rhizobiaceae; genus Sinorhizobium; species Sinorhizobium sp. KGO-5. Next base: position 72,667 of record NZ_BDIZ01000002.1, read on the forward strand.
TCGGGTGATCGGCAATCGTTTCCGGGCGCGCCACAGTGTGGAGCGCTCTGTCACCTATTTCATGATGTTCTCATCGCTGGTCGCCATCGTTACAACGCTTGGCATCATCGCTTCGCTTGTCTTCGAAGCCATGCAATTCTTTTCCAAGGTGCCTATTACTGAGTTCCTGTTCGGAATGCGCTGGGAGCCTCAGATTGCAATTCGTGCCGACCAGGTGGCAGGGCAGGGCGCGTTCGGTGTCATCCCTGTGCTTTGGGGCACCTTCGTGATCGCGCTGATCTCGATGATCGTGGCGGTCCCCACCGGCATCCTCTCTGCGATCTATCTCACGGAGTACTCGGACAGGCGGTTCCGCGCGGTCGTCAAGCCACTGCTCGAAATCCTCGCCGGCGTTCCGACCGTAGTCTACGGCTTCTTCGCGGTACTCACGGTCGCCCCGGCAGTTCGGAGTCTTGGACTTAGCCTTGGCATCGTGTCTTCGCCAAACAGCGCGCTCGCTGCCGGAGCAGTGATGGGCGTCATGATCATCCCCTTCATTTCCTCGCTTTCCGACGACGCTCTGGCCTCTGTGCCGAGGGCCATGCGGGACGGTTCGTTTGCCCTTGGCGCTACCAAGGGCGAAACCATCCGGAAGGTGCTGCTTCCGGCGGCGCTGCCCGGCATCGTCGGCGGCGTTCTGCTCGCGCTCAGCCGGGCGGTCGGCGAGACGATGATCGTCGTCATGGCGGCGGGCCTGATAGCGAAAATGACCCTCAACCCGTTCGATGCGGTAACGACGGTAACTGTGCAGATCGTCACGCTTCTCATCGGCGACTCCGAGTTCGATAACCCGAAGACGCTGGCTGCGTTCGCGCTGGGTCTGATCCTTTTCATCGTGACCCTGATCTTGAATCTCATCGCGTTGCACACCGTGCGGAAGTACCGGGAGAAATATTGATGTCCAGCGCCGCATTTACAGAGGTCATGCCGAAATCAGGCGTCGACTGGCACTCTGAGGAGATGAAGGCACGTCGCAAAGCCCGGTACGCGGCCGACAGACGGCTCCAGATCTACGGTATCGTCGCGATCACCTTCGCACTGGGCTTTCTGGCGATCCTGGTCGGTTCCCTGACCTTCACCGGGCACAAGGCGTTCACCCAGACCGTCGCGACTGTCGAAATCGACCTGTCACAGGCAAAGATTGACCCAGCGAACATCGGCGACGCCGACTGGCGCGGCATCGTCCGTGGGGCGCTCCGCAAGCAGATGCCGGGGCTCTCGCGAAGCGACGAACGAAAGTTCTTCGAGTTGTTCACCTCTTCGGGCCAGTTCCTGGTGCGCGACGCCGTCGTCGCCGATCCGAGCCGGCTGAACCGAGTGAGCCGCTTCGCCATTCCGATGGCCGACCCGGTCGATCAGCTTGCGAAGGGCGAAATCAGCAGGGACGTGCCCGAAAGCCAGCGCCGGATCAACGACAAACAGATCGGCATGTACGACCAGCTTGTCGAGAAGGGCGTCATCTCGACGCCGTTTAACTGGGGTCTTTTCTTCAACGCAGACAGCCGTTTCCCTGAGCTCGCCGGCCTGGCCGGAGCGATCTCGGGCTCCTTCTGGTCGCTGCTGGTATGCTTCGCAATCAGCTTCCCCATCGGAATCGCCGCCGCGATCTACCTGGAGGAGTTCGCGCCGAAGAACAGGGTGACCGACCTCATCGAAGTGAACATCAACAACCTGGCCGCCGTGCCCTCAGTGGTGTTCGGTCTTCTCGGTTTGGCCGTGTTCTTGGGCTGGATGGGCCTGCCGCGTTCGGCGCCGCTGGTCGGCGGTCTCGTCCTCGCCCTGATGACTCTGCCGACCCTCATCATCGTCACCCGGGTGTCGCTGAAGTCCGTTCCGTCGTCCATCCGCGAAGCGGCGCTCGGGATCGGCGCCTCGAAACACGAGGCAATCTTCCACCATATCCTGCCGCTCGCCATGCCCACCGTGATGACCGGGAGCATCATCTCGTTGGCACGCGCTCTCGGTGAAACAGCGCCGCTGCTTCTGATCGGCATGAACGCCTTCATCACCAGCCCGCCCGACGGCGTGTTTGCCGCCTCGACCGCGCTACCGACGCAGATCTACATCTGGGCGGACAGCCCGGAGCGCGGATTTGTGTCCCGGACTTCCGCTGCGATCCTCGTCTTGCTGGCATTTCTCGTGCTGATGAACGGTATCGCGATATTCCTCAGACAGCGCTTCGAGCGCCGGTGGTAGGAGAGATAAAGATGAACATCATGTCGGAAGCAGCAGTCGAAAAGGCGTTGGAACAGAAGATGAGTGACGCACAGTTCAAGATGGTCGGCAAGGACGTGTCCGTCTATTACGGCGAAAAGCGCGCCCTGTTCGACGTGAACCTCAATGTCCGCAAGAACACGGTCACGGCGCTGATCGGACCTTCGGGCTGCGGCAAGTCGACCTTCCTGCGCACCTTGAACCGTATGAACGACACGATCGAGAACTGCCGCGTAACCGGCCAAATCACACTTGACCAGGCCGATGTCTACGATCCGTCAATCGATGTCGTCGAGCTGCGAGCGCGCGTCGGCATGGTATTCCAGAAGCCGAACCCGTTCCCAAAGTCCATCTACGAGAATATCGCCTACGGGCCTCGCATTCACGGTCTTGCCCGCTCCAAGGCCGATTTCGACGAGGTGGTCGAGAACAGTCTGCAGAAGGCCGGCCTGTGGAACGAAGTGAAGGATCGGCTGCAAGAGCCGGGCACCGGACTTTCCGGCGGCCAGCAGCAGCGCCTCTGCATCGCCCGTGCCATCGCCGTCGGCCCGGAGGTGATCCTGATGGACGAACCGTGCTCGGCACTAGACCCGATCGCAACCGCCAAGGTCGAGGAACTCATCCACGAACTGCGCGCGAACTTCACGATTGTTATCGTCACGCATTCAATGCAGCAGGCCGCACGCGTCTCGCAGCGCACCGCCATGTTCCATCTCGGCAATCTCGTCGAGGAGAACGATACCGACAAGATGTTCACCAATCCGGATGATCAGCGCACCCAGGACTACATTATGGGCCGCTTCGGCTGACCGACCGACCATCCGAACAGAGCATCTCCTTCGAGGAATCGAACATGACCCACGCACACATCATGACAGCCTTCGACGAGGAGCTGAAATACCTCTCTCGCCGCATCTCGGAAATGGGCGGTCTCGCCGAGCAGATGGTCGCCGAATCGGTCCGCGCTCTGGTGAACTCCGATCTCGCGCTGGCCCAGAAGGTCATCTCCGACGACGTGATACTTGACGATGCCGAGCGCCAGATCGGCGAGAAGGCGATCGTCACCATCGCCAAGCGGCAGCCGATGGCCTCTGACCTGCGCGAAATTATGGGGTCGATCCGTATCGCCGCCGACCTGGAGCGGGTCGGCGATCTCGGTAAGAACAATGCTAAACGTGTGATCGCTGTTGCCGGCTCCGGCATCCCGCGCAAACTCGCGCGCGGGCTCGAGCATCTGGCCGAGCTGGCTTTGGTGCAGCTCAAGGAAGTTCTGGACGTCTACGCCTCGCGCTCGCCGGAAAAGGCAAACAGCATCCGCGAGCGGGATGAGGAGATCGACGCGATCTACACGTCGCTTTTCCGTGAACTGCTCACTTACATGATGGAAGACCCGCGTAACATCACGCCCTGCACGCATCTTCTGTTCTGTGCCAAGAACATTGAGCGCATTGGTGATCATGCAACGAACATCGCCGAGACGATCTACTACATGACCACCGGTTCGCAGCTCGAGGGCGAACGCCCGAAGGACGATACGACGACTTCGGTGGGAGCCTCAGGAGCTTAGTGCTTCCAGGCCCGGCGAGATCGAGCATCACGGAGTTTTGGCTGAATGCTACCCAGAATCGCTGTTGTTGAAGACGAGGAAGCGCTGAGCATCCTCCTGCGCTACAATCTCGAAGCGGAGGGATTTGACGTCGACACCATACTTCGCGGCGACGAAGCAGAAATCCGGCTTCAGGAGCGTCTACCTGATCTCTTGATCCTCGATTGGATGCTGCCCGGTGTTTCGGGAATCGAGCTTTGCCGCAGATTGCGTCAGAGACCGGAAACGGAGCGTCTGCCGATCATCATGTTGACGGCGCGGGGCGAAGAGAGTGAACGTGTGCGGGGACTGTCCACCGGCGCTGACGACTATGTCGTGAAGCCATTCTCGACTCCGGAATTGATGGCCCGCGTCAAGGCGATGCTGCGGCGCGCGAAGCCTGAGGTTCTGTCGTCGGTATTGAAGGCCGGAGACATCGAACTCGACCGCGAGACTCATCGCGTCCATCGGCATAGCCGCGAGGTCCGGCTAGGGCCGACCGAATTCCGCCTACTGGAGTTCTTCATGGTTTCGCCGGGGCGCGTCTTTTCGAGAGCGCAACTTTTGGATGGCGTATGGGGGCACGACATCTATGTTGATGAGCGCACCGTCGATGTTCATGTGGGCCGTCTTCGGAAGGCTCTGAATTTTTCCAATATGCCAGATGTAATCCGGACAGTGCGGGGGGCTGGGTACTCGCTGGAAGCACAATAAGGGAGTGATAACTGAATGGGAGCGCGAATTGTTATCGTCGAGGATGACGAGCCGCTGCGTCTGATACTGGAACAGAACCTCCGCAAAGAAGGCCTGACAGTCGAGGGACTTTCGCGGGGCGACGAAGCCGAAGCCCGGATCGAAAAATCGCTTCCCGACATCCTGGTGCTTGACTGGACCTTGCCCGGCATTTCCGGCATTGACCTCTGCCGCCGCTTGAGGAGCCGCCCCGAAGCAATCTCGCTTCCGATCGTACTCTTGACCGACCTTGCGGACGAGGACGAGCGTATCGCCGGGCTCGCAGCGGGGGCAGATGACTGCCTCGTCAAGCCGTTCTCCACCATGGAGTTCGTCGTCCGGGTGAAGAACCTGCTTCGCCGCACCAACCCCGCCGTACTTGGCCACATGATCAAGGTCGGCGACCTGACGCTCGACCGGGCGTCGCATCGGGTCCACCGCCAGCAGCGCGAGGTGAGGCTCGGGCCGACAGAATTCAAACTCCTCGAATTTCTCATGCGGTCTCCGGGAAAGGTCTATTCCCGGTCAGAGCTGCGTGCGTCGCTCTGGGGCGACGACGCCACTGTCGATGAGCGGGTGATCGACGTTCATATCGGACGCCTTAGGAAGGGCATCGGGTTCGGCAAGGCTGACAATGTCATCCGCACAGTCCGAGGCGCCGGCTATGCACTGAGCGATTACTAGAGTGGCCGAAAATGCCGCAACGCTGCTATGGGCGACTTTCGGACACCGCCCGCGCCGAAGCGATCGGCAAAACTCCCTGCCTTCGGAGCGACCAGGCCGCCGAATAGCAGCGACAGCGACAGCAGACCGAATAGGGTCCCGTCGGATGGAAAAGTCCCGCGCCATTGCTGGCGCGAGAATGCTGAACGAATAGTGGAGCGTGCCGTAGGCGATGATTTGGGTCAGGGCGAGGCGCCCAGATCACACTCGCGGGCGCACGTTTTTCGCTCATTTGGCAGGTTCCATCTCGCGTGTCATCCCAGCCCCGCAGCCGCACCCGGCTTTGCCTTCCGACTTCACGCTCGCGTCCAGCACGCAGCAGGCGTCAACCTTTGCGGAAGGGCCTCCGCAGCAGGCCGACGTCTTGTCTCTGCTGCCGGGGAGGGTGACAGTGCACACCCCGGTTTCGGGTAGCACGAGTTGGACCTGCCGCGCAGCCACGTGATCGCCCGCAAGTTCCGCGACGACAGAGCGTACCTGCTCGTAGCCCGTGGCCATGAGGAACGTCGGTGCGCGCCCATACGACTTCGAACCGACGATAAAAAAATCGCGTTCGGGATGGGCAAGCTCCTCGACTCCATGAGGGGGCACAGTTCCGCAGGAGTGGAGGTTGGGATCGATCATCGGCGCAAGTCGGCGCGGTGACTCCACGACCACATCGACGTCGATACGCAGTTCGTTCAACATACTGAGGTCCGGACGAAAGCCTGTTGCGACGATGATGCGGTTGACGCGCAGGGTTTCGGGTTGGCCGCTCACCAATGCCTCGACGTTGAGGCTTTCACCTCCCGACTCGATGGATTCGACGGAGAAGGGTGCCAACAGCTTCAGGCGACCGCTTTCGATCGCGTCCTTGGCCGCCAAGCCGAGCGCCCCGCGGGCCGGCAGTTGGTCGTTTACGCCGCCTCCGAGCAGTTTGTCGATCTTGTTGCGCCTTAGCGCCCACAGGACGGAGGTCTTCGGGTGTTCCTTCTGAAGCTCAAGCAGCGACAGAACCGCATTTATCGCGGAGTGCCCGCTTCCGACCACCAATACGTTGCTGTCCGTATACAGCCTGCGTTCCCGCCCCAACACGTCCGGGATGCCGTAGCAGATCCGATCGCCCGCCAGGGATTCGCCTAGGACGGGCAACCCGTCCACGCCCATAGGATTCGGCCGGAGCCAAGTTCCGGAAGCGTCTAGTACCGCCCGCGCCGTAAGACGCCTTTCCGTGCCCGTGTCATCACGGTAGCGGATGATGAAAGGTGCCCGGTCGCGACCATCGTTGGCCACCTTGTCGAGGCCGAGGCGGGTGATGGAATGCACCGTCGCTCCGTACTTTATGTGCCGCGCCACCAGGCGTGCTAGCGGGATCAGATATTGCTGGACGATTTCCGATCCGGTCGGAAGGGTATCGGGGTCGGGCTGGATCCAGCCGCTTTCTTCGAGCAAGTGCAAAGCAGCTTTATCGAAGACGTATCGCCATGGCGAAAACACGCGAACATGGCCCCACTCGACAAGCGAGGAGCCAGGCCCCTTTCCGCGCTCGAATACGACCGGCTGCAACCCACGTTCGAGAAGATGGGCGGCTGCAGCGAGGCCGACGGGCCCCGCGCCGATCACTGCGACCGGAAGTTCGGAATAGTGGTACATGCGCGTATCCTTCGATCTTTCTAGTTTCTTCGAAATTATAGCGTAAAAAAAGGGATCAGGCCTCCGCAACATCCCTGCGTTCGCACGCTCCGTCGGCACAGCATTCGTCAGCGAGGTAGCCGATCAGCGAATTCATCGTCTTGTAGTTGGCCCGACAGATGAGCGTCGTCCCGTTTCGTTCCTGGGTCACCAGCTCGGCGTCGATCAGCTTGCGGCAATGGTGCGAAAGCGTGCTTGCAGGAATGTCGAGCTTCTGCTGCAGTCCACCGACGGGGAGGCCATCAACGCCTGCACGCACCAGCGCCCGATAAATGCGCAAACGCGTCGGATTGCCGAGAGATTCGAGTTGTGATGCTGCTATTTCCACGTTCATGGAAATATTAATAGCTATGCGCATCCACGGATGTCAATGAGTATTTCGATGATTTTCGAAGTATGCGTACCAGCGGTTAGAAGGAGACCACTCATTCCGTCTAAAATGGTTCGTATCGCAACCGCATACCTTGGCGTACTTCGCTGACTTCAGATGGAAGAACGGCGATTCCATCGGCGCGTGCCAGCGGGGACAGGCTTCCGGACGACCCCCTTCCAAGAATGTTTAGAACAGGTATGTCATGGTCATCGCGACCCACTACTGAGACGGGAACGAACTCCGTGCGGCCCTGCCGCTTGCAATAGGTGAACCCCGAGGTGGCGGGGAACCACAGAGGTTCGAACCAATCCAAGCCTGAAGTCGCCCGGATCGCGGGCATGGCAATCTGCCTCAGGGCGATGGCCGCCGCCATCGGATTTCCCGGCAGACCGATGAACATCGCCGCGCCTAGACGGCCGATAGTGACAGGTTTTCCTGGCCGCATCGCGACCTTGAGCACACCCAGGGAAGCGCCGCAGGCCACAAGCGCCGCCCGCACAAAGTCCGCGCCACCATGGGACATGCCTCCTGTAGAGACCACGACATCATGAGTCAGCGAGAGTTCGAACAGAGCCGCGCTGAGTTCGTCAAGGCGGTCCCTGACCGTTCCGGCGTCACTGACCTCGATCCACGGCAGGCTCAGCATCGATCGAGCCAGATATCTATTGGAGTCGTAGATCTGACCGTTATCGAGAGGTTCTCCCAGCTGCCTGAGCTCGGTTCCGTTGGTTACGAGCGCCACCCGGATTCGTCGCAGAACATCGACTCTGGCCATTCCAAGTGCAGCCAGCATGGCGGCCACATGAGTGCTTATCATAGCGCCACAATCCACGGCTCTTGATCCAGCCGCAAGATCCTCGCCCGCCACCCGGATGTTTTCGCCGGCTCGCGGGCGGTAGCTTGTTACCACCGAATTGCCCGAGCGCAGGCACCGTTCGGCAATGACGACCGCATCATAACCAGAAGGAACAGACGCCCCGGTGTAGATCGCCATAGCAGTGCCCGGTTTTGCCGCCACGCCCATTGTGTTGTCTCCGGCAACGAGACTGCGCACGACAGAAAGCGTCCACGGCCCAGCGCCGGTGAAATCGGCGCACCGCACCGCATAGCCATCCATCGCCGAGTGGTCGAATCTCGGAAGGTCGTATCCCGCGAACACTGGTCGGGCGAGGATTCGGCCCGAGGCGGAAAGGAGATCCACGCTTTCGCTCTCGGTCACAGGAATGGCGGCGCCGACTACGGTACGCACGGCCTCTTCAACTGACATTTGGTGTGCCGTCGCGCCGCAGTCCGCCGCAGGCGAACCCCACCTTTGCAGGTCGATGTTCATGTTGCGTCCTTGTTACCCCCGGGCGTTCATGGGCAGCCGGGTCGTCCACCCAATGTATGTTTCGTCATTGCGCCGAGAACGTCTTCAGGTAAGCGATGACGTTGGCGATCTCATCGGGCTTCTTCAGGCCGGGGAACGCCATCTTCGTGCCCTTGATATAAACCTTCGGATTGGCGAGATACTCGGATAGATGGGTGTCGTCCCAGTTCCAGCCTTCCTCCGCCTTGGCCTTGAAGGCGGAGGAGTAGTTGAACCCGTCGACGGCTGCGACCTTCCGGCCAATGATCCCGTTCAGTTCAGGACCTACCTTGTTTTTTGCTCCAGGCCCGACAGCATGGCAGGCGGCGCACTTCTTGAAAACGGCGGCACCCGCTTCGGCGTCGCCGTCGGCGAGCGCAGGGGATGCAAGGAGAAGACAGAGTGATGCGATTGCGAGAGATTTCTGCATTTCGGTTTCCGTATTGCTCAGGAGGGGGAGGGCGGTCCGGCCGCCCTCCAGCGAAGATCAGGCCGAGCGGTATTCCTTCGGCTTGAAGGACAGGTGGGCGACGTTCTTCGGCGCGTCCGAGATCTTGCGGATGTCACCCCATGTCTGCTTGTAGTTGGGAATTATCAGCTCGTTGGTCCCGGCATTCACGACGTTGCCCTGAACGCCTGTCGGGTATCCAAAAAGCATGAACGTCTCGCCACGCCGTGCGCTCGGGGTGGGATAGGCCATGGCCTGGGTCGCGCCCGCGTCATTGTAGACTTCGACCAGATCCCCCTGCTTGATGCCTTCCTCCGCCATGTCTTCCGGGTTCATCTCGATGAATGGATAGGGCCAACGGTCCATGACGAACTCGTTCTGCTGGTCGAGATAGGCCGACTGCCAGACCGTGTTGGCGCGTCCGTTGTTGATGAGGTACTTGTGCTTGTCCTTCTGCGCCTGCTTGCCTGGTGCCTGCAGACCCCGCCAGACGGCGTCCTTGAAGATCGCCTTGCCGTCTTCGGTGTTGAACTTGCCGTCGGCGTAAAGGCGTTTGGTGCCGATGATGCGCTCCGCGCCTCCGTCGGCAACGGGAGCGGCCGCTGCGTTCGCATCCGTCTGCTGGACCGGCTCCTTGCCCCGGGCACCTTCGATGGCCGGGCCGCCGACAACCATCCCTGGCTGCGCGCCAGTGGTGGTTCCACCCTGCGAGCTGCCCGCGGCCACGGGTTCATCCCCTACACCAACCGCCGGCTCCTGGAACCCGTTGTTGCCCATCGCGCGGAGACGGGCATATGTCACGTACTCGCCGCCTTTTTCGTGTTGATGGTACCCGTCCATGAAGGCGTCTTCTTCGGTCTTCCAGTCGAAGCCTTTGAACTTGTCGGCAGCGGCCGAGTCGCCCATCTCGCGGAGCACGCGCTCCATGTTGTTGGCGATTCGCGCGGCGATGATGCAATCGGGCATGGCTTGGCCGGGCGGGTCCATGTACCGCTCGGTCAGGCGCATGCGGCGCTCGCCGTTCATCGACGTAAGGTTCATCTCGCCCGAAGTGGCCGCGGGCAAGATCACGTGGCATGCCTGGCCGATTTTGGTGGGAATAATGTCTACGTTCACGGCGAACAGGCCGCCTTGGTTGATCCCATCGACGATCGCCCGGACCATTGCCTCGCGATCTCCATAGGGGGCGGCACTCATCGCGTCCTTCACTATGTCGGTGCGCTTCTTGTACACCCTCTTGAACTCGTGAGCGTTCAGGGTCGTTTTGTAGTGATCGCATCCCCAGATGTGATGCACACCGCCCTGGCCGGAGATCAGAAGCTGATCCACATAGGCCGCAGGCTTGCCGACGTGCGCGTCAGAAGGACGGGAGTAGCCTTCCTGATGGCCGCCGAGGCGGACGCATCCCCCACCTGGACGGCCGATGTTCCCGGTTGCGAGCGCGATGTTCACCAGAGCCGCGTTCGTGCGGTAATTGTCGTTGCCCCAGATCAGGCCCTTCTCGTAGGGGAGCATCGTGCGGCGGCGCTTGCCGTCGGCCTTCGGCTCGGCGATCCACTGTGCCGCCTTTTCGATGTCCGCTACTGAGACGCCGCAGATCTCGGAGGCCTGCTGCAACGTCATCTTGTTCGCTTTGACGGCAGCGTCGAATCCGCTTGTGCTGGCGTCGATGAACGCCTTGTCGATCCAGCCCTTCTCGACGATGTGCGTGAAGATCGCGTTGAACAGAGCAAGGTCAGTGCCAGAGTTGATCGCGAGATGCAGGACGTTTTCCAGGCCCGCATCGGCTTCGGCTGCGTTGATGGTCACTGTGCGTCGTGGATCGACGAACACGATGCGTGCTGGCGGATGCTCCTCACCTGGAAGCTGCTCGTTCTTCTTGTCCGCAGTCGATCCCCGCAGGTTTGGGACCCAGTGGTTGAGGAAATAGTTCGTCTGTGTCTCAAGGGGATTAGCACCGACGCAGAAGATCGTGTCCGCTAGTTCGGCATCCTCGTAACAGTTGTTAAGTTCGCCGACGCCCATGTCCCGGGTGGCGTGGACTTCGGAGTTGTAGGCAGGGCGGTTGTGGATACGGATATTCTTGACTTTCATCGCCTCGAAATAGAGCTTGCCCGTACCCCAGGTGTTCTCGTAGCCACCGCCCGCGCCGCCATGGTCGTAGGCCGAGACGTAGAGGGCATCCTCGCCCTTTTCCTTGACTATTGTCGCCGTCACGCGTGCCACTAGATCCAATGCGTCGTCCCAACTCGTCGGCTGCATCTGTCCGTATCTCCATACGAGGGGATCGGTCAGGCGCTGCTGCTGTGTATTGCGGGCCTCGGAGTAGCTCATCTCGGCCATACGCGCGCCGCGGACGGAGCCAAGGCCCGAATTGACCACGCACTCGTGGTCCGGCTTGATGACGATATGAACGTCCTGCCCATCTTGCTTGACGATGTTGTACATCGATGGCGAGTACCAGGCGTCGGTCTCCGCCTCTTGCTGCTTCGAGAGGTCGACGGCGAAGGCGTTGCGGTCGGGTTCGGTTCCTCCCTGCTTGTTCGCGGGCCATGTATAGGCGTGATAGCCGCAGCCAACGATGCAAAAGTGACAGGTGACGTTGTGATGCTTTGCATCTGCGGGAATGATCGGCAGACGGTCGATGTTACGTTTGTAGGCCATTGCCATCTCCCTCAGAGCACGTTGGACAGGCGGCCGTAGAGCAGTTCATCTACCCCCTCGGCAAAGATGTCGCCGTTGTCGGCGACACGCAGGACGTACTGCGGTAGGTTCTGGGTCGATTGTCCCCAGACCTGCTGTCCGCCCTTTTCGGGATCGAACACTGAATAGTGTCCGGGGCAGTTGAAGGTCCTCTGGTCCGCGGAATAGCTCAGAGGAAAACCCTTGTGCGGACAGATGGTCGAGAACCCGACGATATCGCCGTCAGGTCCGACGCCGCCTTCTACCCGTGTGCCGAGCTTCAGCAGGACGCCTGCCGCGTCTTCGTCTGGATAGGTGACATCGAGCGGCTCGTTCAGCGCGAGTTCCGAGACGTTGGCCAAGCGGTTCGACGGATAATCCACTCTGGCGGACGGCACGGCCGCCTGCGCCTGTGGCATTCCTGCTCCGGCGGCGGCAACCGTCGCGCTTGCGGCGGCAAGCGCGCTACCCCGCAGGAACTGCCTCCGGCCAATATCGACCATGTTTCGACAGCGTGACATTCAAGCCTCCCTTTTTCGGATGTTCACGTCATGAATTCGATTGCAAGTGACGTGCCATCCGGCGAAAGGCCCAAAATCTCGCGGTCCCCGCCGCCCTTTGCTGGGTCAGCAGCCGTGTGTCGTCCGGAAATCCGGACATATCAGTGCGCTGAGGTTCAGTTTTCCGAACGGGCGCCGCCTTCGATTCCGAAGCGCGTCATCTTTTCCCAAAGCGTCGTCCTGGAGACGCCAAGCTGCCGCGCCGCCTGTAATATCTGGCCATTCGTCATGCTCAGCGCCTTCAGGATCTGCCTGCGCTCCGCGGCGTCGCGCGCCGCAGAGAGCGTTTCAACTGGGGAGGCGGCTAGGCTGGACCGCCTTTCCGGGAAGAGGTCGACCGGCATCAGCAGCGTGTTTTCGGAAAGCGCGGCCGCCCTCTCGAGACGATTTCGGAGCTCACGGGCGTTGCCCGGCCATGCGTGTTCCAGCATTGCATCCTCTGCCAGCGCGCTGATGCCGCGCACGGGCGTCTCGCGCGACTCGGTAATCTCGTCCAAGAAACGCCCGGCCAGCCAGAGGATGTCCTCGGGCCGGTCACGCAGCGGCATTAGCGTGAGCGGCAGGGCGGAGAGCCGGAAGTAAAGGTCTTGGCGAAAACCAGTGCCGCGCTCGCCCTCGACCTCTTGGTGGGTGGCGCAAACTATGCGCGCCTTGAAGGGGATTGGCTTCTCACTTCCGAGACGGTGGAAGTGGCCGTCTTCGATCAGCCGCAGCAGCTTTGCCTGCAGGGGGAGGGGCATGTCGCCGATCTCGTCCAGAAAGAGGACGCCGTCGCCAGCGCGCTCTGCATAGCCACGATGAAGCTGATGCGCCCCGGTAAATGACCCCTTCTCATGACCGAACAGTTCGCTCTCCAGCAGTTCCGACGGGATCGCAGCGCAGTTCACGGCCATGAACGGCGACGCCGCCCGCGGAGAAATCTGGTGGAGATACCGTGCACAGATCTCCTTGCCCGTTCCAGTTTCGCCCTGGATGAGGACGGGCAGCGTGTGCGCCGCATACCGTCCGAGCACCATCTCCACGTTCCGCATGAAAGGAGAGATGCCCAGCTCCGCTTCGACGGGAGCACTGGGGGCGAATCTCAGGCTCGTAGCGATGCGGTCAAGCAAACCGGCCATGTCGAAGGGCTTGGTGATGAAGTCTACGGCACCGCTTCGCATGAGGCGGACCGCCTGATCGATGTCACCAAAGCCCGACATGAAGAGGAACGGTGTCGAGGCTTCGCGGGAGCTCTGACGGAAGACGTCTTCGCCATCCATATCTGGCAAGCGGATATCGCAGACCACCAGATCGAATTCACCCGCATGACTGGAGAGTTCGCGCAAAGCCTGCTCTCCTCGCGTCCACCACTGTACCTTGTACCCTTCGAGCGAGAGGCGCTGCACGAGTGACTCGCCCATAATGGGATCGTCCTCGAGCAGCCCAATCCGTCCCGTGTCACGCGGCATGGCCAACCTCCAACATACTATCCAGCGGCAATTGCAGCTCTATCAACGCTCCGGTACCGCCGTTTTGACCTATCCTGATCAGTCCTCTAGCCTCGTCCACCATCTTCCTGACCATCCACAATCCGAGACCGCCCGTGCGGTTCGCCGGGCCAGGATCAGCCGACGTGAGCACGTCGAGGGCGGGTTTCTGCAATCCAGGTCCGGAGTCTCCGACGGTGAGCACAAGTACGTTCGCCTCGTGGTCGATCCGCGTCTGTACGGTGACGTTTCCCCCATCGCCGGAAGCGGCGCTGGCATTCAGAACGAGATTGAGAAGTGCCTGCCTGACCGCGACGCCGGAAAGTGCGGCAAGCGAGGCCGACTCGGGACATCGGCCCCAGACGAGCGTCTGCCGCCGCCGAGCAATCTCGGGACCAACCAGCAGACGCACGTCGTTGAGGTCGTCCAAGGTCAGCGGCCGGCCCGTGCGGTCGGCTCTGTACGTAGCCAAGGCGGCGCGCACAACATCCCGGATTCCTACGAGGCCGCGCTCGAGCAGGGCTAGGCTGCTTTCCCTGACGCTTCCGTCCGTCCCATGGCTCTTCAGCGTGTCGATGCAGTTGAAGAGTCCACCTAGTGGGTTATTGATCTCATGAGCCATGCTGGAGGCAAGCCTACCGAGGCTCGCGAGCTTCTCCTCCTCCGCAAGCTTAATGGTGAGCGTCCTCCGTTCCGCCTCGGCTTCTACGAGCGCGTTGAACCCGTGAAACAGGTCGGCGAATTCACCCTCTCGCCTCGGGAACTCTTCCAACGCGATGGGACGCGGAGCAGCGTTGGCACCGGACCGCATGTGGTCGGCCAGAGTCTTCACGGGCTGCACCATGCGCCTGGTGAGTGCGTATCCGACACTTGCGAACACGATAGCAAGCGCTGCGTTCGTGGCCAGCAACGTGTTCAACACCTGGCGGCGTTCGGCTATCAGGTGGGAGATGTCGAAGGATGCATGGACCGCTCCGACTGTTTTGCCCTGATAGACAAGCGCTCGTTTACCGAAACCGGTGTGCTTGCCCCAGTCGATCTGCACACCATTGCTCGACGGGGGACGATCCGCGTATTGCTCGGGCAGCTCGGCCAAGGGAGCGACCGATCTAGGATTGCTTGAGGCAAGCACCCTTCCATCGCGCCCCGTCACGATCGTCTCCAGCGGCGAAAGGGCGCGGTAGACGGAGCGCGTCCTGTCGAGGATGTCGTAGGTTTCCCAGACGTCGTCCCGGAGAACCGGGGGAATGAGTGCGGTCGAAAGCCCATCCAGATAGGTGCCCACCACCCCCGACAGGTGCTGCTCCTGGGTTTCGTGAAGCCTGCTCAGCACGCGTTCCGAAATTATGACGCTGATGACGACCATGAGGGTTGCGACCAGCGCCGGAACCCGGAAGATCAGGGGAATGCGCTGCAACTGCCGGAGAAGTCTCATCCTAGCCTCCGAACGAGATCGATATTGGCGGCTATGCTGTCGAAGGTCGAAGGGGGCGCATCCACGAAGCCATCCAGTTGCAGCCGTTGCAGCACCGAGCGGCCGACCGGATCCGACGCGATGTCGAGAAAAGCAGACCGCAGGCTTTCCAGGACTGTCGTTCCCTTGAGCTTCGCCGGCGCTGCGACAGGAGGGAAGCCGTGCCAGGAAGACTTGACGAGGACCTTCGTTCGCGTGACCAGTTCCGGCTCTATGTTCCGCATCACCTCCCAAACATAGCCGTCGACGCTTCCGGAGTTCGCCAGTCCGGAAGCAACCGCCCTGATCACGTTGCGATGGCCGTAGGTGAAGAATGTTCGGCGGAAGAAAGACGCCTCGTTCAGATGCCGCTCGGCGAGATAAGCCTTCGTAACCAGATATCCGGAGTTCGAGTCGGGATCCGAGAAGGCATGGATGTCTCCCCTGCAATCCTCGAGCGACGTAGCTCCGCGCTCTTCACCGACGATCAGATAGGACTGGTAGAGCGGCCGGCCCCGCCAGAGCGGCGTCGCCACAAGGGTCAGTTCGTCGCGGAATTTACGGAAGGGATAACCGCAAATCCAAGCGGCCTCCAGGCTTCCTGCCACCAGGAGGGCAGTCACCTCCTGGTACGTCCGCTGGGTTACGAGTTGCACGTCGCGGCCGGTCTTTCGTGACAAAAACGTCTGAAGCTCGTCCAGCACATCCAGGTCGTTCGACAGAAACACCGGCGTCAGACCGAAGCGCAGAATATCGGTTCCGCGTCCCCCTTCCGCCGATTCGGCAAGCACATGCGTTGCCGTCAATGATAGCGCGCCGCCGAGAAGCACACGCCTGGTCAAGGGCCAGGCGCACTTGCCTGACTTGCGAGGGGGCTCGTTGCTGTCTTCGGCCATCCTTCCTCCTCCGGCATCGACGCACAGTACCCTTCCGCCTCCAACGGAAGTCATCCCCCGACGAGGCTACCTCCTTCGTCGCAATTCACAAAGAGTTAGCACCGGGACTTGCCGCTGTCTACATTTCCAGTATTCTCGACATATGGAACACGAAAACGCCATGCCGGACCAAGTTAAAGGTGACGACTGCGGTGAGGAAACTGCGCAAGCAAGCGATCTGGTCCGAAGGAGGAACGGATGAACTGGCTTCCGAAAGGAATGCGCCGGAGGAGGGATCTAGATCCGAGGCGAGGTGAAGAGGGAGGCGTGATCGTCGGCGCGGCTGGTCTGATCGCTCTTATGGCAGCCATTACTCTGGGTATCTGGGCTGTTGACGATCTCGAGGTCGGTGCGCAGGCGGGCGCGGTGGTGTTCCTGACGGCGTGGTCCGCCTTCGGACTATACGCTGCCAACCCTCCCGGCGCCAAGGATGTGCGGCTGCTGCCTTCCATCCACACCTGCATCAAGCTTGCACCGGCGACAGTTGCAGCCTGCGGAGTGTTGTGGCTCGCTGCTGGGGGATGGGAATAGGATTGTCTGGCGACATCGCCTGCCAGCAATGCTCTCCTGCAGCTCTTACCTCATGGTCCGGAGCTTCTGCCACACTCTGAGGCTCTATCTCCGATGCAGATATGGCGGGCAGCCCGCGACGTGCGGCTGCTCACAATGGTGACCTGTTTGTTCGTGAATACATTAATGCTTCTACCGCGTGTCGGGTCGTCTTCATTCGCAGTGACCATCGATCATTGAGCCCGGTCCCTGCCGGCGTCCGCATGCGAGGTCTTGGCACCATAAATGAGTGGCAGCCGCCGCCGCGCGTCTGGGAAGACCCAGTTGGAATCATTGACGCTCTTCTGTGTCATCTGAATGTAATTCGGTGACGCTACATGGCCTTCTCGAAGTGTCCAAAATTGATGGAGAGGCGCCATGAGCGATATCGACAAGACGAAGCTGTCCTGGGACGAATGGGACGAACTTCACAACCCGCCACCGGCCGAAACCGATTTCGATCGAGTCGTCGATTCGGCGATCTCACGCCGCGGGTTCATCGGCGGCGTGCTGGCATTCGGCTCTGCCGCCGCGGCGATGGGCACGCTTGGCAACCTGATCAGCTCCACCTCGGCGCAGGCGCAGGAAGCGACGTCCCGCTTCCCCTTCAAGCCGGTCCCGATCGCGACGGACGGCACGGTTCACGTCCCGGAAGGCTATTCATGGAAGCCGCTCGTCAAATGGGGCCAGCCGCTCTTCTCGAACGTGCCGGATGTTGATGCGGCCACCGGCGTCAGCATTGCGAATTCCGACAAGGTCTTCGGTGAGAATACAGACGGAATGGAACTCTTCGTCGTCGGCGACCGTCAGGTCATTGCCGTCAATCACGAATATGTGAACACGGAAGTCAATCTGCCCAACAACGACAAGGGCATGCCGAAAAGCGCCGACGACGTGAAAATCCTCCAAAACATGCAGGGCGTTACCGTCATGGAAGTGGCGGAAAGCGATACGGGCTGGGAGGTCGTACTCGATAGCCCGCTAAACCGCCGAATCCACCACAATACACCGATGAAGCTCTCCGGCCCCGCCGCTGGTTCCGACCTCGTCAAGACCGCCGCCGATCCGAGCGGTGTCGACTGTCTCGGGACCTTTAACAACTGCGGCGCCGGCAAGACGCCTTGGGGCACGTATCTCACCTGCGAAGAGAATTTTAACGGCTATTTCGGCACCACGGACACGAATTTCACGCTCCCGGACGATTACAAGCGCTATGGGATCGCGGCCGAGACGCGCTATGCCTATGAGAAATTCGACGAGCGCTTCGACGTGGCGAAGAACCCCAACGAGCCGCGCCGCGCCGGATATGTCGTCGAAATCGATCCTTCCGACCCCAACTCCACTCCGATCAAGCGCACCGCGCTGGGCCGCATAAAGCACGAGAACGCCGCTGTGGTTGTCGCCCGCGACGGTCGCGTCGTGGTCTACATGGGAGACGACGAGCGCGGCGAATTCCTTTACAAGTATGTCTCGAACGGCATCTATGTTCCGGGCGGCGACACCTCCAGGCTGCTCGATGAAGGCACACTCCACGTCGCTAAGTTCTCCGACGACGGTACTGGCGAGTGGCTGGCACTGACGCCGGAAACGACCGGTATGAAGATGGACGAGATTTGCGTCTTCACCCGCCAGGCCGCCTCCAAGGTTGGCGCGACCACCATGGACCGCCCAGAATGGGTTGCCATCAATCCGGTCGCTATCGAAGCCTATTGCGCGCTGACGAATAACAGCCGCCGTGGGGAAGTGAAGGACGGCAAGCTGCAGACTAATGCCGGTGGCGACGAGATGAGCGTGAACGCCACCAACCCACGCGAGAAGAACGAGTACGGCCAGATCGTTCGCTGGTATCCCGAAAACGAGGATCACGCAAACGGCAAGTTCAAATGGGACCTCTTCTGCATGGCCGGCAACCCCGACGTGCATAAGGATACCTACGCCGGCTCATCCAACATCAACTCCGGCAACATGTTCAATTCTCCCGACGGCATGATTTTCGACTCAACGGGGCTTCTCTGGATCCAGACCGACGGTGAGGACACCAACGAAGGTGATTTCGCGGGCCAAGGCAACAACCAGATGCTGGCCGGTGATCCGGCAACCGGCCGCATTGAACGTTTTCTCACTGGCCCGAAGGGCGCGGAAGTCACCGGGCTGACCTGGTCAGCCGACAAACGCACCATGTTCGTCGGCATCCAACATCCAGACGCACCCTTCCCGGACGGAGCAGGCAAGCTCCCACGCTCGACCGTCGTTGCCATCAAGCGCGAAGGCAACGCGGTTATCGGCTAACCGGATGAGACGACTAATCGGTTGAGGCGCCGGGTTCGGCGCCTCTTGATGAACGCGGATGCCATAGCATTCGACCATTATGAGCAGAAGAACCAGAGTGCGCGGCGTTTGCGACGCGTGGAGGGGCGGGGGACGCCACGTTCGACCACATGATTGTGAAAGCAGAAGACGGGGGCTAACGCCTGCGCCGTCATACTCCTATTGGAAGCTGCCGCTATAGCCGATATCGAAGTTCATTACGTTTTCGACAGGCAAAAAGCGATGGAACACCGCGATCTGCTCTCGGGACTGGTGAGGCTGCATGTGCTCCACCATGCGTCCGAGCAGGAAATCTATGGGCAGTGGATGATCGAAGAGCTGGACCATCACGGCTATCGGTTTTCGCCGGGCACGCTCTATCCCATGCTACACGAGATGCAGCGCGACGGCTATCTGACCTGCCGCGAGGAGCGACACGGGCGATCCGTGCGCAAGCTCTACCGCATCACCGATCTGGGACGTGAGGGACCGGTGTTGGCGAAGAAACGGGTTCGGGAATTTACGGGCGAGGCAATGATCCATGAATGAAACAACGCTCGACGCGGCTGCACGCAAATGTAATTCAAGAGGAAATGCGGGTGAAGTCTTTGCGGCCTTTCTGAAACTCGGGCTAACCTCATTTGGTGGTCCGATCGCGCATCTCGGCTATTTTCGCGATGAGCTGGTCGTGCGCCGGCGCTGGCTCGATGATAAAGGCTATGCAGACCTCGTAGCACTGTGTCAGTTCCTCCCCGGCCCGGCGTCGAGCCAGGTCGGCTTTGCCCTTGGGCTGCTCCGTGGTGGCCCGCTAGGGGCCGCGGCCGCATGGACCGCATTCACGCTTCCTTCGGCGCTCTTGCTGGTACTGTTTGCGCTGGGGGCGGCCGCTTTCGGCGGGCCGATCGGCTCCGGCATCATCCATGGGCTGAAGGTGGTCGCCGTCGCCATCGTCGCGCAGGCCGTCTTGGGTATGGCCAAAAACCTCTGCCCTGATAAGGAACGCGCCAGTATTGCGCTCGCAGCGGTTCTGATTGTGATCCTCGCTTCCGGCTCGATCGGTCAGGTCGCAGCTATCGTCTTTGGGGGGCTTGCCGGATTGTGGCTTTGCCGGTCCAAGAGCGATGCAATCACGGGTCATGTCAGCTTTCCCGTGTCACGTGCTGGGGGTGCAATCGCCCTCACGCTATTCTTTGTTCTGCTTTTGGGTCTGCCCATCATCGTGGCAGCAACTTCGTTGCAGGGCTTGGCGGTTTTCGATTCCTTCTTCCGCGCCGGATCGCTCGTCTTCGGCGGCGGCCACGTTGTGCTGCCACTGCTGGAAGCCGAGGTCATCCAGCCCGGTTGGGTGACCGCCGATCAGTTCTTGGCGGGTTACGGCGCTGCGCAGGCCGTGCCCGGCCCACTCTTCACCTTCGCCGCCTATCTCGGCGCAGTGCTTGCCCCCGAACCCAATGGGCTTTTCGGCGCAACCATTGCCCTGATCGCCGTCTTTCTGCCAGGCTTTCTGTTGCTGATCGGCGTCCTTCCGTTTTGGGACGCGTTTCGCGCGCGGCCGACCGCGCAGGCGCTGATGCGCGGCGCAAATGCAGCCGTCGTTGGGATCCTTGGTGCCGCTCTTTACCAGCCGGTCTGGACGAGCGCGATCGTCGGCCCGTACGAATTTGCGCTGGCGCTGACCTGCTTCGTTCTCCTCATAGTCTGGAAATGCCCGCCGTGGATCGTCGTTCTTGTTTCCGCGATGGGCGGTGTGCTCATCGGGCTCGCCTAACTGGTGATGATCCGGCATGCTGGATTCCTGCCGCAGCTGGCTTTTTCGCCGGCGCATAGGCCGTTACCCCTGTGGCTGCAGTCGCCACGCTCATCGCCGGCGACGGACGAGCATCTATATTCTTCCGGGTTATCGAGCGGCGGGTGTTTGGATACCTGCAGACATGCAACGAGATCCTGAACTCGCTAAGTACGCACAGGGGAATTAAGGGATTTACATGTAAATCAATGACTTAAGTTCCATAATATGCGTTATCTGATTTTACAATTTGTAGTTGTATGTTCTATTTTCAAGCGATGAAAACAATGGCTTGCCTCGCGGTTCTGCCGACGGCACCAGCCCCAGTTCCGGCTGGACTGTTCGCAACCGACATATCCTCTTTCGATAAGGGCCACCGACAGGCCGCGCCGCGCCGGCTCTACCAAGACTCGAGCAGGTATCACAACGCGATCCTGCACACCGCCCTTCGCCATGAACGACTAGCTGCGGAGGCGAGCCACATGAGGACCCACGATTGACGAGAAAATTCGAGGCTGCCCGGCGGCGCGGGCCGATAGCAGGGCTCCATGCACAATGGCCATCATGATTTGGGCCTCCTGCTCCGGCGAAGCGTCTAGTCGAAACGAGCCTTGCTTTTCCCCATCGCTTAGAACCGATGCCAGCCACTCCATCAGGTTCTGAAAGTGACGCCGAACCAGCCCGGCAACCTCGTCCGGGAGCATCTGCATCTCGCTCGCCAACATTGCGCAGACACAGAAGGGCTGCGAGGCGTCGAGGACGCACTTCTGCCAGTAATCGAGATAGGCTTCGAGTTGGTTGGCGGGGTCCGCGACATTGTTTCGAAGCGAGTTCAGCCCGTCTTTGGCACGACCTACATAGCGTTCGACTAGGACGGCGACGAGCGCCGCCTTGGTTGGGAAATGGTGGTGGATGCTGGCCTTCCGAATCCCGATCGCGTCGGAAATGTCCGCATAGCTGAATCCGTTGTATCCCCCGACGACGACA
Source organism: Sinorhizobium sp. KGO-5 (assembly GCF_036245905.1). NCBI lineage: Bacteria > Pseudomonadati > Pseudomonadota > Alphaproteobacteria > Hyphomicrobiales > Rhizobiaceae > Sinorhizobium > Sinorhizobium sp. KGO-5. The sequence continues at coordinate 94,525 of NZ_BDIZ01000002.1, forward strand.
AGAGACTGCGCGACATCGAGGATTTTTTCCGAGGTACTGAGCTCCATGTTCGGTATCTACCTTCTGGTAGGATGATCGTCAAATACATCGCGACTTCGTGAATTGACCGTGCACGGGCCTACCAAGTAGTAGGTAGATCGTTCGATCTCAAGGAGCATCCAATGCATCACCAAACTAAACCGCAGTCGACGTGGCTGCGCTCCTACTACTATGCCCGTGCTGGCTTCTCGATCTTCTGGGTGATCGCGGCCACTTCGGCAGCAAGCTTGTCCCCTGTCGCCTCCTTGCTTCTCGTCATCTACCCCGCATGGGATGCGCTCGCGAACCTCGTCGACGCCAGAGCCCACGGCGGCCTCGCCGCCAACAGGTCACAGATGCTCAACGTCTTTGCCAGTTCAGTCATGGCGATCATCGTTCTCTTTGCCGTGATGAAAGACACGTACGCTGTTCTGGCAGCCTTCGGCATCTGGGCGATCCTGTCCGGACTTCTTCAGCTCTACACCGGCATCCGGCGCTGGCGGTCAGTTGGAGCGCAGTGGGCGATGATCCTGAGCGGCGCGCAGTCAATGCTGGCAGGCGGCTTCATGATCAAGCAGTCGCTCGGTTCCATGCCGCCGACCATTCTTGACGTCGCTCCTTATGCCGCTTTCGGCGCCTTCTACTTCCTGGTCTCGGCAATAGCGCTGACTGTTGCGGCCTATCGTGGGCGGAGGAACCCAGCCTGAGAAGGTGATGAGGCTGCGGAGGAACGGCGTCCCTCCCCGCCTCGCCCGTGTAGTCGGCGGCGCATAGATCATCAGTTTCGTCGTAATGTTGTTCCCGTGTCTTGAGGATCCACCGATTACTCGGGATCAGCGTCGATGCATGCGATGAGGCCGTCGGGGCCGGTGGGACATTGAGCCGACCGATCTCGGGGCGGAAATCTCCGGTGAAATCGACGCGGGCACGGATCCCGGCCGCCTTCAATTCTTCAAGCGAAAGAAGCTTAGTGGCGGTGCGGGACCCGACGAAGAACCGGTCCATGTAGTCACGAACGCCTGCGTGGCCCTCGAACCGCTCCCGGGTCGACGGATCGTCGATGACGGCGTCGTGAGCGAACAGGTGCAGTGCCGCCTGGGCGTCGAAAGAATTGGTAGCGCGGATTAGCGGCTCGACCACATGTCTATAAGGCTGGTTGGTGGTCATGCCTTACCTCCGTGCTGCCAGCTCCTGTAGACGAACTCAAGCGTGTATCCGTCGGGGTCGGTGACCGGGGCCGCGTAGTAGCGAGGATCTGGAGCTGAGAGCCCGGAGGGTGAAGCTCATGCACTCCCGCTGCCATCGCAGCAGAATGGGCGGCGCCCTGCAGCGCGACAAACAGGGTGAGACGTGATCTCATCCAGATTATCGCTTTATAGCGCCACCATCGCCTCGAAATTGGCAACGAATCCTACCTGCACGGCGCGGGCGACGCGGCGCCGTCTTGAAGCCACAAGAACATCCAGCCGTCCGCGCCGAAGCCGTTGAGGTCGGGGTGCCCTGGCGTCCGTCCCTGCCGTCGCAGTCGAGGCGCTGGCTCGTGAAGAACAGCTCCCTTGAGTCCTTGCAGGCATCCGGCCATCAGTGACCGGAATGTCCCGTGGGCGTTGAAAACGGACGTAAAAAGCACTTGCACAGATTGAACGAAGGACAGGTAACCTGCAACGCTTGTGAATACGCAGGCGCGCAGGTGCGCTCCAAGGTGATCGGGAGGTGCTGCCCATCACATACGTTCCGCCGCCGCGGTCAAGCCTGCAGCGTCGCGTATTCCGGACTGATAGGCACCGATCAGCCTCGCTGCGAGTATTGCAGCCTCCTCGGAATTCAGTGGCAATGCCCGCAATTGCAGTTCGCGACGGAAAATGCCCTCGATCAACTTGAGCTCGTCAGGCCCTAGTGGATCAAGGGTGCATACTCGTTGGTGTCTCATTAGCTCTCCTCCCGGGCCTCGCGATCGCCTCGGTGCCGGGGGAAAGTCTACGCGTCTTGGTGTACATGGCGAGTCAATACTGCGCCTCAAGGACAAAGGGTCTGGAACCGTACAATCACCGCGGAATTGGAGAAGACTGTCCTTCCGAACCATGCTGGCTTGCACATAGTCGATGGGCAGCCGGCATGCTAGAGTCATGTAACACCGATCCGCAATCCTTGGCAGAAAGCGGCCGACAGAGCCGCGGTGCTCCGGCTCCCAATGAGGGGAAGGCAATGGCGATTCCACCCCAAGCTTCGGTTAACAACCAGTTGCTGGACCTGCTTCCGGAGGTTGACTATAACCAGGTTGCGCCTGACCTCGACTATGTCAAAGTGGCTAGAGGCGCTCTGATCGCTACAGCCGGCGCCCCCATAGACCATGTTTATTATCTCACGTCCGGGATTGGCTCCCTGGTCGCCTCGACGCCTGAGGGTAACAAAGCGGAGGCGGGTATCTTCGGAAGTGAAGGTTACATTCCGACTTCTGCTGCGATGGGTGTAGAGCTCAGCGTCCACGACATCATCATGCAGATCGAAGGAGACGGCTACCGGATGGAGTTCAGCGCATTCCGGAAGTGGATGGATCTTAACCGGAATTTCGCCCGAGTGATGATCCGATGCATTGAGGCCTTCTCGATTCAGCTTACCTACACTGCGGTTTCGAACGCGTTGCACGGGGTGGACGAGAGATTGGCCAGATGGCTTCTGATGTGTCACGACCGTGTACCAGGCGACGAGATTCCGCTGACGCACGAGTTCATTTCGCTGATGCTTGCGGTTCGCCGTCCAAGCGTCACAACGTCGCTCCACGTCCTTGAAGGCTACGGTTTTATTCGCTCGAACAGGGGCAACATCATTATCCGGAACAGGCAGGCCCTCGAAGAGTTCGCCCGGGACGCCTATGGCAAGCCGGAGGCGGAATACCATCGACTTATGACTGCGCTCTTCTGAACCCGCAAAAATACGCATCCAGCCCGCCCTGGTACAAACAATGCTGCCGTCGCGGGCCGCAGGGTGTCGAGAAAAAGGCGAAGTCCTTCTCGGCGATCAGCTTGGCGGTGGCCCCGTCCATGAGGAAGCCGTGTTCGATGCACTTCACACCAGCAGCGATAGCCTTCCGGATCGCATCCGGAGTGAGAGCGTGCGCGGCGACATAGGTGCCCCAATTCTCGGCAATTTCCACGGCGGCCCGCAATTCTGGCTCGGTAAAGGTGGTGACGTCGAGCGGGCTGAAGGGTGAAGACACCCGCCGCCCGCCGTAGTTTGATCAGAACGACCCCTTGCATGGACTGCTCGCGGACGTGCAAACGCACCTCGTCGGGGCCGTCCACGACCATGGCACCCCCGCTCGTCTCCATCGGGGTGAGCAGGCCGCCGGTGCTCCTTCGCAGGTCGGTGAGCTGGCGGAAATCGCCACGTCATTATCAAAAACCCTTCTGCCATTTAAGATTTCACCGGCGCCGCCTAAAGACAACCAGAAATAGAACACCGACGCATGATGGGCCCCACTAAGCTGAACTTCGTCCGGTAGCGTACGGCAACCAGAGACGACCTACACTCGTTTTACGGACAACTCGACGAATAGGGAATTTCGCCAGCTATTCGGCTGACGAACCCGTCGGCTCAACTGCCAACAGAAGGCGTCCTTTGAGCTGCGCCAGGGAGGTTCAGATGCAAGTGACGGATGCTTGGGAAGAGTGGTGGCGAGGGCTTGGACATGTTGCCCGATGCAACCGCGACATGGCACGGACACGCGAAGCATTTGATGCTGGGTATGCGGCCGGCCGTCTCACACATCGACGAGCCGCTGATGGCGCAGCCGAAATTGCGCGAGGCACGCGTCCGAGGGCGCAAAGACACGAGACCTGGAGAGCTACAAGAGCAGCGCGGGAGAGCACCTAGCTGCCAGACGGAGGTTTCGCCACGGCCGTCCCTAGATGCCTGTCGTTGAGCAACTTAGAGATTGCCACCACCAACTGTGCCATAGCGAACGGCTTCCCGAGATGATGCTATTGGGGACGCCTTTCGACGCCCAATCGGGAGCGCTGTCTCCACTCACGTAGACGACCGGCATTTCGGGATCGACCTCTCGGCTGAAACGCGCGACATCCCAGCCATCGGGAGCCTGCTGAAACTGCATGTCGGTGATGACCCCTTGTGTGGTGGTCGATGCATTGCTCAAGATTTTCAATGCCTTGTTGCCACTCTCTACAGCAAGACAGCAAATCCGCCTCGACAAGCGTCTGTTCGAAATCGAGCAGAAGCAGCCCCTCGTCCTCTACCAGTAAAATCGCGACCGCTTCCGTAGTGCCCCCGTCGCGCCATGCGGCCGTAGGTCTCAAACGCAGTGACGGGCCACCAGTTCCCCAGACTTCCAACCCCCGCTCGGGTAAACGCCTTTCTCCGCCCTTCTACGGAGGTGTCGAGGTCATAACGGATGTGCCCGGACGCGGCAAAACCAAAACCTGCCGCTTCTGGGGCCTATACGTATGGAAGTGCGGGTAAGAGGATTATATCGAATCTACTTATCGACGAGCACCGCTGACCAGCGAAATGGAATGGGCGGCAGCAATTACGAGCGGGGGTAAACCGCTCTTCCGCTTCCTCTGACGTGTACCGGTTGCGCGGGACGCCGATATTGATCGCGCCAAAGGCTGCGCCGCATGCATCGAGGATGGGGGCCGCCACTGAAAGATCGCCGTGGCAATACTCCTCGAAGGCGGTGGCGTAGCCTTGCGCCTTCGACTTCGTGAGCTTGGCGCTGAGCGCGTCGAGATGCCAGTGGTGTGCAGCGTGAACGGGTGCAGGTTGGATTTGGAGAGGATCGTATGCGCCTCCGCCGACGGCAGGCACGACAGGATCGCGATTTTCGGCGCCGTACAATAAGCCAGCAGGCGCGTCCCGATAATCACGTCATTGTCGAGGACGTGGCGGCTCATGAAGCGTGACACGAAGACGATATCTGTGTCGTCACGAACCGCTAGATTGACGGTCTCCTCAGTCGTCTTACTGAGATGCATGAGGTAGGGCCGCGTTCGACCAGGCTGCTGCTGGCCCGGCTGTAGTGATAGCCGAAATCGAGCGCCTTGACGGAGCTTGGTTTCACCGTTCTTGCTTAGATAGCCGAGCTTTTGCAGGGTGTGGGTGAAGCGCGGGAGGCGCTCATGTCGAGCCCCGTCTCCTCGGCGATCTGCGACAGGCTGAGATTGGCGCGCGTTTCGTCGAAGGCTCTCAGTACGCGGAAGGCAAGCGAAACACCAATGTCCATCAATGATGTTTCGGACGATCAAGGATTATGAAATGAGGCACGTTATAGCCTTCACCCGAGCCGGGCCAGCCTTCGCGCAGCCATGCGAAACAGTGTTACCTCTTCTCGATCAGGGACACGAATTCAGCGAGCTCGACTGAATCCCGCCCGCTCCAGCGCGTCCTGCATATCAGGCGACAGCAGGGCGGCAAGGAATGCCTGAACTGCCACCCGCTCCTTCCGGTCTGTAACTAGCGCGAAATCAAAGTGCTCTTGCGTCAGCGGTATGAAACCCAAGCCAGCGGCGCGCGCGACCGGCCCGATCGTGACGCCCCAGTCGGCGCGTTTCTGTACGACGGCGGCGGCGACTGCATTGTGTGAGCGAGGCTGGTTCCAGTAGCCATCGGGGCGCGTCTGGCCGAGCAATTGGTCGATCAGGATGCGCGTACCGGCACCCTGGTTTCGATTGACCATCATGCATTCTGGATCAGCCAGAGCAGCCTCCACCGCCTCCGGCGCATTGCGGCCTTCGAAGCGCGCGTCACCGCGGCGGAACACGATGCCTTGTATGCGCCGCCAGCCCGGCACGAGCTCGATACCCTCGCTAAGGAACGGCGTGTTGTAGACTTGTGTCTGAGGGTCGAAAAGATGGATCGGCGCAAGGTCGCACTCACAGCGTTTAGCGGCTGCAAGACCGCCCAGGCTTCCGACGGCCAACGATCGCACCGAAATCCCTTGGCGCGCGATCTTGCCCACGACAAGATCAAGGCCTGTGCAGTGACTGCCGATCACAACGAGGTCGGGCACCCTGACCTGCGGCGTGAACAGCGTCACCGGCACTTGTGCGCCCGCTGGCAGATGGTCGGCGAAGGCGTCAATGCGGATAAAGCCATCAGCCTGGGCGAAGGCGGTAATCGCTCCCGAGCCCTTGCCGGTCGCATAGGCCATCAGTCCGTCCCGCCCCTGCACCAGCGAGACCATGACAAACTCGGTGCGCCCCAGTTCGGACGGAACGCGGAAGGGAAGCTGCGCACTCGTCTGCGCATCAACGCGCGGCGGCAGCCCCGCCATGCGCCGCAGGATGGGCACCACCATATCGTGGAAGGTGAACATGGCCGAGGTCGGGAATCCTGGCAAGATGATAACCGGCTTGCCGCCGCATACCGCCAAACAGAGCGGCTTTCCAGGCTTAAGCGCAACACCATGAGCAATGATGCCCGGTTTTCCGAGGCGGCCAATAATACGGTAGCTGACATCTCCCGCACCCTTGGAAGTACCTCCAGATAAAATCAGAACGTCATGGGAGGCGAGCGCCTCACGCATTGCGGTCTCGAGCCTGGCTTCGTCGTCTGGAAACGCGCCCAAAAAATGGGCCTCGCCCCCGTTTTCGGTGACCGCCGCACTAACGATCGGCCCATTGGCGTCGTAAATGCCGGCCGGCTGCAGCGGTTCGCCCGGTTGCACGAGCTCATCACCCGTGGACAGAACAGCAACGCGGAGTTTGCGGGCCACCGTTACCTGCGGGGTTCCGCAGGCTGCGAGTATCCCGATCTCACGCGCGCCGATCACCGACCCAGCCCGCAACACGACCTCTCCTCGCGCCATGTCCGATCCGGCGGTGGAGACGAACTGCCCCGGCGAGACAGCACGCCGCACTTCGATGGCCCCACCCCCGGCTGGCTGAGTATATTCCACCATGACGATCGCGTCCGCACCGCGTGGCAGAGGCCCCCCCGTGGCGATGGCTGTGGCGGTCCCGGGCAATACCGCAAGTTGCGGGACGCTGCCGCAGGCAATCGTTTCCCTGTTCAGCATCAATCGAACAGGCTGTAGGTCAGAGGCGGCAACCAGATCTGCTGCCCGTACCGCAAACCCATCGACATTGGAACGGTCGAAAGGTGGAATGTCGACCTGCGCCGCGACGTCTTCTGCAAGAGCCAGCCCGAGCGCCTCGGCTAAACTCCATTTTTCAGTCGGCACCGACCAGGGAAACAGCGCTGCTTCGAAACGGGCCAGGGCCTCCTCACGTGACAATATCGTCAGAAATTGCTTCTGGTCGGTGTTTTGCGGGATCGAAGAAGGAGACTTCATCATGATGGCTGCTCAGTTCAAATTGCGAAGAGGCATAGCTGTGACGGACGTGCCGACGTCATATCCCTCGCTATCACCCGGCACTGCCAGCCAGGCATCGGCAAGCCGCATGGCCTCCAGCGAAAAATCGCCAACGGCAAGCGGCGTCCACATGGCCTGCTCTCTGCCGAGCAGGACAATCTCACTGAGCCCGACCTTCGACGCAATCTTTCGCGAGAGCGGCAAGGTTGTACCAATCCGCTTCGAGCGGCCTGATAAACGGTCCAGGATCGGCTGGACCAATGCAAGAAAGCCGGCAAAGACATGATCAGGCGCCCCGGCCAAAGCGACCAGCGGCGTACTGCCAAGCCGGCCGATCGCCGTAGTATCGCCAGGCCGCATGGCGATACGATGCGCAATCAACGCGTTGGAAAGCGTCAGGGCCTCGGCAGTCGCATCAAGGCGGCCAGCACCAGTGCCTCCGACCAGGAGAAGCAAATCGCAAACCTCGCCGGCAAGAGCGGCTGCGATCGAAGCTGCATCACGGTGCGCGGTCTCTATCGCGGCGATCGTCGCATTCGAGGTCATCACACATTCGGCAACGAGGCGCGTCGAGAACGTCTCATGGTTTACGGAAGCGACATCGATCACACGCACGCGCGGGCTGCGTACGGGAATCTGGCTCAACCCTGCTTTGCGAGCGATCAGCAGGTCCGCGGCGCCGACTATCCCGCCTTCGAGAACCGCGGGTCGATGTGCGGTCATGTCCTCCCCCACCCGGCGCACGCCCTGACCGGGAGCAGCCTCGCCGACGGCAAAAACGATTGGGCTGCTGCAATCGATCAGATCGGCTTGCAACACACAGTCCGATCCAGTCGGCATGACGTCGCCCACTTCCACCCGGACCGGGGCCGTCGAAAGCGCCAGAGGTGAGTAGGCGGACGCTCCCACGAGGTCGAGTGAACAACACGCCCAGCCATCAATTGTCGCAATGTCTCGCAACGGCAGTGCCGGCAAGGCAGCCGGCATCGCCGCGGCGACACGACCAAGCGCCCGGTCAAGCGGCTCCGACCGGGGAGCGATAGGCATCAAACCACTGAGAAGCGCCGCAAGCGCCACTTCCAGGCTTATCAGGGCGCTCGTCGGAGGATGCACTGTCATCATCGCCCGATAATGGGACAGATGCGGGCACCTTGGCAACAGACCTCAGATGCGCTGCCCGCTCGCATTTGGAAAGAAGAGTTGCTGGCCATCGATCTTGTACTCACCGATCGCCTTCTGGCCCTCAGGCGCAATCAACCAGTCGATGAATATCTGGCCCAGCTCCGCCTTGACATCGGGGTGTTTTTCCGGGTTCACCAGCATGACGCCATACTGGTTGAACAGCCGCTTGTCGCCCTCGACGGAAATAGCAAGATCACCGCGGTTCCTGAACGACAGCCAGGTGCCGCGATCGGAAAGGACGTAGGCATTCATGGCAGATGCCGTGTTGAGCGCGGCTCCCATCCCCTGTCCGATGTCCTTGTACCACCGGCCCTTTGCAACCTCGATATCGACGCCAGCGTCTTTCCATAGCCTGAGTTCCATAAAATGGGTGCCTGACCGGTCACCGCGTGAGACAAATAGCGCTTTTTTTACTTCGATCGAAACTAGGGCGGCCGCGATATCCGTCATTCCACTGACGCTGGCGGGATCACTTTTCGGGCCAATCAACACAAAATCATTGTACATCACGTCGGAACGCTTCACTCCGAAGCCCTCCTGAATGAACTTCTCTTCCTGTGCCTCGGCGTGAACGAAGACCACGTCGGCATCGCCACGGCGTCCGGTGTCGAGTGCCTGGCCGGTGCCTTGCGCCACGACCTTGACATCGATCCCAGTCTCTCTCTCGAACAGCGGAAGAATATAATCGAACAGGCCCGTGTCCTGGGTAGAAGTCGTCGATGCAACGACGATCGACCGGGTTTGGGCCTGGGCCGGCGTCACGCCGGCCAGGATCAGAAGAATTCCCACAGAGAACAATCGGCGGGTCGGCATTTTCAATCTCCGTTCTGTCGATCAAAGGACGAGATCCCCGCGTATAAAGGCTGCAGCCTGCGGCGTGGCTGGACGATCGAAAAAATCCCTTGCATTGGCATGCTCGAAGAGACGGCCCTGGGCCAGGAACACGACATCTCCGGCAAGTCTGCGCACCTGGCCCAGATCGTGTGAAGCCATGATGATCTTGGTGCCGGAATGGGCCGTCGCAAGGATGATTTCCTCCACGAAGCGCGTCGCCGCCGGATCAAGGCTTGCGGTCGGTTCATCGAGCAGGAGAATTTCCGGCTGGCGCGCCAGAGCACGCGCAAGCGCCAGTCTTTGCTGTTCACCGCCCGACAAACGGCGCGCAGGCCTCGAAGCCAGCGCACTCAGGTCAACACTGTCGAGCAATTCCTCGGTGCGCTGGGCGCGCAGGCCGCGCGGGCAACCGGCGTGAGCAAGTCCATACGCAACGTTCGCGGCAACCGAGCGCCGCAACATCACGGGCTTCTGAAACAGGATCGCTCGGCGTTCGGGGCCGGCATCGATCCGGCCACCCCAGCTCACGACCCCCCGCGACGGGCCAAGCGAGCCCATGCACAGCCGCAACAGCGAGGTCTTGCCCGCCCCATTGGGGCCAAGAACAAACGTCGGCGCTCCCAGCCCGATCGTCAGGCTTATTCGGTCGAGTATGGTCGTCGCACCGGCGCTCAGCGACACGTCATCGAAGATAAGGGGAAGATTGCTTGCAGCAGCGCGCATTTCTAACCGGCCTTTTCCACGGCCCATACCCGCACGCCCCAGGCAGTGGCATTTACCAGCAGAATGAGGAGAATAAGGATGATGCCAAGCCCGATCGCGAGGGCAATATTTCCCTTTGAGGTCTCCAGAGCAATCGTGGTGGTCATAGTCCGGGTGAAGCCATCGATATTGCCGCCGACGATCATCACCGTGCCGACTTCGGCCGCGGCCCTGCCGAAGCCTGCAAGCAAGACGGTAACGAGGCTGAAGCGGCTGTCCCACAAAAGTGTCGCAACCCTGCTAGCCCAGCCGACCCCCATGGCGCCCAACTCCTCGCGATATTCGAGCCAAAGATCCTCAACTGTCTGGCGCGTCAGCGCGGCAATGATGGGCAGCACCAGAAATGCCTGCGCGATAACCATGGCGGTCGGCGTAAAGAGGAGACCGAGTTCTCCCAGCGGCCCTGACCGCGATAGCAGCAGGTAGACGCTCAAACCGACGACAACCGGCGGCAAGCCCATGAAACCGTTCAACACCACGACCATTGCCGTGCGGCCGGGGAAGCGGGTCAGCGCGAGAATGGCACCAAGCGGAAAACCGATAATCCCCGCAGCTACGACAGCCGTCAGGCTGACGGCCAGCGACAGGCCGACGATCGCAAATAGGGTGGCATCTCCGGATGCGATAAGCTGCCATGCAGTGAGTGTTTCCGACATGAGGCATCTTCCCTTGTCGCAATTTCCGGCTTTTTTTTCCTGGATGTCAAATTATTGAACAATCGCGCAAATATGCATAAAAATGCAGGATGATCCTGCTGACCACATCCGAGGCTGCTGACTATCTTCGCTTGGGAGAGCGTAAGATTTACGAGTTGATATCGAAGGAGCGAATCCCGTGCAGCAAGGTGGCAGGCAAATGGCTATTCCCACAGCACGAACTCGACCGCTGGGTCCTTTCGGGGCTCGTGCAGCCGGCGGGAATGATATCGCTCGAACTGCCACCTATCGTTGGGGGGAGCCAGGATGACCTGCTGGAATGGAGCCTGCGTCAGTCAGGCTCGGGGCTTGCCACATTGGCGGAAGGCACTGAAGACGGTGTCGCGCGGCTGCTGCGCGGAGAGGTCGCGGCCGCTGCGATCCATTTCCATGGCACGGTAGCCGATGCAAATGTCGATGCGGTAGCCGCCATGCCACGGCTTAGCGATGCGGTGCTGGTCGGCTTCGTCCGCCGCGAGCAAGGCCTATTGCTGGAGCCGGGCAATCCCAAATCGCTGAACGGTCTCAATGACGTCCTGACGAGTGGTGCGAGGATGGCCGTTCGTCAACGCGGTGCCGGAGCGGATATGCTGCTTGCTCAGTTGCTGGCAGATTTCGGCGCGAAACACAGCGACCTCAATCGACTGGAGCCGCCCTGCCTGACCGGTCCCGATCTTGCATCCGCCGTGCGGAGCGGCCAGGCGGATTGCGGCATTGCCACACGCGCCGCCGCTCGCACTGCTGGGCTGGAATTCCTGCCGCTGCTGTGGGAAAATTTCGACCTGCTCATGCGGCAGCGAACCTATTTTCAGCCCTCCTTCCAGGCGCTGTTAGGTTTCTTGCCACAAAAGGTTTTTACCGACCGCGCCGTCGAGCTTACCGGGTATGATACAAGCCCGGCCGGTCGGATCCGGTTCTTCAGGTAGAGCGCTTACGCGTTCTTGAGAGAATGGACAAAGGATGCTTGAACACCTTGACTGAGCATCGGAACCGTTAAAATGCGTGCAACTTTCGGTCGAAAGGGCAAAGCAGCATCCGCTGGCTCATCCCAGATCGATCTCGCCTTCCACGACATGATTCAGGCCGGCGGCCTCCGACGTGATGACGGCCTTGACGATCAGCTTCCCTTGTCCTTTCAGACCTTTTTGCTCCACTGCCTTCTCTATCGCCTGTTGCGAGGTCACCCCGACCTGCTTGAGGAACTTGCGCATGGAGACGTTGAAGGGGTCGGTTTCCATATTCGTGATCATATGATTGCCTCGAACAGAGTGAACAGTAAGGTCGATCCGGCACTTTCCGTTCCTGGAACGGAGACCATCGCCAATCGAGCATGAATCCGTTTGAGGTGCAATGAAGGCGATGCTCGCTATACGCTGCCTGGTGGCAGCCGCTTCCTTCCTCTTCGGCGCGACTGCGCATGGGGCGGAACTGCGCGGCCATGGAGGCCCGGTGCGTTCAATCGACATAGCCCCTGACGGACAGACAGCGATCACCGGCAGTTTCGATACCAAGGCGATTATCTGGTCGCTTGAAACGGGCGAGGCGCAGCAGGTGCTGCTGTTTCACGAAAGTCAGGTCGATGCCGTCGCTGCTTTGCCGCGGGGGCGTTACGCCAGCGCCGGGGCCGACGGCCGTATCGCAATCTGGGAGGCCGGACGCAGCACGCCGGTATCCGTGTTGCATGGCCATGAGGGGCCGGTTGTCGCACTGGCAGTCGCGCCCGACGGCTCTACGCTCGCTTCTGCCTCCTGGGATACGAGCGTGCGTCTGTGGCCGCTTTCCGGCGCTGCGCCGCGCATCCTCAAAGGCCACCATGGCAATGTTAACGCGGTCACCTTTCTGTCCGACGGAACGCTTGCAAGTGCGGGCTATGACGCAGCCATCATATTATGGCCGCCGAGACATGACGCTGCGCCGATGCGAATATCCATGCCGGGGCCACTCAACGCCCTCGTGACGATGCCGGGCGACCGCCTGCTTGCAGCAGGCGCAGACGGGACATTGCGCCAGCTCGACCGAAGCGGCGCGATTGTGGCCGAGGTCAGGGTGTCCTCCGGCCCCCTGATCGCACTAGCGGCTACGGCTGATGAGAAATACATCGCCGCCTCGGCCATCAGGGAGGGCATCGTGTTGCTCGACTCCCGCACCCTGAAGCCGGTTCACACCCTCGGCAGTGCCGGCGTTGCGCCGGTGTGGGCCCTTGCCTTTCCACGCCGTGCCCGGACGCTGCTGGCCGGCGGTGCGGACAACATAATAAGCGAATGGGATGTTGAAACCGGCAGGCGGCTTGGAACCTCAGCCGCGATCCAGGCCGATCTCATGAGCGAATATGCCGGCAATCCGGACGCCGAAGTCTTCCGTGCCTGCATCGCCTGCCATACGCTCGGCCCGGAGGACGGCAATCGCGCCGGACCGACGCTGCACGGCATCTTCGGCCGCAGGATCGCGTCGCTTGCCGGCTATCCCTACTCCCCCGCTTTCCGGCGGATGGATATCGTCTGGACGCCGGAAACGGTGTCGAAGCTCTTCGAACTGGGGCCAAGCATATATACGCCAGGGACCAAGATGCCGGAGCAGACGATCAACGATCCCGAGGATCGTGCAGCGCTGATCCGCTTTTTGCAGGCTGAGACCCGCCGCGACTAAACTCAAACGATTTGTCTGTCGTTGCGTCGCGCTCCCGCAAGTAATCCTCCGTCGTCCGTGGAGCGGGACGGCCCGACGCTTCGTAAGGATCGAACCCTTCATTCATGACGGATTCGACACGACAGTTATCGCACATCCGCACGACATCGAGGCGTCGGGCATTCTCGCCGGAAAACATCCAGTGCTTGCCCTCCAGCTTGTCAACGATGCGTTCGACGGTACTTTTCGTTCCGAATGGCGTGTCGCATCGAATGCAATGGAACGGCTCTTCCTGTTTGATCACCCGGCGGGGCCCATTCCAGGCCTGGAAATCCAGTTGCGGTACCAACGCGATTGCCTTTTCTGGACAAGTCGCGGCACAGAGCCCGCACTGCACGCAGGCGCTCTCGGCAAAATACAAAGCTGGCCGCTCTTCACTGTCGGAGAGCGCGCCCGTCGGACAGGCCGATACGCATGACAGGCACAGCGTACAGGCATCGACATTGACGTCGAGCCCGCCAAATGGCGCGGCCGCTGGCAATGCCGTGCGCTCTACCGGCGTCGGAGCGGCCTCATACAAGCCGATCACCGAGCTTTTCAGCAAGCTGCGCTTGCCTCCGACCGGCAGGAATGTCACCGGCTTTCGCGCATCCGCTTGCGGCACCATCCGCCCGAGAACCGTTTGCAGATCATCGGGGTCGTCCGCTTCGATCACGCCGCAGAGATCGGCTCCATAACCCAGCGATTGTCCAAGAAGATTGGCGATGGTGACGTTTCTGGCTAGGCCGATCAGGTCATGTTTCCCCCTCGCCGAAGAAAGGGCCCTGATCGCCACCGCTCCCCAGGCGGCCGGTGCAGTCCACGCCTCGACCCCCAGCTGCGTTATCTCATTCACACCGACCGGCAGCACATTCGCGGGCAGTCCCTGCCCGAAACGCGCCAGCGCATCGATAAGCGGCTCTCCATGACCTTCATCGTGAAACAGCACGATCGGATCGCTGCCGCCTACCCTGTGATAGGTGAGCAGGAGCGTGCGCAGGCGTCGAAGCAGGGCCGCCGCATCCGGGAAAGCATAGGCGGCGGCACCGGTCGGACAGGCGGCCGCGCAACTGCCGCAGCCGGCGCAGACATCAGCGTCGATCGCGACATGGTCGCCAGCGGGTGCAATCGCACCCGTAGGACAAAGGTTGATGCAGCGCGTGCATCCGGTGATGCGCGAACGCGAATGGGCGCAAAGATCGGCGGAAAAATTGATGTAGCGAGGCTTTTCGAATTCCCCCACAAGGCCGGCTGCCTTGGCGATCGCGGCAGCAAGGCCCGCGCGGTCGGCTGGATCTGCTCTCAGATAACCTGCCCGCAGTTCATGGGCAGGAAACAGGGGAGCGCCGCCGGAAAGGTCAAGAACTATATCGGCATTCGATAGTGCGCCATCCCGCGGCGCGCCAAAACGCAGACGCTTGCGCGACGATGGCGATGGGATCGCGAAATCGTCGATCGTCAGTTCAAACGCGCCGAGATGACCGCGCGCGTTGCGGATCGTGCCCTGCACAACGGGGAAATCCCAGACGCGATGGGGCGTGACATCGTCCGGCCGCGTCAAAAGAACCGTGACGTCCATCTCGTCGGCAAGCTGCCGTCCAGCCTCGATCGCCGCTTCGTTCCGGCCATAGACGAGCACCACGCCCTTGCTCGCGAGCGTAACGCTGGTCGGCGAAGTGACCGTTTCCGCCGCCATCGCCACGAGTGCCGCGGCTTTCGGCCCGGCGGATGCCCCTTGTGCCGACCAGCCTGACGTCTCGCGGATGTTGACGAAAGCGAGTTCGCCCGCAAAGCCACGTTCCTGCGCGACTTCACGGAAAAGCCGTTCCTGCTGTGTGCAGGCTATCGTGATGTCGTCGCCTCCATTCAATGCGTTGCGGACGCGGTCGAGTTCGGCGCCGCAGAGTTGATTTCCAGATTGGATTTGGTCGCTTGAGCATCCACGGGCGACACTCTGGCCAAAGTCCGGCATGCTGCGTTCACAGGAACAAACAAAGACGGTGCGTGGTCTGTCTGGGATCATGCTCTTCTCCCCCCGCATCACGGCACCGCCCAACAACGGTGGCGCCTCCACTTCGGATGCATTATAAAGACATTAGGCTCGCCGTCATCAGAAATGGGACCGGCATCATGTTTCAGCACGCTTCGGTGATGGACCACGCCATCGAACTGCCCCCGCCCTACAACCTCGTCATGATGCGCGAGACCGGCGACGCTTTTGCACACGCTCGCGCCATTGCCGCCGAATGGGGAGCAGGGACGCTGGTCTGGGCACGACGTGACGATCTGGCAGAGTTCGCCGTCGTGCTGGAACCGGAAATGCCGCTCGTGCATGCACGCCTGGCCATCTATGCTGGGATGAACGCACTGGCCGATGCGCTTGCCACACATGCGCCGCCGTCACGACCCATCACCTTCGACTGGCCAGACGCGATCCGTGTCGACGGGGTCTTGGTCGGCGGCGGACAACTGAGTTGGCCGGCGGAAACGGGCGAGACCGAGACGCCGGCCTGGCTTATCTTCTCGACAATGATCCGCACCACGATCGTGCGCGTCCACGAACCGGGTCTGCAGCCGCTGTTCGGCGCACTGGACGAAGTGGGTTTCGAAGCCGTCAATACCGGCGAGATCATCGCCAGCTTTTCACGTCACCTGATGGTCGGCTTGGACGAATGGCACGACACCGGCTTTGCGCGGTTGGCTAGGCGATGGCTGGACCGCGTGTCGCCCGGAGGCCACAATGGACGGATCGCCGACAACGGGGATCTGCTGGTTCAGGCCGAACCCGGCCAGACTTCCCTTACGAGGCGGAGCCTGGCGCAGGCGCTTGCATCCTGTTCCTGGCTCGATCCCGCAACGGGAATGCCATGGCTTTGAACCTGCCGCGCACCATCCGCCTCGATCCGTCCGATACGTTCGTCTATTCGCGCGCCGCCGAGCCCGGCGAATGGGCGGTACCGGGTACATTCCTTTTCTTCGGCATCGACCCCGAAACCCTCGCCGGCAAGAAACGGCAGGCTTTTCGAGCCGGCTTCCTGGGCATCGAAAGTTTTGGCTGGTCCACCCTCGTTGTCGTGACGGAGGTGAAGGCGGAAGAACGCGCTGCGGCCGTTGAGCGCCTGGCCGAACAGTTGGTCGCGCATTGCGGCGCCCCCGATCTTGAAACAGCGCGGCCGGCCGCCGAAGAAGAAATCGCGTTTGCGCAATCGCTTTGCGATCACCCGCCAAACACCATACTTGCCCTCCACCGCGCCAGCGAGCAGACTGGGATCCGGGAGGCGTTCCGTACCCTTCACCCGAAGGTGGGTCGACTGGATATGGCAACGGCCTTCAACGCTATAGAGATTGACGAGGAAAACGACCGGATGGAAGAGCTCGATATCCGGACGTTGGCGGGAAGGCACACGTGAAGGATTTCTGGGTATCTTCGGGTCACCATCTCCTCGATCGGGACGAGGCAGACCGGCTTATAGTGACCGACGCGTTCCTCAAGGCTTATCTCGCTCGCCCCGAACTGCTTCCGCCGGAAGGGGCGTGTGAGGTAGAATTGCGTCTGCACCATGAGCTTCTGATGCATCATCCGCGCCGTCCGGTCACTCTGGACGAGATCGCCGTCATGGGCGACCCGGATGCCCGCGAAAACTGGGCGTTCATGATCTCCTTCCGCGACCGGCTTCTTGCCACGCCCTCGCTTGAGGCCGCTTATCTGCAACTGGCGCTCGGTTCGGCAGCCGACACGCCTCCGCTGTTCATGAACCAGCTCGCGCAGGTCGTGCTGCGCAATGCGCTCGACGGCGAGACCGAGCCCGCGGTGTTGCGCGCCGCCGAGCTGTTCTATCGCCCACAGCGGGTAAGCTTCCATGAAGGAGCGCTGCTGCTTGCCGACGCGGAAACAATAGAAGTTCACGAGCAGAACCGCCACACTTCACCGCTCTTGAGCATGCTCGGCGGGCCAGCCGTCACCGAACTCGAAATCCTGGACGAGACGAACGCCGATAGCTATTTTGACAGGAGCGATGCCTTTGACATGGTGCTCCGTCTGGGTGGCGCCCACAGCCCCGCGCGTCGCGGCCTTGCCGACGCAATGGAAGCCTGGATCCGCCATCTGGTCGCCGTCGCGGTAACGATCGAACCGGTCGAGCGGATCGAAGACGACAACTGGGCATGGTTCGTCGGCCTTGACGCCGAGGCGACACGCATCGGTAATGCACTGTGGCGAGGCGAGGACCTCGACCCCGAAACGGCGGAGCGTATCGTTGCGTTGTTCCGCCTCCGCTTTTCCGACATTGGCGAGGTCAGGCCCCAAGTGGGTGCTCAACCGATCTGGCTGATCATGGCGATGACGCCCGATCGAATGATCCGCATGAAGCCGCAAAATCTTATTGCCGGTCTGCCGTTGTGCGCTACGGCGCAAGCGACCTAGGAGCGCAGTCATGGTGCGGGAAACGGAAAAAGTCGGTGTGATCGTGGAGAGGCGAGACCTGGATAGCCCATGGGCGGATCATTCCTGGGTGCCGGTCGCCGCGCTCGCGGGCGCACCGGTCGCGACACCATGGACGGTGCTCGAACAGACGACGAGGCTTACGCGCTATTATGCAGGGACATCCGACATTGAATTTTTCAGAACGGATACGGCGATGTACCGGGAGAACCTGCGTTCACAGCGGCCTAGCCTTTGGATCGCCCTCCGACTCACGGATTCAGCTCCGGGAATCGTAGTCCATCTGGTTACAGCGGATCCGGCTGAGGCCGAATCTCTGACGGAAACCAACACAGACATCATCGAAGCCGTTTCGATGCCGATTGAAATACAGGAGCGCCTTGCCGCATTCGTGGAAGCTCATCATGTCGAGCGTGCGTTCGTCAAACGCAAGCGTGATCGGACAGATCCCGAAGCCATGGCAAGTCGGATTCATGGTGGCTCACAAAGCAGGACGACAAGGGATGAGTGACGGCAGCGACAATCATCTTGCCCGCTGGTCGCGCCGCAAGCTGGCCTCACGGCGAGAACAAAAGCCGGCGGCCCCTGAATTGGACCAGGCATCAGGCGAGGTCGCCGAGAATAACGATCCGGTGGCCTCCTGTCCTGAGCGCAACCTGCCAGAGGCGAAAGCAGCGGAGCTTGAGGATGTTGGGGTGGTCGAGCCCCTCCCGCACCTCGAGGACCTGACTGCCGAAAGTGACGTTGCGGCTTTCTTGAAGAAAGGCGTTCCGTTGGCGCTGAAGCATGCGGCGTTACGCAAGGCATGGTCACTGGACCACGGAATCCGCGACTTCGTCGGCCCTTCGGAATATGCTTGGGACTTCAACAAACCAGGCTCGATGGGGGGGTTCGGTCCGCTCGACGCAAAGGAAACCGTCGTGGGCTTCCTGTCGAAAGCGGCGCGTGCCGTTGACACCCTTACGAAACCGGAGGCCGTTCCGTCACATGAACAACGCGGCGATGCCATGCCGGATGCGGCCCTTCCTGTCGAGGATCCAGAGAATTTAGCGACGGAAAAGCCAGCCACCGACGAGCCGCCGGCGATAGAGCCACCAGCTCTCGAGACGTCAACCAATGTGAGCGCATCGGTTGAATTCAAATCTCACACGCATTCGCCGGACAAGATGAGTCCTTCTCAGCTTCGCGAGGCTTACTTCGGGCCCCGACATGGCGGAGCGATGCCACGCTGATCTGGTATTCGCCGGGATCTTATGTGGTAGCCTGTCAAGGTCAGGCTGTTGCATTCGTTCGGTATCGGGTTACTATGAGCAACCCATTCAGGCAGCACGGTCAAGGTATGATGAACCCCGACTTGCTTTCAGATCAGGCCTGGGAACAGCCAGATGGAGCGGATGCTTCAATCTTCGGTGCAGGAACAGATGTTCTCGATGACATCGACCAGGCCCGAGCGGACGAATACGCACTCCTCGCCTCACTATTGATCACCCCGCCGGACAGGGAATCGCTCGCCAGGCTTTCATACTTGCAGGACAACAGCGATGCACCGCTCGGCCGTGCCCACATAGCACTTGCTCAAGCGGCAGCGTCGTATTCGCACGATGCGATCTGTCGCGAATATTCCGAGCTATTCATTGGCGTGGGACGCGGCGAACTCCTTCCCTACGCATCCTATTATCTCACCGGCTTCCTCAACGAACGCCCGCTTGCGCGCCTGCGGGCAGACATGGCCCGTTTCGGTATCGAGCGCGCCGAGGGCAATTGCGAACCCGAGGATCATCTGGCCAGCATATGCGAGATGATGAGCGGCTTTGCCTGCAATCACTTTGCCGTCTCCCACGACGAGGAGCAGGATTTCTTCAAACGCCACGTCGAGCCGTGGGCCGGGCGTTTCTTCAGCGACCTGGAACACGCTAAGGCCGCCAAATTCTACCGGTCGGTCGGCACGGTCGGTCGGCTTTTCATCGAGATCGACAGCGAAGCCTTCGCCATGGCGGCACGGCAAAACGCATAGGCGCATGCCCGGGCGCCAAGCCCACTAAAGGAGGAGGATGCCAAGATGCAAGACGAGCGACAAACGGCATTGGGCCGGCGCTACTTCCTTAAGGCATTCGGCGGCGCAACGACGACCGTCGTCGCGGCCGCGGCGCTCTGTCCCACCGATGCTGAGGCCTACGACCCGGGCGAAGAGGAGATGCGGGGCCGCTACCGCGAAACGGACCACGTCAAGGCCTACTATCGCGTCAATCGCTATCCTACGCAGAAGTGAGGGTGCCATGCTTACGAAGCGCAAGGATCGGCAGGCAAGCCGCACGCATCTGCAAACCCTGACCGGCGGCATGGCAGCGGCCCCCTTGGACCGGCGGACATTCCTCCGGCGCTCCGGCCTTGTCGCCGGCGGCCTGGCGGCACTCGGTTCGTTCCAACTCGGCACAGTCAAAAAGGCCGCCGCGATCAGCCCCCCCCAACCGGGCGTGCCGATTGAACTCAAAAAGAGCATCTGTACCCACTGTTCTGTCGGGTGCACCGTAACTGCGGAGGTCCAGAACGGCGTGTGGACGGGGCAGGAACCCTCCTGGGACAGCCCCTTCAATCGCGGCTCGCATTGCGCCAAAGGCGCCAGCGTACGCGAACTCGTGCACAGCGACCGTCGTCTGAAGTACCCGATGAAGCTCGTCGACGGCCAATGGGAGCGTACCACCTGGGAGGATGCGATCAACGGCATCGGCGACAAGCTTCTCGAGATCCGCGAGAAGTCGGGGCCGGAATCCACCTATTGGATGGGGTCGGCGAAATTCTCCAACGAAGGCACCTATCTCTTCCGCAAGCTCGCCGCTCTGTGGGGAACCAACAATCAGGATCACCAGGCCCGTATCTGTCATTCGACGACGGTTGCCGGCGTAGCCAACACCTGGGGCTACGGCGCGATGACCAACTCGTACAACGACATCAGAAATTCCAAGACGATGCTCGTTCTTGGCGGCAATCCGGCCGAGGCGCATCCGGTCGCGATGCAACATCTGCTTGAGGGAAAGGAACTCAACAACGCCAATTTCATCGTCATGGACCCGCGCTTCACGCGCACGGCTGCCCACGCCACCGAATACGTCCGCTTCAGGTCCGGCACCGACATTGCGCTGATCTGGGGCATGCTTTGGCATATTTTCGAGAATGGCTGGGAGGACAAGGAATTTATCGCGCAACGCGTCTACGGAATGGATGAGGTTCGAAAGGAGGTCGCCAAGTACACCCCGGACGAGGTGGAAACGATCACCGGCGTGCCCGGCGAGCAGTTGAAGCGCATCGCCGAGACGTTCGCGACCCAGAAGCCATCGACGATCATCTGGTGCATGGGCCAGACGCACCACACTGTTGGGACCGCGAATACGCGGGCGAGCTGCATCCTGTGTCTCGCTACCGGCAACATCGGCAAGCCGGGCACCGGCGCCAATATCTTCCGCGGCCACGACAACGTTCAAGGCGCGACGGACATCGGGCTCGACGTGGTCACCCTGCCCTTCTACTACGGTCTGACGGAAGGGGCCTGGAAGCATTGGGGGCGGGTGTGGGAGATCCCCTATGACGACCTGTTGGGCCAGTTCTCTTCCAAGGAACTGATGGAAACACCCGGCATTCCGTTGACCCGATGGTTCGATTCGGTTTCACTGCCAAAGGAAGACGTCGAGCAACCCGACATCATGCGGTCGATGTTCGTACAGGGCCACGCCAGCAACAGCATCACGCGCATCCCCGAGTCGATGAAGGGGCTTGCCGGACTTGAGCTGCTTGTCGTGGCCGATCCTCACCCCACGACCTGGGCCTCGCTCGCGGTGCAGGCGGGGCGCAAGGACAACACCTATCTCCTGCCGGTTTGCACGCAGTTCGAAACCTCGGGATCGCGGGTCGCCTCCAACCGAGCGCTCCAGTGGGGCGAGCAGATCGTCCCCCCAAGCTTCGAGCAGAAGGACGATTATCAGGTCCTGTACCTGCTTTCACAGAAGCTTGGCCTCGCCGAATGGATGTTCAAGAACATCGCCGTCGAAGGTGATCGGCCGGTACCCGAGGACGTGCTGCGTGAAATGAACCGCGGCGGCTGGTCGACCGGCTATTGTGGCCAGTCGCCCGAGCGGCTCAAGGCGCATATGCGCAACCAGCACAAATTCGATCTGCTCACCCTGCGCGCGCCGAAGGACGACCCGGAGGTCGGCGGCGATTATTACGGTCTGCCCTGGCCATGCTGGGGAAAACCGGAACTCCGTCACCCGGGAACTGCAAACCTCTACAGCACCGGCCTGCATGTCATGGACGGGGGCAGCCCATTCCGCGCCCGCTTTGGCGTGGAACGCAACGGCGAAACGCTTCTTGCCGAGGGTTCTTACACGGAAGGTTCCGAACTCACCGACGGTTATCCGGAGTTCACCATGGCCGTGCTCCAGAAACTCGGCTGGGATCGGGATCTCACCCCGGAAGAACTAGGCATCATCCAGACGATCGGCGATGATATGGGCGACATCGGCAAGGTGTCGTGGTCGACCGACCTGTCTGGCGGCATCCAACGCGTGGCGCTCAGCCATGGCTGCCACCCCTACGGGAATGGCAAGGCCAGGGCGCTTGCCTGGAATTTGCCGGATCCGGTGCCGATCCACCGCGAGCCGATCTATACGCCCAGGGTGGATCTTGTAGCCAAGTATCCGACCTATCCAGACGCCAAGCAGTTCCGCCTGCCCAATATCGGCTTCAGTGTGCAGAAGGCGGCTGTGGACAATGGCACCGCGAAATCGTTCCCGATCATTCTGACGACCGGACGCCTCGTCGAATACGAGGGTGGCGGTGAGGAAACCCGCTCGAACCGGTGGCTTGCCGAGTTGCAGCAGGACATGTTTGTCGAGATCAACGTCGACGATGCAGCCGAGCGCGGCATCAGTGACGGAGGTTGGGTCTGGGTCAACGGAGCGGAGAACGACGTGAAGGCAAAGGTAAAGGCTCTGGTCACCGAGCGTGTCGGCAAGGGTGTCGCATTCATGCCCTTCCACTTCGGCGGCTGGTTCCGGGGCGAGGACTTGCGAGCCAATTATCCCGAAGGGACCGACCCTTACGTTCTCGGCGAAAGCGCCAACAGTATCACCACCTACGGCTACGATCCCGTAACGGGTATGCAGGAACCGAAGGTTACGCTTTGCCAGATCGTTGCGGTGTAGCGGAGGAACGAAGATGGCACGGATGAAATTCCTTTGTGACGCCGAACGTTGTATCGAGTGCAATGCCTGCGTTACCGCCTGCAAGAACGAGCACGACGTTCCGTGGGGTATCAATCGGCGGCGTGTCGTCACCATCAATGACGGCAAGCCGGGCGAACGCTCCGTCTCGATGGCCTGCATGCACTGTACGGACGCACCCTGCGCGGCAGTTTGTCCCGTTGACTGTTTTTACACCACTGCGGATGCCGTGGTGCTGCATTCCAAGGACCTGTGCATCGGCTGCGGCTACTGTTTCTACGCCTGTCCGTTCGGCGCGCCGCAATATCCACGCGTCGGCAACTTCGGCTCACGCGGCAAGATGGACAAATGCACGTTTTGTGCGGCAGGACCGGAGGCCGACTCGACGGAGGTCGAGTATGCGAAATATGGAGCCAACCGGCTGGCCGAAGGCAAGCTGCCACTATGTGCGGAGATGTGCTCGACGAAATCGCTGCTGGCTGGCGACGGAGTGATCATTGCCGCGATCTACAAGGAGCGTGTGACGCAGAGAGGCTATGGCTCGGGCGCATGGGGCTGGCATACCGCCTATCGGGAGACAGTGGACGCCTAGGGCATCCTGCAGCCGATAAAGTGATCTGAATGCAGATAAGATGATCTGGAACCTGAGGATGGAGCGCCATGCATCATCCTTTCACGCTCAGGAAGGACGCTTCGGCGCTTCGGTCGAACATCGGGATAGCCGGAAACGGGTTCCGTTTCGGTACGATGGTCCGGGAAAATCGAGATAGCGGGTGCTGCTTGGCGTCGCAGCGAAGTTGGGAGGACGGAGCAAATGCGGATCTGGAGCCTTTATCGACTGGTCTCGGCGGCGGTTGCGGCATTCATACTGGCTTTCGTCCTATGGATGGCGCCCGCCGGGGCGCAGGAGCGCGCACCGGTCAACAACCCCGGTGCGCAAGGGGTGAGCGAGCAGCAGCTTCTTGATGAGCTCGGCAAGATCCAGGGTCGGGTCACGATACCCGACCGCAAGGCCACAACGCTGCAACAACCTCAAGGTCGGGACTATCAAACCTTCGAGCGGACTGCTCTACCCTGGGTTGGTGCGTTCATCATTATCGGCACGCTGCTCTCCATCGCGCTGTTTTATCTCATCCGGGGCCGTATTCGGACACAGGCAGGCGAATCAGGTCAAAAAATTCTCCGGTTCAACGCGCTGGAACGCCTGCTCCATTGGACAACCGCAACGGCCTTCATCGTCCTCGCGATCACCGGTTTGAACTTGATCTTCGGAAAGCGCCTGTTGATGCCGCTGATCGGGCCGGAGGCGTTCTCGACCTGGTCGATCTGGGCCAAGTACGCGCATCATTTCGTATCCTGGGCGTTCATGCTCGGCGTCGTATTGATGTTGTTGACGTGGATCCGACACAATCTCCCGGACCGCTACGACGCAAAATGGCTTAAGTCCGCCGGCGGATTCTTCGACCGGTCGAACCAAACGCATATACCGGCGGGACGTTTCAACACCGGGCAGAAACTCATCTTCTGGTCTGTCGTGGTGGGGGGGACTGCGTTGTCGGTCTCAGGCGTGTTCATGCTGTTTCCGTTCTCCTTCACTGACGTCAACGGCATGCAGATGGCCCAATATGTCCATGCCATCGTGGGCCTCATCATGATCGCTGTGATCATTGGGCATATCTATATCGGCACGCTCGGTATGGAAGGTGCCTGGCAGGCAATGGGCTCTGGTTCGGTGGACCTGAACTGGGCCAAGGAACATCACAGCGCCTGGGTGGAAGAGCAGCAAGGCAAGACCGGTGCCCGGACACCGCCGCATACTGCCGCTGAGCCGGCGGAATAGACCAGCCATATTCGCACCCGAACGGCGATCTGCGTATCGCGCGTCGTGGCAGAGTTGCGCCACCTGTGCCGCGAAATACTCTGGCAGAACCTAATGCAAAGCAGTTCTGGATTGCTGAAAGGCGAGGCATCCGAGGACGAAAGGGCCAAATTTTGAGACCGCTCGGATGTTCGATCAGAGGGTGATCAGAGGGTTTGAATGTCACCTGTGCAAAAGACGCTCGGAGCCTCCTACGAAGGTTTCTCCTCGTTGTCCGCAGAAACGCTGCCGGGTTCGCCCGACCAGTTCTTTCCGACGAGATTGTGACCTGGATCCCCAACCCGGGCGCCCTCGGTCCTGTAGACCTCCCAAGCAGGCTCTGCCGGCTGTACGTTCGTAAAATAATAGCCGGTACCAAACGCGATCGCTCCTACAACGACTACTCCCGTCACGATTATCCCCATTGCGGACTCCTTCGCTTCCGTTGCCACTCGATGCAGCCGCGACCAGGTGCCAACGGGCTATTCGTCTGGGCACAATTCCGGCATCTTATCGTTCTCCTACGGGCCGCTAGTCCCAGGGGGATTTTGAGCTGCGCCTGAATTCTGCTGATACCGGATATCCAATGCTGCCAATGCAATCAGCGGCGGTGGCATGGCAACGCCGGCAACTCTCATCTTCCGGGCCGTCTTTTGGCATTCCGCGATATCGTTCGCGTCGGCGAGTTGCTGGGCCGCTTCCATGCTCAGCACGGATTCCTTGGGCGTGCTCATCACATCGGCGGGCGGGAGCGGCGCTGCCCGTGACTCTTTCTGCGGTGCGTTTGCAACCGATCCGGCATTCGCCTGATCCTTGCCCGGCTCAGGTGCATCGGTTGCGACGCCGTCCTGTCCGGTAACGGCCTGCGCCGAATTACTCCCGCCGCCCCCCGAGGGGTCTTTGCCGGTGGTGGCCGTGCCAGCCAAACCGGCCGAGCCTTGCTGGCTCAAGGCGGGCTGCGGAGGCTTTGCCTGCTGAGCGGCCGTCACGGCAGTTTTCTTCGCATCGGCAGCTTGAGGCGCGTCTGGAGGGGGAGCCTTCATGAAGCCAAGAATCTCCTGACACAGGTTGGCCGGACCGCCTGGTGGCGAGGCAGCCGCCTCTATTGGCGAGGCCGATTGGGGAGATAGGGGCGCCGGTGGCGTCGCAGTCTGCGCCAGGCAAGTCGAAGTTGAGAGTGCGAACGCTCCCGCGAGAATGATTTCTCTCATCGCCAGCTCCTTGTCTTGTTGATCAGGCAGCGACTATGGAAATTCTTGCTTAACATGCGGGATCATCGCTTAACTTGCAAGTTCAACGGTAACCGCTGGCACCGATTTTAGGTTCCATCGTTGGCACTCCGAGCCCTTGCGGTAGCGTTGTCCTCGTCCGTTTTGATGGACTACAATCCAAAAGAGCAGTAGGGAAGGAAACGAACGGGATCGCCCGGTGCGACCCGGCGGGCGCCATCGGCAAGTTCGACAAGTCCGGTGGCCCAGGAAAGCCCGCTGACCCGCCCCGAACCTTCCGACCGGAAAACCTCAGCGTGACCTTCCGGCGTCAATCGCGCCCGCAGATACTCGCGCCGGCCTGCGTGCTTGTTCTTTTCGAAAGCGGCCGGAACCGTGAAACTCATTGGCTCCTCCCATCCCTCGCCGGCCAACACGGAGACGGCCGGGCGGCCGAATATTAGAGCGCAGATGAAGGCCGCGACCGGATTTCCCGGCAGGCCGAACACCGGAACACCCCTCCACAAGCCAAGCGCCAACGGGCGGCCCGGCTTGACGGCGATACGCCAGCTTTGCATCACACCGGCCTCCTGTAACAGCGCCGAGACATGATCCTCGTCTCCCGCCGAGGCCCCGCCGGAGGTGAAGATTACATCTGCCTCTGTTGCCCCTCGGTCAAGCCGGGCGGCCAGTGCTGCTCGGTCATCGCCGACATGACCAAGGTCTACAGGCACATGGTCCCAGCGCCGAGCCATTGCCAGAAGCATCGGCCGATTGGCGTCATAGATGCGGCCGACTTCCAGAAGGGCTCCGCCAGCATCCGCGGCGATCTCGTCACCGGTGGACAGCACACCCAAGCGCAGCGGACGGAAAACCGAAACCCTTGTGGCGCCAACGGCAGACAGCAGCGCCAGATCTGGCGGGCGCAGGCGATGCCCGGCCGGCAATGCGACATCGCCGGCGATCACGTCCTCGCCGGCCTTACGGGTATTTGCTCGCATCTTGATCGGACCGTGGAAGGCTATGCGGTGGCCATCGGTGGCGGTATCCTCCTCCAGAACCACCGTGTCGACCCCTACGGGAAGAATTGCTCCGGTCAGGATGCGGACCGCCATTCCCTCCGGCACAGGGCCTAAAAATGGCACACCCGCCGCCGCACGGCCTTCGATCAGCGGCAGCGTCTGGAGTCCCTCGCCGGTAGCCGCATGAGCAAAACCGTATCCATCGACGGCTGAGTTGGCGGCGGGCGGATTGGAGCGACGTGCAACTGCATGGTGCGCCAAAACGCGGCCGAGCGCATCAGAGACGTCGAGTTCCTGGATATCCACAACAGGAGACAGGTTTGCCCGTAGCAGGCCGAGCGCAGTATCCACAGGGGTCCAATCGACGCCCGGCGGCAGGGCGAAACAATCGTTCTTCAAGCGTGGTGGCGTAAGCGGAGGAGGCGTCATCGACATCAGCAAGCCCAATGAAAAACGAGACCGACGGCGCCGATCTTTCGTGTGCTGGCACAGTCGACCGCGTCGTAGAAGGTCATGTCAAATCTCCGTGCAGAATCGCATTGGCGCGCACCATGTCCTGCGGCGTGTTGACATTGAAAAACGGATCGAACGGCGCCGACGCAAACAGCGCAGTCGCGGTGCCATGCCGTTCGGCCCAAAGCATGATCTTGCGAAGCCCGCCTGAAAGTTCGGCGTGGAGGTCCTCGCGCAAACCGACAGGCCACAAACCGAAGGTGGGATGGTGGCGCAGCGATCCCGCCTCGTCCGGAGAGGCGGCCAGCGCTATTGGAACCTTCTTCTGTGCCGCCGCGTCGCTGAGCCTGGCCACCAGGTCACGGGGGAGGAAAGGCGTATCGGCCGCCGCAGTCACGATCGCATCCGCGCCCTCTTCGGCCGCCCACTCGAGGCCCGCGAGAACACCCGCCAGGGGCCCAAGATAATCCGGCAGCGTATCGGCAAGCACAGGAAGCCCGAAATCTGAAAAGCGCGCTGGATCCCCATTGGCGTTGATCGCAAGCTCCGCGCATTGCGGCGCAAGCCGTGCATGTACATGACCGAGCAGCGTTACATCGCCGAGCCGCAGCAAGCCCTTGTCGCCGCCACCCATACGAGTGGAACGGCCTCCGGCCAGTATGACACCCATAATTTTAGTCAATTAGTGCGCCTTTGCGGCGGTGATGTTTCTCATCCTCAGGTACGGTTTCGGGATCAGCATCCCAGATCAGCCTCTCCTCTCCCGTTAGACAGACGAAGCGTTTACCGCGCATGCGTCCAATCAGTGTCAGCCCTACCTGGCGCGCAATCTCCACGCCCCAGGCCGTGAAGCCTGAGCGCGACGCGAGCACCGGAATCCCCATCATGGCGGTCTTAATGACCATTTCGGACGTAAGCCGCCCGGTGGTGTAGAGAATCTTGTCTTCAGCTCCCACTTTCTCGAAGAGCATCCAGCCGGCGATCTTGTCGACCGCGTTGTGACGACCGACATCTTCCATATAGACCAGCGGTCGGTCCTCCTTGCACAGCACCGTTCCATGGATCGCGCCAGCTTCAAGATACAGGCTCGGCGTAGTGTTGATCGTGCGGGCCAGCGTGTAGAGCCACGACGTCCGCATTGGCGCGGCCGGCAAGGTCAGCCCCACCAGGCCCTCCATCATATCGCCAAACACCGTACCTACAGCACAGCCACTCGTGCGGGTCTTCTTCTTGACCTTTTCTTCGTACGTCGTGCGGCTCTCGGTCCGGACGACAACCACCTCAAGTTCCTCATCATATTCAACATCGGTAACCGTTTCTGCAGGATCTAGCATCCCCTGATTACGCAGGAACCCGAGCGCGAGGTATTCCGGGTAGTCGCCGATCGTCATAGCCGTGACGATCTCCTGCGAGTTGAGGAAGATGGTGAGGGGCCGCTCCTCGATAACCGAAAGTTCGAACTTTTCGCCAAGATGATCCACGCCCATGACAGATCGCGTCAGCCGTGGATTCTCTGTGTTCGGTCCTATGATGTAGTCAGCCGCCATTGGTCACCATCAAAAGAGGGTTGCCGTTATGGGTCTGTAAATAAAGTGCAGTAGCAGGTGATGTCCGTCAAGCAGCCGACGACATCTCGCCTGCCGGTGCGACGCCGGGGCCAAGCGTTCAATGAACAGTTTTCCGTCCGGTTTCAGCACGATCTCGGTGACGCTCGGATCATCCAATGCAACGCAGAGCTGATCGCCAAGCGCTTCTTGAAGCTTGCGCACGAGTCGAGGATGGGATCGAAGCTTTGTCGCGGATGTCTCCTTTAAGCTGCTTCACTACGGTGGCCAGCGATTTGAGCGCGATAGTTGGCGGGCCGGAGCTTCTTGAATGTGCTGGTGTCGGCGAGGACCCAAGAGCAGGAAGTAGGCGGGCGACTCTATATTCCTTGTCAGCCGGTGAGACTCGTACATTAACAATTGTAGAAAAGTAATTGATTTTGCGTAGTAATAATGCGGCGAAAACGCAACAAAGAATGGCCCAATCAACCGATTCCGGCCCGGACGGTGCTGAAAGAAATCTCGATGGTAACGCTGTTCGGCATTATGCGAAAAGCCATCTAGCAGGACACGCCCGATCCGGATGCGGCGTCTTCAACTGCAAGGTCTTAGTTGATGGTGAACACCTTTGCTCGGGGTTATCGACAGCCCCCATTCGGGCGACGCGCCGCTTTAACTCCGGAATTCTTCGTATGGAATCGTGTCAAAGCCGCTCAGTAAACGCTTTGATACAACTTCATAAAATCCTGAAACAGGGCAGACACGTCAGGTTCGTAGATCCCGCTCCGCACTGATTGTCGTCAATCGACACAGACAAGGAGAGGCCACATGACTGCTATCGACACATTTTCCCGCCGGAATCATATTGCTGACCGCGCCATCGCGCTTGCTATTGGGTCCATGATGCTGCTGCCGGTCACAGCCCTGCGAGAGGCAAGTGCCGCTGAAACCACCTTAGTCAGTTCCAAGAACCAGCAGGCGGATGAAAGCATTCGCCCGTTTGAAATTCATGTCCCGCAGTCTCAGCTCGACGATCTTCGCAAGCGGATCGCGAACACGCGTTGGCCGGATAAGGAGACTGTCGGCGATATCTCCCAGGGCATCCAGCTCCAACGTGTTCAGGAACTGATTCGCTACTGGGGAAGCGAGTATGATTGGCGTAAGGCCGAGCAGGAACTGAATGCCCTGCCGGAATTCATTACCACGATTGACGGGGTCGATATCCAGTTCATCCACGTCCGGTCGCGTCACCCAAACGCCCTCCCCGTCATTTTAACGCACGGCTGGCCGGGATCGCAGTTCGAGTTCATCAAGACAATTGGTCCACTTACCGATCCAACCGCCTACGGTGGTCGCGCGGAAGATGCGTTCGACGTCGTGATCCCGTCGATTCCCGGTCATGGATTCTCCGGCAAGCCTACCGAACTCGGATGGGGACCGGAGCGGGTCGCGAAAGCTTGGGACGTGCTCATGAAACGTCTGGGATATTCGACCTATGTTTCCCAAGGTGGCGACCACGGTTCGGTGATCTCTGATGCGCTGGCGCGGCAAGCTCCGAAGGGCTTGCTCGGCATTCACCTCAACATGCCCGCGACTGTTCCAGGGGAGCTGATGAGGGGCATCAATGCAGGCGATCCGGCACCGGTGAGCTTATCGCAGCCCGAAAGGGAAGCCTATAGGTCGCTTAGCACGTTCTTCGGCAGGAACGCCGCCTATGGCGCAATGATGGTGACCCGCCCGCAGACCATCGGCTACTCGCTAGCGGACTCGCCATCCGGTCTAGCGGCGTGGATCTATGAGAAATTCGTTCAATGGAGCGACAGCAACGGCGTGCCTGAAAATGTCCTCTCCCGGAACGAGATGCTCAACGACATCACCCTTTATTGGCTGACGAACGTCGGTGCGTCGTCGTCGCGCTTCTACTGGGAGAACAACAACAACAACTTCAGCTCCGACGCCCAGAAGACCAAAGACATCAAGGTGCCCGTGGCAATCACGGTGTTCCCGAAGGAAATCTACAAGGCACCGGAAAGCTGGAGCAAGCAGGCATACCCGTCTCTGGTCTACTACAACCAGGTCGAAAAGGGTGGCCATTTCGCTGCCTGGGAACAGCCGCAGCTGTTTGCCGAGGAATTGCGGGCCGCTTTTAAGTCGATGCGTTAGACTCCAATTCCACATCGCTGCGGCTTCCTTCCGGAGGCCGCGCCTTCGCTTTGCGGGCTTCGTCTTGCCCTTCAGCGATGATGCCCATAGGATATACTATAGCCTCATCCCCGCGCTTCTCGCCGGCTCCGGCATCGCCGCGGGGATCGATTTGCCAGCGTCCGCGCCCCTTCTGCGGCGACGCTCTCCATATGAAATTTGTAAGCAGATGTACGCTGCGTTCTCGCGACAAACTTCGTTACACCGCCGCGCGTTTCGAACATATCGCGGATACACCCGAAAGCTCTTATTCGCGGGTCACTTCAAGCGAAAGGAGATCACATGTCCCGCTACACGCATATCCTCGCGGCCCTGGCAGCGAGTGCTCTGGCCCTTGCTGGGCCGGCTTTTGCCGGTCAGAAGCCCACTGTCGTACTCGTGCATGGTGCGTTCGCAGAATCGAACAGCTGGAACGGTGTCGTGCGGGAGCTGGAAAAAGACGGCTATCCTGTCGTAGGGGCCGCCAATCCGCTCAGAAGCGTCAAGGGCGATGCTGATTATGTTTCGGCCATTCTCTCCGGGATCAAGGGGCCGATTGTTCTTGTCGGCCATTCCTACGGCGGCAGCGTCATCTCCAGCGCCGCGAACGGTCACGAGAACGTCAAGGCTCTGGTCTTCGTCGCGGCGTTTGCGCCGGAAGCGGGAGAAACGGCCATCGATCTCACCGGAAAGTTCCCCGGCAGTACCCTGGGCCCTACCCTCGCCCCGCCGGTCACCCTGCCGGATGGTGGTCATGATCTGTACATCGACCAGAACAAGTTTCACGATCAGTTCGCCGCAGACGTTCCGCTCGTTGAAGCCAAGCTCATGGCAGCGGGGCAACGCCCTGTCGCCGAAGCCGCGTTGAAGGAGCCGGCTGGCGCGCCTGCCTGGAAGAAAATCCCGTCCTGGTTTGTTTACGGCGACGCTGACAAGAACATTCCGCCCGCCGCGATGTCTTGGATGGCTGAGCGCGCAAAGTCCAAAGAGACCGTCGTCGTCAAGGGCGCTTCGCACGTCCTCATGGTTTCCCATCCGGGAGCCGTCTCCCAACTTATCGAGAAGGCCGCAGCGTCGGCCGAGAAGTAGTCGCAAAGCTCCCGACGGCATTATCGCGCGTCGGGAGAATACACCCACCATCTTAGTCCGGTTCATCAAAATGGTCAGCCGGCGCCCGCCCTACGCCCTGGTAGTAGGGAAGCTAGCGGCGCAGGCAGGAAAGACGCGCCTTGCCGAAGCAGCAGTGGCTTCGAAGTCGTCGCGAATCGTGCCGCAGACCACCGGAAACGGCACTTCTGGCAAGGGACGGGCGACTCTCCGACCGATTGATTGAAGCTCAACGCGGCGGCCGCAGCATCGGGACGAGCGTCGGCGACGAACCGGCCTGGATCGCGCCGAGCGGTTCGAAGCCGTAGCGTCGATAGAACGGAATGTTGCGCGGGTTCGAGGATTCCAAATAGGCTGGCGCGTGATCGCGATCGCACCGTGCGAGTGCGTACGCCATCAAGGCGTCGCCGTGACCTTCGCCTTGATGCGCCGGATCGACGCCGATCAGGGGCAGGTACCAATGGGGTTCGGTCGGGTGGTACGTGGCCATCTGCTCGAATATGGCCGTGGTTTCGGGGGCAAGAGAGCGCGCAACCGTGCTCTCGAGCACCGCACCAAGCCCCTCCTCGTCGGAATGCACCCCGGGCGATAGCCACAGCGCCGCCCCGGCGCAGCCGTCGGTGCAAAAGGCGGTTCCGTTAGCGAATGCGCTGCTCCCGAACGCCCGGATCATTCGCGGCATGGCCGCAAGGTACTGGTATGCATGCGGCCAGGTCCATCTCGCCATGGGATCCGCTGCAAACGCCAGCATGACCGTTTCGATCGCCAGATCTTCCTCGGCCGCGGCCATAACTCTCACCGTTGGCGATTTCACACTGCCCTCCTGACGCAGGTGGTCCGACGAGACGCCCGTTCTCACCTACGCATCGTAACCCGGATGGCGTGGAAGCGATACCGGTTGCTGCCGGCTCAGCGGTTCCGGATTCGCTTCGGTCCATTCTGGCCACAAACGACAGTCGGCTTTGAGGGAACAATGACCAGAAGCGGCTGTTAGGGGGACAAAGCTGGAGCGGAGGTAGTTGTGATCCACCATGTCTCGGTAGGGACGAATGATGTCGGGCGTTCGAAGCGCTTCTACGATGCCTACTCCGCAAAGTAGCCGCCAACGGAGGCGCCCATGCCGACCCTTCCCTACGCAATTCTCGAAGCCCCCTCTACGCTAGGCCTCGCGACCGACGGTGTGGAGCACTTGCCCGACCAGCTCTTGAGCCTCGGTCTCGCGGAGCGCATTCAAGCGCGCCGCGCCGAGCGGCTGACGGTGCTTCCGAAGGACCCAACGCCTGATCCGGAGACCGGCACCCTGAATGCCAGTGCAATTGCCGCGTGGTCGCCCAAGCTCGCCGACGCGGTGGAAGCGGTGCTTGACGCCGGCGAATTTCCGGTCGTACTCGGCGGCGATTGCACGATCGTGCTGGGCTCGATGCTCGCGTTTCGACGGCGCGGCAGCTACGGCCTGTTCTTCATCGACGGCAACGCCGATTTTTTCCAGCCCGAGGCGGAGCCCAATGGTGAGGGCGCCTCAATGGACCTTGCCCTGGTCACCGGCTACGGCCCGTCGAAACTGGCTGACATTGAAGGTCGCGGTCCTCTGGTCCCTCCCAAAAATGCTGTCGCGTTCGCGTATCGCGATCACAAGGACCAGGAGGAGTACGGAAGCCAACCGCTCCCCAAAGAGCTCAAGGCGATTGACCTTCCCGCCGTGCGCGCGATGGGCGTCGAGGCCGCCGCCCGCGAAGCGGTTCACCACCTGACGCGAGAGGAGCTGGATGGCTTCTTCATCCACCTCGACGCCGATTGCCTCGACGATGTCGTCATGCCGGCTGTCGATTTCCGCATGCCCGGCGGGTTGTCGTGGGACGAGCTGGGGACCGCGCTTCGGGTTGCCTTGGCGAGCGGCAAGGCAGTCGGCATCGAGATTACCATCTACAATCCGCGCCTTGATGAGGACGGCAGCGCCGGACGCGGCCTGGCCGACGTACTGGCCGCAGCGCTCGGAACAGCAGCACCCTCGGTTGCCCAGGGGCGGCCGTTCGATAAATTTACCCTGTAGGAGACTTTCGCAACCGGCCCTATTGCAGACCAGCGCCATCCGGACGATGAGTGGCTCGGTTTCGCCCGAAGCAGACCGCCCCCGAGGGTCGAACTTCGGCTGTCCGCACAACTCATGCCAGCAGCAGTCCGCCGTCCACATGCATGACCTGCCCTGTGATATGGCGTGCTCCGGGTGACAGAAGGAAGGCGACCAATTCGGCCACGTCGATCGGCTCCCCGAGCCGGCCGTTCGGTGTAACCGCACGTGCGCTTTCCATCGCTGCTGATGTCGTGGCGGCATGGCCGCCGCTGTCCTTGCGCGTGAAGCCGGGTGCCACGCAGTTTACCGTCACACCTTCAGGCGCGAGCTGGGCGGCAAGCGATTTGGCCAGAGCCTCCAGCGCAGCCTTGGCGGCACCGGATGCGGGAAAATGCATGCCGTTCGTCCCGAAGCCGTGGGCGACGAACGAACTGACGGCGACCACTCGTCCCTGCGTGGATGTTCTCAGCTCCGGCAGAGCGGCGTCGACCAGCCGGAAAAAGGCCATCGGCATCATGTCGAACGCCGTCTGCAGGTCTTCGTCCGTCAGTTGACCGAACGACGATCGCTGCGCGCGGCCGGCATTCGAAACGATCTGGTCGAGCCCGCCGAAGGCTGCACGCGCCGCCCGGACGAGATGTCCGGGAACGGCCGGATCGGACAGGTCTCCGAGTTCCGTGACAACCTCGGCACCTTTTGCGCTCACCTCCTCCGCGACTGCCCGTAGTCCCTCCGCATTGGCGCCCGTGTGCAGGAAAAGCCGCATGCCGGGCGTCGCGATGCGCCGCGCGATTGCGGCGCCGATTCCGCTGCCAGCACCGGTAATGAGAATTCTTGGTGCGTCTGTCATGGCATCCTCATGAAAATGCGCGCAAAAGCAGAACAAGAGCTGAAGCCGCCGACACGATGAGGACGATGGCCTTCACATGCCCTCGGTCGACGAGCCGTCGTCCCCAGCCCGACAGCAGAAAGCCGAGGAAGGCGAAGGGGAGCATGGTGGCGGCAAGAAGGAGATCGGAGAGGCCGAAACTGCCGACGACGAAAAGGGCTCCGATCGAGATGATGCCGCCGACGACGAAGAAGGCGTTCAGGGTCGCACGCATGCGTGCGCCGCCGGCATTTTGATAAACCATGGCCATGGGCGGAGCCCCGATCGAGGTCAGGGTGCCCATGAAACCGGAAAGAACCCCCGCGAGGAAGAGCGAACTGCGCGTCGTTTCGATCCTCAGCCCCGCAAGGCTGAGCGCCACCGCGAAGAGCACGCCGAAGCCGAAGACGGCCGCAAAGGCATCCGGGCTTAGCAATTGCAGGCAGAATGCGGCCGCCCCTGCCGCCAGCAGGCGCCCGGTCAGGGAGAAGGCCAGATCCTGCCGGTTGACGTCGCTCCATTCCCGAACCGTACCACCGGCACTCACGGCTATGGCCATAGCCAGCATCGGTCCAGGCACGAAGGCGGGATCGATGATGGCGAGCATCGGCGCTGCGAGCATGTTGAATCCGAAACCGGTGGAACCCTGAACCGCACCGGCAAGGATGAGCGCGACGGCCGCGGCTATCCCCTGGGGGCTGAGCAACAATTCCATCATGAGTGCCGATTCCAGCAGGCGGCAAAATGATCGTCGGTCTTGCGCAGGAGCTGCGGAGCCTCTTCGCGGCACCGGTCCGTCGCAAGCGAACAGCGCGGATGGAAGCGGCAGCCGGTCGGCGGATTGGCGATATCGACGGACTCGCCCGGAGGCACGATGCGTCGCCGCGCGCGCTGGAGCTTCGGATTGGCGACCGGAACCGCAGACAGCAATGCCTCTGTATAGGGATGGATCGGCCGCTCGTAGATGGCGTCGCGCGGCGCGACCTCGACGATCCTCCCCGCATACATGATCGCCACCCGATGAGAGATGTGCCGCACGATGGCGAGGTCGTGGGCAATGAAGAGATAGGATATTCCTAGATCGCGCTGCAGGTCCTGCATGAGGTTGATGACCTGAGCCCGCACCGAGACGTCGAGGGCGGAGACAGGCTCGTCAGCCACGATGAGCGCGGGCTTCAGCGCCAGGGCTCTGGCAATGCCGATCCGCTGGCGCTGTCCGCCGGAAAAGCTGTGCGGATAGCGGTCCGCGGCATCGCTGGGCAGTCCCACGCGCTCCAGCAATTCGGCAACGGCGGCACGCGCTTCCTCTGCGGAACCGGCGAGGCCGTGGACGATAAGCGGTTCGGCGACGATGCTCGAGACCTTCATGCGCGGATTGAGCGACGTATAGGGGTCCTGCAGGACGATCTGCATGCGCGCCCGCAGGCGTCGCAGCGGATCGCCACCGAGATGGGTAATGTCCTCGCCGCCGAAGACGATCCTGCCTTGCGCAACGGGAATGCGGCGGAGCACCGCGCGGCCGACGGTCGTCTTGCCGGAGCCGGACTCGCCGACAAGACCGAGCGTTTCGCCCGGCGCCAGGTCGAAGCTCACATCACTGACGGCAGTGACGCTCCGGCGTTTGCGGAAAAGTCCGCCGGACGAGAGTTCGTAATCGATGGCGAGGCCGGAAACCGACAGCACGGGGGCGACCGTCATACTGCCTCCCTCCATGCCTGTTCGCCGGCCTTGCGGCAGGCCACCGTGCCCGCACCCATTGCACGGAGAATTTGAGGCACCCGGCAACCCTCGTCGCCGATCGGGCAGCGAGGCAGGAAAGCGCAGCCGGAAGGCGGCTGCAACAGCCCCGGCGGAGCTCCGTCTATCGCCGCCAGCCGCTCCTCGTCGTCATCGAGGCCCGGGGTCGAGCGGATCAGACCCTGCGTATAGGGATGCGATGGATTTTCGAAAATGGCATCCACCGGACCGGTTTCGACGATCTGCCCCGCATACATGACGGCGACGCGGTGACAGAGGCCTGCGACGATGCCGAGATCGTGGGTGATCAGAACGATCGCCAGCCCCATCTTCTCCTGCAACTCCGCCAGAAGCTCCAGAATCTGGGCCTGGATCGTCACGTCCAGGGCCGTTGTCGGCTCGTCGGCGATCAGAAGCTTGGGCTCGCAGGCAATGCCCATGGCAATCATGACGCGCTGTCGCATGCCGCCGGAAAACTCGTGCGGATACTGATCGAGCCTCCGCTCCGCCCCGGAGATACCGACCGCCGAAAGCAGTTCCGCCGCCCGTTGCCGCGCCGCCCGCCTGCTGAATCCCATGTGAACCTCGATCACCTCGGCGATTTGCGCCCCCACGGTCATCAGCGGATTAAGCGATGTCATCGGGTTCTGAAAGATCATCGTGATCTCCCTGCCCCAGATATCGCGTGCAGCCTTGGCGACATCGAACCCGGCGAGCGGCTTTCCCTCCCAGAGGATCTCACCGTCCGAGATGCGCCCCGGCACGTCGATCAGGCCCATTACCGCCTGTGCCGTCACGCTCTTCCCGGATCCGGATTCGCCGACGATGCCGAGCGTTTCGCCCGGTGCGACGGTCAGGGATACCCCGCGCAGGGCCTGGACGGTGCCGGCGCGCGTATCGAAACAGACATGCAGGTTGTCGATCTCGAGCAGAGGCATGGTCATGCATCCACCGTCCGTCGCCCGCGCCGCCGCCTGACCGCCTCGGCGCGCGCAAAGCGTTTCTCCCGTTCCTCGGGGTCGGTCGTTACCCGCAACCAGTTGGCGAAGAGATTGATGGACAGCACCGTCACGACGATCGCAAGGCCCGGAAAGGTCACGAGCCACCACGCGATGAACAGGTAGTCCCGTCCCGAGGCGACGTCGAGCCCCCATGACGTCGCCGGAGGCTGAACGCCGAAGCCCAGAAACGACACCGCTGCTTCCGCCAGCACGATATTGGTGAACTCCAGGATCGCCAGCGTCAGCAGCGGCGAGACGATGTTCGGCAGGATATGCCTGAAGATGACCCGTGCAGGGCGACAGCCGATCACTTCGGCTGCTTCGACGTAAGGGGTCTGACGGGTCGACGAGACGATGCCACGCACGAGCCGGGCATAGACCATCCAGTTCGTCACCGACAGGACCGCAACAAGCGTCCAGACGCCGGGCCCCAGAACCGCGACGACGAGGAGGATCAGAAGGATGCCGGGGAAGCTGACCTGAATGTCGACCAGACGCATCAAGATCGAGTCCGTGCGCCCTCCCATGAAGCCTGCCCAAAGGCCGATGACCGTCCCCAGTGTCGCCGCCAGAAGGCAGGTGACGGCGCCGATCGTCAGCGTCGCCCTCGCACCCCAGATGATGCGGGACAGGACGTCGCGGCCGAGATTGTCGGTTCCGAGCAAGTGTTCCCAAGTGCCGCGCTCCATCCAGACCGGCGGCTTCAGCCGTGCCATGATCGACTGCGCGGCCGGATCGTAAGGTGCGATAAGCGGAGCGAACAGAGCCAGGAAAACGATGAGCAGGATGAAGGCAAGCCCGATGGCAGCGGCCTTGTCGTGCCAGAGTTCCGATATGCCCGCGCGCGGCACGCGCGTGCTGACAGGAGTGGATGACGCGGCGGAAGCAGGAGCGGCCATCAGTTCAATTCCATTCTCGGATCCACCGCCTTCGACAGGATGTCGAGCACGATCCCGATCAAGACGATCAGGAAAGCGATGACGAAGACGATGGCCTGCATCAGAAACAGGTCGCCCCGCTGGATCGCCTGCACGGCCGTCAGGCCAAGCCCCGGCCACGCGAACACCGTTTCGACTACAACCGTATAGCCGGAAAGAGTGGCGATCAGTTCCCATCCGGAGATAGAGAGAAAGGGAACCAGGATGTTGCGTAAGGTATGGACGCGCAGAATGCGCGTTAGTCCGAGGCCCTTTGCCCTTGCCGTCTTGACGTAGGGCTTGTTGAGTTCGTCGATCATTGACGCGCGCACCATCATCGTGAAGCGCGCAAGCGGCGTCAGTGCGAGCGTAAGGGCCGGAAGAACAAGGTGCGCGGCCGTGCCCATGCCGGAGGTCGGCAGCCATCTCAGCGTCACCGCAAAAATCATGATGGCGACGAGACCAAGCCAGAATTGCGGCATCGCGAGCCCGAGAAGGCCGACCGACATGGTCAGCCGATCGACCAGTCCGCCCGGACGCAGAGCCGAAACGGCGCCCATCGGTATCGAAAGCATGACGGCGGCTCCAAGCCCCACTGCGATCAACAGCAGCGTGTTAGGCAAGCGCTCGAACACGACTTCGATCGCAGGACGCCGCTGCCAGAGGCTGTTTCCGAAGTCCAGAGTGGCGATGTCCCCAACGAAACGCAGGAACTGCGTGGCGATCGGCTGGTCCAGGCCGATCTGCTGGGCAAAGGCAGCCCTTTGCGCCTCCGTCGAGCTAAGCGGAAGCATCAGCGCAACCGGATCGCCCACCAGCCGGGTCACGACGAAGACGGTCGCTGTCACCCCGAAGACGACGAGCACCCCCTGGAACAGGCGGCGGAGGATGAATTCCAGCATATGAGACATTCCTGTTGTCGGGGCGACTCTTGCCGCAGAACTGGTCCGCGGCAAGGGTGACGCCATCTGCGGACGACGCTATTCGGTGACCTTCATCTCGCTCACCATCAACTTCGCGTCGACACGCGGCTGCCATTCCATGCGTTCCGACATTCCGTAGATGTCCTGGAGATTGAACAGCGGCACCGTGTAGTTCAGGTCGTGCCCCTTTTTCTGGATATCGTCATACAGCGCCTTGCGTTTTGCGGTATCCGTTTCGACGCGTGCCGCTTCGATCATGGTGGCCATCTCGGCATCCGAGTTCGATGCCGCTGCACCGTCCTTGTGGTAGATGAAGGACATTTCCCGGTCGGCATCGAGCAGTTCGTTGGAATTGGCGATGAAGATCGCGTCGGGACGCGGCCCGTCGCCCATCAGGCTGTCGAGATACTGCGAGAATTCCTGGATGTCGGTCGTGACGTTCAGCCCGGTCTCGGCCCAGTAACCCGCGACCGCCTCGATCTGCTCACGGTCCTTCAGCCAGCGGCCGGATTCGCCGACGACCACGAGGGGTTTGCCCTCGGCCCCTGCCTCCTTGATCAGAGCCCGCGCCTTCTCGATGTCATAAGGATAGTGC
Source organism: Sinorhizobium sp. KGO-5 (assembly GCF_036245905.1). NCBI lineage: Bacteria > Pseudomonadati > Pseudomonadota > Alphaproteobacteria > Hyphomicrobiales > Rhizobiaceae > Sinorhizobium > Sinorhizobium sp. KGO-5. Next base: position 135,152 of record NZ_BDIZ01000002.1, read on the forward strand.
TCCAGCTTCTCGTTGAAGCCGAAGGCGGCCGGATTGATGTGCGACCCCTTGGCGATCGTCGCATAGCCCATGAAAAGGCCCTCGACCATGGCCTTGCGGTCGATGGCGAGGTTGAGCGCCTCGCGCACCTTCGGGTCCTTTGTAACTTCATTGTCCGTACCCAGGACGAAGACGGACGTCTCGAGGCCGGGAACGGCAGCGAACTTCGGCACATTCGTCGTGAACTCCGGCAGGAGGTTTGTGATCACGTCGAATTCGCCGGAAAGCAGGCCGGAAAGACGTGTGCCCGGCTCCGTCACGAAGCGGTAGGTGACGTCGTCGATCTCAGGTTCCCCGCCCCAGTAGTCCGCGTTTGCGACGAGCTTCAGGTCCGTCCCGCGGTTCCAGCTGTCGAACTTGTACGGACCGGTTCCGACCGGCGCACCGGCAAGATCGCCGTCCTTGGCATAGCCGGGCGCGATCATCTTCATCCAGTACATGCGCGAAGGGAGGATCGGATCCGGGCCTGTGGTCATGAGGTTGACTGTCAGGTCATCGACCTTTTCGGCCGCCTTGATCGTACCGAAATACGCCATCTGCTCGGAATTGTTGGCAGGATCGATGACCCGCGAGACGGATGCAACCACGGCATCGGCATTGAAAGGCTCGCCATTGTGGAACTTGACGCCGTCCCGCAATTTGAACTGCCAGGTCGTGGCGTCGATCTGCTTCGGAGGCTGCGCGGCCAGACCCGGCACGAGTTCGCCGGTCGGCGTCCTTGCCATCAGCGTCTCATAGATGTTGTCGTTGACCTGTCGCTCGCCGCCGTCATCCCTAAGCTGCGGATCGAGCGTCGAAGGCTCCGACCCGATGGCGATGGTGATGGATTGTGCCCATGCTGGCGAACAGGCAAGTGTGGACGCGAGTAACATCAGGGCACCCGCAGACAGTCTCTGTATCTTCCTCATTCACGTTCCCCTATTTTTTGTTTCAGGTCTCAATGGCTTCAGCCGGCAGTTTCCTTTCCCGGATTCCGGTGTCGCCGCTCATGCCGGCCTTTGCGAGCGACGACAGGGGTACGGGCCGCAACGGCCACCGGCAAGCGCCCATTTCGGCAATGCTTGCCGGAGCGGCTGCGGGGCGCAGTTCGGACATCAGTGAAAGCGTCCATTCTGTGCAGAAGCGTCCCTGGCAGGCACCCATGCCGAACCGTCCGTTGAGCCGCAATTCTCGTGCCGAAACAGTGTCCAGCCCTGACATTTGCGCCTTCAGATGGCCGATTGTCCGGTTCTCGCAACGACAGATCACCGTTTCGTCCGGACAATCGCCAAGGATCGGCGCATCGCGGACGGGTGCGAAAAGGCGGGAAAGGCTGGTCTGCAGGGAGCGCAGCGGTCGAATCCCGCTCCGGCCACTGCGCGGCGCGCGCCCTGCGAGCCGGGCCGCAGCTTCGCGGCCCGCTTCGGCTCCATCCGCCTCGGCGGCGTGCGCGCCGAGCACTTCACGAACGTCTCCGGCCCTCAGGATGACCAGGCCTGCCGCCGCATCATTGGTCGGCAGGCCGAAATCGTTCGGACGCAGCCCGTCATGGAGACCGATGCGGTCTACCTCGATCCGCTCCTCCCGCCCATTTGACGCGATGAGGCATGCGGTGAGCATATCGCCGGATCGGGTGATCTCAGTCAGACGCGTGCCGCGGCGCCACACGACGCGGCGGAGCAGGACAGGCAGCATCAAGGCAGCCATGTCCGCAAGGATGGACGGATGAGCCAGCAGACGGACAGCAGCCAGGGGCCGCGAAGCAGGATCTCCCTCCTCGATGACGGCCACCGGCGGATTGCCGGCTGCCGTCATTTGTGCGGCCAAAGCGAGCAGCAGCGGGCCGCTTCCCGCAAGCAGGATGCGTCCCTCCGGCACGCGGCCCTCCTTCAGCATCACCTGGAGACCGCCTGCTGCAGCGACGCCAGGCAAATGCCAGCCCGGACGCGGTCTTACCCGCTCCACGGCCCCGCAGCTTAAAATCAAGGCGCGCGGCCGGCGTACTTCGACCTTGCCGGCTGCCCGGTCTTCGATCAACACGGCGCCTGTGCTGTCGATGCCGACGAATGCCCGGCGGGTCCGAACATCCACGCTCGAGGCGGAAAGCTCCGCAGACAGGGCCTGCCAGCGGCCCCTAAGCGACGGTAAGACGGCAATGGGGGCCGCGCCTTCGGCCGGCTGGCGATGGATAGCGCCGCCGAGCGCAGGTCTCTGCTCGCAAAGCGTCACCGAAAGCCCCGATTTCGCAGCTTCGATCGCCGCCGAAACGCCGGCCGGTCCGCCGCCGACGACCATGACGTCAGCTTCTCGCATCGTCATCCTCCAGCGCCATCACGATCATACCGTCATAGACCGGTTCGAGGCAGGCCTCGGTTGCGCGCCCATCCACGCGGACGAGGCAACACTGACAGGCACCGATGCCGCAGAAATACCGGGTTTGTGACCCGGCGGGATCCTTTCCGAATACATGAATGTTCGAACCGGCAAGGGCGGCTGCAATGCTTTCGCCTGCTCGGAACGGCACCTCGGCGCCCCGCCAGAAGAAAATCCCGACGGTGGTCATGCCGCAATGCTCCTACCGGCGAACCGCCCCGGATCGAACGGCGAAACATCGACCTCCGGCTCCTCCCCTCGAACAAGATCCGCAACGATCCGGCCGGTCAGCGGCCCAAGACAGATACCGTCTCCTTCAAACCCGGCTGCGACGAAGAGATTGTCGACGCCCGGCATCCTGCCGACCATCGGCAGGCCGTCGCATATGGCAGTGCGGATGCCGGCAAAGCACCGAAGGATGCGCAAGCGCCCTAGCGCGGGCACCATGTCCCCGGCGGAGGCCGCCAGGTGAGCAACCGCTTCGATATCATTTTCAGGGATGGTGCGGCCCTCCTCCCGTGTCGAGCCGATCAGGAACTGGCCGGTATCGAGCGGATCGATGACGACGCCGTATCCCCGGGCATCCACCTGCGTGCCCTGGTGCTTCTTGCTGAGGAGATAGCTGCAGGAGAGAAGCGAACCCGGCAGGCCGGCATTGAGAGCGGGTGCCCGCTCGGTCACCAGTTGCTGCCCCCTGCGTGGACGCGACACATCGGGAAGTCCTATGAGCTTGCCCGCGCCGCCACCTGCGGCGACGACCACCGCCGAGGCTTCGATCACCGCTTCCCCGACACGAACGCCGCTGACCCGGTCGGATCGTCCGTCGTATTCCAGCGCCGCAACGGGGGAATTGCGCTCCACCTTCAACCCTGCGGCGGAAATCAGACGCGAGACTATGCTGTAGCCGATCGCGTGCCCCTCGTCTTCGACTTCCAGCACTGCCACCGTTTTTCGGGAGAGCAGGGCCAATCTGTCTGCAACCATATCCCGGGTGAGCCAACGCACCGGCGCACCGACCTCGGCGAGAGCTTTCGAGTGGTCGGAAAGGACCTCGGCCTCCGCGTCGCTCGTCGCAACGAGGAAGGTGGGCCGCCGGTGGAACAGGCCCTGGAACAATCCCTCCTGCGCGAGTTCGCGATAAAGCGCCGCTCCGGCCCGGGCCATGGTCATCATCGGGCCCGGGCGCTTGCTCGCCACCGACACGGCACCATCCGCAGCGCCGGTCGCCCCGCTGGCCGGCGTCGAAGCGTCGAGCAGCCGAACGGGCGTACCCGCGAGTGCGAGAAACGACGCGGTAGAGGCGCCGACAATGCCCGCTCCGATAACGATGACTGGTGGTGAAAAATGCTGCTCGCGCACCTGATCCGAACGCCTTGCAAGGAGGTTTCGGGACAGATCGTAGCGCGCCCGGCAAAACCGCGTCGATAAAAGAACAAGGGGACGAGTTATGAAAAAACTTACAACTCGCCGGCTCTGCGCCTTGCGGCCCTGCCCCTGCTCACCGTAACGTCCTCGGCGCGAATGCCCACGAGCCGCAGGAACCGCCACTTGCCCAGCATCAGCCTCTCACTCGTCCAGACGTTCTACCAGCTCGGACGGACCGGCTCCTATTCCGCCGCGGCCAGGGAACTCAATCTCAGCCATCCATCCGTGGCGAACCATATCCGGCGGCTGGAACACCTCCTCGGCGAGCGGCTGGTCGTCGCCGAGCGCGGGGCACGGCGTGTGGGACTGACACCTCGGGGACTTGCGCTTTACGAGCTGATCCGTCCGGAATTCGACATCATGCTGACGCGTCTGACGCGACTGATGGAGAGCCAGCGTCCTGTGCTGCGGATCGGCATGCCGCAGGGAATCTTCCATGATCTCTTTCCCCGGGTCGTCCGGAAATTCCATGAAAGCCGCCCTGACGTGGAGCTTGTCGTATACGAGCGCGACACCGCCCTATCGGATCTCGTCCGCCAGGGCAGCCTCGACATATTCATTGCGGAGCGGCACTTTGGCGACTCCGTCGTGATCCAGCAGTTGATCGGCCGTTACAGCCTTTCGCTCGTCTATCCCCGAACCTGGGGACCCGCTCCCGCCGAGGGCAGTATCCCCGAATGGGCCTGCGGCCGTCCTTTCGTTTCGCATGAACCGGGACAGATAATAAGGGACATCGCCACCGGTTTCCTCAGCAGCAAGGGTGCGGTTGTCGAGCCGCTGATCTCGGTGTCGTCAAGCGTCAGCATCAGGCGCTACGTCAGCGAAGGCCTCGGCTTTTCCATCTTGCCGACCTGGTCCGTCGGACCGGACGATGACACGATAACCCGGGTGGAGCTGCTGAGCCTCACGCCTGTTCCCATCTATTTCGGGACGGCGCACTTCCTGAAGGACAACGAGACGGTCCGGGCCTTCTTCAGCCACTGCCAGTTCGAGCTCTCCGGCAGATCCTGATTGCCGTGCTCGCCTCGAAGCGCCTTTCGAATTCCGGCAGGACGTCGAAGAGATCGGCGACGTTTCTAGAAGTTGTACCCTGCACTGCAACTGCTCGTCATGAGAACTCAAGGAGGCGCTTGACCAAATCGATTCCGCGACCTATTAGGAAATGAACGTTTCCTAATAGGTCGATCAGATGAGTTTCGAAAGCATCTCTCCTCGCCCCGTCGGGCGGCCGCGCGAATTCGACATGCACCAGGCTCTGGATGCGGCGATCCGCATATTTTCCGAGAAGGGCTATCACGGGACCTCGATCGCCGAGCTCAAGGCGGAAATGGGACTGACCGCCGGCAGCATATACAAGGCGTTTCGTGACAAGCGTGACGTCTTCGTAGCCGCCTACGACCGCTATAAGCAAATCCGGGCCGATCTTCTGGATGAGGCGCTGTCCTCAGCCTCAACCGGTCGCGAAAAGATCGCCGGCGTCGTCGGTTTCTATGCCATCTCCGCCTGCGGCGAAACCGGCAGGCGTGGATGCCTGGCCATTGGCGCTGCCGTGGAACTGGTTCTGTCGGACGCCGAGATCGCCGAAAAGGTGGCCGGACACAATCGCCATCTCGTCTCCCGGCTCGAAGGTTTCATCCGCGAAGGCCACGAAGACGGTTCAATCCGCCAGAACGTCGATCCTGCGGGGACCGCGCTTGCGCTGTTTTCCTATCTTCAGGGCGTCCGCATCGCCGGCAAAACCGGAGAGCTGGAAAACCAGATGCTCGCTTCCGCCGAAGCCGTCCTGCGCATTCTCGACTGATTGAACCGTCCGCCTCCTGCCTCCCAAGGAACTCTTCAATGACAGCTCCCGTATCCATCGCCCAGACGCAGCATCCGGCCGGGCTCTCTGCCGGCATGACATTTCTGATGGCCGCCGCCTGCGGCCTGATTGCCGCCAACCTTTACTATACCCAGCCGCTCGCCGGCCCGATCGCACTCGACATCGGCCTGCCGGCAGAGGCGACCGGCCTGATCGTTACCCTGACCCAGATCGGCTATGGCATCGGATTGCTGCTGCTCGTGCCGCTGGGCGATCTCCTGGAAAATCGTCGGCTGATCGTGACGATGATCGGACTGGTCACTCTTGCCCTGATCGCGGCCGGTCTCTCGACCACACCCGGGCCTTTCCTCACAGCTTCGCTTGCCATCGGTCTAGGCTCCGTCGCAGTCCAGATGATCGTACCCTTCGCTGCCAACCTTGCTCCGGATGCGGCTCGGGGCCGCGTCGTCGGCAATGTCATGAGCGGGCTGATGGTCGGGATCATGATGGCGCGGCCGATTTCCGGGCTGATCGCCGGCCTCAGCTCCTGGCATGCCGTTTTCTATGTTTCGGCCGTCGTCATGGTCGGGCTGGGCAGCCTGCTGTGGGTGCAGCTGCCGACCCGCCGACCGGCGGCCCGGATGACTTACGGCCAGCTCATCAAGTCGATGGGCAAGCTCCTCGCGACGCAGCCGGTCCTGCAGCGCCGCGCCGCCTATCAGGCCTGTCAGTTCGCTGCGTTCAGCCTCTTCTGGACCGTCACGCCGCTTTATCTTGCCGGCCCGCGCTTCGGGCTTGGTCATAATGGCATTGCGCTTTTTGCCCTGGCCGGTGTCGCGGGCGCAATTGCTTCCCCCATCGCCGGGCGCCTCGCGGATAAGGGCTTGATCCGGCCGGCGACGGCATTCGGCCTTGTCGGTGTAGGAGCCGCTTTCCTGATGACGCAGGTCGCTACCGAAGGGTCCACTGCCGCGCTCACGCTTCTGACGCTGGCGGCGATCCTGCTTGACTTCGGCGTGACCATGACCTTGGTGACCGGGCAGCGCTCGATCTACGAACTCGGCGCGGAGTTGCGTAGCCGGCTCAACGGCCTGTTCATGGCCATATTCTTCACGGGCGGCGCTATCGGCTCTGCCCTGGGCGCCTGGGCATTTGCCTCTGGCGGGTGGTGGCTCGCCTCCATGATCGGGCTTGCGCTGCCCGCTACGGCGTTCGCCATCTTCCTGACCGAGAAAATCGATCAGGAAAGAGCCCTGAAGCACTGATCGAATTCAGATTTTACGGCCACGCCCTGGGCGTCAAGCGCGAACGGCGTGGCCGGATGACGACCGGTCTACTCCTCCACCGGTCCGTAGAGACCGAGCCGGTCGAGCAGCGCCCGCTGACGATCGACACTTTCGACGAGCAGGCCGGTATAGCGATCGACGATCCGGCCGCGGTGATCCGGGTCGGCAACGGCGGCGAGCGCGCCCAGGATTGCCGCAACCCTTTCCGACGTCTGCCGCAGCTCCACCAGGAGTTCCGCCTTGCCACCGACCTCGGCGACCAGCCGCTTCGTTACGCGGCCGATGCCGGCGGGCGTGCGGCTGCCGGCCGATACGTAGCCCTCGGGCAGATCCCCCTTGAGATTGGTGACCGACTTGAAGCGGATGACATCGAAGATCTGGTCCACCGCCTGTTTCGCGCCGGTCACGCGCGAAGGATGATCCGTGTCGGCTGCCGCGTGAGGCAGGAGTTCCAGCCGGCCCTTATGGCGTTCCTCGAGTGCCAGGTAAGGAAGCATCGGCCCGCTGAGCTTGCCGGTTGCGACGTCCTTGAAGAGGTCGGCATCGATCGCCGCATGCGCGATCTTGCCTGTCGACAGCGCCTCGTCAAGCGCGGCGGTATCGACCACCTCGCCCCGGTCGTAGTTGACCAGCACGGCGCCATCCTTCATAGCGCCGAGCACCTTCTGATCGACGGTCCCGGCGTTGGAATAGAGACCGGTCACCGGATCCAGGCGTCCGAGACCGATATGGATGGAGAGCACGTCGGCGCCGGTTGCCGCGACTACGGCACTTTCGGCATATTCGAAGCCCTCTGTCTCGATCCAGTGCTTGTGGTGGTGGCGGGCGTAGATCGCGACATGCATACCGAAGGCCTTGGCGAGCTTGGCGACTTCACGGCCGATATTGCCGTAGCCGAGAATGGCGATCCTGCGGCCCTCGAGCTTGGCGGTCGGGAAATCCTTGAGCTGACGGCCGGTATCGAAGTCGCCCTCTGCGACCATCCGGTGCAGCCTGTCCACCGGCAGGTCTGGAACGACCTTTAGTATCGCCTTCATCGCCATCTGGGCGGTCGCGCGGCTGTTTATGCCCGGCGTGTTCATCAGCGGCGCCTGGCCGCCCTCGCCATTGCCGCCGCCCCAGGAGGCCGAGCCCATGTTGCCGGTGCCGGCGCCAATGCGCACGCCGCCGAGCGGGAATACGGAAGCTTTCGGAATGAAGGTCGCCGCCGCAATCAGCGCGTCGTACTGGCCCTTGTCGGTCTGCGGCAGAATTTCCGCCTCGGTGCTCAGGTCCGGCTGGTAGAAGAAGTGGATGCGGCCCTTCTCCAGGGCAGACCGGTCGCCGATCGGCCCCAGGTGGAACACGCCGCCCTTTTCCTCGATATAGGCCTTCACCTCGCCGTGATCCGGCCGGCCATCGGCACCGAAGCGCAGTCCGACCAGGTCGGCGATCAGCACGGTGTAGGCACGGTCGGGATCATCCTTGCGGACGGCCTCGCCGGCTTTGGCAGGGGCTTCGAACGTGACGCCCTTCTTCGCCAGTTCCTCTTCGAGGACGACGATCTTGGCGCGCAGATAGGCGTATTGCAGGTTCTCCAGCAGTGCGACGACGTCGTCTGGCTCGCGGATGCCGCCGACCCAGGCGCGATAGTCCCCGGGTGTGCCGGGGAAGGCATTGACATAGCGGGCCGCGTCGAGGCCGGGCTCGTATTGGCCATTCGGATGGGTGATGCCCTCATAGCCGAGCAGCTGCTTCGAACGTGCAATGATGCGGGCGTGGATGTCTGTATCTGTGATGTCTTCGTCGACCACCTTCAGGAGCGTCACTGCCGCACCGCGGCGCTCCGGATCGGCAACGGTCAGCTTCAGGAGCGGATGCGTCTCCACCCACTCGTCGATCACCTTGCGATTGGCGGCGGAGCGCCGGTTGAGCTCGACAACGGAGCCGACGCGCGCCTCGGACTGCAAGAGACCGAAGGTGGTCTCGGCGAACGCGAGCGCGCTGTAAGTATTTATGACGCCGCCGAGCATGCGGTCTTCGGCGGCATCATAGAACGGGCCGGCGTCGACAGAGCGCTTGGCCGAAAATGGCTGCCTCGGGTCGACCGGCGGCGCGATCTTCAGCTGGCGCGGGATAGCCCAGGCAGGGTCTTGCTGGTTCTTCTCGATCAACGTCAGGGCATGCGGCGTGAAGGAGGCGACGAAATAACCGGAGACCCCGCCGATCGCCTTCTGGAAGGGCATGAACAGGCAGCACTTCGCCATCACGGCGCTGACCAGTTCCGGCTCCCACGGCATGGCGCCGAGCATCGAGGTGGCATCGAAAACCGCATGCCGGTTGGCCGGATCACCGTCGATCCACTTCAACAGTTCGCAGATTTCCCCGCTGGTATAGGCATTGGCGCCGGTCGTCTCGTGGCCGACGCCGACGAAGATCGACACGCCGTGGGCGGAAAGCTCTTCTGCCGTCGGAATCACGCCTTCGGAGGCTGCGAAATGAATTCGGCTCTCGCAGCCCTTCTCGGCGAATCGCTGCATTTCGACGAGCTGGGTCGCCCAGGACTGGCGGAAGAAGCCCGCGGCTCTCGAAGGATCGCTCTCTGGCCGCGGCGTATCGACATAGACGTGTTGGGAGGCGTCGTTGGCGTTCATCAGGTGCTGGACGCAGACAGTGAAGCCGCTGTGGCCGCCGCCGAGACCCACTGCCATACGGTTCGTCTTCGGAAAACCGAAATAGCGATGGATCGCCCGCATCATGTCGGTCAAAATCTTGTCGGCCGGATAGCCGCGATGCATGCTGCGGGAGATTTCCGCCGTGGTAAAGCCGCCGATATCATTGCCGCTGTCGTCGAACTTGCGATAGGTCTTCTCGATCCAGGCGTCGAAGGCGATCCGCCGCAAGCGGCTGTCCACCTCATCGGTGGTCGCGTCAGTGATCGGGCCGACGCCGAAGAAAGGATTGGACGGCAGCTTCGGCGCGCCATTCCTCGTCAGTCCGAGTGCCTTCAATCGCTGTTCCTGCATCTGCGCGCTGTTCGTCATGATCTGCCATCCATTGTCGAGGCCTGAGGATGCGCGATAGTGGATCGAACGGAGCATAAACAAGACCTCATCTGCGCCGATCAGCACGCGGAATGCGCCATGCCGTGCTCGCGAGTACCCGTACTGCTATTCGTAGGCTGCGGTGATGGCTCGAGCCGCGGCCGCGATGACGGCAGCACGTTCGGCCTGACCGGCGCGAGACTCTGCAACGAACGCGGCCACGGCAATGCGCCTCCCGTCCGGCGCCGTCAGAATACCGACATCATTGGTCACACCATTGATGCCCCCACGGGTCTGGCTCGTGCCTGTCTTGTGCCCGATACCCCATTCTGGAGGGATGCCCGCGCGCAGCCGATCGGGAAAGGTGGTCGTTTGGCTCATGACCGTCAAAAGGAATTCCGTCGAGCCCGCAGTGAGGAGGCTGCCTGACGCAAGGCTGTACAGGAAAGCGGCCATGCCGCGGGGCGTCGCGGTGTCGCGCGGGTCCTTGATGTAGGCCTCGAAGGCGGTTTGGCGGACTGCCGCGGGAACTTCCCTGCGCGCCTGCTCCAGCCTCTGCGGAAAGACGAACTCTGGCTGCCACATCAACCCATCGGTCTCAGTTTGAAGCTCGCGCTCGGTTCGGTCGATTCTGACGCCCGTCAGTCCCGCCTTTTCGAGGAAGGCCTGTATCGCCTTCGGCCCACCCAGGCGGGCGATCAACACGTCCGTAGCCGCACTGTCACTTGCGACGACCGCCCGGCGCACAAGATCCCGAACACTCGTCTCAAAGGAGCCATGCCTGGCGACGATATCGGCGATGGGCTGGATGTTTACGCTCAGGTCTTCGCGCCTGATGGTGATTTGGTCGTCCAACCGGATACGCTGCTCGTCGACCGCCTGCATGACGGCTGCAGCGACGACCAATTTCATGACACTCTGCAGAGAGAAGCGTTGAGCGCCGTTCACACAAACAGGCGACTTAGGCTGGTCCTGCACGCAAATGCCGACGCGGCCGGGATGCGCGTCGGCGAGTGTCTCGAGCTCCAGACGAAGACGGTCCGGTTGAGTGATCTCGCCTGCGAATATTCGAGAAGAAAAGAGGTTTATGAGAATTGCGACCGCAGCGGTCATGTAGATGTTTCTTGGCATGCTCTCACCAATCAAAGGATGTGCTTCGAGCAAATTGTTGCCATAGGACGCAAACTGAGCCAAATGATAGAATCTCAGCGTAACCTGAATGAGATTCACTTTATGAACTGGTGCAAGGTCGACCTTAACCTCTTGAAGGTGCTGGCGGTCATGTTGGAAGAGCGGAGCGTTGCCCGCTGCGCCGATCGTCTTTTTGTCTCTCCCTCTGCAGTCAGCCATGCACTCGCCCGGCTGAGAACAATGTTCTCGGATCCTCTCTTTGTACGCAGCGGCGGGGCGATGTTGCCTACAATTCGTGCGCAGAGCCTGGAACGCTCGCTTTCGCTCCTGAGTACGGTTTTGAACGCCGAGCTCGAAAAGACGCGAGGGAGCCAATGCACCACGGCGTTCCATCCGGCCGAGTCGGTGAGAGATGTTAAGATCGTTTCACCCGGGGCATTGGAGCTTACGCTGGTGCCGGCTGTTATAGCCATATTGCACGAGCAAGCTCCAAACTGGACACTGACAGTGGAGCCGTTTGAACGGCGCAGCTATGAATCAGATCTCGCGACCGGTCGCGTCGACTTCGTGTTTTCCATCGGTGGAACCACGCCTGTCGGAGCATTGGTGGACGGAATCACCTTGTGGGAGGACGAACTCGTTGTCCTCGCCGGTCCGCGTTCGGATCTCTACGATTGTGCCGATCGGATTTCGACCGAGCTTTTTCTAGCCCATCGGCATGTTTATCCGCTTCCGTGGCCAATTTCCCAGAACTACCTTGATGTGGAGTTGGCGCGGCGCGGGCAGCACCGCAACATTGCCGTCTCGCTACCGAGCTATGCCGCACTTGGCCATCTGCTGGAAACCACCGACCTGGTTTCGTCGCTGCCGGACCGTTCCGCCCGCGCGCTGATGCGCAGCCATCCGGATCTAAAACTGCTTCGCCTTGAACCAGCGCGACGATCGGAGCTCTCGCTCCTCTGGGGGATCGCGGCTGCTCAAGAACCGGCGATCGCGTGGGTACGGGACATCATTCAACGTGCCGCGGGCGAGCTAGAGAGCTTCCCGGACAAACGTGTTGCCGGTGACCGGCGCCCCAGCCGGCCGACCGTCGCTTAGGCCTATTCGATAGGCCTGTCGTTTCATCGGGTTTGCATCCGAGTCTGCGCATTCGTTGAAGACCCAACGAGGGCCGAAGCGTCTTCCGCGCTTGCACTCAAAGGCGAGATCTCGAAAAGAGTGGCAGCGCCGCACCCTCCGTCGACGCCGCCACTTCTGTGCAGGAACTCCGTCTGCATTCTGCAGGAGCTATTGCTGTCCGCCGCCCGAGGGAGCTGGCGTCGCCGTGCCGCCTGAAGGCGCCGATGTTTCTCCACCAGACGGTGCCTGAGGCGCTTCGACGTTCGGCACGTTCACGTCGACATCGGTATTCCCGCCGCCTCCGCCGCCGTTGAACAGGTCGCCGCCGAACAGGAACAAGGCTCCGACGATCAGCAGAACCACGATCACTGCGACGGCCCAACCAGCACCGTTGCCTCCGGTATTCACAACTGTTGGTCCTCTATCAGCCATGTTGTTTCTCCTTGTCGTACTTTCCTTCATCGAAACCATCACAAAAGATTTAAGTTCCCTGAAGCTAGGTAAAAGAAGAAGACGGCGACAACAGTTCCGACAAGGAATCGGTGATCGCGTTCGCCTCGGAGCCAACAGTCGGATGGCGCAGGTTTGTCGCGAGATATCTACTTAAAGACACCTTCGCAGGTGCATTGAGTCAGTAATGTCTCCGAGAAACCAGTGTGATCCTCATATATCGACGGGAAATGGCAGTAGTATATATCGGACCTTAGTCCCATGGACCCTGACAAAAGTCTTACGGCGGTTGCCGAAGATTTTACCCGACACATATCCCGATGAACGCCATGGCGGATCTCGTCACCTGCTATTGCGTTTGAGGCTCCGGAACTAGTCATGTCGTCCTTGAAGGCAGTTCCGGGGCCTCATGGTCCCCTAAGGAGGCGACAATGGCCGGCAGACTGCCGAGAAAAGCTTCGTAAACTCAGCTCAGCGGCTCGGCATCGCACACCGTAATTGCCACTCTGCCTTCCACCCCCCACGCTTTCACCAGCTCAATCAACCCGGCTGCGTTGGGTCAGGTTTTCTGCAGCGAGATCGGCTGCTTCACCGTTGCCAGATCAGGGCCGCGGACGACCCGATACCGCGCTTCAATAAGGTTATAGATGCCGAAAGCAGCAATACCGGCAGCCACGGCGATGTACAGGATCGAGCCGAACGGCAGTTGTCGAAGCCACTCCAGGGCATCGCTCATGCTGCCAGCCTGTTCCGGGTCAACCCGGAATCCGGCATACGCGAACAGGATGCCGATAATCACGAAGACAGCGCCACGCGCGACGAGGCCGTAAATGCAGATTGAGGTAAGGACGCGGTTCCGGTCGGGAATGCGGACATATCGCTCGAACTTTCGTGTGAGGCCTTTGTACGCGGTGACGACCCCACCGACGACGAAGCCGATCCCGACCGCGATCGCCAGGTACGAGCCGAACGGCTTCGACAGAATCCATTCCGCCAGCCCTTTCTCGCCAGATTCCTGGTTTCCACCCGCAAGAAATAGTGCATGTCCGAGGGAGTAGCCGGCCAGCCCAAGGTATACTACGGCGCTGCCGAACAATGCACTGCGCACAGTGAGACCCTTGCGATCGGATCCGTGGCCGTCACTATCCGCAAGGGACTGGGCCAGTCTCCAGGCGACGAACCCGAGCAGGCCGAGCCCGATCAATCCGACCCAGATCCGGCCGAAGGGCTGTCCGAGCAGCGTCAAGAGCGCTGACTTCATTTCGGGCCGACCGCCTGTCACTCCGGAGAAAAGAGCGAGTCCGGCAACGAGAAGGAACACTACACCACGGGCCGTGTAGCCTGCTTTCGCAAGTAGGCCGAAACGAAATCTTGAGGGCATCGTGCTCTCCGGGCTCTAATTTATTTCGTCTACTAACGCACGACCTGCCGGAAGGTTGTCGCGGTTCGACCCAAGCTCTCGGCCGGCACAGACAAGCACCCGTTACAAGATGCTTTCGATGCCCGGGCCTTGCCCGAACAGCCGCTTGTCTTGTGAATTCTAAGGGTGTTGCCGTGCGGCCCTCCCCACTCTCTGTTCCTTGCCATCAATGGCTGAGACATGCCATCAAGTGTGAGACGCAAGCGGCCGCGAAGACCTTTGCAGCTCAACAGACATTGCAAGGCGCACAGCAGAGGTACGCTCGGGCGCACTTTCGTCAGGCAGGCCCACACACTTCAGGAGAACTCATGTTTGACCATGTCAAATTCGGCGTCAGCGACTACGCAGCGAGCAAAGCGTTCTTCCTCAAGGCACTCGAACCACTCGGCGTGGCCGTAGTCTCGGAGGGACTGCCGACGTACGGTGTCGAGCTTAGCCCAAAGGGCAAGGCTTCATTGTGCCTGTACCAAACCGAGGAGAAGCCAGCGCATCTCCACTTGGCGTTCACAGCCGAGAATCGCCAGCAAGTCGAAGCTTTCTATCGCGCGGCTCTCGAGGCGGGTGGCAAAGACAATGGTGCCCCTGGTCTGCGCCCGAACTACCACGCGAACTACTATGCAGCTTTCGTCATTGGTCCGGACGGGCACAATATCGAAGTCGTTTGCCACGAACCTGAGGCCTAATCCTGCCACCGAGAGGCATCGGCAAAAGGCATCGCCTACCTGCGGCCGCCCGCATACCAAACATTGAGCATCGGTTTCCGGCCCGCAATGCCGATACGCTGGATGAATGCCCTGACTCGGTTAGACCCTCGGTCAAACTCTCGAGTGAGGCCCAAAGTAAAAGCTCTTGAACAGATCCGAACCGCAGGCCCGCTCATTGTGCAACTCTTTGCTTTGGCAGGCATCAATGCACCTCAGCGACGGCGTCTAGAACAAGCTTTGCCGGCTTGAGCGATACCGCCTCCACCAATGTTCGTGCCGCGTTGTGGCCGCCGCTCGACAGGCGCCGTGTAGTGATGGCCAAGAACCACAGCGAGACGTCAACGGCGGGCGTTCAAGGCCCAAGCGCGCTCCTTTGGACGGACTTCGAGGCGAACTTCGATCCAACCCCGTAACCCACTGTTAAATTCACCGGGAAGGAGGCTCCCTCAAAGCCAAAAGACTGACTGAAGGCGGCGCACCAAAAGTCCGGCGGAAATCATTGCTGAAATGCGCTTGATCCGCGAAGCCCGCGGTGTGGGCGGCCGTCGTAAAGTTGCTGCCGTTCACGATCTCGCTTATGGCCACACGCATCCGGTTCCAAGCGCGGTAGCGACGGAAAGGCACACCCACCTCTCGGGTGAATACGCGCTGAAACTGCGACGGTGACAGGCCTAGGCTCTTTGCGAGCGGCGGTACCGAGGTGAGTTCGTCCGAGTGCGTTCGCAGGTAATCAATAGCCGCTGCTATGCGCGTGTCTCTGCTTCTCGAGGCCCGCCGTGCGGAAAAGCCGAGCAAGTCCTCCAAAGCCAAGCCGGCCCATCTGGCGGCGGCCCTATCCTCCCACAGCTCGCGCATGACGGAAACCTCGCCACTGCGCCCCATGAGAACTCCGTCCACTTCCCAACTGTCGCCGGACAGCGGCACAAGTGCTTCGGTGCCGCCTTGCTTTGGTTCGATGTAAAATACCGCCAGTGGATAGCCGCCGAGATCAAGCTCGTGAAGCACACCAGCGGGAATGACCGCCGTACGGCACGAGTGCCATTGGCCCCCATGGATCCGCAGCCAGAATTCGCTGTAGATTCCAGCCAGGAAGACGGGAGCGCCATGCTGGTGGAGCTTGTTGTACTCGAGAGGACCTACAAAGAACGTATTCACTTCATCCACGTGCCAAAAGGGGCGGGGGATGCCGTCCGGAGCAGCACGTTCATACAAGCTATCCGGTGCCGACATAGCTAACCTCCCAATACTTGAGACCACCTAACCTCATCCCGATCGCGGGACTGCAGTGTAGGTGAACCTCGCAGAAATGGAACGACCTGTGCTGGAGCGTTCCGCAGTCAGATCGGCTGCGGCGAACGCGGCTCACTGCTTCGAGCGCAGTGGGAGCGCTCCAGCAGAGATCAGTACCCACGTGGAGGATACCGCATAACGCTTCTACCCCACCTATCTCGACGACAGGTTCTGACCTCCGCCGCTTCGTTGATAGCAGCTCCGGCCATAACCGGCCTGTGCGGTTCGGCGGCACAAGGTGCTGGCATGCCACTCGGTCCGTCTATGCCAACGCACTACCGTTTCAAGCTGGGAAGATTTGAAGTGACCAATATCCTCGATGCCGGCCCCGTGCTCGATGGACCGTGGCCGATCGTCGGGCAAGATCGCCCGCAGACCGAGGTCGAAGAGTTGATGCGGCAAAGCCTGCTTCCCGAAAGGAAATTTCGGCCGGGCTTTACCCCCACAATCGTGAACACGGGCAAAGAGCTCGTGCTCTTCGATACCGGCAACGGCGAAAACGGTTTCGTCCCGCGGCCCAATGGCGGCTGGCTAGCAAACCTGTTGGGCCCGGCCGGCTTTACGCCGGAGCAGATCGACGTCGTGGTCCTGACCCATGGCCATGCTGATCATATCGGCGGCCTTATCGAGGGTGGAAGACCACTATTCCCGAACGCGCGATATGCGATCGGGGATGCGGAGTTCGATTTCTGGTCGGCCGAGGACCGTCTCGCGGCTTCTCCCAGCGACAACGAGTATGTGTCGGCAAAGCTCTTCGCCAGCAATGTCATTCCCTTGGCCGAACGTACAAGCTTTATCAAACCGGGTGGCGACGTAGTTCCCGGCATTCGTGCGGTTGAGGCCTATGGGCATACACCTGGCCACCTTGCGTTTCACATCGAAAGCGAGGGCAAACAACTGCTCGTCTGGGGCGATTGCGCGCATCACGAGGTAGCATCGCTTGCGCATCCCGAGTGGCACGCTTTTTTCGACATGGATAAGGCCAAAGGCGCGGAGACCCGACGGCACATCTATGACATGGTTGCAACCGACCGGCTTCCAGTCGCCGGATACCATACGTCATTCCCCTCGCTCGGGTTCGTTGAGCGGAAGGATAGAGGTTATCGTTGGCTGCCGATTTCCTATCAGTTCAGTTTATAGGCCCCATTGCAACAATGTCAGAGTGTGACCTGATTGTCTCGCATCAAGCCTACGGCCGGGAGCCATTCCCTGATCCGTGCAGTGAGGGCTACGATGCGGCGTATTGGCCGTCCAAGGGCAGCCGACAATGCCTCGGCGGCTTCTTATATCGCGCCCGCCGGATACCGATTCTTCTGTAGCGCGCAGCGTTCTCACAATTTTTCGTACTTTAACTGGTAGTCACGCGCGGTGCGAGCCGCTCATCCCACAGTGTGCATGCATTTCTGCAGCGAAGGCGTTTTCGGCCGCCCCGGTCGAGGCCGCACCGACGTGCGAACTGACGTGTCGAGCTAAACCTATCGCTACATAGACGGGCTTAGCGCCGTTTTTTCGTTCGGTGTGCGCCCAGGGATGCCCTCGCCCCACCCTTAATACCTCCACTTAGGAGCGCGCTTTGCGTTGTGAAGCAACTCGCGAGCCGTGGCAAACCGGCCGAAGAGGCGGGTCAAGCGCCGTTTTTCTTCTTCGCACAAGTTTTGCCGTCGGCAAAACTCCGGCACTGACAACATTTTGGTTGCAGCCTCTGTTATTGCGGCTTGCGGCTGAAGCTCCATAGAAATCCTCCATCCCATGACGCGAGCACACTACCAAAGACTAATTTAGCTAGAAATAAACTAAGACATGTGCTGAGATTTTTTATCTGCAGTCGGGTTTCAGACATAATACAACGGCAGTCGCTCAGTCCCAGCATTCGCATAACGCCAAAGGCCGCGACAGGGGCCGGGCCGTCCCGGTAAAATAGATAGAAGCGGGCTTTAAGCTTGGTCGCAACACACCTGCCTCTAGCCCTTGAGGCGGCTCGCCGCTTTATCGGCAGCGTCGCGGTCGTTGCCGTGCTGTTTGATGATGCGGCGTGCATCCGCTGCGGCGATGCCGTGCTTTCGCGCGAAGTAGTCGACCTCGTATTTCTGGGTGCCCGATACCAGTCGGCGGTCAGCTGCCGTCTTAGTCTTGTCGTCCGCCATCTAAGGCCTCCTTCCGTTGACTAACCAACAACGCAGACGGGAATCGCAGGTTCCGCGCCTCCTGCCATCACGACCACTAGACCCGAACACACGATAGGGAGCTGGCGCCATGACATTTGCACGCGTGTAAACAGGAGAGTTGGAGTAGGTGCCGCGGTCGGTTTCAGCGTTTCAGCGGGCAGTCTTCGTCGAACAGCAGCTCGCAATGCGGGTCGAGCTTTCGGCTGCCCCGGTTCTGCTATCTTTTTTCTCGGTACGGGTTGGACTCGTTTTGGCCTTTATCCGGGATCCGCGCATCGCAAAAGTTGCCGTTGGAAGCACTGCGTTATGAAAAATGGATGCGGCCAGCAATCCGCACTCCGGCACTCACAATGGACGGCTTTGGGTGGTAATACTATGTGGTGCCCTTGGCGAACTGAGTGGAGACAATGTGCCGCTGGAAGAGCACGAAAAGGATAACGACTGGCACGATCGAGATGAACGCACCGGCCAAGACGAGTCCCCAATCACCCTGCACACCCCCGAACGAACGACGTAGACTGAGAAGCCCGACTTGGACCGTCAGCGCCTCGGGAGGGCTGGTGATGAGGACGAGGGGCCAAAAGAAGTCGTTCCAGGCGCCTTGAAACGCGAGAATCGCGTTGACCAACAAGGCCGGTTTGGCGTTTGGCAGAACGATCTTGCAGAACACTTGAAAACGGTTGGCGCCGTCGACGATTGCAGCTTCCTCTATCTCCCTTGGAAACCCCTCGAAAAACTGTTTCATCAAGAGGACGTTAGCTGAAGCTACGAAAACGACGATTACGCTCCAGGGTGTGTTCAGAAGCGACAGATCCCTGAAAATCAGATAGTTTGACACGAAGGTCACTTGCGCCGGGATTGTCATTGAGAAGAGTGCTGCAGCGAATAGTAAGCGGCTGCCCCTGAACTTAAGCCGCGCGAGCGCATACCCCGCAAGGCTAGCGACGACGAGCGTCAGGACCAGGCGCCCAGTTGCGATCACAAGACTATTGCCCAGCCAGCTTCCAAGCAGGCTCTTCCCAGTCTGCAGGTCAGCGGTCTCGTTTATCACCCTCCGGTAGTTGTTGAAGATCAACCCAAGAGCGCCTGGTGTGATGTTGTCCCAGCTCAGCAAACGTCCGCGCCGCTCGGATCGGGATGGCGAAATCGGACTGTCGATAAGAATTTGAGAGGTCGGGGCGGTAAGATTGAGGGGCGTACGTTCGATCCAGGGGCCATTCTGGCGGTCGGTGCGGTAGGTGATCTCATAGACGAATGTCCGCGTCTGCCAACCCTGCCGAATTCCCTTCTCGTCACGAGCCTGCATCGTTGCCGCACTGGAGCTTCTCAATGCAATTGACGCATAATCCGCCGCATAATGCCGCATGAGCGCAGCGGCGATGCCCGAGCCCGGGCGGCGGCGAGGAACCTCGGCTCTGGGTTCAACAATCGTAGCATCGGCGGGTGCCGCGTACGTCACGCTGAAATCAACCTTCGCGCCAGGAGCAAGCCCTCCCCACAAAGCGTCACCCGCACCCTCCTGCCCCAAGCGAGCCGCGGCGATCCATGCGGCCGGATTGAGCTGATCGAAATAGAT
Organism: Sinorhizobium sp. KGO-5; assembly: GCF_036245905.1. NCBI lineage: Bacteria > Pseudomonadati > Pseudomonadota > Alphaproteobacteria > Hyphomicrobiales > Rhizobiaceae > Sinorhizobium > Sinorhizobium sp. KGO-5. The sequence continues at coordinate 154,933 of NZ_BDIZ01000002.1, forward strand.
GCGAAACGGTCTCTCGAGTGGATCGACCTTCAAGCTCGCTATAAAGGCAAGAACGAATGTCCCCGCCATGATGATCGCGACAACAAGAAAGGTCAGATATACCCAGGCGCTCGCCGCAAGCTGCCGCCGACGAAGCGCGCCGGCCGGTAAACGGCGGCGTAAGGGAGGGACTTTAGCAGCCGGCGTGCTCGCCATCATTCGCCCTTTTCCTTCACGCCGAGCGATTTTTGCACGTAGACGGCTGTGATTGTAAGGATGCCAAGGACGAGGGCCGCAGCACTTGCCATACCGATTCTCGAAGAGGCGCCTGCGGGAAAGGCGTTCTCATAAACGTAGTAGGCAAGCGTTACTCGACTTGCGAGGGGAGCCGCATCTCCTAAAATCGCAACCTGGTCAAACATTTGTAGGGTACCAATGACGCCCATCGTCACGACGGCAAAGGTTACCGGCCTGAGCGCCGGCACGGTTATGTGGCGAAATCGCTGGAAAGCGTTGGCTCCGTCGACCTCAGCCGCATCGTATAAGCTGCTCGGGATTGACTGCAGGCCTGCCAGGAACAACAGCATCAGCGTCGGGACCGTCGTAAAAACGTTCATCAACGCCACGGACCACAGCGTGACCGGCATGAAAAGGAAATGGCGCTGCGTATTTAGCCAGGAAATAGGCAGATTGTTGTCGAAAACAGACAGCAATCCCGCGAGGGCACAGGAAACAGCAAGCGCCAGCGCGCCGACGGCGGCGACGAGCAGAAAGAATGGATCGAAGATCGACACACCCTCGTAGCTGCGTCGCGCGTTGAGAACCAGCGCGCCGTGCAGAGCAGCCATGCCCACGAGGAACAAAAGGATGTGCTGGCGATAGGCAAGCATGACGCTGACGATTGCGGTCATGAAGCCATTTCTCTGGAAGAGCCACAGGAAGATAAGCGTCATGGCCGCACTGGACATGATCGATGGCAGGTAAAACACCGTCCGAACGAGTCCCCTGGCCCGGACGGCATGGTTCACAAGGACCGCCAGAGCAAGTGCGAGCACGGTCTGGGTCGTTGTGACGATGAGCGAGAAGCCGATAGTGTTGCGCAAGGCGAGGAGGAAAAGTTCGTCGGAGACCAGTGCAGTGTAATTGGACATTCCAACAAAGCTTGGAGCCTCGAACAAGTCGAAATCGGTAAAGCTGTAGTAAGCAGTCCGAACAATCGCAAAGACGAAAAACAGCATCATAGAGATTGTAAAGGGCAATACGAAGAGCCAGCCGCTCCTCTCTTCTGACCTTGTTCGTGACATGCACGCTCCTCCCGCGGGCGCTTGCTTCGTGCGTTCTCTAACCGTGGCAAGCCCGAGAGCAATTTACCTGGCGAGCATCCGATCAAAGGCGCTTTGCGCTGATTGCAAAGCTTTGTTCGCCTCCTCCTCCCCGAGGATGACAGAATTGAGCGCAGCATTGATCGGCTGCATCCAACTCCCTCCGACGTCCCCGAAAAAATACGGTGTAACGTGATCGTCCGAGAGGCCTTCGAGGACCACTCGGCTTGCGATCTGTTCAGGCTCGCCGCCCCGCAGCCAGGGGTTGTCAGTCAGACTAGTCCGGCTCGGGAGGGCCAGCCCCTGCTCCAAAACCCATTGCTGAGCCTCCTCGGTGGTTAGGAGTTCGGCAACTTTTGCAGCAGCCTTACTGACCTTCGAGGCCGCGTTGACGCTCCAACCGACGGAGAAGACGATATTGCCTCGTTTGCCGCTTTCAGGGTCTTTCGGCATCCGGACAGTGCCGAGATTCATGTTTGGAGCACTATCGCGCAACGCGCTGAGTATCCAAGCACCCTCTATCGCTACGGCAGCCCGCTCGGACGCCAAGCAACCGCCAGTCCAGCTGTGTCCGGCGTCGGCGGCCATAACGGCGGCCCCGGACTTCACGAGGCCGGTATAGAAACCGAAAGCCCGACGAAAGCGCTCATCCAGGATGGTTTTTCCCCGAGTATCAAAGGGGGACCAGCCTGTCGATAATGCAAAGGCGCCGAACCGGGCATATTCCGGAACAACACAGAGACCATCGACCTCCGGAAGCGACTTGTGCACGGCCACCAATTTCTCTTGCAGCGTCGTCCACGTGTCGTCGTTGCTCGGATAATCGACGCCCGCGTCATCGAAGATGTCCTTGTTGAAATGTATGGCCAGCGTATTGAAATCCTTGGGGATCGAGTAAAGCTTCCCATCGTAGGTGAAGGCCGTGAGGAGATTGGCTGCAAAACCAGAAACGTCGCTTGTTACCGGTGCGGCTTGACCGGCGCTGAATACTGACCGCGCCCAAAAGGTATCGACGTAAAAAAGGTCTGGAGCGGTGCCCGCCGACAGGCCGTTAATGATGATTTGCGAATAGTCGCCATCAACAGGCTCGTACTTTACCCTGATTCCCTCTTTCGCGAGCTTTTCGGCAACAACGTTCGTCAATAGCCCGTTGACAATGGCGACCTCGGACCCACCCCAGCCGGATATCCGTACTGTCTCCTCGGCAGACGCCGGCAGGCAGAGCATGGTCGCTGCGACGAGAGCTCCGGGACGGAATAGCATATGGGTCCTCCCTTCGAACAAAGGCCACGTAACAGAGCGGCAGGTACGGGACAAAGGCGTCCTGCTTTTTCAGCAGGTAGATAGCTTCATATGTGGAAACGTCGAGCGGCGGCCCCTTCCTTGTAACATCGCGGAGCCTATCCGAGTATATTCGCTGCGGGCGGCAACGCAGAGATCAAGGCAAACGCCACCCCGAAACCGCGACAAGCCGGTCGGCGACGGCACCATCGCCGAAATGGTCGATAGTCGTGCTGGCCTTCGCGAATATGAGTCATGATGCCGAGCAGGGATATTTCGCCGATGGCATCTCAGAGGACATTATCAGGGCCTTGTCAAAGCTGTCGCAGCTCTTTGTGATCGCCCGAAACTCATCGTTCACGTTCGAGGGCAAGAACGTCCATGTGCAGCAGGCGGGCGTGAAACTCGGCGTGCACTGCGTGCTGGAAGGCAGCGTCCGCAAACCGGGAAACAGGGTGCGCATAACTGCGCAGCTCATCGACGCAACCCCGGGCGGGCATCAGAGGGCGGAGCGGTCCGATCGCGACATGACTGACATATTCGCTGTGCAGGACGTCAGGCAGAAAATTCGTTGACGCGCTGGCGATCAAAACTGACAAAGGTCGACCGGCAGCGGCTGGCGCCCTAGCGCACGGGCAACATGGAGGCGCACGACGGTTTCCTGCGCGGTCGAGAGCTGTGCCACCGGCTTACAAGGGAAACGAACATCGCGGCTAGGCGCCTTTTGGCAGGAGACATCGTGAAGACTTCGTTAGGGCGTGGAACTGCTTGGCAGTAGGTGTTCTGCCCGAAGGTCTTTGAGCGACTAAAGCGCGACGCAGTCTAAGCCCTGAAGTCAAGCCCCACAGAGACTGACAAGAATACCCGCCGCCTCCAGCTTTCTACTCGGCAACCACGGCCGGATCGCGCTGCAACCACTTCGGCTGCGGAACGGCCCGCAGCAGAGCTTGCGTGTATTCATGCCGAGGCGAGACAAAAAGGGCTTCCGTCTCGCCTTCCTCGACGATCCTGCCGCGCTGCATCACCAGGATCCGGTCGGCGAATTGGCGCACGATGGGCAGATCGTGGGTAATGAAGACGTAGGAGAGGCCGAGGCGCTGGCGGAGATCGGCCAGAAGCTCGATGACCTGCATCTGAATCGACACGTCGAGCGCCGAAACCGCCTCGTCGCAGACGATCAGCTCGGGTTCACTGGCGAGTGCCCGGGCAATGGCGATGCGTTGCCGCTGCCCGCCCGAAAACTGATGCGGATGCCGTTCGGCATGCTCTGGCTTCAGGCCGACAAGCTCCAGCAGCTCCACGACACGGTCGTTCCAGCGTTCGCGCGGCAGGATATCCCCATGGATCGCCCAGGGTTCGGAAATGATCGAGCGGACGTTCATGCGCGGATTCATCGACCCGAATGGATCCTGGAACACCATCTGCACCCTTCGGCGGAAACCGTTGAGCGCCCTGCCCTTGAGCTTGAAAATGTCCTCGCCGGCAAAGAGTGCCGCGCCCGACGTGGGCTCGTTCAGTCTCAGCAGCATGCGTGCAATGCTCGATTTACCCGAACCGGACTCGCCAACGATACCGACCGTTTCCCCGCGACGAAGCGTGAAACTGACGTCGTCCACGGCCTTGAACTCCCGCTTGGGCGAGAACGGACCGGACCCAAGCTTGTAATGCTTGCTTAAATGGGCGACCTGCAGCAGGACCTCGCCTTGTGCGGCATTCCGAGGCGCTTTCGGCGCGTCGGCATGGGGCACGGCCGACATCAGCCGGCGGGTATAGGCGTGGCTCGGATTGGTGAACACGTCCTGGGCCTTGCCGCTCTCCACCACCCTGCCGCCATTCATCACGATGATCCGGTCCGCCATGGCCGCGGCGACCTCGAGATCATGGGTGATCATGATCAGCGCCATGCCGGTCTCGCGCTGCAGGTCCCGCAGGAGTTCGAGGATTTGTGCCTGAACGCTGACGTCGAGTGCCGTGGTCGGCTCGTCGGCGATCAGGATGTCCGGCTTCAGCGCGATCGCCATGGCGATCATCACGCGCTGCCTCTGTCCGCCCGAGAACTGGTGCGGATAATAGTCGATCCGCTCGTCAGCTTCAGGAATTCCGACCCGTTCGAGCAGCCGAACGACCTTGTCGCGCACCGCACCCCCCTCGCCTCCGCCATGGCTCTCGAACACCTCGGCGATCTGCCTGCCGACAGTATAGACCGGGTTGAGATAGGCCAGCGGATCCTGGAAGATCATGGCGATGCGGCGGCCGTTCAGTTCACGCCGGCCTTCGTCATCGAGGCGGGAAAGATCCGTCCCGTCGAACACCAGCGAGCCCGAGACGATGTCGCCCGGCGGGCAATCGATCAGCCCCATCACCGTTCCGGTGCTGACGCTCTTTCCCGATCCGCTCTCGCCCAGGATGACGAGGGTTTCCCCCGGGCAGACGTCGAACGAGACGTCGTCGACGGCACGCACGGGATCGCCTTCGGAGAGGAAGTCGACCGTGAGTTTGTCGATCCGCAGTATGGGTTTGTCCGGCGCGTTCATCGCGGAGCCTTTCGCAGCGATTGCAGACGCCAGCGCTGCAGCGGATCGGCGACGGTCCGGGCCCAGCTGGCGAGAATGTTCAGGGAAAGCGTCGTTAGCAGGATCGCGAGTCCCGGCCAGAAAGCGATCCACCACGCCGTCTTCAGATAACCGCGGCCGTTGGCCACCATGGCGCCCCAGGTGAAATCCGGAGGCTGAATGCCAAGCCCGAGGAAACTCAAGGAGGATTCGGCCAGGATAACGGTAGCGAAATCGATTGCGGCTATCGTTACCAGCGTCGGCAGCACGAGCGGTGCGATATGACGGAACAGGATGCGTCCGGTACTCGCGCCCATGGAGCGCGCGGCACTGACGAACATGCGTTCGCGCAGTTCGAGCACTTCGGCCCGTGCGGTGCGGATGAAGATGGGCATGCGGGTAATCGCCAGCACGATCACCAGGTTCGTCATGCTGGGACCGAGCGTATAGAGCACGATCAGGGCAAGCAGCAGCGAGGGAAAGCTCATCACCACATCGGCCAGGCGCAGTATTACGTGGCTGTACCAGCGCTCCGAATAGCCGGCGGCAAGGCCGAGAATGCCGCCTAAAGCCATGGAGCAGAAGACGGCAGCGGCCGCGATGCCGAGGGTGTTCTGCGCTCCGACGATCAGCCGCGCCAGGATCGGCCGCCCGAGCGTATCGGCTCCCAGAATGTAGATGAACCCGTGCTCCAGTGCGAAGGGCGGCAGGTTGCGTTGCCTGAGCCCGAGCTTGCCCGCAAGTTCGCCGACGAAGAGCGGTCCGACAAGCACGCAGACGATGAGCACGAAGAGAAAGACGGCTGCGCAGAGCGCCAGCTTGTCCCGGGTGAGATAAATTGCGAGCTGCCGCAGGGCGCCGGGCGATCTTACGGATGGCAATGCCAGGTCGGTCATTGTCGCCTCCCCTCAGTAGCGGATGCGCGGATCGAGCACTGCGTAAAGAAGATCGATCGCGATGTTGACGATGAAGATGGCGATTGCCGTGACGAGGATCGTCGATTGCACCACGGCGAAATCGCGCTGAATGATCGAATCGATCATCAGCTTGCCGATGCCCGGCCAGCCGAAGATCGTCTCGACGACGACGGCGCCATTGATCAGCCCGGTCGCCAGGTCACCAGCGACGGTGATCACCGGCAGCAGCGAGTTCCTGAGCGCGTGACCGAAGATGATCTTGCGACGCTTCATGCCTTTGGCGTGGGCGGTCTTGATAAAGGGCGAGGCGAGTGCAGAGATCATCGTGCCACGCACAACCTGGACCAGGAGCCCGAAAGGACGCAGCATCAGCACGACGATCGGCATGATCCAGTGCAGGGCAGTGCCCGTACCCGACGTCGGCAACATGCCGAGCCCGACCGCGAACACGAGAATGCCGACGATCGCGATCCAGAAATCGGGGGTGCTCGCACCCGCCAGCGAAACGAGGCCGGCGACGCGGTCGAACAGGCTCCCGGGACGGGCAGCGGCCAGCGCGCCGACGACGATGGCCAGAACGGTTGCGAGCGTCATCGCGACCAAAGCCAGCTTCAACGTGGCCGGAAAGGCCTCCAGAGCGACCTCGATCGCCGACCGGTTCTGTCGCAGGGACTGGCCGAAATCCAGGGACAGGAGGTTGTGCAGATACTGGATGAACTGCACGTAAATCGGCTGGTCCAGTCCGTTCAGGCGGGCGAAGGCCTGGCGCGCCTCGAGACTTGAATCGAGCGGCAGGTAGAGGGCCGACGGATCGCCGGTCAAACGCGTGAGGAAGAAGACGAGCGTCAGCAGGCCGATCACCGAAATTACGCTGTGATATGCCCGCCGGCCGATATAGCCGAGCATCATGCGGAGCCTCTGGATTCCCTTGCAGTTCATGCGAGCGCGCGAACGTGCCGCGCGCTCGCCCGGATGGTGGCACTCAGTCTTTGAGGGCGATATTGGCGAGCGGGATCTCGCTGTTGGTCGTGATGTCCGGCTTCCACTCGAGGCGGCTGCCGACCCGGGTGTAGCCGATCATGTGGAACATCGGGATGTCGACCGCGAGATCGTCATGCACCTTCGCAAAGATCGCCTTGAACTTTGCCGTACGGTCCTCGCCGGTGGCAGCCATGGCATCGGCGACCTCCTTGTCGAGGCCCGCATCCTCGAAGGTCGAATAGCTTCCGCCCGAGGTGTAGAAGATCGGAACGGTGAAGGCAGCATCACCCTTGTTGTTGTCGTGCATCATCTGTAGCAGGTTCGGCCCGCGGCTCTCCGGGAAAGGCTTCTGCAGGTAGCGCAGCCAATCGTTCACGTCGAGCATCGTCAGCTTGACGTTCAGGCCGACATCCTGCCACATGGCCATCATGGCTTCCATGGCTTCCGTACCGTTGGGGTAGATGCCGTTGCGGCCGATCAGTTCGATTTCGGTATCGACCGGTACGCCCGCGGCCTTGGCCTCGGCAATCAGTGCGCGCGCCTTTTCGGCATCGAAGGCCCAGGGCGCCAGCTTGTCGTCGTGGCCATTGATGCCGGTGACGACCATCTGCGAAGCCCGCTGTACGTCCTCGCCGAAAAGCTGCGCGAGACCATCCCAGTCGATCGCCAGGTTCAGCGCCTTGCGGATTCGGATGTCGTCGAGCGGAGCAAAGCCGGCATCGATGCGGATCGCGGTGGTTTCGGAGTTCAGATAGGCGAAGTCCGTTTCCGGATTGGTAGCATCCTGGATCGCAATGGACGGTGTCAGATCGGCCTCCCCGGTCTCCACCATGGCGGCGCGAATCGAGGATTCCGGGCGCCAGACATAGCTGGCCTTGGCAATGGCCGGCTTCTCGCCCCAGTAGCCGTCGAAGGCTTCCAGCACGACCGTCTGCGGGGTGAAGCTCGAAAGCTTGAACGGCCCGGTTCCGACCGGGTCGTTCACAGCCTTGTCCGCCGGCGTGTTCGGCGAGACGATCATGACCACGCTGAGCAGCGTCGGCAGAATCGGCTGCGGCTTGTCCGATTTGATCTCGACCGTCAGGTCATCGATCGGCGTGACCGTCAGCTTGGCATCGCCGAACTTGGCGATGTTGCTGCAGGTCAGCTTGCCGCCGGTCATCCGCTCGATCGAGAATTTGACCGCCTCGGCATTGAAAGCGGCTCCGTCCTGGAACTTGACTCCTTGACGCAGCTTGAGCTGCCAGGTGTTCGGATCGGTCTGCTTCCACTCGGTCGCAAGACCGGGTGTCGGCTGACCGCTTTTCGGATCGACGATGGTCAGCGGCTCGACGACGTTGCGGCTCAATATCTGACCGACATTGGTGATGATGGTGCCGCAGGGCTCAAGATTGGCCGGCTGTTCAGGCAGGACGATCTTGATTTCCGAGGCGCTCTGCGCGCCGGCGCAGCCGGCCCAGCCGGCCACCACCATTGCGCCCGCGATGACGCGAACAGATTTGTTTCCCATTGCACTCCTCCCCAGTTGGAACGACGACGTTTAAGGCGGGCGCCATCCTCCTGGCGCCCGGCCCGATGTTTCTTTTCAGCGGCGCGATGCCTCTATCAGCCCCTGCAAGATCTCCCGCTCCTCGCCGGTCAGGTCGACCAGAGGCGGGCGAACCGGGCCCGGCGCAAAACCGGCAAGCTCCACCCCCGCCTTGATGATCGAAACCGGATAGCCGGCCTTGCGGTCACGCAGGGCCGCGAAGGGGAAAAAGAACGTATGAAGAATGCCTTCCATCACCGCCTTGTCACCGGCACGCATGGCCCGGTAGAAGCGCTGCGCCAGTTCCGGCACGAAATTGAAAACCGCCGACGAATAGGTCGTGACGCCGACGCCGTTGAAGCCTTCCGCGAAGAGCTCATGGGTCGGCATGCCGCCGATATAGCAGAGCCGGTCGCCGAGCCGCGCCGTCACATGACGCACGAGGTCCACCTTGCCGGTGCCGTCCTTGAAGCCGATCAGGTTGGGGCAGGCCTCGGCAAGGCGCGCGACCGTGTCGGCGTTGGCGACCGAATTGGCGCGGTTGTAGAGAATGACGCCGAGGCCCGTCGAATCGCAGACGGCCTTCACATGGGCATAGATGCCTTCCTGCGGCGCTTCCGTCAGGTAGTGCGGCAGCAGGAGAATACCGTCGGCACCCGCCTCCTCGACGATCTTCGCCGTCTCGACGGCAAGGGACGTGCCGTAGCCGCAACCCGCAATGATCGGCACCTCGCCCGATACGTCCTTGGCCGCACGGGTGACTTGGCCCACTTCGTTCGGCGAGAGCGAAAAGAACTCGCCGGTGCCGCCGGCAGCGAACAGGGCCGCGGCCTCAAAGCCGGAAAGCCACTCCACATGACGTCGGTAGCTCTCCAGATTGAGCTTGTAGTCCGACGTGAAGTGCGTGACCGGAAAGGACAAGAGCCCCGAACCGACACGCGACTTGATTTCTTCAGGCGACAATGAATTCCCTCCGACTGCGAGCTTAAGATGGAAAATTCATATGATGACTTTTGAGATGAGTCAATCAACCTCGCCGGATTTTTCACTCGGGCGCCAGGTCGTCAGCGAGCGGTACCGCTTGATCCCGGTGACGAGATGGCGGCGCATGGCCTCCCGGGCCCGGTCCGGATCCCGTGCGAGGATCGCCTCGGCGATCTCGCGGTGTTCGAGGAGAATGGGCTCGTCCCGGCTCGGCAACGGATCCACGCCGCCCATGACCGTGCGAAACTTCACGCGCGGGATCATGCGGCGCCCGACATGCTCCAGAAAGGTGCGGAAGCGGGTGTTGTTGGTGGCCGTCGCTATAGCCATGTGAAACTGGAAATCGGCCTCATCCGTGGGCTTTCCTTCGGCGACGAGATGGGCAAAGCGCTCGACCTGGGTCTGGATTTCGGCCTCCTGCGCCGGGGAACTGCGCGCCGCCGCCAGGCCTGCCGCCTCGACTTCGATGCCGATGCGCAGTTCGAGCTCCTCGATGATATCGGAAATCTTGTCGGTCTCGCCGGTGAAAAGCCTGAGGCCCGGGTCGCTCTGCCGCGGCCCTATCACGAAGACGCCCGACCCCTGCCGCGACTCCACCAGGCCATCGGCCCTAAGCGCCGCGATCGCCTCCCTCACCACCGTCCGACTGAAGCCGAACTTGTCGATCAAAGCCGGCTCGGTCGGCAACTTGTCGCCCGGCGCATAGTATCCCGCCTCGATCTGCGCCTTTATGGCGTCTGCCACCTGCGAGGACAGCGACGGGCGAGCGCCTCCCTTTTTCGTACTCGGCATGAATATTCCCATACCCCGCATCTAAAATCATCATATGACTACGACTGTTAGTTGTCGCAGACATCTTATGGGATTATCGAGCGGCGGTACAGCAGATTTCGAACCGGTTACGCGCGGACGCGATGCAGCAAGCCTGAAACGAATTCGGATAAGGGGCGACAGCAAGCATGTTCCGGAACATTTCGCCTCGTGCAAGGTTCGATAGAGTTGGCCCGCACCTGAGGAGCCAAGACTGACGCCGGGCGGGCTTCAAGGAGGAAGCCATGATCCGTGCACTGCCATCAATTTTCCTTCCGCGCCGCCGCCTTTTGCAGCTTGGCCTCGGGGCGACGCTCGTTTCAACCGCAGGCTTCCCCTCGATATCGCAGGCCGACGAGCCGAGTGACGTCGAGGACGAGGACATATTCCAATTTGCGCTCAACCTCGAATACATGGAAGCTGAGTACTACCTGCGTGGCACGACTGGCAAAGTCGATGATTCCGATGCAGGTTCTGACGCCGGCCCGGTGACCGGCGGCAAGCAAGTCTCCTTCGCTACCCCTGCGATTGGCGCGTTCATGCGGGAGGTTGCGGAAAACGAACTTGCGCACGTCAGATTCTATCGCAAGACGCTCGCAGATCAGGCTGTGCCGAGGCCGGCCATTGATTTCGACGCCGGCTTCGCCGCGGTCGCGAAAGCGGCGGGGCTCGGCGAGGACTTTGATCCGTTCGGTAATGAGACGAACTTCGTGCTCGGCGGCATGCTATTCGAAGATGTTGGCGTTACCGCCTATGCCGGAGCAGCCACCGTCCTCAAGAACAAGGACTTTCTCGCCGCCGCCGCCGGCATCCTGGCAGTCGAGGCCTATCACATGGGCATGGCGCGATCCACCCTTTACCGAAAGGGCGAAGAAGCCTGGAAGGCCGCGCAAGCGGTATCCGACGCACGGGATAAAATTGATGGCGCGGAAGACAAGGATCAGGGCATTCAGATGGATGGCAAGGCCAACATCGTTCCCTCGACGCCGGATGCGATCGCGTTCACCCGAACCCCGCAAGAGGTGCTACGCATCGTTTATCTCTCCGACAAGGAAGGCGTCAGCAAGGGTGGCTTTTACCCCAATGGAATGAACGGCAAGATAAAAAGCACCTGAATCGGTAGCATTGTCTGTGTGTGACGCCGAACTCCCGGACGCTGCGCGCGTTGTCGCCAACGGCGCCGAAGCGTGCATCGCATACGAGGTCAAACGGCACTTGGAAGCCGGAGAGTTGGTCGAGGTGATTGCCCGGCCATCGACGTTACACCCTCTTCCTGGAAGTGCTCTATGCCACGGCCTGCGCACCCGTTAGTTCAACGAGCGAGCCGCACATGAAGGCGGCCTCGTCTGATGCGAGGAAAGCGACGAGGGCTGCCACTTCTTCTGGTTTTCCGATCCGCCCGAAGGGAACGAGTTTGTCGAGGTCGGCAATGGTTCGTCCTGATCGCTTCACGCCCGCTTCGAGCATCGGCGTGTGGATCTCGCCGGGGCACACGGCGTTGACGCGGATCTTATGCGGAGCATAGTCCCGGGCCAGATTCTGCGTGAACGCCGCGACCGCCGCTTTGGTCGTGTTGTAGGCGATGTGATCTGGTGCCGGGTAAAGGCCCCATTGCGAGGCGGTGTTGACGATCGCGCCGCCGCCGGCATCGATCATGTGCGGGATGGTTGCGCGGCATAGGTGGAACATCGAATCGAGGTTTACCGCGAAGCTCGCATTCCAGTCGTCGTCCGTGAGCGACAGGAGGTTGCCGCGCCGGTTGATGCCCGCGTTGTTGACGAGAATGTCGATGCGCTTCCTCTGATCGAAAGCCTGAGCAATGAGGCTGAAGCATGGCTCCTTCCGGGCGATGTCGGCGGCGATTGCGATCGCGGAGCCGCCCGCCGCCACGATCTCCGCCGCGACGTCGTCCGCCGCATCGGCGTTTACGTCGGAGACGACGACCAATGCGCCTTCGTCCGATAGCCTGCGCGAGACCGCAGAGCCAATGCCGCCGCCTCCGCCCGTGATAATGGCGACTTTGCCTTGGAACCTCTTCATGCCCAGCTCCTAAACTCTCTTATCGGATGTAGCTGCCGCCGTTGACGTCGAGCGTCGCCCCGTTCAGCGACGATTGCGACGAGCGCAACAGGAATGCGACCAGTTCGGCCACTTCGGTCGGTTCCGCCATTTCGCCGATTGGAATGTCGGCGACCACCGCCTGCTTGCCGTACTGGGCGACGAAATCCTCGGCCATGCCGGTACGCACCCAGCCGGGAGCGACGGCGATGGCGACGACGCCGTCCCGGCCGAAGCTGCGGGCAATCGACTTTGTGAGGTTCACGAGTGCCGCTTTCGTGGTACCATACGGCATGGCGTCGGCGGCGTAGCCGCGCTGACCTGCCCGGCTCGCCATGCTGATGATTCGGCCACCTCCATTCGCCTTGAAATGCCTGAGCGCCTCCTTGCAGAGATCTGCGGCTGCGAAGAAGTTCACCTGAAACTCCCTTTGCCAGGCCGCCTTCCAGGCTGTGGGATCGGCGTCGATCGATATCTCGGTGCGGATGCCCGCATTGTTGATCAGGGCGTGTATTCGCCCGACCGCCTCTTCGGCCTTGCGCCAAAGTTCGAAAGGGCCTTCGGAATGGGACAGGTCAGCCTGGAGGATGATGCCGCGCCCGGAAATGCGGGCAAGAAGCGCCTCGGCGGCGGCTTTGTCTTTACCGTAGTGGATCAACGGCCGGGCGCCTTCGGCAGCGAGGCGTTCGACGATCGATGCGCCAATGCCACCGGAGGCTCCGGTCACGAGCACTCTCTGGCCGTCGAGCGACTCCGGTTCGTCGGCCATCATTCTTCCTCCGTCAGCAAGTGAACCTGTGGTCCCCAACTGTCAGAGAGTGCAAAACCATTCTTGAAGGGGTCCTCATCGGAAATACGGAGCTGTTCGCGACCGTAGACCCAGCCGCGCCCCGTGATCCGGGGCAGCACCGCGGGATGCCCGCCCACTTCCGTGATGCCGATCGCTTCGGCAACAAATTCGCCGCCGATGATCGAACGGGACGTCCGCCGGTCTCCCACGACAACTTCACCGCGCGCATAGAGCGTCGCAAGGTTTGCCGAGCTTCCCGTGCCGCACGGCGACCGGTCGACGCGGCCCGGTTTAAGTGTCGTACATGTGCGAACCACCCCGTCAGGCTCATGGCCGCGGAACATCACATAGGCGATCTCATCGACCCCGAGGAGATCCGGATGTTTTACTTTCACCTGCTCGGCAAGCAACGACTTCAGCTCGATGCCCGCCTCGGCCAGATAGCGCGCATTGGCCGGTGCGATATCGCTGCCGATTTGGTCGACATCGACGATCGCGTAATAGACGCCTCCGAAAGCCACATCGACTTTGATGCGGCCCCAGCGCGGCGTCTCTATGTCCCGGTCCAACGCTTCCGCGAAACTTGGCACATTGTCGAGGCTGACCGAGAGGCAGCGCCCTTGGAAGCAATCGGCCCGTGCGACGATCAATCCCGCAGGCGTGTCGAGCCGGACGATCGTTTCGGGTTCGCGCATCGCAACCCGTCCGCTTTCAAGCAGTGCGGTCACGACGCAGATGCAATTGCTGCCGGACATGGGGTGAGCGCGGTCGGCCTGCAGCACGATGAAGCCCGCATCGGCGTCGGGCCGCGTCGGCGCGACGAGCAGATTGACCGACATGGCAACGCCGGCGCGCGGCTCGAAGGTCACGAAGCGGCGGAGGCTGTCGTCCACCATGTTGATGTGGTTCATTTTGTCGAGCATGGTCGCGCCCAGGATTTCCGGCGCACCGCCCACGATCACCTTGCCGATCTCGCCCTGGCAATGAACCAGAAGTAGGTCGAGCGAGTTGTCCCAATCCATCGAAATATTGCCGGTCATCTGATGTACCAACCCCATTTCTCGCCAGCGGCAAAACGGGTGATCTGCTTCGTCTCGAGATAGTTTTCGAGACCCCAGCGGCCGAGCTCGCGGCCGATGCCCGACTCCTTGTAACCGCCCCAGGGCGCCTCGGTGAAGGTCGGCTGCGAACAGTTGATCCAGACGATGCCGGCGCGGAAGGCGGCGGCGACCCGTTCGGCGCGGACATCGTCCTTCGACATGACAGCCGCAGCGAGGCCGAAGCGGGAATCGTTTGCAAGCTCGATTGCTTCGTCTTCCGTCAAGAACGGGCGGATGCAGAGGACCGGCCCGAAAATCTCCTCGCGCCACGCGTCGCTTTCCAAGGGCACGTCGGTCAGAATCGTCGGCTCGAGGTAGTAACCCCTGTCGAAACCTTCAGGGCGCTTGCCGCCGCATGCGATGGTCGCGCCGGCCGCTTTCGCCGCCTCGATCGCCCTGAGCACCTGCTCGTACTGGCGCCTGGAGACGAGCGGCCCGAGCAGTACGCCTTCCTCGAGGCCGTTGCCGATCATGATCTTTTTCGTCTCCTCGATCAGACGCGACAGCAGGCGATCATAGATCCGCTCCTGCACGAGGACGCGCGACGTGGCCGAGCAGACCTGACCCTGGTTCCAGAAGATCCCGAACATGATCCATTCGACCGCCTCGTCGATATCGGCATCGTCGAAAACGACGAAAGGCGACTTGCCGCCAAGTTCCAGGCTCACCCGCTTAATGTCGCGAGCCGCAGCAGCCATGATTTTCGAACCGACCGGACCGGAGCCGGTGAAGGCCAGCTTGTCGACCGCCTTGTGGTCGATGAGCGCCTGCCCGGCAACGGAGCCTGCCCCTGTCACGATGTTGAGGACCCCCGGCGGCAAGCCCGCCTCGTCGGCCACCGCCGCGAGTTCCAGTGCGGTAAGAGACGTAACCTCCGCCGGTTTCAGCACGACCGTGCAGCCGGCGGCGAGCGCCGGAGCAACCTTCCAGGCGGCCATCAGAAGCGGGTAGTTCCAGGGGATGATGGCGCCGGCAACACCGATCGGCTCCCTGACGGCCTTCGAGGTGAACCGGGCATCGGCGAGCGCGATGGGCTCCTGCGGATCGTTGTCGAGCTGTTCGGCAAGTCCGGCGTAGAAATCGAAGCAGCCGGCGGCATCGGCGACGTCCCAATCCGCTTCCGGAAGCGGCTTGCCGTTGTCGATAACCTCCAGCCTCGCGATCTCCCCCTGCCGTGCCCGGATGCCGTCGGCGATCGCCCGGAGGTAGCGCGCGCGCTCTCGGCCGGAAAGCTTCGGCCAGCCGTCCTTGTCGAAAGCACGGCGTGCCGCCGTGACGGCAATGTCCACATCCTCGGCGCTCGCTGCGGCAGCCTTGTGAATGACCTCTTCCGTGGCCGGATTGACGATGTCGAAAGTTCCGCCTTTGACCGGTGCCACCCATTTTCCGTCGATAAAGAGGCCGTTGCGCATTCTTCGCTCCATTCGTTCTGGTCGCCGCCCGTTCTGAAATCAGAACCGGTTCACGCGGTATGGTTTGATGTCGATCGGGAGTTGGGCGCCCGTGACGAGGTCGGCGATGAGCCGCGCGGTCGTCGCCGCATAGGTGAGCCCCAGATGCCCGTGACCCGTGGCGTAGAAGATGCCGGGATGCTTCGCCGAAGGGCCGATGATGGGCACCGTGTCGGGGAGCGCCGGCCGATGGCCCATCCACTCCGTGGCCTTCTCAGGTCGCAAATCCGGCAGGGCGTCCTGCGCCCGCCTGACGAGCACCTTTGCCCGCCGATAGTCCGGAGCGGCGTCGAGGCCGGCCATCTCCACCGTGCCGCCGACGCGGATGCCGCCGGCAGTCGGAGTGACCATGAATGCACGCGCCGGCCAGATCACCGAATGGCGCATCGAAATGCCTGAAGCCATGATCTGGGTGTGGTATCCGCGTTCGGTTTCGAGCGGGATCGGCTCGCCGAGAAGTCGCGACAACCTGCCTGTATAGGCGCCGGCGCAAAGCACGATCGCGGATGCATCCAGCGAGCGACCCTCGTCGAGGCGCAGCCCTTTGACACCATCCGCATGCTTGAAGCCGAGGACCTCCGCTTGCTCGATCCTGCCGCCCAGCGACAGGAATTTCTCACTCAGTTTCACCACGAGCTTGTAAGGGTCGGCGACGGAACGATTGTCGGGAAAAAGAACCGCCTTCTCGATCTTCGACGTCAATGCGGGTTCAAGGTCGCGAATCCCGGACGCGTCCAGGATTTCGTGACGAAAGCCGAAGCGTTCGAGAACCTCTATATGCTCCCGGTCCGCCCGAAACTCGGCTTCGTCCGCATAGAGGCTGAGGCAGCCCTCCTCGGTCAACATGTCCTCAAGATCCGCCCTTCGGAGGAGAGGCAGAAGATCTTCGTAGACGCGGCTGCACAGCACGGCCCCTGCTGCCTCCAGCTCCCTCACACGCGACGGACGGCTCGCTTCGACAAACCGAAGAAACCAGGGCGCGAGTTTCGGCAGATAGGAGGGGCGGATGCGCACCGGTCCTTCCGGATCGACAAGCCATTTCGGCATCTTCGCCCAGACCGAAGGCCGCGAGGCGGGCATGAACTCCGTGATCGCGATCGAGGCCATATTGCCATAGGAGGCACCTTTGCCAGGCCCGTCGCGGTCGACCAGCACCACGTTCAGTCCGCGGCGCTGAAGCTCGAAGGCGATGGTGACACCGATGATGCCGGCGCCGACGACTGCGATGGGAGACACGATCTATCCTCTAATCCTGAGCGTGAGAACCGAAGAGCAACTTCCATTTCTCCCCCGGCTCTCAGGTCACGATGATCTTTGAGACGCGGGATGCGGGCGGATAACCGCACGCTTTTCGTCATCCCGCTCTAGCAGTTCAGGATCGGCTCCATCGCGGCGCGGAACTCGGCTTTTTCATCCTCGGTCAGAGGACCGAGTGGCGCGCGGCACTCACCCACGGGCAAACCCTGAAGTTCGCAACCATATTTGATCTTCTGGACGAACTTGCCGCTTTCGAGGATGTTCATCGCCCGGAAGAGCGTCTTCATCTGCTGACGTGCCGTATCCAGATCGCCGGATTTGAAGGTCCGGTCGAGGTCACAGCAGGCCTTGGCCATGCAGTTCGACGGTCCGCAGATCCAGCTCTCTGCTCCCCAGAACATGAAGTCGAGCGCGATGTCATCCGAGCCGGAAACCAGTTGAATGCGGCCGTCGTAGCGACTGGCGATGTCGATTGCGCGCTGCAGCACCCCGGAGCTTTCCTTGATGCCGATCACGCGCGGATTGTCGGCGAAGTGGTCCATCAGTTCGTAACCGATATCCGACCCATCCTTGGCCGGATAGGAATAGAGGACCAGGTTTACGTCCACGGCACCGAGCACGGTTTCATAGTGCCCGATCAGTTCGGCTTGCGTAGGCCGGGTGTAGAACGGAGGAGCGAGCAGCACAGTATCGTAGCCAATCTCTTTGGCGATCGCCGTCTGTTCTATGACCTCGCGGGTGGCCGACGCGTTGGTGCCGGCGATCAGAATTTCCCCCGGTCTGGCGAAATCCTTGACCAATTGCAGCACGTCGCGGCGCTCTTCAGTGGATTGGCTGAAATACTCGCCGGTCGAGCCGTTCGGAACCCAGCCTGTGACACCGGCGTCGCGCAGATGCGCCAGAAGCTTTTCAAAAGCCTTGAAGTCGACCCTGTTGTTCGCGTCGAACGGAGTGACGAGCGCGGGCATGACGCCAGACAGTTTCATGGAATATCTCCTTTAGAAAGAATTCGGTTCAGATGGCGAGCTTGGCGAGCACGCGCCGCTCGACGAGCGTGACTGCACGCGTCAGCGGGAAGGCAATGACGAAGTAGATGAGGGCGACGACCGTCAGCACCTCGACCGGGCGCGCGGTGTTGTTGGAAATGTTCTGTCCGACGAACATCAGGTCGGCCATGCCGACTGCCGAGACGAGCGCGCTTTCCTTGAACAGGCTGACGCAATTCGACAGCAGCGTCGGGACGGCGCGCAGCACCGCCTGGGGCAGGATGACGCTCGTCACCTGAACCCGGCGCGGCAGGCCGAGCGCGACGCAGGCATCGAGTTGCTCGCGGCCGATGGATTTCAGCGATGCACGGAACGTCTCGCTGGTGATCGCGCCCATGTAGAGGGTGAGTGCGATCACTCCCGAGGCGAGATTGGAGAGCTCGACGCCGAGGATCAATGGCAGGCAGAAGAATATCCAGAAGAGCTGGATCAGCACCGGCGTGCCGCGGAAGAACTCGACATAGATGCCGGCAACGACCCGCAGAATGCCGCTCCGCGATGCGCGGGCGAGACCGATGAAGAAGCCGAGGCTGCATCCGAGGACGACGCAGATCAGCGTCAGCTTGATGGTCATCCAGAGACCGAGCGCAAGGGCTTCCTGGAAGCGGAGGACGATGGAGAAGTCGAGAGCCATCAGTATTCTCCTCAACTCGTCATCAGCTGACGGCGACGTTCGAGAAAGCCGACGATCTGCGAGACTGGGAACGAGACGGCGAAATAGACGAGCGCGACGATCGTGAAGGTCTCGATCGGCCTATAGGTCTCCGTCGCGAGCGTCTTCGCCTGATACATGAGGTCCTGTACTGCGACGATCGCGACCAGGGCGCTCTGTTGGAAGATGCCGATACCATTGGTGAGCAGGACCGGGATCGAAGCCCGAACCGCGGTCGGCAGGACGATATGGAGGGTGCGCTGGAGCGGATTGAGCCCGAGCGCGATGCCGGCATCGAGCTGTTCGCGTGGGACCGCCTGGATCGCGGCGCGGTATGCCTCGGCGTTGAAGGCCATCAGATTGAGGCCGAGTGCGAGGATGCCCATCGTCATCGATCCGAGGAAGACGTTGAACAGCATCGGCACGCAATAGAAGAACCAGACGATCTGCACGATCGCCGGCGTACACCGGAAGAATTCGACGAAAAGCACCGCCGGCACCCGTACCGGCGCAAAGCGGCTCATGATGAGGAGTGCCAGCGGAAATCCGAGCACGACGCCGATGAGATTGGCAGCGGCTGTCAATTGCAGCGTGACCATCAGCCCTTCCCATAGCGGCCCGAAGGAGATGGACTGGAAGTCGAACGTGTAATCCATCGCTCGCTCCTAGTGCCGGATATGGAAGACGCGGTCGATGAATTCGCGGGTGCGCTCTTCCTTTGGAGAACCAAGCACCTGCTCCGGCGGCCCGTCTTCAACCACGATGCCGCCGGCACAGAAGATGACGCGCGAGGCGATGTTCTTCGCAAACCACATGTCATGGGTGACGATCATCATCGGCATATCCTGGGCGGCAAGCTGCAGGATGACCTGCTCGACTTCGGCGACGAGTTCGGGATCGAGCGCCGAGGTCACCTCGTCGAACAACATCAACTTGGGGTCGAGCATCAGAGCGCGGGCGATCGCCACGCGCTGTTTCTGGCCACCGGAGAGCTGCGCCGGATAGGCATTGGCCTTTGCGCCAAGGCCAAAGCGCTCGAGCAGCGCCTGGGCACGCTTAGTGGCACTGGCTTTGTTCTCGCCGCGCACCTTGCACGGCGCGAGAATCAGGTTCTGAGTGACGTTCAGATGCGGGAACAGCGTGTAATGCTGGAACACCATGCCGATCGAGCGCCGCACCTCGGTGTCGATGACGGTTTTCTTGTCGGCTCCCTGCGATGATATGTATGGCTTGCCGCCGAAGCTGATCGCACCGCTGTCGATCTTCTCGAGGCCCATCATGACGCGCAGCAGCGTACTCTTCCCGCCGCCGCTCGGGCCGATGACTACGACCCTTTCGCCGGGCTTCATTTCGATGTCCAAGCCCTTGAGTACCTGGATATGCGGTCCATAGCTCTTGTGGAGAGACTGGATTTTGACAAGGGGGGCACTGAAGGACATAGTCATCGCCGATCTCGCTGGTCAAAAGAAGGGATGAGAGGCCGGGCAAACGGTGGCGTGCCCGGCCCGGCCCTCGTCATTGAGCGCTCTTGAGCACTTCGTCGACGGCCTTGCGGATCAGCTCATCCACGTGACCGGTCGCGACCTTTTCCTCGAGAAAGATGTTCAGCACTTCGACGTCGGCCGCCGACAACCGATGCGGCATGCCGAATGCAACGCCTTGCTTCGCCAGTGCCGGCGTCGGGTTCAACGCAACCGCCCACTCGGGATTGGACTGGGTGAAGAGTTGATTGGTGTCGGAGGCATCGACGAGGATATCTGCGCGCCGCGATACGAGGGCGAGTCGTGTCTCGTCGTTGCCGGGAAGCCGGAGAATCGTCGCGTTCTTGATCGCGGCGGTAATCGCCTTGTCCTGCGCAGTCCCGGACATGACGGCCAGCGTCACGTCCTTCTTGTCGACGTCGGCAACGGACGTCGCGCCGCTTGGGACCTTGGGGTTTTCCTTATTGTAGGCGAGCGAGATCTGATATTCCATCGCGGGGATCGAGAACTGCACGGCCATAGCGCGGGCCGGCGTCCTGTTCAGCGCAAGGGAGAGGTCCCATTTTCCCGCCTGGAGTCCGGCGACGATGTTGTCCCAGCTCGTGTCCACGAATTCCGCCTTCACTTTCAGTGCATCGGCGAACTCGCGGCAAAGATCGGCAAAGAAACCGGAATATTCCCCGGAAGCCGGGTCACGCATGACGTAGGGCGGTGCGACCGCGGCGCCGCAACGAAGAACGCCGGCTTTCTGTACGCCTTGCCAGTAGCCTTCGGCGGTTTCGGCCGAGGCGGCAGCGGTTGAAAGTCCAGTCATCAAGGCAAGCGCAGGCAGCACCCGCAGCACGGGCGAAAACATCTTCGAAAGCATCGTCGTTTCCTCTGTTTGACGTGCGCGTGACGCGCGGTTCCTCTCGCCGGCTTGGAGCCGATCTTCAGTTTTGGTGTCGTCTTCGTGTCGACATTCAAATTAATGTCGTCTCTGTGTCGACATTGTCAAGCGGAAAAATTACATTGTCTAGGGATGCGCGTTCTGGCGTTATGCAGCCGGTCAACGGGAAAGGGACGTAAGTGTCTGAGGAAACAGAGACGAAACGGGCAAAGGGTACGGGCTGGAAAAGCGTCTACGAGACGTTGCGGAACGAGATTCTGGCGCTGACCATCCCTCCCGGCCAGCTTCTCGACGAAAACACGCTCGCCGAGCGGTTCGACATGTCGCGCTCACCCGTTCGCGAGGCGTTGATCCGGCTTGCCGGCGAGGATCTCGTCGTCACGCTTTCGAACCGCAGCACCATCGTCGCGCCGATCGAGGTCGGATCCTTCCCGAAATATGTTGAAGCGCTTGATATCGCGCAACGCATGAACACCCGCCTTGCCGCGGAGCTGCGGACAGAGGCCGACCTGAAGGCGATCGCCAGGCGGCAGAAGGAGTTTGAAGCGGCGGTGAAGTCCGGCAATCATCTGCAGATGTCGGAGGCGAACAAGCAATTCCACATTGCGATCGCCGCGGCCGGCAAGAACCCTTATCTCGCCGCGTTCTACGAGCGGCTGTTGAACCAGGGGCAACGGATGCTCCATCTCCATTTCGAGTATCTGGAGCGAACGCATGAAGGATATCTGCTGACGGACGAGCACAATCTGATGCTCGAGGCGATCCGGGTGAAGAACGTCGACCTCGCCGACGAGCTGGCGCATGCCCATACGCGGCAGTTCCAGCAGAATTTCATCGACTTCATGCGCGAAAACTACACGACGGACGTCTCGCTCGGCCGGCGTAAGGCGGCAGAGTAGAACACGAGCCTGCCGACCCGCCGGGAATCGCAGCGAGCTCACATCATTGCGGAGAGCTCAGGCCAGCGAAACCTGGCGCGTCTCGGCGTCGATCAGAAAGGCCGCAACGGCAGCCACGAGCAGAAGGCCGGCAAAGATGCCGATGGCGAGACCGAAACTCTGCGCCACCACCAGCCCCATCAGCGATGGAGCAAGCAAGCCGCCGAGCCGGGCCATGGCGCCGGCAGCACCCATTCCCGTCGCCCGCGATGCCGTAGGATAGAGTTCCGGCGTATAGGCATAAAGGGCGCCCCAGGTGCCGAGCAAGGCGAAGCTCATGATCAGGAGCGAAGCCCCGATCAGCGTTGCAGTGCCGGCAATCACGAAGAGAAGGCAGCCAAGTGCCGAGAGGAGGCAGAAGCCTATCAGGGTAGGTCTTCGGCCCCATTTCTCGACCCCGTAGGCGGCCAGCGCGTAGCCGGGGATCTGCGCCAACGCCAGGACGACGAGGAAACCGTAGCCCCGAACGAACCCGAAGCCTTCGCCCGCGAGCCGCGGAGGCATCCAGGTAAAGACGCCGTAATATGATATCGAGACCAGAAACCAGATGGCCAGGATCATCAGGCTGCGCTTGCGAAGATCGACCGAAAAAATGCCGGCGCTCTGCGCCACCGGCGACGGCACCAGCGATGCATCGGCACCAAGCTGCGTCTTGCCGTTGACGACGAGGATCCGATCGACGATGGCCTTCGCCTCGGGGGTCTTTCCGCGGCGAAGCAGATAGAGCGGCGATTCCGGCACCAGGAAACGCAGCCCCACGCCGATCAGCGCCGGCAGTGCAGTCACGGCGAAAATGTAGCGCCACGCGTCCGCTACCCCGGCGAGGCTCGCACCCCATGCGGCGAGCGCAACGATGAGCGTGCCGACGGCCCAGAAGCCCTCCAGCATCACCAGCCAGCGGCCGCGATTGCGAGCAGGCAGAAACTCCGCCATCATCGCATAGTCGACCGGCAGAGTTCCCCCCACCGCCGCGCCGGTGAGGAACCGCAGCAGAAGCAGGATAGAAAAATCCTGTGCAAAGACCGACAGCAGGCCGAAGACTGCGTCGCAGGCGACGGTGGCAATCAGGACGCGCCGGCGGCCGATACGGTCCGCAAGCCTGCCGAAACCCGCGGCGCCGAACAACATTCCGAGAAAGAACAGCGTGCCCGTCTGCAGCGCTTGCGGAACCGACAGCCCGAAAGTGGCGGCGATCGATGCGGCCGTGAAGCCGACCGCCAGCACCTGCATCGCGTCGGCGGCCCAAACCAGACCGAAAATGGCGATGAGGCGGCGCTGGTAGGCGCCGGTTCCGGCGCGGTCGAGCGCATCGTCTATCGTGATTGTCGTCATTCGCCCTTTCTCCGGTTCGGCGGACCGCCGCAATCCGGAGAAGTCCGCGTGGATCGGCTGCCGGTTACAGACGTCGGCTGCCGCAGCTCAATTCGATACGCTCCTACTTCTCGCATCGAAGGGAGGATGGCAAGCCGAGCGGGCGCCGGTGAGGCGGGATCAGCGTGAACCCCGGTCGAATGTCCCCGGGCTGACACCGCGCTGCCGCAGGATGCTCCTGGCGATCTTCTCGGTCGGGGTGCGCGGAAGCGGCGCGTCCGTGATCTCGAGGTAACGAGGGACCATATGGCGCGGCGCCAGCGCGCGGAAATGGTCGAGCAGTTCCGCCGGCGTCAGCGTCGAGCCCGGCCGGCGCGAAGCGACCACCATGATGTCCTCCTCGGTGAACTCGGACGCGACGCCGAATGCGGCGCTCTCGACGACATCGGGATGCGCTTCGGCCAGCGTTTCCACTTCATAGGCAGAGATATTCTCGCCCCGGCGCCGGATGGCCTCGTTCAGCCGGTGCTTGAAGTAGAGCCAGCCATCCTCGTCCATCACCCCCGCATCGCCGGAATGGTACCAGAGGTTTCTCAGAGTCTGCACCGTCTTGGTGTCTGCCCGGTAGTAGCCGGAAAACATGCTCCAGCTCTTTTTCGGCCGCGAGACGATTTCGCCGACCGTGCCCGGCGGCAGCGGCCTGTCCTTTTCGTCGACGACGGCCACTTCCCAGTCGGGGTGCGGCTTTCCGCAAGAGCCCGGCCGCGTGGCATCCACCGTGTCGAGGGTCACGAAGCTGGTTTCCGTCTGGCCGTAACCAGTGACAAGGCGCATGCCGAAGCGCTGCTCGAAGGCCTCCTTTTCCGGCACCATGGGAATGCACTGGCAAACCCGCACCGGATTATCCTTGTCGCCTTCGCAGGGCGCCGCCCGCATCAGTATGACGGCCATGGCTCCGAGGAGATTGGTCGCGCTCGCACCGCTTTCACGAACCTGCTCCCAGAAACGCGAGGCGCTGAACCCTTCGACCAGCGTCGCCCGGGTGCCGTAGATCAAAGGCAAGTAGACGCCGAACATCTGGGCATCGGTATGAAACAGCGGCAATGCCGAAAAATAGCTGTCGTCGGTGCTGTATCCGAGATTGGCGGCCATGGCCGCCGCCCATGAATAGCAATGATGATGCGACATCAGGGCGCCCTTGGCGGGGCCGGTCGTACCGGAGGTATAGAGGATCGCCATCGGGTCGGAATAATGCAGCCCTGCAAGGTCGACGGCCGGCAGGGAGGCCAGGCATTCCTCGAAGCGGAGGATGCGGTCGATCCGCAGGCCGGCCGCACGCGCTTCGGCGGGATCGACGCCGACCAGGACGAGAGTACGCAGGTGCGGCAGCCTGTGCTCCAACCTTGCGAGCTCGATCACGCCACGCGCGTCGGTGACCAGCACCCCCGCCCCGCAATTGTTCAGATTGTGCCAGAGCAGTTCGCCCTTCAGACCGGGATTGTTCGGGACTTCGATGGCTCCGAGGTTCGAAACCGCAAACCAGGTCGCCACGAGTTCGAAGCAATTGGGAAGCAGCATCGCAACCCGGTCGGACCTGCCGATGCCCAGCATGCGAAGACCGCTCGCCAGTCGCCAGGAGACATCGAACATCTCCTCGAAATTTGCCCGGCGCCCGCAAATATCGAGAAAGGGCGCCGATCCCAAACGCTCGGCCTGACGGAGAAGGATCTTCGGCAGGACGCGGTCTTCGATCTCGTCGTCGTGCATGCCCGGAACGGGCGAGCGGGAAACGGTGGCTGTTGTTTGCGACACGGTCAAAACTCTTTTGCTCTTGCCTGCGCCTGCGGAGAGAGGAAACCACGAACCGTGGCTGCGGTCTCTCGTGCCATAGCGTCCTGAAGGGTTGAGTGAAGGCCGGCATTGATGGCGCGCTTGGCGTCCGCGACAGCGTCTGCGGGACGCTCCGCGATCCTCAGAGCCAGTTCCCGCGCCTCCTCCAGCAGGCGATCGTCCGGGACGACCTTCCAGGCGATGCCGACGTCCAGCGCCTTCCTCGCATCGTGCCGCTCGCCGAGCATGAGAAGCTCCTTCGTCACTTGTGGCCCGACCTGCTTCGTCAGCAATGCGGTTACGCCTCCCGTCACGAACAAGCCGTAGGTCACCTCGGGAAAGAACCAGCGGGCACTTTCGGAAAACAGCCGGAAATCGCAGTTGATGGCCCATTCCAGCGCGCCTCCGACGCACCAGCCGTGCACGGCCGCAATCACGATCTTGCGCGACTGCATGATCTGGAGCGTGATGTTCTGAATGGCCTCGACCCAGGCTCGCGTATCCGCCTCGCAAGCGGTCTGCGCATCGAGATCCTTGAGGTCGTCGCCGGAACAGAACGCCCTGCCCTCGCCATGAAGAATCACGGCGCGTATGCCTTCGTCCGCTTCCGCGTCGGCGAGCGCCCGGGAGAGCCCGTCAACGAGCTGCCGATTCATCGCATTCAGCCGCTCCGGGCGATTCAGCCTTACCCAGGCGACCGCTCCCTCGTTCTTGGAGATGACAGTGTTGTTCATCGTCTCCCTCCTCACACGATCATCGGCTCGGCATAGGAGCCCCAGACCTCCCGAAGAGCGCCGCAGATCTCACCGAGCGTCGCCTTGGCCTTCACCAGTTCGATCGTTTTCGGCAGCAGATTGACGTCTTCGTATTGCGCCTGCTCGGCAAGCTCCTTCAGGAGGCGCTGGACGCGCCCGTTGTCACGGTTCGCCCTCACGGCGTTCAGACGGTCGATTTGCAGCTGCGTGCAATGCTCGTCATAAGGATGAATGTGCACATCCGCCGTACTGGTCGCCGGATCGGCGTATTTGTTCACGCCGACCGAAATCTTTTCTCCCGAGTCGATTTTCTTGAAGGTCGCATAGGCGGAGTCGGCGAGCTTCTGCTGGAACCACCCCTCCTCCACCAGCTTGATCGCGCCGCCCCGTTCGTCGATTTCATCGAGCATCTTCCAGACTTCGCCCTCCATGTCCTTCGTCAGCCGCTCGATGAAGTAGGAGCCGCCGAGAGGATCGATCACCGAGGTCACGTTGATCTCTTCGCGGATGATCTGCTGGGTTCGGATGGCGAGCTTCATCGCCTCCTCGGTCGGGATGGCGAAAGCCTCGTCCAGACCGTTGGTATGCATGCTCTGGCATCCCCCGAGCACGGCGCCGAGCGCCTGAATGGCGGTTCGCATGAGGTTGTTGTGGTGCTCGACCTTGGTCAGGCTCATGGCAGCGGTCTGCACATGCACGCGCAGACGCATGGACTCCGGTCTGCGTGCGCCGAAGCGCTCCGACATGATCTTGGCATAGACGCGCCGCGCGGCCCGGAACTTGCAGATCTGCTCGAAGAAGTCCTGATGACTGATGAAGAAGAACGACAGGCGAGGGGCAAACTCGTCGATATCCATGCCGGCCTTGGTCACCTCTTCGCAATAGGCGATGGTGAAAGCCATGATGAAAGCGATTTCCTGAAGCGCGTTCCCGCCGACATCCGAGAGGTGATATCCGCTGAGGCTGACGGGATTGATCTTCGGGGTGGCGCAGGCGCTGTGCATGATGAGGTCGCGCAGCAGCCGGACGGCCGGCCGGACCGGGTAGATCCATTCCTTCTGGGCAACGTATTCCTTGAGCGGGTCGGCCTGCAGCGTGCCGGTGAGCTTATGCAGGTCGCAACCACGCTGTTCCGCCACCGTGACGAACATGGCGTAGATGACCCAGGCTGAGGGATTTATGGTGAGAGAGACCGAGATCTTCTCGAGGTCGATGCCGTCGAACAGGCGGTCGACGTCGTCCACCGTGTCGATGGCGACGCCGACACGCCCGACCTCGCCGAAGGCCATAGGGTCGTCGGAATCGAGCCCCAGCAAAGTCGGAAGGTCGAAATCGGTCGAAAGACCGGTCTGACCCGTCTGGATCATGTATTTGTAGCGCTGGTTGGTCGCCTCGGGGTTGCCGAAGCCGGCGACCTGGCGGATGGTCCAGGTCCGGCCCCGATACATGGTCGGATAGACGCCCCGCGTGAAGGGATAGGCGCCCGGAAAACCGAGCTCGCTTGCGGGAATATCGGCAATGTCGGCCGCCGTATAGACCCGCTTCAGCGGGATGCCGCATTCCGTCTCAAACACCGGCTTCTCCTCCGGCCGCCTTTCGAGAGCGGCGGCTAAAGCGCCCTCCTCCCATTCGGTCTGTCTTCGCCGGATGTCTTCGATCGCCGCTCCCGAGAACAGTTTCACGTCGTCCATGAGTCATCCTCCCAACCCAGCAGAGCGCGCGCGGCGACGGACGGATCGATCCGCCGGTCCGCCACGGCCCGAACATGCCGCTCGAGCGTCTCTGGCTCCCGCTGAAATTTCTGCTGAAACAGGTGCCTGGCCGTTCCGAGAATGCGCGTCCTGCAGATGTTGCGCTGACGGTCGGCCAGTTCGCCACTTCCGTTCAGATGCCCCCAGTGCTCCCCGATGGTGTTCTTCAATTCGCGGATGCGTTCGCCCGAAACGGAGCTGACCGGCAGGACAGGCGGCTTCCAGTCCGAACCGGTGCCGTCTCCGCCAAGCGCCATCATCCCCCGAAGCGCCGACACCGTTGCCGATGCCTCGGGCTTGTCGCATTTGCTGACGGCGTGGATGTCCGCGATTTCCAGGATGCCGGCCTTGATCGCCTGTATGTCGTCACCGAGGCCGGGCGCGGACAGGACGAGGATCGTGTGCGCCGCCGCGACCACCTCCACCTCGTCTTGTCCCACTCCGACCGTTTCGATGATGATCGGCGAATAACCCGCCGCGTCGAGGATATCGACGGCCTGGAGTGTCGAGCGCGCCAGTCCGCCGAGGTGACCTCGGGTCGCCATGCTGCGCACGAAGGCATTGCCCGCTGCGGCCGCATCGCTCATCCGGACGCGATCGCCCAGTATTGCGCCACCCGAAAACGGGCTGCTCGGATCGACCGCAATGACGCCGACCTTGTGGCCTTCGGCGGCATAGGCCTTGATCAGGGCGGAAACGAGCGTGGACTTGCCTGCGCCCGGGACGCCGGTAATCCCGACGACATGAGCTCTTCCACCGCGCTTGTAGAGTTCGCCCAGGGCAAAGGCCGCTTCCCTGTGCCCCTCTTCGGCGCGGGAAATCATCCGGGCAATGGCGATCGGCCGCCCGGCCAGGACGTCCTCGGCCAACTCCGTGGAGGGCGTGTAGACCCCGCGCTTCGCCGATCCGGGCTGCGTGACAACGGTCATATGCGGCCACGGGCGGCAACGAGGTCGGCAATCGCCGTGACGATCACCTCCGCACGCGCCTCCTGCGGAACGATCGCATCGACGCCGCATTCCAGCAAGGCGGGATAGTCCTGCTCGGGGATCACGCCGCCGGCGACCACGAGAACGTGCTCGGCGCCCTCCTCGCGAAGGCAGCGGCACAATTCGCGAAACAGCGGGACATGCGACCCCGAAAGAAGGCTGACGCCGATGACGTCGACATCCTCCTGGATCGCCGCCGCGACGACGTCCTTCGGCGACTTGTAGAGCCCCGTATAGACCACTTCCATGCCGGCATCGCGCAGAATGCGGGCCACCACTTTGGCGCCGCGGTCATGGCCATCGAGGCCCAGCTTGGCGACAAGGACACGAATGGTGTCGGCCGCGTGCGACGGAGTTCCGGCTCCGTCGCCAAGGCCACCGCCGGTGCGATTCGTTTCGGTCATCGGCTGCCTTCCCTATTCTGCCGCAAGATCGGGAAGGCCCGCGCCGAGGGACAGAGCCGCCTCGATGGACTGCGTGATGATGCCCAGCCCGAGGTCGATCTCCTCCTCGGAAATCGTCAACGGCGGCGCGATGCGGAACACGCCGCCCATGCCGGGAAGCTTGACGATGTTCATGCTCAATCCCCGGCGGAAAGCCTCGGCGGCGATCCTGCCGCCAAGCTCGTGATCGGCGCTCCTGCTCGGGCCCGGCTTAACGATCTCGACGCCGAGCATGAGGCCGCGGCCGCGAACGTCGCCGACGCATTCGAACCTCTGCTTCAGTTGCGACAGTCCGTCGAAGAGCTTCGCGCCTGTCAGGCGGGCGCGGTCGACGAGCCCTTCCTCGGCAACGACATCGAGCACGGCCAGCCCTACCGCGGCCGGCAAGGGATCCGAGACATGCGTCGTGTAGAAGAGAAAACCCTTCTCATGTGCCGCGTCTTCGATCTCGGCGGTCGTCATCACGGCGGAAAGCGGCAAGCCGGCGCCGATCGTCTTCGAAAGCGTGAGTATGTCGGGCGTGACGCCATCGCGCTGGAATGCGAACATGCTGCCGGTCCGGCCGATCCCGGTTTGCGCCTCGTCCAGAATGAGCAGCATTCCGCGCGCGTGGCATTTCTCCTTCAGCGCTGCGAGATAGCCCTGCGGCAATTCGAGCATTCCGCCGCTCGACAGGATCGGCTCGGCTATGAAGGCGGCGAGGCTGCCGGTCGACTGGCTGTCTATGAGCGCGAAGGCATCCTCCAGTTCCGTCTCCCAGTCGAGGCTGCCGTCCGGATGGCGAAAGCGCGGACGGAACGCGTTGGGCGCGGGAATGGTGAGCGAGCCGACCATCGCGGGGCCATATCCCCTGCGGCCGGCACTGTACGTGGCGGAACTCGCCGCGCCCGTCATGCCGTGCCAGCTTTTGGAGAAGGCGACGATTTCATGCCTGCCGGTGACCAGCTTGGCCATGCGGATCGCCGCCTCGTTGGACTCGGCCCCGGTCGAAAGCAGCATGACCCGGTCGAGGCCGGGCGCCAGCGCGGCCAGGCGCTCTGCCAGGTCGACGACAGGCCGCGACAGCATTCCGCTGAACAAATGCGCGACCTTTTCCATCTGTCGCTGGACGGTTTCGACGATCCGCGGATGGGAATGGCCGACCAACGCGCTCA
This sequence comes from Sinorhizobium sp. KGO-5, assembly GCF_036245905.1. Taxonomy (NCBI): domain Bacteria; kingdom Pseudomonadati; phylum Pseudomonadota; class Alphaproteobacteria; order Hyphomicrobiales; family Rhizobiaceae; genus Sinorhizobium; species Sinorhizobium sp. KGO-5. Next base: position 185,182 of record NZ_BDIZ01000002.1, read on the forward strand.
TCTGTCCCGATGTGAAGTCGAGGATAGGCCGATCGTCCGCATCGAAAACGAAGGAGCCCCGGGCCCGCTCGATGATCGCCGGGTCGAAGCTCCCGCCATAGCGTATCAGATGCCTGCTCGCGGCCGCCCAGAAGGCGGGATCCTGATTGTTCGACATTGTAAGCCTCCAAACACCTGGGAATCGATAGCGGCTGACAAGTTCTGTGTAAAATTGATAGTATTGGGGTTCAGATATAAGGAAAACTGATATGCACGGACCGCTCGACCTTCGCCTGCTGATCACCTTCGTGCATGCTGCCCATTCCGGGTCGCTGAGCGCGACGGCGGTGCAGGTCGGGCGTACGCAATCCGCGGTCACGATGCAGATGCAGAGGCTCGAGGAGATGCTCGGCCAGAGCCTGCTGCATCGCAGCGGCAGCGGTGTTCGGCTCACCGGCAGCGGCGAACGCTTCCTCGCTCATGCCGAACGCATCCTGAAAATGCACGACGAGGCGGTGTCGGCCTTTTCCGAAAAGGGTTTGCACGGCTCCATGGTTTTCGGCAGTCCGGAGGACTATCTGATATCCTTCTTTCCGGCGCTCCTGAGTAGCTTCGGCACAAAATACCCCGACGTCGAAATCAAGGTCGTATCCGCTCCCACGGCCGAATTGCGGGCGCTTCTGCAATCGCACAAGGTCGATCTCGCGCTCGTTTCGACACCCAACCTGAACGACGTCGAAACCATCATCAGAACGGAGCCGCTCGCCTGGGTCGGCAGCAAGCCGGCACTGGAGCTGCATGATTTCGGCGACACGGTGCCCCTGGCCCTGCCGGCGTCGAACGCCATGGACCATCGCGCAGCCCGGGAGGCGATGGCGCGCGCCGGATTGCGCTACAAGATAGCCTATGCGAGCAACAGTCTTGCTGGTCTGATCGGTCTTGCACGCTCCGGACTTGCCGTCAGCGTCATGACGCAGGAAGCCGTTCCGCCGGATCTCCACATCCTGAATGCGCCGCTTCCGGACCTGCCGCATCTGGGCATCTTGCTGGCGTTCGCTGACGCCGACCACCAATCTCCCGCGGTCGCGGCCTTCGCCGAACATGTTCGGGCGGTCTTGCCAACGCTTTGAGATATGGATCTGAATTCCGTCGCCGGATCATGGCTGCGGCAGGCCCCTCTCCTGCCGCAGCCATGATGTTCACGAACGCCGCACTTCATGCAACCGCCGGTGCTCTATTTCTGAAAATAGGTCGGCCTTCCGTCCTCGCCCTTTTTCCATTCGTAGATCACATAATCCGGACGCGTGATATCGCCCTTGTCGTCATAACCGATCTCACCCAGGACGGTCGACCACGGTCCGCCCGCCTTGATGGTTTCGGCGACCTTCTGCGCGTCGTCGGCCGAACCCGTTTTCTCGATGGCCGCGGCAACGATCTGCACGGCGATATAGGCGTAGAGCGTATAGGCTTCCGGCTCGAAGCCGGCGGCTCGGAAGGTTTCGACCACCTCGTTGGCGGCCGGATTGCGCCGCGGATCGGGAGCGAAGGTGTTCAGCGTCCCGACGACTGCGTCGCCGGCGATCGATGCCAGTTCGCTCGAAACCATGCCGTCGCCGGAAAAGAGGGTGGCGCCGAGCCCCTGATCGGCGGACTGTCGCATGATCAGGCCGGCCTCGGTATGCAGTCCTCCGAAGTAGATGAGCGTCACGCCGGCATTCTTCATCTTGGCGATCAGCGCCGAGAAGTCTTTCTCTCCGGCGGTAATTCCCTCGTAAAGCACTTCTTCGATGCCTGAGCCGTTCAGCACCTGCTTCGCCACGTCGACGATACCTTGCCCGTAGGGCGTCTTGTCGTGAACGATCGCTATCTTGTCCCCGTGAAAATTGGCGGCGATGTACTCGCCCGCGACCTTGCCCTGCTGGTCGTCACGCCCGCAGGTGCGGAACGTGTTCCAAAGGCCGCGCTCGGTGAACTGCGGATTTGTCGATGCGGGCGTGATCTGGAGCACACCGTTTTCCGCATAGACTTCCGAAGCGGGGATCGATACGCCGGAATTGTAATGCCCCACGACGTAGCGGACGCCGTCCGCGACGAACTTGTTGGCAACCGAAATGCCCTGCTTGGGGTCCGAAACGTCGTCTCCGATGACGATCTTGAGCTTTTCGCCAAGCACACCGCCGGCGGCGTTGACATTGGCAACGGCACGTTCCGCGCCCTTGACGAACTGCGCTCCGAAAGCAGCGTTCGGACCCGTGACCGGACCGGCGACACCGATCAGGATGTCGGCCCAGGCAGTGCCTCCGGGTGCGACGATCGACGTCGCGACCACGGCGGACAAGAGTAGTTTCTTCATTGTTGCGCTCCCAGTACTGCTGCGGGCCCCCGATGAAGCCTCCTGCGCTGCCCACTCGTGACGCAGAAAGCCGTCTGGCGCGCAGAGATACGCGTCAGGCATTCCGTACCGGCGACTTTGGATCGTATCGTTCCCTGGACGGGCCTCTTCTATTTCTCCGAGGCATCGGCGCCCGCCAATGCCCGCCACCCTCCACCTGCTAAGCGCGCCGCCCGTAGCGTGCTGCGCGCTGTCCTCCCTCAGCCTGATATCTCCACCGCCACTGCGGTCGCCTCGCCGCCGCCGATACAGACGGAAGCTATGCCGCGTCTGAGGCCCCGGCGGCGCAGCGCATTGACGAGCGTGACGATCACCCGGGCGCCCGAGGCGCCGATTGGATGGCCCAGTGCGCAGGCGCCGCCGTGGACGTTCACCTTTTCCGCGGCAAGGTCCAGTTCGCGCATTGCCGCCATCGGCACGACGGCAAAGGCCTCGTTGATTTCGAAGAGATCGACCTCACCGATGTCCCAGCCGATGCGCAGGCAGAGTGCCTTGATCGCTCCGATCGGCGCCGTCGGAAAGAGACTGGGGGCATCCGCATGGGTGGAGTGACCGCAGATCGTCGCCAGAGGCGCGATGCCCTTTTGATCCGCCGCCGACCGGCGCATCAGCACCAGCGCCGCCGCGCCGTCCGAAATCGAAGAGGCATTGGCAGCCGTGATCGTGCCGCCGTCGCGAAAAGCCGGTTTCAACAGGGGAATCTTGTCGAGCCGCGCCTTTTGCGGTTGCTCGTCCAGGCTGACGGTTCGCTCCCCCTTGCCCGAGGCGATGTTCAGGGGGACGATCTCCTCCGCAAAGCTGCCGTCGGCACTTGCCTTTTGCGCCTTCTCAAGGGACGCAATGGCATACTCATCCTGGGCGCTGCGGGTGAATTGGTAGGCTTCGGCGCAATCCTCGGCAAAGGTGCCCATCAGGCGCCCCTTGTCATAGGCATCCTCGAGGCCATCGAGGAACATGTGGTCCAGTACCTTCTGGTGCCCGATGCGATAGCCCTGCCGCGCGCGGTCGAGCAGATAGGGGGCATTGGTCATGCTCTCCATGCCGCCCGCAACCACGATCGAGGCGGAATCTGCCTTGATCAGGTCATGTGCCAGCATCGTCGCCTTCATGCCCGAACCACACATCTTGTTGACGGTGGTCGCGCCGACGCCGGGAGGAACACCCGCAGCGAGCGCAGCCTGACGGGCTGGCGCCTGTCCCTGTCCCGCGGTCAGGACACAACCGAACATCACCTCATCGACCGCATCCGGCGCAAGTCCGGCGCGTTTCAGAGCATCGGCAATCGCGGCCGCCCCTAACTCGGCGGCGCAAAGGTCCCTCAACTCACCTTGGAAACTGCCAAGCGGGGTTCGGGCCTGCCCGACGATGACCACAGGATCCTGCTTGTTCATTCGAACCTCCCTGCATGGCCATGCTTACCGGGGCGCCATGCGCAAAGCCCCGTCGAGGCGGATGACCTCGCCATTAAGCATCGTATTCTCGCAAATATGCTTCACGAGGGCGGCATATTCCTCGGCCCGACCAAGACGCGGAGGAAAGGGCACACTTGCCGCGAGCGCGTCCTGAACATCCTGAGGCATACCGGCCATCATCGGCGTATCGAAGATGCCAGGCGCAATGGTGACGACGCGAATTCCAAAACGCGCGAGCTCGCGCGCGGCCGGAAGCGTCAGCGCGGCGACGCCGCCTTTCGACGCAGCGTAGGCGGCCTGGCCGATTTGCCCGTCGAAAGCGGCGATCGAGGCGGTATTGACGATCACCCCCCGCTCTCCGTCGGTGTCCGGCACTCCCTGCGACATGACCTCGGCGGCAAGCCGTATCATGTTGAATGTCCCGATCAGATTGACGGCGACCGTGCGGGCGAAACTGCCCAGTGCGTGCGGGCCGCTCCTGCCGAGAATCTTCTCGCCGGGCGCAGTGCCGGCACAATTCACCAATCCGTGGACGTGCCCTAATTCCTGTTTCGCGAACGCCAGAGCGGCGGTGGCGTCGGCCTCACTCGTCACGTCGGCATTTCGGAAGCACACCGCCGCGCCGAGTTCGGCGGCAAGCGCCTCTCCCGCTTGAGGCTTCAGGTCGAGCCCCAGCACTCTCGCGCCCTCCTGAGCCAGCATGCGCGTCACAGCCGCGCCCAGTCCGGAACTGGCCCCCGTGACGATAAAGACGCGGCCCTTGAGTTGCATAGGCTCCGGCTCCAACTTTTTCCACCCGGGATGATGCAGAGGAGAAATATGGTATGCAATGACCGAATGACTCAGATTACGTGATCGCTTTTGCAATGTTCGACGAGAGGGACGTCGCCCATGGAACGCCGGATGATCGCCCCATGTTTCATGGACGATACGCTCGAATGCCTGCGGCGTCATGGAGTGGATGCCGAACCCCTCCTTGCACAAGCCGGCCTGCCATCCGTCGTCACCGGCCCGGTTTCGGCCGAACAATACGGCGCCTTCTGGCATGCGGTGGCACAGGCGATGGATGACGAGTTTTTCGGCGAGGGCGCCCGGCCGATGCGCGCTGGGAGCTTCGCATTGCTGTGCCACGCCATTCTTTCGACCGTGACGCTCGAACATGCGCTGCGGCGAGCGCTGCGCTTCCTCAGGGTGGTCCTCGAGGAACCGCATGGCGAGCTGGTCGTCGAAAACGGTCTGGCACAGATTGTCCTGAAGGACGCCGGCGCGACGCGCTCCGCCTTCGCCTATCGTACCTTCTGGATCATCCTGCATGGCGTCAATTGCTGGCTGATCGGACGCCGGCTTCCGATCCGCTGGGTCGACTTCCGTTGCAGTGCGCCCCCCGCCGGAACCGATTATCGGCTCTTCTTCGGCGCGCCCGTCCACTTTGATCAGCCCCGGACGCGGCTCGTTTTCGATGCCGAGTACCTGAAACTGGCGCCCATTCGTGACGAGCGGGCACTGAAGCACTTCCTCCGGCATGCGCCTGCAAATATTCTCGTGCGCTATCGCCACGACGCAGGATTGTCCGCGGCAATACGCCAGCGGCTCCATGCCACGGCTCCGTCCGCCTGGCCGGGTTTCGAGGCGCTTGCCGCGCGCATGCGGATTGCAGCGCCGACCCTTCGACGCAGATTGAAGCAGGAGGGCCAGACCTATCGATCGATCAAGGAGGACCTGCGCCGGGCGCTTGCGATGGAAGCCCTCGCCGACGGCCGGACGAATGTGGCCCAGCTTGCCGTCGAGCTCGGCTTTTCCGAGCCGAGCGCCTTTCACCGCGCATTCCGGAAATGGACCGGAAAGTCCCCGGCGCAATTCCGGCGCAATGCGACGCGGACGGATTTCGCGGAAAGCACTTCACCACGGAAACGCAGTCAGCCCCAGGAGAGCTGATCTTTAGGCAGCCGGCCACTTGGATCGTACACGTCGACGCGATGCGGCAGATCCGGTCCCCACGTCCAAAGTACGAGATTCCGGTCTCCCGCTTCGGTCCCCGGTGCGAAACTCGGAACCAGGATGCCGGCGGTCCCGCGCGGATGAAGACGGTCGTAAATGGCCCAGGAAGCCGGACGCCTCCCCTCGGCAAGCGCGCCCGCCCAGCTGCAGGCCATCTCCTCCAGCGATACCCCGTGTTCCGCCCTCCCCCTCTCCGTCGTCAGATCAGCGATGTCGGCGCAATCGATGTCGTAGGAGCAAAGCACGCAAGGATCGATACGATGGGCGAAGCCCTGATTGGCCTCCTTGACCGCTGTCATGATGCTGAGTGCAAGGTAAAGCGTCTTCACGCCCTTCGGGTTGAAGCGCGCGCCCTTTATTGCCGCGCCATCGCCGGATGTAGGTTTGAAAGCCCAACGTGGATCATGCGCGCGATAGCAGGTTCCGGTGAACCTCAAGCAAAGCCCCCGAGGGCCATGTGGTCGAGATAATCACGCACGGCCGCTGCCTTGCCGTCCTTCACCAGAGCTTCGGCCGTTCGTCCGCCGAATGCCGGGAGGGGCTGGGCGCGATACCACGCCATTGCCTGCTCCTTGCCGCCCGCCCAGTCGGTGACGCGGCTGATGATCTCGAGCATTTCGCGGAGGCGGTTCTGCGTCTTCGTCGCCCGGCTGCGCTCCAGCCGGTAGAGCGTTTCACGCGCAAGCCCGGCCGTTTCCGCAAGTTGCGTTTTCGACATGCCGAAGCCGTCCGCGACCTGCTGAACCGCGATCTTTCCGCCCTTGTCCATGTAGGACAGTATCAGCGGTCCGCCATCGCTTTGGGTCTTATGAGACTGAGCCATGTTGCGTCATATCCAAGAACACATTTCCTGTGCAAAATATATGGCAGCGAACGCGATTTCGCAAGATAGACACGATCCATCGATAATCGCTTTCACCTCTAACGAGGATTCCGACCGTCCTTCGATTCCGAAAGCGAAACCGCCTTCTTCCAGAGATCGGCATCGACGAAAACGGGCTGCTTTCGTCCGGAATGGCCGGGAAGCCTTACGCCGGCGGCGCCATGGGAGGCGACCAGATCATCCATCGCTTCGCAGAAGCGATCGGCGGCGAAGTGGCCAGGGTCGATGGCGATCAGGAATTGGCCGACATGCGGCGGCCCACCCTCGTCGCTTCCGAAGGCGCTCGCCTCCGTGCTGAGGGCAGAACCGGTCAGGGCGGCAGCAAGGATCTCCACGAGAAGGGCGATATTGGCGCCCTTGCGACCGCCGGCGGGCAGCAGCGAGCCTTCCAGCCCGATGGCCGCGTCGGTCGTCGGCTGGCCGTTCCCGTCCTGCGCCCAGCCGATCGGGATTGCCTCGCCGCGATCGCGGCGCAGGATCATCTCGGTCTTGGTGACGGCACTCATGCTCTGGTCGACGACGATTGCCGGAGCCCCTTCTTTCGAAGGTACGGCGAAGGCAAGCGGGTTCGTGCCGAAGAGCGCCCGCGTCGCCCCCGGCGGCGCAACGGAGGCAGGCGCATTCGAAACGCAGATGCCGATCAGGCCGGCGTCGGCAAGGGGCCGGACGTGATGACCGAGGGCGAGGCAATTATAGGAGTTGCGCACCGCCATTGCCGCGAGGCCCGCTTGGCGTGCGAGGTCGATCAGGACCGGCGTACCGGCGGCAATGGCGGGATGTGCGAAGCCGGATCTCGCGTCGACCGTGACCGTCACACCGCGCGTCGTCACCTCGGGAACGGCTTCTCCAGCGACCTTTCCGATCGCCAGGTGCCTGCAGAAGATCGGCAGGTAGTAAAGGCCGCAGACGCGATTGCCGTCGGCCTCCGCGGTGGCGATCGCGCTCGCCACGGCGCGTGCGTTTTCGGCTGCCGCACCATGGGCCGCCAGCGCCTTGAGGCAAACTGCCTCGATCTCTTCACGGGAGGTTTCGACCGGTGTCATCGACTTGCTGCGTAGCGTCTTTCGCCTTCGGCGACCAGGTCTTCGGCGAGCTGGAAACCGAGTCCAGGCTTCGTGAAGGCGCCCAGCCAGCCTTTTTTGGGGGCCAGGTCGGGCGAGGAGACGATATCCTTCTGGACGAGCTGCCACATGATCTGGTTACCGTCGTCGAGATTGGGAATGGCGAGCCCTATGTGGTGTTCCGCGCAGGTGGTGATGCCGGTGGTAAAGGAAGAATGGATGCAGATCTTCAGTCCGGCGGCCTCCGCCACGGCTGCCGCCTTCATCATCGGCTGTATGCCGCCGATTTCACGCGGGCCGATGCAGATCATGTCCGCAGCACGCTGGCGGCATATCTCATAGACGTCGTAGAGCGTAAAGGCGGCCTGATCCGCAACGATCGGGATACCGACTTTCTCGCGGACATGCGCCATGGCCGGAATGCTCCAGCTCACCGTTGGCTGCTCGATGAACTCGATGTCGAATTTTTCGAGCTTTCGGCACATGTTGATCGCGTCATGGACGCTCCAGCCTTCGTTTGCATCGAGGCGCAGGCGCGCGTCGCCGATCTCGCGGCGAACCGCCGCGGTGATCTCCAGGTCGAGCTTTTCGCCGCGACCGACCTTGAGATAGAAGACCCGTTCGCCCTGGGCATGACCCACCGCGGCATCGCGCGCAAGCTCCTCGGCGGTCTCCCCCTGCAGGAAATAGAAGTAGCCGACCACCTTCCGGTGAGCCCCCCCGAGCAGCTGGTGGACCGGCAGGCCGGCGAGTTTGCCCTGCAGATCCCACATGGCCATGTCGATTCCGGAAAATATCTGATTGGCCGCCCGCATGATATTGGCGCCGTGTCCGAGATATTCCTGGTGGAAGATGCGCGCGAGGAGTGGCGCCACATCATGGGGCGAATGGCCGACGAGGTGCTTGGCGAGGCGATATAGGATAGCCGCCGTACCGGTCTGGTCCGGCGCGACCGTGCACTCGCCGACCCCTACCGTGCCGTCATCTGCCTCGATCTCGATGAGGTTGACCGCGAAGGATTCACGGATGCCGTAGGACCAGTGGTAGGGCTGTTTGAGCGGCAGTACCAGCGGGCGGACGCGGACGTTTGATATCTTGACCATTCTCGGAGTTCCTCGAAAAGACGGCCGGCACGGCCGGTCCCGTATATCTGCGCCCGGTTCTCCGGCACGCACCCTTCCCGCCCGCCGGCAGAAAACCTGCAGGCGGGACGAGACGTTCGTCGATAGATGCGGCGCGTTTACATGCCGAGCGACTTCAGATAGTCGGCGGCGACCGTTTCGATGGTCTTCTTCTCCACATCGACCTGGCTGTTCAAACGCTGCATCGTGGCGTCATCGAGCTTCTTCGAGACCGCTTCGAGCGTTTCCTTGAGATCCGGATTCGCGTCGAGCACTTCCTTGCGCACGACGGGGGTCAGCGCATAGTTGGGGAAGAAGCCCTTGTCGTCCTTCAGCGTCTTCAATCCGAGCGCCGCGATCTGGCCGTCGGTCGCCTGCGCGGCGATCGTGTCGAGATCGCCATTGGCGAGAGCGTTATAGGCGAGACCAAGATCCATCGGCCTGATATTGGCCCGACCGGTTTCGAAACCGTAGACCTTCTCCAAACCGATCAGGCCGTCCGGACGCTTCGGAAATTCGGCCGTCGTGCCCATGAGGACATCCTTGCCGTCGTTATACGCCTTGGCGAGGTCGGAGATCGTCTCCATGCCGTCCGTCTTGGCGTTGCCCGGCTTGATGACATAGGCGTAGGTGTTGTTCGCCGCGGACGGCGCCAGCCAGACGAGGCCTTTCTCACCGTCGAGTTCCTTGACGCGGTTGTAGGTCTCCTCCGGCGAAAGCCGTTCCGTCACCTTGTTGAAGGTGATGAGCGACGTCCCCGTATACTCCCAGTAGAGATCGACCTCGCCGTTCTCCAGTGCGGCGCGAACGATCTTCGTGCCCATGCCGTCTTTCTTGTCGACCGTGTGGCCCTTGCTCTGAAGGAGCTGCTTGGTGATCTCTGCGATGATCAGCTGCTCGGTGAAGTTTTTGCCGCCGACGGTAAGGCTGGCGGCCCAGGCAGTCGTCGTGACGAGCGCAATGGCGGCCGCCGACAGAAGGGTCTTGGCAAGTTTCGGTGCGAAGTTCATTTCAGTTCCTCTCTCTCATTTTGTTATCGTAGCGGATTGATGCCCCGTGGAACGAGGTAGTACTGAATCTGGCCGACGATGAAATCGACCAGGACTGCGAGCATTGCCGTGGGAATGGCCCCGGCCATCATCATCGGGAGTTCGTCCAGCGAGATCCCGGTGAAGATCAGTTCGCCAAGCCCGCCCGCGCCGATCAGAAAGACCAGGGGCGCCGAGCCGACGCAGATCGCGAGCGCCGTGCGGATGCCGCCGAAGATCACGAAGAGGGCGTTTGGAAGTTCGACGCGCCACAGAACCTGCCGCGGCGTCATGCCCATCCCGGTTGCGGCCTCCACAAGGTGCGGCGGCACGGCGCGCAGGCCGGCATAGGTGTTGCGCACGATCGGCAGGAGGGTGGCCGCCCAGAGGCCGAACACCGCGGGCACCGTACCGATCCCGAGCAGCGTCATCGAAAGCGCCAGGATCGCGAGCGTCGGCACGGTGCTGCCGATATTGAAGATCTGCATCACGGCTTCCGAAACGAGGCGGAAGGCAGGCCGTGAAAGGACGATGCCGACCGGTACGGCCACAAGGATGGCGAGCCCTCCCGCCCAGGCGACCAGCTCCAGATGCTGCACGGCGAGATAGGAAATGTCGTCGGAATAGGCGAGGATTTCCTCCGCCATGCCGCTCCACCACAGCCAGGCGACGGTTGCGGCCAGCACGACGAGAACGATCATCGGTGCGGTCTCGATCCGGCGGCGATGCTGCGGTGCGGCCTGGCCGGCGAGAGCGCTCATGCCTTCCCTCCATGGCCGAGATTGTGCACGATGGAACGGTAGCTCATCACGCCCGCCATCCGTCCGCCCTCGTCGACGCAGGGCAGCAGCGCCATGTCGTGTGCGAACATCATCGACACGGCCTGCCTGAGATCGCCGGTGGTCGGGACGGCGGACTTTACCGGTTCCGCATGATCGCCCACCGTACCGGAGCGCAGCTCCGCCACCTGCTCGCTCAAGAGAGATTGCGGTGCGCCGTCGGCGTTCAGAACGAAGACTGCAGCGCTGCGCGACGATCGCATGCGCTCAAGCGCATGTTCGACCGAGTCCGAGCTCCGGACCGTGATGAAACCCGTCTCCATGGCGTCGCGCACCGAGACGAGCCTCAGCCGCTTGAGTGCCCGGTCGGAGCCCAGGAAGTCTTCGATGAAGCTGTTGGCGGGACGGGCGAGCAACTCGTCGGGCGCGGCATATTGTTCGAGCCTGCCGCTGCGGAAGATCGCGATCTTGTCCGCCATCTTCACCGCTTCGTCGAGATCGTGCGAGACGAAGATGATCGTCTTGCGGATCTCCCGCTGCATCTTCAGAAATTCTTCCTGGATGACTTCGCGGTTGATCGGATCGATCGCCCCGAACGGTTCGTCCATCAGCATGACCGGCGGATCGGCCGCCAGCGCGCGCAGGACGCCGACACGCTGCTGCTGGCCGCCGGAAAGTTCCTTCGGATAGCGCGTGAGGAAAAGGTCGGGCTGGAGACCGACAAGCTCGAGGAGCTCTTTGGCGCGGTCGCGCGACTTGCGGCGATCCCAGCCGAGGAGGTCTGGCACGACACAGATATTTTCCTCGATCGTCTTGTTCGGGAAAAGGCCGATCTGCTGGATCACATAGCCGATGCTCCGCCGCAGCTTGATCGGATCGATGGTGCTCGTGTCCTTGCCGTTGATGAAGACCTTGCCGCTGGTGGGCTGGATCAGCCGGTTGATCATCTTCATCGTCGTCGTCTTGCCGCACCCCGAAGGGCCGAGCAGCACGCAGATCTCTCCGGTTGGTAAGTCCAGACTTACACTGTCGACGGCAATGAGGGGATCGTGCGCCGGGCCGTAGTGTTTCGTCAGATTTTCGAGCCGGATCATGGCGTGACCTCCCCCTGGATACCGCGTGACGTGAGAAGGCGCTGTACGAGCGCGAGGAACAGGTCGGCTGCGATCGCAAGCAGCGAGACCGCCAGCGCCCCGGTCACCAGCTGTCGGGGATCGGACTGGCTGATGCCGCGCGAGATGAACGTGCCGAGGCCGCCCGCGCCGATATAAGCCGCGATCGCCGTCACGCCGATGTTCATGACGACGGCCGTCCTGACCCCGGCCATTATGACGGGAATGGCAAGCGGGATTTCGACCTGGTGCAGACGTTGCCAGGTGCTCATCCCCATGCCTTTCGCGGCCTCTCGAAGAGACGGATCGACATTGGTGATGGCGGTGTAGGTGTTGCGGATGATGGGAAGCTGGGAATAGAGAATGACGGCTACGACCGCCGGGACATAGCCGATGCCGTGGCCGATCGGCGAGAGCAGCGGGATCATCAGGCCGAACAGCGCAATCGAGGGAACGGTGATCATCATCGACGCGAGATAGAGGACGGTATCGGCCGTGCTCTTCGACTGCGTGATCGCAATCCCGATCGGCACGGCCGTCGCGATCGCAATCCCGACCGCCAGGAAGACGATCGAAATGTGCTCGATCGTCCGCGTGCCTATGACGTCCAGATTGTCGATGATGAACCGTATGATCTCCATTCGTTGCGGCCTGCCTTTCCTAAACTGGGTCACGATGTCTCGGTCGGATTCGACCTGAACCGTGCGTGACCGATTCCAAAAAATCAGAGCGGGCGGCAGGCGGGACACCCGGCCTTCCGCACTGATGCGCGCCCCTGTCAAACGCTCGTCAGAGCTCGCCGTACAGTTTAGCGGCATTCCCGAAAGTGTAACGTAGGGGCACCGATCCCTCGACCCGCCATGCTTCGACCGTATCTCCTTGCAGAAGGGCGCAAGCGGCTTCGGTATCGACGACCGCGCCGCCATAGAGGCGGTTCGCCAGGTTGAGAATGCCGGTCTGGTGCATCGCAAGGCCGCCGCTGCCGCAGGCGTCCTTGACGAGCAGGACATGCAGGCCAAGGTTGATCGCGTCCTTGACCGTTGCATCGACACAAGCCTCGGTCCAGACGCCGGCGATCACCAGCCATTCCACGCCAGCGTCCCGCAATTCGCCGATCAAGGGGCTCTTGCCGAAGGCGCTCGCTTCGTTTTTGACAAGCAGCCGCTCCGTCGGAAGCGGAGCGACCTCCGGGCAGATCTCCGTGAGCGGATCGTCCTTGTCGCTGAAGGCGGAACGTCCATCCGGTCCGATGGGATGGAACGGGCGAAGATTCTCGGCGAGATCGACGATATAGGCGCAATGAAAGACGGGAATGCCGCTGCGGCGGGCCGCCTCCTGAAGGCGCGCGGCATTGCCGAGCACCGTCTCGTAACCGTCTACGAGATAGCGCTCGTCGTGGCGATGCTCCTCCTGGAGATCGATAAAGAGAGCGGCAGCTTTTGCGCGGTCGATCCGCAACGGTTTCTTCATCAAGTCTCCCCGCTCAGGAATTCGTCCTCATAGGGAAAGCGCGACAGGAGTTCCGTGCCGTTCTCCGTGATGAGGATCTCGTCTTCGAGTTTCACGCCCTCGCGGCCGCCCTTTTCGCCGATGTAGCTTTCGACCGAGACGACCATTCCGGGCACGAGACATCCGTCGCGACCGTAGGTCTCGTAGTCCATCGCATGGGCGATGAACGGCGTCTCGCCGTGCATGCCGACGCCGTGCATCACGGACGTGTAACGCTGATCGACGAAGCGGTCCGGTATCTTCCAGGCCTTTTCGGCGATCTCGCGGAAGGCCATGCCCGGCTTGACGATGTCGATATTGTGCTGAACCTGTTCGTAGGCCATTCGATAGAGCGACTTCTGGTAAGGGGTCGGCTTGCCGGGACCGCAGCGGAAGGTTCGCGAGAAATCGGAATAGTAGCCGTAGCAGCCGATCGTATCGGTATCGAGGGCCACGAGTTCGCCGGGTCTGATCTTGCGGCCGCTTGCCTCGTTGAACCAGGGATTGGTTCGCTGGCCGGAACTCAGCAGCCGGGTCTCGATGAACTCGCCGCCCTGCCGGATCACTTCATGATACATGATCGCGAAGAGCTCGTTTTCGGAAACGCCCGGCTTGATCGCTTCGCGTACGGCGGCCACGGCAGCTTCGGCGCCGGCCATGGATACCTGAAGGCACTTGATCTCTTCGGGAGTCTTGACGGCCCTGACGGCGAGAATTTCGCCCTGACAGTCCTTTACCTCGCACCCGCGCTTTTCGAGCGCCAGTGCCTGCAGATGGCTGCAGCGGTCCATGCCGAGCTTCATCGACCCGCCGCCATGCTGCTTGAGCAAATCGGTAATCTCGTCCGCGAAGGGCCCGGCGGTCTCGTCGTCCTTACCGGAGACGGAGGACCAGACAAGCTTGGAAGGGCGGGCCTCGTCGATCGTGTCGAGGACCATCGAGACATGATAGCTCTGCGGATATTCGAAGAGGACGACCGGACCTTCGGTGGGGATGAAGAAATAGCGGGTGGAGTTGCGCAGGAAATACCCGAACATGTTTCGGGAGCCCGTCGCGTAGCGCTGGTTATAGGGATCGAAAAGGACCACCGCGCCGTAGCCGGCCGCGCGCATCCAGTCGCGAAGCTTCTTCAGCCTCCCCTTGCGCAGGGCGTCGGCGTCGATGAAGGACGGTTCCGTGTCCGAAAGCCACATGCCGCCGGCCGGATCGGCTGCCTCCGGATGGCGCATCCGGTCCTTGAAGTCCACGTCATCCACGCTGTCGGGATCGAATACAACAATGCTCATGACATTCTCCTTTTCCAGCAGGATGGAGAAGAGTCGGAGCGCGCATTTGCGCGGATTCCGCGGTATCTATGCCGGAATCCGCAGAGTTTCATTATTTCAGCCCCGCGACTGCGCGAGGCGCCTCGCCCGCTCGCGAAACGCGGCGGCGAACGCTGTGCGGGACATATCCGAACTGCTCTTTGAAGGCGCGGGAGAAGTTGGCGGCATTCCCGAAACCGCAGGCGACCGCGACTTCATTCACCTTGAGACTGGAATGCGTCAGCATGTCTGCCGCGTGCCCAAGCCTCAGATTGCGGTAATAGCTGTTGGGCGACACGCCAAGTTCGGCCTTGAAGGCGCGTTCGAGCTTATCGGGCGAGACATTCAGCCGGTCGGCCAGATCCCCGATCCGCAATAGATCCTCGATCGCATTCTCCATCATCGCCACAGCGGAAAGGACGAGGTCGTCGGCGATCCCGCTCCGGATACGCAAGGTCAGCTTCCGACGATCGGCGTCGGGTCGCAGCGGGCTGTGCATGAACCAGCCGGCGACGCCGTCGGCGAGCTCGGCGCCATAGTCCCGTCCGATCATGTCCAGCATCATGTCGAGGCTGCCGATGCCGCCGACGGAAGTGAAGCGGCGGCGGTCGATCACATAGAGGTCCGAGCGCATGTCGAGCTGCGGGAACGCTTCCTTGAAGGCCGGCTGGCTGGTCCAGTGGAGCGTGCAGGAATGGCCGTCGAGCAACCCTTTGCGCGCCAGGAAGAAGGCAGCATCGGCTACCGCACCGAGTTGCGCACCGGATCGGAGATTCTTGCGGATCCAGGCCATCTCCTCGTCCGCAACGAGATGCTCTGCGTCACCGCCCGAACACACGACAATCCGGTCGACCTCCGGTGCGTTGCGCACATGAAAGTCCGGCTCGATACTGATGCCGTTCGATGCCGTGATCTTCTCGCCGGCCGCCACGGTAATCCAGGAATAGCAGCGCTTGCCGGAGAGCGTATTGGCTGCGCGCAGCGGCTCGATGACCGAACTGAAGGCCATTAGCGGAAAGTTCGGAAACATCAAAACCGCGAAGCGGATTTCCTGCGTATCCCTCATCTGCCCCTCAAGGTTCGCCCGCCCCGATCTCCGCTCGTCGCTGGATCATGTAGGCATCGAGCTCTTCCCGGATCGCCGGGTCGAGGACCGGTTCCTCGTATTCGCTCAGGGCTTGCTGCCAAATGCCGGTCGCGCGCTCCAGCGCGTCGTGCCCGCCGGCCTCCTGCCAGCTGCCGTAATTCTGCCAGTTGGACAGCATCGGCTGGTAGAAAGCAGTTTCGTATCGCGCCATCGTATGTTCGGAACCGAAGAAGTGTCCTCCGGCCGGTACCGATTTGATGGCGTCGAAACCGAGATCGTCCTCGGAGAATGGCATGGGCTCGAGGAAGCCCATCATGTTCTGCAGGATCTCCACGTCCAGCACCAGCTTCTCATAGGAGGCCGTCAGGCCACCTTCGAGCCATCCGGCAGCGTGATAGATAAGGTTGGCACCCCCGAGCACCGCACCCCAGGTGGCCATCTCCGTCTCGTAGGCCGCCTGAAGGTCGACGGCGTTGGAGGCATTGGCGTTCGACGTGCGATAGGGAAGCTTGTAGCGCCGCGCGAGCTGACCCGCGATGATGTTGGCCTTGGCGTTTTCCGGCGTGCCGAAGGCGGGGGCGCCGGACCGCATGTCCACATTGGACGTGAATGCGCCATACATGACCGGCGTACCCGGATTGACCAGTTGCGCAAGCGTGACGCCGAACAGCGCCTCGGCATTCTGCTGGCAGAGTGCTGCCGCAAGCGTCACCGGCGTCATGGCGCCCATTAGCGTGAAGGGCGTGATGGTCACGGGCTGCCCGTGCTCGGCCATGGCGATCAGTCCGTCCGCCATCGCATCGTCGAAAAGCCGCGGCGAGTTCACCGAGATGATCGTGATGACGCCGGGGGATCGGCGCATCTCCTCGACGCTGATGCCGCGCGCTATCGCCATCATGTTGATGCCGTCTACGGCCCGCCCCCGCCCGATGGCGGTGCAATGGAATGAGAGATCGCTGAGCGTGATGTTCGCCTTGTAGGTATCGAGGTGCCGGGAATTGGCCGGCAGCTCCATCGGCGCGCAGACCTGGTTCCCGAGAATGTGGATCGCGTTGAAGTGGTGGGCGAGACGGGTGAAGTTCTGGTAATCGGCGAGATTTCCCTGCCGCCGGCCGTTGATCCGGTCGTGCACGTTCGGAGGACCTGCCACGAGGCCGAAGGCGATCGTATTGCCGCCGATCGTCAGGCGTTTTTCGGGATTGCGGCTGGTCAGCGTGAAGGAAGACGGCGTCGTGGCGAGCGCCGCCTCGACGATGGATTCGTCGATGCGGATCATCAGGTTCTCGCGGTCGACGATGGCGCCCGCCTTCTCGAACAGCGCCATCGCCTTTTCGCTCATGACACGGATACCGATTTCGGAGAGGATGCGCATCGAATTGCGATGAAGCGCCTCGAGACGATCCTCGTCGAGAAGCTGCATCGGGGAATAGGTGTTGACGACCTCCCGCCATGGCAGCTGCGAGATACCGTCGCCGCCCCGGATTGCCCGCGATCGTCTTCCGCCGCCGCGTCTGCCGCTCATCGAGAACTGCCTTTCATCCCCTGATCCGCGCAGCTGCGCCATAGAAGGCCCTGCTCCGGATACTTATGCTTTTTCTGTTCCGCTCCCCGAAACTATGGCCAATCATGCATCGGTCTTCACATGATAAGTTCGGCGGCAATGGCCAAAAAAAACCATGTCATGGCACGCGTGCACCTTGCAAGTCCCGGACGGGCCTGACTAGCATGGAGCAAAAGGGGAACTTTCAGATGAAGCCGCCGCCGCCATTGAACTACATCCGCTCCTTCGAATGCTCCGCCCGGCATCTCAGCTTCACCGAGGCGGCCAACGAACTGGGCTATACGCAGGCCGCTATCAGCAATCATGTGCGGGCGCTCGAGCAATATCTCGGGCGTCAGCTCTTCATCCGCTATCCGCGCAGCCTCAAGCTGACCGAAATGGGAGAGGCCTTTCTTCCCACCCTGCGCCAGGCTCTGAACCAGATAGACTTCGCCACGGAAGCGGTACTTGCGTCGGCGCGCAACAAAACCGTCGTCATCTCCTGCCCGACGAGCCTTGCCGAAAACTGGCTGGCAAGGTGCGTCGCCGGGTTCAGCAGGAAACATCCCGAGGTTGAAATCCTTCTGCACGGTACGATCTGGGAGGATTCGACCGAGCAGATCGCCGATATCCTCATTTCGATCCGCCGCTTCGACAACATGCCGGCAAGCGGCATGCAATTGTGGAACGATCGGCTTGTGCTTCTATGCGCGCCCCAGCTCGTCCACGGGCAGAATGCGATCAGGACGCCGGCCGACGTTCTGAAATCGAACTGGATCGCGGTGCACGGGCGGCAGGAGTTCTGGCAGGAAATGGCCGATGCGCTCGGCATAGACGCCTCCGCGAACGACAAGCGGCTTTCCACCAATTCCACCAATATCGCGCTGGAAATGGCGGCGAGCGGCGCCGGCTGCATCGTGACCACCCAGTCGCTGGCGCGGACCTATGTGGATCGCGGCCTGCTTGTCGAGCCGTTCCAGATCCGCACCAAGAGCGCGTGGAACTACTACCTCGCCGAAGGGCAGGCGTCGAAAGGAACGACCGTCTCGAAGGTGCGCGACTGGATCATCGCCGAGGCTCAGAAGGTGATCGGCTGACCGGTTCACCCCCGATACCGGAAGGGCCGATCTCAGACTAGCCCGAGCCCATCCGGCAACAAACGAAAATTGCGAGATCAATGACCTCGTTTTATTTGTCCATTCGATGACAATAGGCGCCGATTTCCCGCTCTGGGCCGCTTTGCAAAAAACGGCTCGTCCCTAAACTGAAGCCGCGACGGCAGAGATTTGCCGGCGGCAGAGGTCATCGTTTCAAGGCTGGATTTTCATGCGCTCCCACGCTCAAGCGGTCGTCATCGGCGGCGGTCTCATCGGCTGCTCCATTCTCTACCATCTCACCAAGCTCGGCTGGTCCGACGTCGTGCTTCTCGAGCGCAGCGAATTGACATCGGGATCGACCTGGCATGCGGCCGCCAACATCCACGGCCTGCACGACTCCACGAACATCAGTCTGCTTCAGCATTATACGATGGCGCTCTACAAGGAGCTGGAGGTCGAGACCGGGCAAGGCTGCGGCATCTTCCAGCCGGGTTCGCTCTATCTTGCGCAGACCGAGGCGCGCGAGCACCAGCTCCGGCTCCAGGAGGCCAAGGCGCGCCGCTACAAGATGAACTTCTACGAGATCGGCCGTGACGAAGCGGAGCGGCTGCATCCGCTCGTCAACTTCGACGGCATCCGCTGCATCATGTACGAGCCGGAGGGCGGCAATGTCGACCCCTCCGGCGTGACGATGGCCTATGCCGCAGGCGCGCGCAAGCGTGGCGCCGAAATCCACCGCTTCACGGCCGTCACCGGTACGGAGGCGCAAGCGGACGGCAGCTGGATCGTGCGCACGCCGAAGGGCGACATCCGCACCCGGTGGGTGGTCAACGCCGCCGGGCTCTGGGGCCGCGAAGTCGCGGCCATGGCGGGGCTCGAACTTCCGCTGATGCCGACGGAACACCAGTATTTCGTGACCGAGACCATAGCGGAGATCGCCGCCCTCGACCGGCGGCTTCCCTCCGTCGCGGACCGCGACGGCGAATATTACCTCCGGCAGGAGGGCCTGGGCCTGCTGATCGGTGCCTATGAGCGCGACATGCGCTTCTGGGCCGAGGAGGGCACGCCGCTCGGCTTCGGTCACGAACTTTTCCCCGACGACCTCGAACGCATCGAGGAAAACATGATGCGCGCGATCGACCGCGTGCCGGTGGTCGGAACGGCGGGCATCAAACGCGTGATCAACGGGCCGATGATCTGGTCGCCCGATAGCGCGGTCCTCTTCGGCCCCGTGCCGGAAATGACGAACTACTTCTGCTGCAACGGCATCATCCCCGGCTTCTCGCAGTCGGGCGGCATGGGCAAGCTTGCGGCGGAATGGATGATCGAGGGCGAACCGTCGCTCGACATGTTCGGCTGGGACATGGCGCGCTTTGGCCAGTGGGCGAACAAGGCCTTCACCAAGGCGCGCGTGCAGGACCAGTACAGCCACCGCTTCAAGATCCACTTCCCCAATGAGGAGCGGGCGGCCGGACGCCCGGTACGCACCCGGCCGGCCTATGAGAAGCAGAAGGCGATGGGCGCCGTCTTCGGCCTGAATTTCGGCTGGGAACATCCCCTCTGGTTTTCCGCCGATGGCGAGCCCAAGGAAGAGACGACCGGCTTTACCCGCCAGAACTGGTGGGCGCCCGTCGGCCGCGAGGCCCGAATGCTGCGCGAAAGCGCCGGCATCATCGACATTTCCAACTTTGCGAAATACGCGGTGAAGGGACCGGGTGCCTCGGACTGGCTGAACGCGCTTTTCGCCAATCGCATGCCCACGACGGTCGGCCGCTCGTGCCTGACGCCTCTCATCGGAAAGCGGGGAGGCATTGCGGGCGATTTCACCGTGACGAAGCTCGGCGACGACGACTTCATGATCTTCGGCTCCGGCATGGCGGAACGCTACCACCAGCGCTTCTTCAATGCGGTTCCGCTGCCCGAGGGCACGACCCTTACCTCGATGACGGAGCGCCTTTGCGCCTTCAACATCGCCGGGCCGAAATCGCGCGAGTTGCTGATGCGCCTGACGAACGACGACCTCTCCAACGAGAGCTTCCCCTTCATGCGGTCGCGCAGGATGCGCGTAGCCGGCGTCGAGGTCGTCGCACTGCGCGTCTCCTTCACCGGCGATCTCGGCTGGGAACTCTACTGCGACGCCGACCGGCAGCTCGCGCTTTACGATGCCTTGCTGAAGGCCGGTGCGGATCTCGGCGCGGGCCCGGTCGGCTCACGCGCACTCGCCTCGCTACGCATCGAAAAGGGCTATGGCAGCTGGAGCCGCGAGTATTCGCCCGAATACTGGCCGCAGGAATGCGCTCTCGACCGGCTGATCAAGCTCGACAAGGACGGGTTCCTGAACAAGGCCTCCTACCAGGAAATCGCCGGGAAGCGTCCGAGGCAGAAGCTCGCCATGATATCGATCGACGCCACGGATGCGGACGCCACCGGCGGCGAGCCGATCTTTCTCCGTGACGGCACCCCGATCGGCCATGTTTCGTCCGGCGCCTACGGCTATACCGTCGGCATGTCGCTGGCGCTCTGTTACATCAAGGCTGGAACGGCGAAACCGGGTGACACGGTGAGTGTCGCAATCCTCGGCCGCCCTCATGACGCCGTCATCCTGGAACGGCCGCCCTTCGACCCGGCAGGCGAAAGGCTTCGAATGTGACGAACAAATCTATGCCGTCCCTCTGAAGCCGACACCGCAGCGGTATCCGCCGGAAGATCTCGTGCTCTGGAAGAACGCCGGGTCAGCCAGGATGTTTGTGGATCGGATCCACCCAGTAGACTTCCTCTGGCTTTTCGACCGGATCGACATCGGTAATGTTCACAACGACCGCCTCATTATCGGATCGGACCAGCACGCATTCGAGCGGATTTTCCGGATCCGCGTTGATTTCCTGGTGCGGCACGAAAGGCGGCACGTAGATGAAGTCACCGGGTCCGGCTTCGGCGACATATTCGAGCCTGTCGCCCCAACGCATGCGCGCCTTGCCGCGAAGCACGAAGATCACGCTTTCAAGCGGCCCGTGATGATGCACCCCGGTCTTGGCATTGGGCTCGATCGCAACGGTCCCGGCCCAGATCTTCTGGGCGCCGACGCGGGCATGGTTGATTGCCGCCTGCCGATACATGCCTGGCGTCTGAGCCGTGTTGGCGTCGAGTTGGTCACCCTTGATGACGCGAACGCCGTTGTTCCTCCAGTGGTCCTCTCCGTGATGATCGTGATCGTGCTTCTCGGGCATTCTCCGTCTCCTGCTTTAGGCACAGTTCCGCACTAGATCACGATGAGTTAGGTCGGGTCGACCGAAAACATGAAGGTGATCGATATCGACACCGCGCCGCCACTTATGGCAGGTTCGCGCCAACAAAAGCCATCGCATTCCAAGCGACATGCCGGAAGCGACGGCGATACCGGAACGGCGGCGGTGCCGGTTTCCTCTCTAGGGGTCGGAACAAGAGCTGCTCGAAGTCGTACGCTAACGCAGAACGAACCGGAAATGCGGTACTTTTGGCGTACTCAATCGTGTTCTAGGTCTTTTGGACGCTGATTTTAGCACATGAAAGCCGTGCTCATTCTAACGAGAGGCTTCCATGTTCAAATCTCTATTGCACGCGCTGGGGTTCATTGGCATCGGCTTTGCCGTCACCGACCTTGCGCAGTTCGGAAACTACATTGGTATCGAGCACGTATCCCAAGACAAGTCCACGTCGCGCGGAAACTTTCCGCGTCTGAGCAAAGGTTCGACGCCGCCATCCAGATAGCCCCAGGGAGCACAGTAGCAGAGATCACCCGGAGCTTCGTTGGAGAGCGCGTCGCTGCCTTCCTGGAAACTGCGTCCGGCATGCCACACGCGGGTCCCGGTCGGTTACAAGCCAGCCAGTGCTCTTGCCGTCGTGGCGCATAATGCCCTCAGGCAGCGACGCTCCCTACCGTTTCTCTTCTGCCCTGAGCGAAAGCCGTCTGGAGAGGCGGATGCGCCCTGACCCTTGCGATTGGTGTATATTCAAGCTAATATATCCGTATATTCCATGCTGGATATACATGAGGAAACGGTCATGTCTCTCTACATTCGCGACGACGATGTTGATGCCCTGGCAAAGAAGGTTCAGCAGGTCACCAAAGCCCCGACGAAGACCGAGGCGGTCAGACGCGCTCTAGAAAATGAGTTGGCGCGAGTGGAACAAGCTGTGCCGCTAAAAGAGCGAGTCGAAAAGATTCAGAACAGTGTTCGAGCCAAGATGGGACCAAACAAGCCGGGCTTCGACATGAAAAAATTTACTGACGAAATGTGGGAGATCTAATGTTCTTGGATGCGTCGGCGATCGTCGCCATCTTGGCTGGTGAAGAGGATGCAGGTTACCTTCTCGCCAAGATTGAGATGTCGGAAGGTCTTAAGATCTACTCGCCGCTCTCGATGTTCGAGGCCGTGATCAGTTTAGCCCGTATAGTCTCGATCTCGCAGTTCGGCGATCAGGTCCCTACTCCGCCCGAGTTGATCGATGAGGTGCAAGAGGACGTAGCGAAGTTCCTGGAGACGATCGGCGCGCGCGAAGTGTCCGTGAGCGGCTCCCTACACCGCAATGCAATTGAAGCGGCTCGCAACTATGGCCGTTTTGTCGGGCACCCGGCGCGGCTGAATTTTGGTGACTGCTTCTCCTATGCCTGCGCCAAGGAATATCGCCTTCCCCTTCTGTTCAAAGGCGACGATTTCTCAAAAACGGATATCGACGCTGCTTAAAAGTGCGCACCTTCGCAGGTTTGCGGGCAATGGCTTGCTCGCGGCAAGGCTGCCGGGTTGGCAGTGATCGCGGGATGTGGATCACAGGTGGAGCATTTTCTCGAGGGCGGCGAGATCGATGCGCCGGACGCCGCGTCCCAACCACTGCCGCAGCGCCCGCGCCCGGGCCGCCAAGTCGGACACAACGCAGGCACAAGAGGTGCACCTGTAGGTAAATTATTATTACCGAACTCCTAAATAAACTAAACTTTACTTATCGCCGCCTGTGCCTGCATCGTGCTCCCGGAAACAAACGCGCCGGGGACCGCCGGCAGAGGAATGCTCGAATGAATGCTTTTTCGCCGCCGCCCCGCCTCCTGATGGGCCCCGGTCCGTCCAACGTCGCGCCGGAAGTGCTCGCGGCACAGGCGCGACCGACGATCGGTCATCTGGACCCCAGCTTCGTCGGATTGATGGACCGCATCAAGGACCAACTCCGCCTCGCGTTCCGAACAGATAACCGTGTGACTTTCCCCCTATCGGCCCCCGCCTCGCTCGCCATGGAGATGGCGTTGGTGACGCTGCTCGAGCCAGGCGACACCGCCATCATCGCGCAAAACGGCGTGTTCGGCGGACGCATGGCCGAAATTGCCCGGCGCGCGGGCGCGGAGGTACGGCTGGTTTCCGTCGAATGGGGCGAACCTATTGATCCCGAGGCGGTTCGCGCGTCGATCCTGGAGGCACCGCAGGCCAAGCTGCTCGCTTTCGTGCACGCGGAGACTTCGACCGGCGTACGGTCGGATGCGGCCGCGCTGTGCGCCCTGGCGCGCGAAGCGGGGTTGCTGTCGGTCGTGGATACCGTGACGGGCCTCGGCGGAATTCCGGTGTCGGTCGACGAATGGCAGGCGGACGCCGTCTATGCCGGCACGCAGAAATGTCTGTCCGCGCCGCCAGGCCTTGCGCCGATCACCTTTTCCGATCGCGCCGTCGCGGCAGTCAAGGCGCGCAAGGCGCCGATCCAGAGCTGGTTCCTCGATCTCGGTCTTATGCTTGGGTACTGGGATGGGGAAGGTGCCCGCTCCTATCACCACACCGCGCCGGTCAATGCGCTTTACGGCCTGCACGAGAGCCTTACCCGCCTGCTTGGCGAAGGCTTGGAGACCGCTTGTGCGCGCCACCGCTCCGCCCATGATCGGCTGGTCGAACGGTTAGAAGGGCTGGGCGTCGGCTTCGTCGTCGACAAGGAGCACCGGCTACCGCAGCTGAATACGGTTTGGCTCCCGGAAGGCGTGGAGGACGCGCCCGCGCGCAGACGCCTGCTTGACGAGTTCGGGATAGAGATCGGCGGAGGACTCGGGCCGCTCGCCGGCCGTATCTGGCGCATCGGACTGATGGGCGAGACTTGTCGGATCGAGAATGTCGACCGTCTGGCCGAGGCGATCGCGGCAGTTCTGCCGTAGCCTCCTGGCCCTGAGTTCCCACTCCGCCAAGAAGAGCGCCGTAAGAGTGCCGACTGCTGTGATCCGGTCGCTTGCCCCCTAGGCGGCACGCGCCGGCCCGGCCGGGAACACACCCGACATGACCGTGAAGCCCTTGATCCGCTTGAGGCGATCGCACCAACGACGGATTGCCGGATAATCCTGCCGGGGAATGCCCCCCTCTTCCGAAAGCATGATGTAGGGGAAACAGGCGATATCGGCCACGGTCGCGTGCGGCGCCGAGCATATCCAGTCACGCCCTTCCTGCTCGCCGAACCAGAGATGCTCGTCGAGGATGCGAAACAGCCTGTGAGCGCCGGCCCGAGCCGCCTCGACGTCCAGATCGTAGAACAGGCCGTCATGGAGACGCGCGGCTGAAGCCGTGCCGGTGATGCCGTCCGCAAAGGCGAGCCACTGGCCGATCTCGCCGAGAAGCGCCGGATCGTTGCGCGGGTACCAGGTGCCGGAGGGATCATATTTGGAGGCGAGATAGACGAGGATCGCCTGCGCGTCGCGCAGCACCAGTCCGTCATCCTCGATCACCGGCAGCTGTCCAAGCGGATTGAGCTTCAGGAACCAATCCGACTTGTGTTCGCGGCCGGGATAGAAGTCGACCGGTACCGTCTTGTACTCGATGGCGAGCATGCTCATCAGAAGTCTGAGCTTGTAGCAATTGCCCGAGAGTTCGTAATCGTAGAGGGTAATCATCCGGCAGCTCCTAGAGATCGAGGACGAGGCGCGCGGATTTGGCGCGCGACACGCAGGTCATGATCTTGGTGCCGGACCTGCGCTCGGCATCGTTGAGGTAGACGTCCTGGTGATCGGGCTCACCCTCGATCACGGTCGCAAGACAGGTGCCGCAGGCGCCCTGCTCGCAGGATGACGGCATGTCGATGCCGGCTTCGCGCATCACCTCCAGGATGGTCCTGCCGGCGGGGACCTTCAACGTCACGCAGGAGCGCGCAAGCGCCACCTCGAAGCTCGAACTGTCGTCGATCGTGTTAGTGTTCTTGAAATATTCGAAATGCACCGCCGTTTCCGGCCAGCCGCGATCCGCCGCGATCCGGCGCGCCGCCTCGAGCATTGGCCCCGGACCGCAGAGATAGAGGTGCATGCCGGGCCGATACCCGGAAAGAATG
This sequence comes from Sinorhizobium sp. KGO-5, assembly GCF_036245905.1. Taxonomy (NCBI): domain Bacteria; kingdom Pseudomonadati; phylum Pseudomonadota; class Alphaproteobacteria; order Hyphomicrobiales; family Rhizobiaceae; genus Sinorhizobium; species Sinorhizobium sp. KGO-5. The sequence continues at coordinate 210,783 of NZ_BDIZ01000002.1, forward strand.
CCCTTGAGCTCGGCGGCAGTCGCGTCCGGACGGAGTCCGAGGTGAGGCTTCAGCGCCTCGCCGAGGAGAGCGGTCTTTTCCGGAAAGGCGAGCTGTTCCTGGTTCTGGGCGAAGTAGTGGAAGGCGAAGTCCAGGTTCTGGTTCTTAAGGGCCTGTGCCATGGCAATCAGCGGCGTGACGCCGATGCCGCCGGCGACGAAAATCGTCTTCTCGGCATCGCGGCGCAGCGGGAAATTGTTGCGCGGCTCCGAAATCGCCAGGACGTCGCCCTCGCGAAGCGTCTCGTGCATGCAGAGCGAGCCGCCCTTCGAATCCCGCTCCAGCTTGACGCCGATGACGTAGCTGTCGCTTTCGCCCGGGCCATTGGTGATCGAATATTGCCGGATGAGGCCATTCGGCAAGTGAACGTCGATATGGGCGCCGGGCTGGAAAGTCGGCAGCAGGCCCTTGACCGGGCGAAGCTCGAACGCCGCGATGCCCTCGGCAGCCATCCACTTCCGCGCGACCGTTACACGGACCGTCGCCTTGCGGCCGTGAGCGGTCAGTTCCGGCATCTCTGCAAGTTCCGGCGAGACGCGCTCGATCACCGGCTCGAGCGGCGCCGGCTGCGGTGCGGCGGCCGCCTCGCGCTCGACGATCTCACGCAGCTTCGAAAGCCGCTCGTTGTGATGGCGCAGAACGGGGATCCGTTTGGCGCCGCGCGGCGAGCCGTCGAGTACGCCGCGGATAACCGAACGGTTGGAGTCGACCGGCTGGACGAAGAAGACGGCCAGCGTCTCGGTGCCGTCTTCGCGGGCCGTGAGCGCCACCGAGAAGCCGTCGCTCGCCTTAAGCGACATATCTGCCGCTGTGCCTTCGAGGCAGCCGTTCGGCTGAAAGCGATAGCCCGTCAGCGCCGCCACCACGACATCGGCCGGCGCATTGACCGGAATGCCGCGAAGGGTGAGAAGATCGCCTTCGGCGAGGCCCGCAACGTCCGGCACGTCCCCTTGAGGCTCCTCCGCCGACCAGACGAGGCCATAGCGCTCGACGCCCGCAAAGGTACGGTTGGTAATGGTGCGGGCCGGCGCGTCGGCCGGATGTGCCGGAATATAGGTACAGCCGGCGGTGCGGTTGGAATACCGCCAGCCGTGATACTGACACTTCAACTCGCGTCCATCGTTGATGCCGATCGAGAGGCGGACGCCGCGGTGCAGGCATCGGTTCTCCCAGATATTGACGTAGCCGTCGTCGGCACGCCAGACGGCGAACTCGCGGCCGAGCAACTGGGCGTGGAAGACGTGGCGGAACGGCAGATCATAGGACGCGGCAACGGGATGCCATCTGGTCTTGGCGGTATCGAGCATCGTTCTCTCCAGAATTCTGAAACGTCAGGTGGCGGCCGGGATGACCCCGTAGGTCACGCCCTTCTGGCTGAGCCAACGGCGGTAGGCGATCGCCGACTTGTCGGCGCGGATCGGCGTCTCGGCCCGCGGGTCGAGCGGCAAACGCTTCGGAAACTGGTTCTCCAGGATCGGCTTGTCCTGGCCGAAAATCGTTTGCTGGAAGCGCTTGATCACCTTGTCTTCGTTCTCTTCGTCGAGGACACAGAGCATCATATGCGCGCGGACATGCTCCTGATCGACCGGCTGAAGGAAAACGGCAATGACGTCGAGGCGGCTCTCGTCGATGGGGCTGGATTTGTACAGCACCGAACAATAGGGATGCGGCACCCGATAGATATATTCGACATCGGCGCCCCCGGTCGAAGCGGTCGAGGCCATCGGTTGGAAGAAGCGACAGCGCGTGGCGACGATCTCGTCGCGCTCGACCGAAAGCTCGACGTCGTATTCCTTGACCTCTGTATGGGGTTCTGCTCCCAGAATATCGGTATGGACATAAGGAAAGTGGCCCATGTCGAGGAAATTCTCGATAGCGCGGGGTGCCGAAACATTGACTCCGATGGTGGCGGCATTGAGCCTGCGCCGATCGGCCTCCGCATATTCGGGAATGGGAAACAGCTCGGCGGGCGGCGTCCCCAGCGAGGTCCAGATATAGCCATAGGCAAGTTTGATCGGTAGACAGCCGCCGAGCGTACCGATATCGACCGGACTGCCGGCAGGGAGCTCCGGGCGCGAACGCCAGACGGCCGCCTTGCCTTCGCCATCCGAAACATAGCTGATGCGCTCCTCGAGCAGCACCGTGTCCTGAACCGTCCCCGCCGGCACCTCGTCCACCGCCGCCAGCGGGTGCCACAGATCGAGAACCACCTGGTCCTGGCATTTGGTCGGGCTCATGCGTTCATCTCCGTGAATGGCGTCTGGTCATGAAGCGGTTGGAAACCGTAACGGCTGTGGGAATTCACCGGCTCGCCGCTACCGCTGCGAACCACCTGCCGGCGATAGCCGCCCACGGCACTGGGTGGCGAGGTCAACAGCGATCAGGCGCGGGTGAAGGGGCGCGGCCGACGACGTCAGGTCCGCGGCGACATCGCAGTCACTAAGAAGAACTCGATCGCTACAAAGGGCAGTTCTGCTCATCGCATCCTCCCTGGCTAGCACTTCCCTATGAACCTAGCTCCGTGATGGACTCATTGGAACCACAAGATTGGATACCAATCAACAAAAAATTGCATGGCAAAATGCGTTTTTTGATTGACAGCTTGATTTGATTGAATACCGATATGGAATTCGTAACGCCGGATATGCGGCCGTGCAATGCTCCGGTGCGACCATCCCGCAGATTTTTCTGCGGGAGATGGAGAGACCTGTCATGAGCAGCCGTTCGCAGGCGATTGCCGACATCCTGACCCGGGCGATCATCGATCACCGGCTCGTACCCGGATGCAAGCTCGGTGAGCGCGAACTGGCCGAAATCTTCGAGGTCAGCCGCATCGTCATCCGCCAGGCGCTGATCAGGCTTGCCGACGACGGGCTGGCGCAGATCGAACGCAATCGCGGCGCCTTCGTCGCACGCCCGAGCATGCAAGAAGCGATGGAGATCTACGACGCGCTGACGCTCGTGGAACAGGGCGTCGCCGCCCAGCTCTGCGACCGCCTGGGGCCCGCCGGCTTCGCCGAGTTGCGCCAGCACGTCGAGCGGCAGCGCCAGGCCGTCGCTTCCGGCAACGACGCGCTTGCCGACGTTCTCGGCCAGGAGTTTCACACTCTCTTCGTCCGCCTCAGCCGTAACAAGGTCATGCAGGAAATTCACGCGCAGCTCGTGCGGCGCACCACGCTCCTGCGCTCGTTGATCTCCGCCGATTTCGACTATTGCAATCTGCTGGACGACCACCAGCGCGTGATCGACCTGCTCGAAAAGGGCCGGCTGAAGCCTGTCATGGAGTTGATCGACACCCATCACCGCAGCGTCGTGCGCGGCTATATCATGGATCGGCAGGTCTTTCCGGAGCTGACGCCGCGGGAGGCGCTTCAGCCCTATCTCGACGGCAAAGCCGATGAGGCGTCCAAGGCGGCGCCACGCAAGAAAGCGGGAGAAAGCGGGGGGGCCGGCGCGAGCCGCCACGTCCACGCCACGAAATAGATCCGGCGGCCACAAGCCGGAGAAACGACACGAACCGACAAAGGGGTTACTGCCATGTTCAACCTGACCAGACGACAATTCCTTCGATATTCCGGCGCGACCGGTGTGGCACTGGGAACCGGAAGCCTTGCCAGCTTCGCGAGCGCAGAGGAGCCGTTAAAGATCGGCGTCGTCTACGTCTCGCCGATCGCCGAGATCGGCTGGACCAAACAGCACAGCCTGGCCGTCGACGCGATCAGGAAGGAATTCGGCGACAAGGTCGCCATAACGGTCATTGACAACATCTTCATGCCCCAGGATGCCGAACGCGTGTTCCGCGAGCTCGCCGCCTCCGGAAATCAGCTGATTTTCGGGACCAGCTTCTCGCACGGCACGCCCATGCAGAAGGTGGCGCCGCGCTTCCCCAAGACGGCGTTCGAGCACTGTTCGGGCATCGTGCACCGCGCGAACCTCGGCACCTTCGAGGCCAAATATTACGAGGGCACCTTCGTCGCGGGCGCGGCCGGCGGGCATATGAGCAAGTCCGGCAAGATCGGCTTCATCGGCGGGTTTCCGATCCCCGACATTGTCGGGCCGGCGAACGCGCTTCTTCTCGGCGCGCAGAGCGTCAATCCGGAGGTCACCTGCAACGCCATCTTCCTCAACTCCTGGTTCGATCCGGGCAAGGAGAAGGAAGCAGCCAACACGCTCCTGTCGCAAGGTTGCGACGTGATCTGTTCGATGACGGATACGGCAACCGGCGTACAGGTGGCCGGTGAAGGCGGCGCCTGGTCGATCGGCTACGCCAGCGACATGGCCAAGTTCGGCTCCGGCAAGCAACTCACGGCCTTTACCCTCGACTGGTCAAGTGAGTATCTGCGCGCCGCAAGGGGCGTAGCGGAAGGCAGCTGGAAGGCTGAGGCGCGGTGGGACGGGCTTGCCGCCGGCGTCGTCAAGATGGCCCCCTATAACGAGGCGATCCCTGCCGACATCCAGGCCAAATTGAAGCAGCTCGAAGCCGATATCGCAGCGGGCAAGATCCATCCCTATGCCGGCGAGCTCAAGGACCAGGACGGCAACGTCAAGGTCGCTGCCGGGTCGGTTCTTTCGGATAGCGACATCCGAGGGATGAACTGGTTCGTCAGGGGGATGATCGGCAAGCTCAGCTGAGCCGCGTCCTGAAATCGGTGTGACCGCGGCGGAATCCGCGTCGCGGACACGTCGTCGCCAACGCACAACCACGGCAGGAGCGGCCATGATCCCCCGCCTCGAATTGCGCAGCATTACCAAGAGCTATCCCGGCACCGTCGCGAACGACGCCGTCTCGCTGTCGATCCTGCCGGGAGAGATACACGCCGTCCTCGGAGAGAACGGCGCCGGCAAATCGACGCTGATGAAGATCATCTATGGCGCAGCTCAAGCCGACTCGGGCGAAATCTATTGCGACGGCAGACGGATCGAAGCGCACAATCCCGCAATCTCGCGCTCGCTCGGGATCGAAATGGTCTACCAGCATTTCGCGCTCTTCGAATCGGTCTCGGTGGTCGAGAATATCGCCCTGGCGGTCAAAGGCACTTTCGATCTCGACCGGCTCGCGGCTGAGATCAAGGCCTTGTCGGCGCGCTACGGCATGCCCATCGATCCGCACCGCAGGGTGCACGATCTCTCCGTCGGCGAGCGGCAACGCGTGGAGATCGTACGTTGCCTGTTGCAGTCACCCAAGCTTCTGATCCTGGACGAACCGACCTCGGTGCTTACGCCGCAAGCCGTGGTGAAGCTCTTCGAAACGCTTCGCCAACTGGCAAGCGAAGGCTGCAGCATCGTCTATATCAGCCACAAGCTCGATGAAGTGCAGGAACTTTGCGACACCGCCACGGTGCTGCGAAACGGCAGGGTGACCGGCACGGCAAAACCCAAGGAATCGACGTCGCTGGAGCTCGCCCGGATGATGGTCGGCTCGCAGCTTCCGCAAATGCATGTGAGCCCTTCAGCCCCCAGCGCCAAGCCGCTGCTGGAAGTCCGCGGGCTATCCGCTCCCGCCCGGGACAAGTACGGCACCGAGCTGACGGATGTATCCCTCGAAGTGCATGGCGGCGAGATCGTCGGACTGGCCGGTGTGTCGGGCAACGGCCAGGCTGAGCTGATCGCGCTGTTGAGCGGCGAGCGGACCCATCCGCGTGCGGAGACGATCCTCATCGGCGGCAGACCGTCCGGCCATCTCAGCGCCGGCGAACGACGCAAGCTCGGCATGGCCTTCGTCCCGGAGGAACGCCTCGGCCGTGGCGCGGTGCCGCCCCACGCCCTGTGGGAGAACGCCGTGCTGACGGCCCACCGGGCTGGCCTCGTACGCAACGCCCTTGTCGACCGCAGGAGGGCCGGCGATTTCGCGAGGCGCGTTATCGAGCGCTTCAAGGTAAAGGCGAATGGACCGCAAGCGAGCGCGCAGAGCCTCTCCGGCGGCAACCTGCAGAAATTCATCGTCGGGCGCGAGCTCACCCTGGAACCGAAGATTCTTCTCGTGTCCCAGCCGACCTGGGGCGTGGATGTCGGTGCAGCCGCCTTCATCCGCCAGACGCTCGTCGATCTCAGCCGCGCCGGCGCAGCGGTGCTGGTCGTATCGGAAGAGCTCGATGAGCTGTTCGAGATCTGCGACCGGTTGCTGGTCATTTCCAACGGCCGCGTTTCGCCGCCACTGATCAGAAAGCAAACCAATCGCGAAGAGATCGGCCTCTTGATGACCCGGGTCGGACATTGCGAAACGAGGAGAACCGAAGTTGCCCTTGAGGATTGAACAAAGGCAGGAACCATCCGCGCAGATGCGGATCGCCGCTCCGGTGATCGCCACGGCGCTGACCTTCCTTGCGGGGTCCGTACTGTTTGCCGCCCTCGGCTATGATCCGCTGGCGACGCTGTACGCCTTCTTCGTCGCGCCCATCAATTCCATCAACGGCCTTTCGGAGTGGCTGCTCAAGGCCTCGCCTCTGATCCTGATCGCCTGCGGACTGGCCGTCGGATTCCGTGCCAACATCTGGAACATCGGCGCCGAGGGGCAACTCATTATCGGCGCTGTCGCAGCCTGTGGCGTGGGCCTCTTCTACCCCGATCCCGAGAGCCCGCTCCTCATTCCCCTGATGTTTCTCGCAGGCGCAGGCGCCGGCATGGCATGGGCCGCGATCCCGGCATTTCTCAGAGCCCGCATGAACACCAACGAGATCCTCGTCACGCTCATGCTGACCTATATCGCGACGCTGTTGCTGTCCTTTCTGGTCCACGGCCCGTGGCGCGATCCGGCCGGGTTCAACTATCCGCAAACGGCGCTCCTGCCGGCGGCGGCGATGTTCGAACCTTTCGATTATGCCTACCGGCTCAATCCGTCGATCTTCATCACGGTCGTGGCGGTCGTCATGATGTGGCTCTTCACCGATCGCAGCTTCCTCGGCTACAAGATGTCGGTGAGCGGCGCCGCCCCCCTAGCGGCACGCTATGCGGGCTTTCGCGAATCCTCCGCAGTCTGGACAGGGCTGCTTGCGGGCGGCGCGGCGGCAGGCATCGCCGGTATGGCGGAAGTGGCCGGTCCGCTCGGACAATTGTCGCCCCAGATCTCGCCCGGTTACGGCTTTGCCGCCATCATCGTCGCCTTCATCGGACGGCTGAACGCCTTCGGCATCGTGCTCGGGGGACTGCTGATGTCGCTCCTCTTCCTCGGCGGCGAGACCGTCCAGATGACCCTCGGCCTGCCGGCGGCGCTCACCCGCATCTTCCAGGGCATCCTCCTGTTCTTCCTGCTGGCCGCCGATTTCTTCATCTACTACCGTCTTCGCCTTCCGGAGCACGCCTGATGGATCTTTTCATTGCCATTTTCACCGGAACCATTATCGCGGCGACGCCACTGATATTCGCAGCTCTTGGCGAGCTCGTCGTCGAGAAGTCCGGCGTGCTCAACCTGGGCCTCGAGGGCATGATGCTGATGGGGGCGGCCTTCGCCTTCTGGGCGGTGATCGCCGGCCTGCCGATGCCCGTAGCCATCGCAGCCGGGGCACTCGCCGGTGCCGCCACCTCGCTTCTCTTCGGGGTGCTGGCGCTGACGTTCCTGACCAACCAATATGCTGCCGGCCTGGCGCTCGCCATATTCGGGTCGGGGGTTTCGGCCTTTCTCGGGCGCGGTTTCGGCAGCGCGCCGATCGATGCGCTGAAGCGCGTCCATATCCCCTTTCTCTCCGATATTCCGGTGATCGGGCCGATGTTCTTCCGCTTCGATCCGATGGTCTATCTGGCAATCGCGATGTTCGGCCTCATCACCTGGTTCCTTTACCGCACCAAGGGCGGCCTCATCTTGCGCACCATCGGAGAGTCGCCCGAAACGTCGCACGCGATCGGCTATCCCGTCATTAGGATCAGATATCTGGCGGTGCTGTTCGGTGGTCTGATGGCTGGCCTTGCCGGGGCATATCTCTCGATCGCCTACACGCCGCTCTGGGTGGAAAACATGACGGCCGGCAAAGGCTGGATCTCGCTGGCACTGGTCGTCTTTGCGACATGGCGGCCGCTGCGCGTCCTGATCGGCGCCTGGCTGTTCGGCGGCATGACGATCCTGCAGCTGCAGGGCCAGGCCCTCGGCATCGCGGTCCCTTCGGAGCTGCTCTCGGCGCTTCCCTATCTCGCGACTATCATAGTCCTCGTGATCATCTCGCAAAATCGCCAATTGCTGACGCTGCACTTCCCGGCGTCGCTGGCAAAGCCATTCCGGGCGGCGAGCTAGCGTTCAAGGCAAAGTGGCGGGGACGCCGGAGCTTCCCGTTCTCGCGTTATGGCAGTTCGATTTCACCCGCCACTACATGATTGAGGCCGGTGCCTTCCGCCGTCAGCGTCATGCGGACTTTCAACGTCTTGCCTGCGATCTGCCCCTTGCGCACCGTCTCCTCGATCTCTCGCTGCGAGGTGACTCCGACTTCCTTCAGGAACTTGCGGATCGACATATTGAAGGCATCTTCGCTCATTGCAGGACTCCTCTGTGTGTGGAAGTGATTGTAGGAGAATGGGAGTGAACAAGGAAGCAAGCGACCGCGCGGATGCTGTCGGCGCCGGTTCCTGCCGCCTCATTGCAAGTGGAGCGTGACGGCTGTACCGTGAGGCTGACAGGTGCGCAAAGCGCGCTGCTGCATGCTGCCTTAGGTACCTGGCCGAGCCAAGGATGATGTCATGCAGCGATCCAAGGTGCCACGTGCTTTGCGCGTCCGACAGCACGCGCGGGGCTGGGCAACGGACGCAAAGTCATGGAACTTATCGTCGCCCTCGGCGTGATCGTCTTCAAGGTCGCCTTGCTGATCGCGATCCTGCTGTTGCTGCCCCTGCCGCTGACATGGTTGGAACGCAAGATCGCCGGGCACATGCAGCAGAGGATGGGACCGATGCGCGTGGGCTGGCACGGATTGCTGCAGCCGGTCGCGGACGGAATCAAGCTCCTGACCAAAGAGGATCATATCCCGGCCGAAGCCGACCGCTTCCTGTTCAAACTGGCTCCGCTCCTGGCGCTTGCCCCGCCCTTCGTGGTGTTTGCCGCAATCCCCTTCGGCGAAACCGTTTCGGTCCTCGGCAACGAGATCACGCTCTACATTTCCAACCTGAACGTAGCGCTGCTTTTCGTCTTCGCGGTGATCGGGCTGGAGGTCTATGGCGTCATCTTCGGCGGCTGGGCGGCCAACAGCAAATATGCCGTGCTTGGTTCTCTGCGGACCTGCGCGCAAATGATCAGCTACGAAATTCCGATGGGTTTCGCGGTCATCGGCGTCGTCATGCTGGCGCAATCCATGAGCCTGCTCGACATCGTGCGGGCGCAAACCGACGTCTGGAATATCGTTTATCAGCCGATCGGATTTTTCGTGTTCTTCGTCGCAGGACTTGCAGAAGCGCAGCGAATTCCTTTCGACCTCGCGGAAGCCGAAGGCGATCTGGGAGCCGGCTTCCACACCGAATATAGCGGCATCCGCTTCGCCTTGTTCATGGTCAGCGAATATGTCGTGATGGTGCTGGTGTCGGTCCTCACCGTGATCCTGTTCTTCGGCGGGTGGAACGGCGTGCTCATCCCGCTGCCGCCGCTCCTCTGGTTTTTGCTGAAGGTTGCCTTCTTCGTCTATTTGTTCATGTGGTTCCGCTTCACCTTCCCCCGCTACCGTTATGACCAACTGATGGCGATCGGCTGGAAGGTCTTGCTTCCCCTGTCTTTGGCGAACATAATCATCAGCGGTGTTGTTTTCTCTTGATGCATGCCGCCCGGAAGCTTCGGGGACGGACATGCAAGACGACTCTCAGGAGCCGCAGCGAGGCGGCCATGTCGCACGCACTGAACAAAGCTGGAAGATGGATCGGCTGGGCCTTCTTCGCCGATCTGGCGAATGGTTTGGCTTTGACCTTCGGCTACATGTTCTCCAGACCCGTCACCATGCAATATCCGGACAAGGAGAAGTGGCTGCCCTATTCGCGTTATCGCGGGCACCATTTCCTCAAACGTGACGCCGAGGGAGAGATCAAATGCGTCGCCTGCGAGCTCTGCGCGCGGATCTGTCCTTGCGACTGCATCGAAGTGGTCCCCTACGAGGATGAAAAGGGCAACCGGCGCCCGGCCAAATTCGAGATCGACACGGCCCGCTGTCTCTTCTGTGGGCTCTGCGAGGACGCCTGCCCGGCGGATGCGATCGCTCTTGGCCAACAATATGAATTTTCGAGTTTCTCCTCGCGCGACTTGGTGATCGGCCGTGACGATCTGCTCGCCAAGCCGGGCAAGGCGATGACCGGCGGCGGTGTCGTCGCTGCGCGCCTGAACACCGAACGGGATGTTCTGGTCCAGGCCAGCGAGCGGCGCGGGTACAATTGGTGGCGGAATATTCGACGAAAGTGAAGGCGCGCCGGGGTCGCGTCGAAGCAGGGACTGGAGGCTCAGATGCACATCTGCCAAATCCTGGGAAGCAAGTCTCCCGAAATCGTCTCGGTCACGCCGGACCACACGATGGTCGAAGTATTGCGGCTGTTTCGCGAAAGGAATATCGGCTTCGTCGTCGTCGGCCGTTCGCCAGGAGAATGCCTGGGCACGCTCTCGGAGCGGGACTGCTGCCATGCCGTGGCCGAGTACGGCACCGAAGCACCGCTGATGCGGGTGGGAGAAATCATGAACCGCACTGTCGCGACCTGCTCGACGGAGGATTTCCTGCCCTTCGTGATGTCGATCATGACCGAGCGGCGCACGCGCCATGTGCTGGTCATGGACGGCAACGATGCCGTCGGCGTGGTCAGCATCGGCGACGTGGTCAAACACCGGCTCGAAGAGGCATTGCAAGCGGAGCGGGACATGCACGACTACATTTGCGGAGCCAACTATCGCTGACGAAAACGCCTGCCGCAGATTGCCTGAGTGGATCCGATCAACAGCAAGGCTGCAGCAAATACCAACTCTGCCCCGCAGATCCGGATGCAATCAGACCCGGTCTTCCTCCAGAGCGGATTCTGCGCGCCTCGCGCAGGCGCGAATCTCCACCGGACATGGATACTCTCCCCGCCGCATCAGACTGTTGAGCCGCAGGGCGCGGTAGTTTTCGGGAACGAACACGAGCCCGTCCGGAAAGCGCCTGCTGACCTTGAGCTTCGCCGTCAGCTCGCCCCGGGCGGACCGCACGAGCATCTGATCCCCGTCCGAAAGGCCGAGTCGCGCGGCATCCTGAGCGCTCATTTCGATAAACGGGTCGTCTGCAACCGAATTCAGGGTTTCCGAGCGCTCGGAAACATAGCCATTGTGGAACAGGCAGTTGCCGGTGATCAGCTGGAGCACGTCCGTCACCCCAGGAGCAGACGGAGGAGCGAAGAACCCGCTTGCCCATGGCTGCGGGGCTGACGTGGTGAAGGCACCGTCGGCACCAAGCCCTTCCCGCGTCAAGCCGTCATAGGCGGGAACCAACCGGGTCATCTCGTCGAAGATGGCGGTCTCGGTCGATGGCTGCAGCGGCTGCTCCCGAAGCGCTGCGATAAAGTCGAAGATCGCCAGATTGCTCCTGGCGTCAAAAGCCGGTTCGCGGAATTTTCGAAGCGCCTGGGTCCGGCCCTCATTGTTGGTGAAGGTGCCGGATTCTTCGCCGTAACCGGCTGCGGGCAGCACGACGTCGGCCAGTCCCGCCGTATCGGTCAGAAACGCGTCCTGCACGATCAGAAGATTGGCGGTACCGAGTGCGCGCTCGACGAACTCCCGGTCGGGATAGGATATCAGCGGGTCGCTTCCGACCACATAGAGGACGCCCATCCGCCCGTTTACGCAGAGTTCCAGCATCGCATCGAAATCGGCGCCCGGTTCGCGGGGGATCTCCGCGCCCCAGCTCCGTGCGAACTCCGTGCGCGTCGCCTCATCGGCGACAGGGCCAAGGCCCGGCAAAACTCCGGGCAGAACACCCATGTCCCAGGCACCCATCTGATTGGCACGATCGAAGAGAAACTGTAGCGAGGGTCCCTTGCCGAGCAGGCGCAGGAGTTGGAGAAGATTACCCAGCTGCTGCAGCGTCTCCCGTGCCAGCGGTGATCTCAGCAGATCGACGCTTACCAGGAGGGTGACGCTCCGACCTTCCTTGAGCGTTGAAACCAGACGGCCCAACGCGTCATTGGCGTCGGACCCGGTGATCGTCCCGCTGGTCATCGCAAGGATATCGCCCGGCAAGCCCTGATCGGTCACGGCCACGAGAGCAGCCACGACCGCGGCAAGGCTCCGAGCCTCGCCGCCGGGATGGGCGCGAAGGACCGCCGCCGCATCGGCATCGAGCCGCGATGGCCGCGCCGAAAGCATGAGCAAGCGGGTATGCTGCCGGCGCGCGGCATCGCGCAGGAGGTATTCGGTGACCGGGTTCTCCTCGGTCACGTTGCCGCCGATGATGAGCACGCAGTCCTTGCCGATCACCTGTTCGAGAGGGCCGCGGCTGTAAAAGCTTGCCACCAGCGGCGCCAGGATGTCGAGGGGCGTGGACCAACGCGACGAGCAGTCGACGTTATTGGTGCGGAACACCGTCCGCATCAGTTTCTGGAACTGGTAGAGCACCTCGTTCGGCAGACGCGGCGAGATGAGCCCGCCGGCGGTCATGCCCTCCATTACACCGATGCGCTGGCGGACAAAATCGCCCGCCTCCTCCCATGACACCGCCGTCAGCGCGCCGTCGCGGCGGATCATCGGCCGCTTGATGCGATCCCGGCTTTCGATGAAGTCGAGGCCGAAGCGGCCGCGCACGCAGAGCGTTTCGCGATTGACGCCATGTTCCCAGTCAGAGCGGACCCGCATGAACTCGCCTTTGCGCGCTCCGACGGTGAGCTGGCATCCGGTGCCGCAATGCGGGCAGATCGTGTCGGTCTCGGCGAGATCCCAGGGCCGTGCCCGGTAGCGATAGGGGAAACTCATCAGCGCGCCGACCGGGCAGACCTCGACGCAATTGCCGCACTGGTCGCAGCTCGCAAGACTCCCCTCGAAGCCGGTGACGGCGGTATCCATGCCCTTTTCCACCGTGCCTAGCGCCACCGCGCCCACGACCTCCTCGCACATTCGCACGCAGCGCTGGCACTGGATGCACCGGTTGACATTCATGATGATGACCGGGCTCAGACGGATGTCCTTCGAATGGAACACGCGTTTTGGGTCGCGGAACCGGCTTTCACCGGGCCCATACGCCATGACCATGTCCTGAAGTTCGCACTCGCCGCCCTTGTCGCAGATCGGGCAATCGAGCGGGTGATTGGCGAGCAGCATGTCGAGCATCGACGAGCGCGTTTCCTCGATCAGCGGCGTATTTGTCCGAACCACCATGCCGTCCGATGCCACGGTGGCGCAGGCCGGCTGCAGCCGCCGCAGTCCCTCGATCTCCACCAGACACATGCGGCACGAGGCGAGTGGCGGCAGGCGCTTCCAATAGCAGAAGGTGGGAATGTCGATGCCCAGACGCTCGGCGGCGGCGAGCACCGTGGAGCCAGTCTCGACCTCCAGCATTTGTTCGTCGATCGTGACCTTGACCATACTTCCTCCCGGATCGGCCGTGTGCCCGTTTCAGTGGAAAGGGCACCTCCGCTCTTCGATATGGGCGACGAACTCCTCGCGGAAATGCTTGAGCGCGGCCCGCAATCCCATGGCCGCACCGTCGCCCAGGGCACAAAACGTGTTGCCGAAAATACCCTTGCAGAGCATCTCCAACTGCTCCAGGTCGCCCGTTTCACCCTCGCCTGCCTCGATGCGCCGCAGAACTTTCACGACCCAGTCCAAACCTTCCCGGCATGGCGTGCACTTGCCGCAGGATTCATGGTGGAAGAACTCGATGATCCGCGTGGCGAGCTTGACCATGCAGGTCGAGTCGTCGATCACGACCACGCCTGCCGAGCCGAGCATCGAACCGGCGGCAGCTAGCGAGTCGAAATCCATGCCCACCTCGAGCTCGCTCGCCGGGATAACCGGTGCCGATACCCCACCGGGAATCACCGCCTTGACCTTTCGCCCCGGCAGGGGTCCGCCGGCGTGCTCCTCGACGAGTTCATGCAGCGATATGCCCATCGGCAGCTCGTAGAGGCCGGGTTTGCGAACCTGACCGCTGAGGCAGTAGAGCTTCGGGCCGGGGCTCCTGTCCGGCCCTATGCCGCGAAACCACCCCGGTCCGCGCATCACGATATGCGGCACGCAGGCAAGCGTCTCGACATTGTTGATGACGGTGGGACTGGCGTAGAGCCCGGCCACGGCAGGAAACGGCGGCTTCAGTCGCGGCTGCGCCCGCTTGCCCTCGAGTGACTCGAGCATTGCGGTCTCCTCGCCGCAGATATAGGCGCCGGCACCGCGATGGATGTAGACCATGAAATTGAAGTTCGAGCCGAGAATGCCGGTGCCCAGACAGCCGTTTTCATGGGCCTCGGCGATCGCCTGTTCCATGCGGCGAATAGCCGTCACATATTCTCCGCGAATGTAGACGTAAGCCGTCTCGGCACCGATTGCATAGGCGCTGACCGCCAGCCCCTCGATGAGCTGATGCGGGTCGCGCTCCATGATGATGCGGTCCTTGAAGGTGCCGGGTTCCCCTTCATCGGCGTTACAGCAGAGATATTTCGGCTTGCCGGCCGCTTTCGGCACGAAGCTCCACTTCATGCCCGTCGGGAACCCGGCACCCCCGCGGCCGCGCAGGTTGGATTCCTTGACGAGGTCGACGATCTCGTCCGGCGTATATTCGCCAAGCGCTTTCCGGAGCGCCCGATAGCCGCCGCCGGCCTCGTAGGTCGACAGCAGATGACCGTCCGGCACATCGACATTCCTAAGCAGGACCGGCTCGAACATGGCTTACTCCCCTGGCGCCGGCGCAGCAGCGCGCTCGATGTTCGCCGCCCGCTCCGCCGCGCGGAAGCTCTCCAGCAGCGCATCGAGCCGCGCGGTATCAAGGTTGCCGTGGTAATCGTCGCCGACCTGCATAACCGGAGCCATCTCGCAGGCCCCGAGACATTCGACGGTCGAAAGCGTGAACGCACCGTCGGGGGTGGTTTCGCCCTTCCTGATCCCCAGTGTCGTTTCCAGATGCTCCAGCAGCGCCTCGGATCCGCACAGCATGCAGGAGACATTGTCACAGAGTTGCAGGTGGAACCTGCCGATCGGCTCGGTATGGAAGAGCGTATAGAAGGTCGCCAGTTCATAGACCCAGACGCGTTCGACGCCGAGGATCTCGGCCACGTCTTCGAGCACCGGCCCGGGCAGATGACCATGCTCCTTCTGCGCGATCATGAGCGCGGGCATGATCGCCGACCGCCGTTCGGGGTATCGCGCCGCCGCCGCCTCGATCTCTTCGCGCATGGTCATCGCGTCCGATCCTCCCTGCTACTTGTCCACCTCCGCCATCACCGGGTCGAGACTGCCGAGCACGGCGATCATGTCGGCGAGGTAGCGTGCGTTGGTGACGCCGAAGAGCGCCTGAAGATTGACGAAGGAAGGCGCCCTCACCTTCATGCGGAACGGCTTCGGCGATCCGTCGCTGATGATGTAGAAGCCGAGTTCTCCTTTAGGCGCCTCGATGGCCGAATAGACCTCGCCTTTCGGTACGTCGAAGCCATAGGCGGAGAGATCGAAATGCTGGATCAGGGCCTCCATCGAGCAATGCACGCGCTCTTTGTCGACAGGGAAGGCGATCGTCGGGATATCGACCTGAAACGGCCCCTCCGGCATCTGCTCCATGCATTGTTCGATAAGGCGGATGCTCTCGCGCATCTCGTCCACGCGGCAAAGCCAGCGCGCATAGCAATCGCCCTCCTCGCGCGTGATGACGTTGAAATCGAGCCGATCATAGATTTCATAGGGTTCGTCGCGCCGGATATCCCAGTCGACGCCGGAGGCACGCAGGTTCGGCCCGCTCAAGCCGAGGTCGATCGCGTCCTTTGCGGAGATCACGCCTATCCCCTGCGTGCGGCTGAGAAACACCCGATTGTTCTCTATCAGGCGCTCATAGTCGCGGATCCTGTTCGGGAAGATCTCGCAGAACTCCCTGATCTTCGGAAGGAACCCGTCGGGCAGGTCCTCGCGTACTCCGCCGACGCGGCAGTAGGAGGTGTGCATGCGCGCACCGGTGATCATCTCCAATAGGTCCATGATCATTTCGCGCTCGCGCATGGCATAAAGCAGCGCCGTCATGGCGCCCAGGTCCATCGGCAGCGCGCCGGTGATCAGGAGATGGCCGGAAATCCGTGCGAGTTCGGCCATCATCACGCGGATATATTGCGCCCGGATCGGGGCCTCTATGCCGAGCAGCTTCTCCACGGCGAGCGCGAAAGCCAGGTTGTTCGAAGGCGGACAGAGATAGTCGAGCCGGTCGGTCAGCGGGAAGATCTGGGTATAGGTGAAGCTCTCCGCCAGTTTTTCGGTGCCGCGGTGCAGATAGCCGATATGCGGGTCGACGCGTTCGACATATTCGCCGTCGAGTTGGAGCACGAGTCGCAGAACCCCGTGGGTGCTCGGGTGTTGCGGCCCGAGATTGAGAAGCACCTCCTTGGTATTGAGCGCTTCGCCTTCCGGCCTCATGAGCTCGGTGACTTCGGTCATCTCAACTCTCCGGCGTCTGACGGCCTCCTTGCGGTATATCTCTGGTGGCGAGGTCCGGCTGCGTCGGCGGCGGCCCCTCGGCACCGAAGGGATTCAGTTTGTCCTTGTAGCCCCTCAAGGGAAAATCCTTGCGCTGCGGAAAGCCCTCGAAGCCTTCCCACATATAGATGCGGCGCAGATCGGGGTGCCCCTCGAAACGGATGCCGTACATGTCCCAGGCCTCGCGTTCATGCCAGTTGGCAGTTCGCCAGACTCCCGCAACAGAGGGAACACGCGGTGGATCGCCGAGCCGGCACTTGATGCGCACGCGCCATTTTTTCTTCAGCGAATAGAGGTGGTAAACCGTCTCGAAACGCGGCGTTTCGGGGTAGTGATCGACGCCGCATATGTCGGAGAGGAAATCGAACTCAAGCGCCGGGTGTTCTTTCAGGAATCGACAGAAGTCGACGATCTGCTCCGGTTGGACGGCAAAGGCGCAGATACCATGCGCGGCGCTGAGATTCTCGACTGCTCCCGCGAAGCTCCCGATGATCGCCTCGAGATCGACACGCCACTCCCCGGTCATGATGCTACAACCCGTCCCAGTGGCGACCCGGTGAGGGCGCGGGACCTCCTGATCTTCTCCTGAAGGAGGAGAAAGCCGTGCATCAGCGCCTCCGGCCTCGGCGGACAGCCCGGCACATGCACGTCGACGGGGACGAAGGTTTCCGATCCCTGCACCACGGCATAGGTGTTGTAGACCCCGCCCGAAATCGCGCAGGTCCCCATCGCAATCACCCAGCGCGGTTCCGGCATCTGGTCGTAAAGCCGCCGCACGACGGGCGCGAATTTCCGCGTGACCGTGCCGGCGATGATCATCACGTCGGATTGCCGCGGAGAAGGCCGGAACACCACGCCGAACCGGTCGAGGTCGTAGCGCGCGCAGCCGGCCGAGATCATTTCGATGGCGCAGCAGGCAATGCCGAAGGTTTCGGGCCACAAGGCCGACCTCCGGCTCCAACCGATGATGCTGTCGGCCGTGGTGAACAGTACGCTGTCGCGGATCGCGTCGTTTATTCCTGCCATTCCAGCGCCCCCTTCAGCCAGGCATAGGCGAAGCCCACAAGCAGCAGCAGCATGAAGACGAACATCTCGATATAGCCGACGATGCCGATCTCCTTCAGGACGACCGCCCAGGGAAAGAGGAACATCGCTTCGACATCGAAGACCACGAGGAGGATGGCGAGGATAAAGAAAGGAACCCGGAAGCGGCCGCCCGCGGCCTCGCCCGCCGCTTCCATACCGCATTCATAAGGGGCGTTCTTTTCGGGATAGGGATTGGACGGACGCAGCAGCGAGGAGACGAAAAGCGTCGCCGTCGCCACCAGGACTATCCCGGTAACCATGAACATAACCGGCAGGAACTCCATTGCCGTCATAGCGTTTACCGTTGGCCAATCAGCGGCTTTTCTCAGCCGCGATCGGTCCCTTCGGAACCGGGGATGCCGGCGCCCCGAGAGGCGGTCTGGGCAATCCTTTCCTCGAAGGCGAGTCTATGCCGTCGGGCGGATCAATGCAAATCCAATTGATTAGTAATGTATGATCTGAATTGGCCCGCCTGCAGCAATCGACGATACAGCAGCGAGAGCCCGCCTTACCCCCCGAAAGCCGACTGTTGAGCAAGCCTCAGGAACCACGCCGGAAACAGGCCGATGCCGATGGTGCCGGCGGCTGTGAAGGCGAGCGTGGCACGGACGAGCGGCGTCAGCGCAGGTTCGAACGTCCTTTCCGGCTCGCGCATGTAGATCACCATCACGATGCGGATATAGAAATACGCGGCGACGACGCTGAGCAGGACTGCGATCACCGCCAGCACGACGAAACCTCGCTCCACCAGCGCGACCAGCACGTAGAACTTGGCGAAGAAACCGGCCGTCGGCGGTATGCCGGCGAGCGAGAAGAGATAAAGGAGCATCAGAAGCGCGAGCCCGGGATGGAACTTGGCGAAACCTGCGTAGTCTTCGATGACCTCGCCGGATAAATCGCCGTTCCGCATCATGATCACGGCGCCGAAAATGCCGAGATTCATGAAAGTGTAGATAAGCAGATAGAGCATCACGCTGGCGATCCCGTCCTGGCCGCCGGCCACCACTCCGAAAATAGCAAAACCCGCATGGGCGATGCTGGAATAGGCGAGCAGGCGCTTGAAATTATCCTGCACCAGCGCCACGAAACTGCCGAGCGCCATCGTTGCCACCGCAATGGCTGCGACGATGATCCAGGCGTTCGAGACCTCGACAAGCGGATTGAGGAACACCCGGAGAATCACTGCGAACCCGGCCGCCTTGGGCGCGACCGACATGAAGGCAGTGATCGTCGTCGGCGCGCCTTCATAGACGTCCGGCACCCACATATGGAACGGCACGGCCCCGATCTTGAAGACGAGCCCCGCAACGATGAAAACGACCGCCAGCAGCAGGGCGGGATCGAGCGGACCGCCGCTCACCGCCTCAGCCATCCGGTCCAGTTGGGTCGTACCGGTGAGCCCGTAGATGAGCGAAACGCCATAAAGGAAAATCGCCGTCGAGACTGCGCCGAGGATTACATATTTCAACGCCGCCTCGTTCGACCGCCGCTCTTTGCGCAGGAAGCCTGTCAGCACATAGGTGCAGAGCACCATCAGCTCGAGACCCACATAGATCGACAGAAGGTCGATCGACGAGGCCATGATCATCATCCCCGCAAGGGCGAAGAGCAGCAGGACATAATATTCGCTCCTGCCGATCCCCTCGATCTCGGCGTATTTCCGCGACAGGAAAAAGGTCAGGATGGTCGCCAGATAAAACAACAACTTGAAAAAGACGGCGAAGCGGTCGGAAATGAACATGCCCGCATAGGCCGGCCGCATCTCGCCTGCCAGCATGAGCGTGGCCACCGCGGCGAGGAGCACGATCGCTACCGAGGCCCACAGGAGCAGTTCGTCCCGCCCCTTGCGCACAAGCTCTCCGACAATCAGAAGGATGCAGGCACCGGTGACCACGATGATTTCGGGGACGCTCGCCAGGGCCCATTGGAGAAGCGCGGCAGCAGTCATTGACCGCTCCCTTCACCGTGTACCTGCACCAGCAGATTTCGCACCGACTGATCAATGATCCCGAGGAACGGTCGCGGATAGAGCCCGACCCAGAGCACAAAGACGGCGAGCGGCAGAATGGCAGCCAGCTCGCGGCCGTTCACGTCGTCTATCTTGTACCTGGCACTCACACTCGCCGGACCAAGCGCCACTTTCCCGTACATGCCGAGCAGGTAGGCGGCACTCAGCAACGCACCCACTACGGCCGCGGCGCCCGCGGCGAGGTTTGCCGCAAACCCGCCTGACAGCACCAGCAGTTCGCCGACGAAAGCGTTCGTCCCCGGCAGCGCCATCGAAGACAGGGTGAAGAGCGCAAGAAAGGCGGTATAGACGGGCGCCGCCTTCATCAGCCCGCCGTAATTCGCGATGCTGCGGGTATGCGTGCGCTCGTAGATCAGGCCCACGAACAGGAACAATGCGCCAGTCGTTATCCCGTGGTTGAACATCTGCAGGATGCTGCCCTCGAGCCCGCGCAGATTCAGCGCGAAAATCCCGAGCGTCACAAATCCCATATGGCTGATGCTGGAATAGGCCACCAGCTTTTTCAGGTCGTCCTGAGCCAGGGCCAGCAAGCCGCCATAAACGATCGCAAGAGCCGAAAGCACGAGCATAAGCGTCGAATAATAGAGCGATGCTTCCGGCAGCATCGGCAGCGAGAAGCGCAGGAATCCATAAGCGCCCATCTTCAGGAGCACGCCCGCGAGAATAATGCTGCCCGCCGTCGGCGCCTGGACATGTGCGTCCGGCAGCCAGGTGTGCACCGGCACCATCGGCACCTTGACGGCGAAGGCCACCAGGAAGGCGAAGAACAGCCAGGACTGAACGCCGAAGGGGAGATCCTGCGCCGTCAGGACGAGTATGTTGAAGGTCTCGCCCCCTTGGAAATAGAGCACGATGACGCCGATCAGGAAGAGGATGCTGCCGGCCAGCGTGTAGAGGAAGAACTTGAACGCCGCATAGACCCGGCCTTCCCCGCCCCAGACGCCGATGATCAGATACATCGGAATCAGCATCGCCTCCCAGAAGACGTAGAACAGGAACAGGTCGAGCGCGCAGAAGACACCGAGCATCAGCGCCTGCATGATCAGCAGGCTGACCATGAACTCCTTCACCTTTCGGTCGACCGCCACCCAGGAAGCGAGCACGGAGATCAAGCTCAACAGCGCCGTCAGGAACAGGAAGAGCGCGCTAATGCCGTCGACGCCGAGCGCATAAGTGATCCCGAGCGCGGGCACCCAGGGACGGCTCTCGGTGAACTGCATTTCGTGCGTCGTCGTGTCGAAACCGGCCAGCATCATGATGCAGAGAGCGAGATCGACAATCCCGAAACCGAGCGCCGTCCACCGCACCGCATCGTCGCTGCGCATGAACACCACCACCGCCGCCCCGACGACGGGCAGGAAGACGATGAGGCTCAGCAGCGGGATCGACATCGTGCCTACCTCCACACCACCGCAAAGACGAGGATGGCCGCGATCAGACCGGCGATCATCGCCAGCACGTAATGGGTGACGACGCCGCTCTGCCAACGTCGCAATACGCTGCCGCCGTCAAGGATCCATCGGGCGAAACCATTCACGACGCCGTCCACGCCATTGAGATCGAGCCGCACCCCCGTGCGCGCCGAGCCGTGCAGGAAGGGCAGTACCGCAGTCTCCGACACGTCGCTGACCGTTTTCTCATACCGCGCCAACGGTCTTTCTGCGAACCACATGAAGGCGCGGGCGCCCTTGCGATAGAACCAGTCGGTGTCGAGGCTGATCGTGTTCTCGGGATCGAGCGCCCGAAGGAAGATTACGAAGCCCAAAGCCGTGAACATCAGGATCCCGAGGCTCTCGGTCACGTGGACGCCAGTATAGGGCTCGAAATCGACAGGATAGGGCAGAAGCGCATAGAGCGGGCCGGGGAATACGCCGATGGCAATGCAGAGCGCTGCCGCCATGCCCATCGCGACCAGCATGTTGCCGGGCGGCTCCCGTGCCTGCAGCCCCCGGTCGGTACCGAAAAACATGTAATAGGGGAGCTTGAGCCCGGTGTGCAGGAATGTCCCGGACGACGCCATCGTCAGCGCCAGCATCACCAGCGCGCGGTGATCCTGCCCTGCTGCGGCTATCACCATCGATTTGCTGACAAAACCCGAGAAGAACGGAAATGCCGAGATCGCAAAGGCGCCGATCATATAGAGCGCTACCGTCAGCGGCATTGCCTTGTAGAGCCCGCCAAGCTCGGTGAGCTTGCGCCGGCCGGTGACGTAGATCACCGCCCCGGCACCCATGAATAAAAGCCCCTTGTAAAGGATGTGCGCGAAGGAGTGACTGGTGGCCCCGTTCACCGCCAGCTCGGTGCCAATGCCGATGCCCGCGACCATGTAGCCCACCTGACTGACGATATGATAGGCAAGAAGGCGGCGGCAGTCGTTTTCCAGCACAGCATAAATGACGCCGTAGAGCGCCATCACCGTGCCGAGCCAGACCAGCAGTTCGATACCCGGAAACGCCCGCGCCAGCACGTAGACGGCGGTCTTGGTCGTGAAGGCGCTCATGAACACCGCGCCGGTGACGGTCGCCTCCGGGTACGCATCGGTCAGCCAGGCATTGAGCGGCGGCACCGCCGCGTTGAGCAGGAAGCCGGCAAGAATGAGGTAGGTACCCGCGTCCAAAGCGCCCTCGACCGGACCGAAGAGCAGCGAGCCTGGGGCTGCCCCATGGAGCAGAATTCCACCGAGCAGGATGACGCCGCCTGTGACGTGGACCATGAGATACCGAAAGGCAGCGCGGATCGCCTGTCGCCCTCCTTGAGCGAAGACCAGATAAGCCGACGCGAATGCCATGCCCTCCCAGAACAGATAGAGGGTCAGATAGTCGCCTGCGAACACCACCCCGAGCGCGCTGCCGACATAGACGAAGGCGGCTACATGCTGGCCGGCGTCGGAAAGGTGCAATGCATAGACCGTCCCGATCAGCGCCATGATGGTGAAGACGGTAGCGAAGACGGTGCTGAGCTGGTCGACCTTTGCAATCAGAATTTCCTGGCCGAGGAACTGCGTCTCGCCATAACTGCCGGGCTCTATCGCCAGGACGACGACGACCGCCAGTACCGGGATCAGCACGAGATAGGCTTTACGCACCGGTCCCGTGAAGAACGGGATCGGTAGAGCGCCCAGAATGAAGATGAGGGCCGGATGGACGAAATTAGTCATAATAGTCCTCGCGCCGCATCAGCCCGGCCCGGTGGCCGAGAAACTTGGAAACGAAGATGAGCAGCACGCAGGAGCCGAAACCGTACGCCGCCGACCAGCCCGGCAGGCGCTCCCACAGGTATTCGGCGTGATCGCGGCGAACCAGGAAGTCGGCGACGACGATCAGGACGAGCACCAGATAGAACAGCCGCCGGCGCAGCCTCGCATATTGCGCGTCACCAAAGAAAACGACGACAGGCTTGATCATCGGATCACTCCGTCCGCGAGGGTGAGGAAATAGTAGGGGAAGATGCCCATCAGCACCGACAGGATCGCGGTCGCGACCAGCGGGATCGTGACCAGCGGGATTTCGCGAACCGGCGCCCGGCTCTCCTTGGTCTCCGACTCGAAAAAGGCGGTGTAGCTGACCGGCAGAAAATAGGCGGCGTTGAGGACCGAACTTGCGAGCAGCACGGCGAGGAACGCAATCTGCCCGGCCTCTACCGAGCCCTCCGCCAGATACCACTTGCTGACGAAACCTGCCGTCGGCGGGATCCCGATCATGCTCAGCGACGCGACGAAGAATGCCCCCATCGTCCAGGGAAGCCTGCGGCCGATGCCGGCCATGTCGCTGATATTGCGTTTTCCGGACGCACAATAGATCGATCCCGCGCAGAAAAAGAGCGTGATCTTGGAGAATGCATGCGCGGCGATGTGGATGATGCCGCCGACCATCGCCAGCGGCGATAGCAGTACCGCGCCCAAGACGATGTAGGAGAGCTGGCTGACGGTCGAATAGGCGAGCCTCGCCTTCAGGTCGTCCCGCGTCAGCGCGTAGACCGACGCCATCAGGATGGTGAACGAGACCAGATAGGCCGTGGCGATGCCGAGGCCCAGTTCCCCGACCATGCTGACACCAAAGACATGAAAGATCACCCGCAGCACGCAGAAGACGCCCATCTTGACGACCGCCACGGCATGCAGAAGCGCGCTGACCGGCGTCGGCGCCACCATTGCGGCGGGCAGCCAGGCATGCATCGGCATTACGGCCGCCTTGGCGAAGCCGAAAAGATAGCAGAAATAGACGACCGCGAGCAGCGTCGCCGAGGCATTGGCGCCGGCCAGCAGCCCGCCCGCCACGAAGTCGAGCGACCCGGCGATGTGGTAGGTCAGCGCCAAGGCAGCGAGAAGCACGCTCTTCGAAGCGCCCATCAGATAGACGAGATACTTGCGGCTGCCCCGCCATCCGTCTTCGTCCTCGTGGTGGTAGACGAGCGGATAGGTGACGAGGCTCAGCACCTCGTAGAAGACAACCAACGTGAACAGATTCGCGGCGAAGGCGCCGCCCACCGCAGCCGCGAGGCTGGTGGCGAAGCATGCGAAAAAGCGGGTCTGCGCATGCTCGTGCAAGTGACGCATGTAGCCGATGGAATAGACCGCGGCCACGATCCACAGAAGCGACGAGACCGTGGCGAACACCATGCCGAGCGCATCGGCGCGGAACGCGAAGTCGATCCCCGGCAGGATCTCGAACAGGCGCAGTTCGACGGTGCCGCCGGCCAGCACCGTGGGCGCCATGGAGACGACGATCGCAAACATGGCGACCGCCGCGACCGGCGATACCGCGTCGCGGAGTTTCTCGCGCTTGTTGAGAAAGAGGATGGCGAGGGCCGCCAGTCCGGCGACGGCGACGGCGAGCAGCGGCCGGGTCGATATCACCGGGTCCAAGCCGCTATCCTTTCATAATGGTGACGTCGTCTACCTTGAGGGTGGACTTGTTCCTCACCAGCGCGACCAATATACCGAGGGCCACGGCAACCTCCGCCGCGGTGATCGCGATGACAAAGATCGCGAAGATCTGTCCGCGGAAGTCGTCGTAGTACTGGGCGAAGGCGATGAAATTGATGTTGACCGAATTGAGCAGCAGCTCCAGCGACATCAGCACGATCAGGATATTGCGCCTCAGCAGGACGCCCCCCGCCCCAATCACGAACAGGGCCACTCCGAGCAGGATCGACCACCAGAGCGGGACCATCAGCCAGGTTCCTTCCGCGCCAGCACGATGGCGCCGACGAGGGCCGCGAGCAGGATGACCGAGGCGACTTCGAACGGCAGGAGATAGTCGGAGAAGAGCGTCTTGCTGAGATCCCTGATCGCATCGCCGCCGCGCTCGGCAACGGGCGGCGTTGCGGTGAAGCGATCGCTCCAGAGCACCAGCACGACCATCTCGGCACCGAGCAGGACGAGCAGCGCGAGCGCCGGCAGGTTGCCGCCCGGCATGAAGCGCTGCAGCACCGCTTCGCGCACGTCGACCATCATGATCACGAACAGGAACAGGACCATGATCGCGCCGACATAGACGAAGATCTGGATGACCGCGAGCAGCGGCGCACCGAGCATGACGAAGATTGCCGAAATCTGCAGGAAGCACGCCATCAGCGCCAATGCGCTGTGAACCGGATTGCGCGCCAGAACCAGTGTCAGGGCTGTGACCACGGACACCGTAGCGAACAGAAGAAAGAACCCCTGATGCATCGACGCCGACCTTTCGCCACGAACTCTCGGCGCAAGACGGCCGGAGTCGAGATAGCGCCGCACTCACAAATTGTGCCCTAGTATCGGGTCTTTCACAAGATTATTGTCGCTTTGACAAATCCCCGATGCTCTGTCCGCGCTTGCGCGACCGTCGGCTTACACCTTCTGAGATTGCCTACGACGCGCCGGATCGCTCAGCCCATTGTTGCCATTTGATCTTGCTATTGCATGTCGGTCACCCTTTAATGTCTAGAGGCCCATTTGCCGGCCGACTGGCTGAGGAGAGCCCGCCCTCATGAAGCCAATGAACGAAGAGCATCTCGCGGTTCTGCGCAGGCACATGGTCGAGGTTGTCGCAATCTATGCCGACCTTGCAAGCGAAGAACTCGGCAAGGCGGCGCTCGACGAACGGGTGATGGCAGCGATGCTGCGGGTGCCCCGGCATCTTTTCGTGCCGGTCCCGGCTGCGCCCTTTGCCTACCAGGACATGCCGCTTCCGATCGGCTTCGATAAGACCGTGTCGCAGCCCTTCATGGTCGCTCTCATGACCGATCTCCTTGCTCCCCAACCGCATGAGGCCGTGCTCGAGATCGGCACCGGCCTGGGCTACCAAACCGCAATCCTCGCGCAACTCGCCGGCCAAGTTTGGAGCGTCGAGATCATCGAGGAATTCGCAGGTCAGGCCGAAGCTCTCCTGCACGGCCTCGGCATGTCGAATGTCGGCATTCGTATCGGCGATGGTTCTCGCGGCTGGCCCGAGCACGCTCCGTTCGACAAGATCCTCGTCACGGCGGCGGCTGAGCAGCCGCCCCCGGCTTTGCTCGAGCAGCTCAAGCCAATGGGCCGCCTTGTTCTTCCTGTCGGCTCGGAAGAACAGGTGCTGACCGTCATCGACAAGGATTCCGCCGGGCAATTCGCGGCGCGGCAACTGATCCCGGTTCGGTTCAGCCGGCTCGAAGCGGCCTAAGCGCGCGCCTATTCTTGAAGCACAAGGGGCTCGTGTCTTTCTCCGGGAACAATTTACGGTCGCGAGCAGTTGACCCAGGTTGCACAACCTAGCGGGGGCTTTCTTCCAATGCGATACAGCGCCTCACCAATCTGAGTGTCGTGTCATGAACGCACCGACGCCCGAACCGCCCTCCCGTAGGCCCCATGATCTCTTTCACCGGCTTATGGATGGCATTGCCGAAGCGGTAATCGTCAAGGACGATGCGTCACGGTTCGTCTTCATCAACGACGCGGCTTGCGAGCTTCTGGGCAAAGACCGGAACCAGCTCATAGGACGGACCGACCACGACATATTACTGCGGGAGCAGGCAGACAGGATCGTCTCGCTTGACAGGGTCGTGCTTTCGACGGGTGAAGGCCACGAGCTCGAAGAGCAAATCACGACGCCAGATGGGAGACAGCGCACGCTCCTGACGAAAAAACGGTGCGTGAGCATTCCCGCCGGTCCGACCGAGGAAAAGTTCGTGGTCGTGACGATCGTGGATATCACCGACCTGCGCAGGACCGAAGAAACTCTCCGAGCAAGCGAGGAGCACTATCGCTCTCTGGTCGACCTTCACCCGCAGGTTCCCTGGACCGCAAACACGGCGGGAGAGGTCCTGGAGGTTGGCCCACGATGGAGCGACCTGACTGGCCTGGGCGAAAAAGAAACGCTCGGCAGTGGATGGGCCAAAGCCGTTCATCCGCAGGACGCGCAATCTTTGGAAGAGAAATGGCACCGCTCCCTGGCAAGCGGCGCACCATTCGACTGCGAATACAGGCTTTTGACCCGGACCGGCCATTATCGCTGGTTCCGCGCTCGCGCAGCCGCAAAGCGAGACGCGGATGGAAAAATCGTGCGCTGGTACGGCCTCCTGGAAGATATCGACGAAAGGCGACGCGCCGCCGACGCCTTGCGCGAAAGCGAGGCCCGCTTTCGAGCCATCGCTGACAACGCGCCCGTGATGATCTGGGTTGCCGACCCCACAGGCGACACGAGCTTCTTCAATCGCTTGTGGTTGGAAACGACGGGCCAAACAGAGGCCGAGGCGCTCGGTTTCGGTTGGGTCGACGTCATCCATCCCGATGATCGGCAGGCAGTCCAGGAAATATTCTTCAGGGCGACTGCGGGCAAGGAACCGGTGCACAGCGAGTACCGGTTGCGACGAGCCGATGGAAGCTGGGCATGGGTCATCGACGTCGGGCAACCGCGCTTCTCCGCCGACGGAACGTTCCTCGGATATGTCGGGTCCGTTCTCGACATCACGGAACGGCGAGCCGCGGAGGTAGCTCAGCAGGAAGCTCAGGCGTTTATCAGAAGCATTTTTGACAGCAGTCCTGACTGTGTGCGCGTGCTCGACATGGAGGGACGGCCGCTGCTCATGAACGAGGCCGGGCGGCGTATCTTCGGACTGGATGAGGGTGCTCCGGTGACGGGGCAGACATGGGACTCCATCGGGCGAGCTTCCGACGCCGACAAGGTCGAGGCCGCCTGGGAAAGCGTCAGACGCGGGGAGACAGCGCGTTTCGAGATTTCCGTTCGGGATGCCGGCGGTGAAGAAAGATGCATGGACGTGATTTCGGCCCCGATCACGGACCATCGAGGAAAACCGTTCAGAATCCTGTCGATCTGGCGCGACATTACCGATGCGAAGCGAGCAAGCGACGAAATCAGTCGTGCGCAAAGGCATGCCGAAGCCGCTGCCGACCAACTTTCTTCGGTACTCGAGAGCACCATGGACAGCGTCATGCTGCTCGACGCCGACTGGCGCGTGCGCTATCTCAACGAGAACGCCCGCAAGCTCCTGCAGGTCGGAGACGAGGCGCTGGGAAGAGTGTTCTGGAAGCTCTTCCCCGAAGAGGAAAAGGGGAGCTTCGCCAAGCATTGCCGCGAAGTGATGGACCGCCGGGTCCGCTCCTTTTTCGAGGACCATTTGTCGTCGCTCGGCCGGTGGGTCGAAGCGAATGCATCCCCGACGCAAGACGGCATTTCCATTTTCTGCCGAGACATAACCGAGCGGCGTCGCGCGGAAGAGGACACGCTGCTGGCCCAAAAGCAGATCGCGCATATGGCCAGGCACGACATGCTTACGGGCCTCGCGAACCGGATGTTCTTCCGAGAATGCTTCGAGCAGGCGCTGAACGAGAGCGGCCATGCGCGTATGGCAGTGCTGTGCCTGGACCTGGACGGCTTCAAAGCCGTCAACGACACGCTCGGCCATCCCGCCGGCGACGCTTTACTGCGTCAGGTCTCTCAAAGACTGATCCAATCCGTCAGAACCACGGAGACCGTCGCGCGACTTGGGGGTGACGAATTCGCCATAATACAACCTTTGACGAAGTCACGTGACGAAGCGTTCCGCCTCGCACAGCGGATGATCGATACCCTTTCCGAACCCTTCAGCATCGAGGGCGTCGCCGCAACTGTGGGGACGAGCATCGGGATTGCCTTTGCGCCGGAAGACGGAACCTCTGCAGATGAGCTGATCAAGGCGGCCGACATCGCGCTCTACAGTGCGAAATCCAGCGGCCGCGGCACCTACAAGCTCTTCGACGTGGCGATGCATGCGCAGCTGCAAGCACACCAGCAGATGAAGATCGCAATGCGGGATGCGCTGGCGAGGGGAGAGTTCGAGCTGCATTATCAGCCGCTGGTGAGCCTGGAGTCGCGCTGCGTGAGCTGCTGCGAGGCGTTGCTGCGGTGGCGACACCCTCAACGGGGAATGATCGCGCCGGCCGAATTCATTCCGATTGCCGAAGAGACCGGCTTGATCGTTCCGATCGGCGAATGGATTCTGGGTGAGGCATGTGGACAAGCCGCGCGCTGGCCTGAACATGTGAGCGTCGCCGTAAACCTCTCCCCTGTCCAGTTCAAGCATCGCAACCTGGTGAGGGCCGTCGCCAACGCCCTTTCCGCCACCAGACTTAATCCCGCTCGTCTGCAATTGGAGATCACCGAGACGGTTCTGCTGGATGAGAGCGAGCATAACCTAGAGCTGCTACAGGACCTGCGAAGGCTCGGCGTCAAGATCGCGATGGACGATTTCGGAACGGGCTATTCGTCACTTGGGTACCTGCGCAGCTTTCCCTTCGACAAGATCAAGGTCGATCAGGCCTTCGTCCGGGACCTGCCGCACGGCAAGGAGTCGCTCGCGATCGTCAAGGCCGTCGCCGGCCTTGGGCAGAGCCTTGGCATGACGACAACGGTCGAGGGCGTCGAAACGGAGGATCAGCTGGCGGTGGTGAATTCGGAAGGCTTCAATGAGGTGCAGGGTTACCTCTTTTCGCGCCCCCTGCCCGCCGCGGAAATCTCCAAGCTGATCGCAGCCGGTTTCCTCTAACTCGAATGGCGTAGTTTCCGAGCAGGGCAGGAATTAGCCCTACACGTCGCGCGGCGTGTGTGGCACAATCCAATTACTACTGCTCATTGATCGAAATGACGGGAACTCATTCGCCGAGACGATCGTTAGTTGCAAGTCGAGCCGGGTTCGGAAACCCGTGGCGTGAGCCAGCGAGCGGGGATAGCGTAATGAATGCCTCAGGCGTCGCACTTATTGCCGATGACGATGAATTCTTCAGGATTGCGCTTGGCTTCATTTTGAAGAGCAAATTGCGCTTTACCGAGATTATCGAGACCGGGTCACTCGACGAGGCGATCGAGAGGCTTTCCGAGCGCGAAGACGTCTCGCTGGCATTGTTCGATCTGGCGATGCCGGGCATGCAAAGCGTCGCCAGCCTTGCTGCCGTGCGCGACGTCCACCCGGATTTGAAAGTCGCGGTCGTTTCGGCATCGTCGCGCCGATCGGATATCCTCTCCGCCCTGACTGCAGGCATAAACGGTTATGTCCCCAAGGGCCTTGGCGCCACCGACCTCGCCGAAGCAGTTCGCGCCATTCTCAACGGAGCGGTCTATGTCCCTCCCTCCATTGCAGGCCGCGCCTCCCCTTCCGAAGCAGAGACGCCAGCGCCTGGCGCGGGAGACCAGAACGAACGCCGCCGTACAATCGAATTCCTTACGCCGAGGCAGCGCGAAGTCTTGCAGCTCCTTGTACAGGGGTTCTCGAACAAGGAAATCGCCCGCAAGCTGAAACTCGGCGAAGGCACCGTGAAGATCCACATGGCAGCATTATTCCGAAGCCTGCGGGTCAGGAACCGCCAGGAGGCGGCCGCGGCCGGGGCGCGCCTTTTGCCGATGACCGAAAACCGACAATAGTCCGCTTGGATAGGCCGCCCTCTAGGTCATCCGGACGAATAGCGCAAATACACGCCAGGACGTAGTGACGACAGCAGTCAATGTATGTGGAACGATAATGCGCCAGCCGGTTTTGACAGAGAGTTTCATCCCGACGCCGCTTCGCGCCTGTCCGGCACACGGGCAACGAGGTGTCCAGTGAACAGGCGCCGCCCCTCGTTGGAGCTCGCTGAACAGGTTGCAGGCAAGATCGGCCTGAGCTTCTCGGCATCCCGGAAAGAAGCCGTCGCCACGGCGATAGAGCGGGTGATGGTGCGGCGCCGCATTGGCGAGGGCCGCTCGCTTCTCGACCGGCTGGGATTGGACGAGTATTTGACAGATGACGTGATCTCTGCGGTTACGGTCGCCGAGACGCATTTCTTCCGGGGACCCGAGCAATTCGAACTGATACGGCAGACAATTCTCCCGGAACTGCTGCGACGGCGGTCCGGGGGGCCTCCTCTGCGGTTCTGGAGCCTCGGCTGCGCGACGGGTGAGGAACCCTATTCCCTTGCCGTTCTCTGCGAAGAGGAGGGCCTCCTGAACGATGTCCGGATCGATGCAGCCGACATTTCGAGGAGGGTACTCGCTGCGGCCAAGGCTGCCGAATACGGCGAGTGGGCCTTGAGGAATACGGACCCGAGGCTGAGGCAACGTTACTTCACTTCGTGCGAGGGGCGTTTTCGACTGAACGAGCGATTGCGCCGGCAGGTTGACTTCGCTCATCTGAACCTCGGCACCGACGCGCTTCCGGCTCCGGAAAAGCGATTGGCTGACTTCGACTTGATCCTTTGCCGCAACGTGCTCGTCTATCTCGAGGCGAGCGCGGTGCGCCGCATCGCCCGTCAGCTTCTGGCCTGCCTTTCCGATGGCGGCTGGCTGCTGACGGCCCCGACCGACCCGCCCCTGTGGAAATACGCCCCCTTCGAGACGTCGATCACGCCCGCGGGCATTGTCTACCGCCGCATCATGGCTCCGGACGCACGTAAGAGCCCGACCGCGTGCCTCGCTCCCGTTCGGCGCCAGACCGGCAACCCGGCCGCGTGCGTTCCGCCCGCCCGGGCTCGCGCCGCGGCCTCGCGAAAAACGACCGGCGACGATACGGCCAAGGCCATCGCGCGGCAAATCCGATCGCGTTTCGACCTGGGTGAGCCCCTTGAGGCAGCGCGCCTTGCCGCGCGAGCGATCGAGAGGCATCCGCTATCCGCGGAACTGCACTTCCTCGAAGGTGTCTCCCGGATGGCCAGCGGCGAGACCGACGCGGCGACGGCGGCACTCCGGCGGGTGGCCTATCTCGACGGCAAACTGGCGGCTGCACAGTTCTTCCTCGGTGTCTGCCTCAAGGACAGCGATCCGCAGGCGGCCCTGCGCGCCCTCGAAAATGCGCTCTCGTCCTGCCTCTCTCGTTCGCCGCGCGAACACGTTGCGTTGATGCCCGAGGCGACGGCCGGACATCTGGCGCAGCGCGCACGGCGAGAGATCGCCACGATACGCCAACATCTCGGGAGCGAAGCCGGATGAAGACACCTTCCCGCCCCCCCACCCGTCCGCTCGACTGGACCGCCGTCAGAAGCCGTATGGCAGCCGCGATAGAACAGACGGAGGCGCTTCTGGAAGCGGCACAACAGGATTCGGAAGCGCAGTACGTGCAACGATCACCCCGCGTGGCCGTTGACGTATCCGCCGGGCAAAGCGAAGAACAGGCCGTCGATCTCGTGATCTTCGTGCTGGGGGATCGGCAGTTTGCCCTGGAGATCCGCTTCGTTTGCGAAATCGTTTCGAGGGCACGCGTCACCCCGCTCCCTGGAATGCCCCCGCATGCCTGTGGCGTTTACGACCTGCGCGGTCAGCTGCTTCCCGTATTCGATCTGCGCGGACCGCTGGATCTCCCGCAACTGGCCGGCATCGCCAATGACTGGGCGATCGTGTGCGGGCGGGAACGGCCCGAATTCCTGATCCTTTCCGAAGCCGCCCCAGAAATATCGACGCTCCCGCTGGAGGAAATTCGCGCAGCGGAGCCCGCTGCGGGCATAGCTTGGCATTGGGCGACGACGAAAGCCGGGGCGGTCATTCTCGACGGCCGACTGCTTTTGGAGGATCGCCGCTTCTTTCTTGATGATGGGCAGATCACCGCCAGCGACGAGACGGAAAGGACCGAGTTTCATGAGTCCCCGACCAGCAAATAGCCTCTATGGCGCATTGGGGTTGGCAATGCTCCTATTCTTAGCAGCATCGGCGCTGCTCGTCGGGTCCAGTTTCATTGCTCTGGAACGCGTCCAGGCGGATCTTGCGGCGACGTCCTCGCTCGGCAAGGAACGGCTGGCTTACCAGATGATCTACACGGCCAGTCACCTGGAACGAGCCGAGGGTCCGGCTCGGGCCGCTGTTGCCGACGAACTGCGCCGCTTGATGGATCGCAATGAGCGGCTTCTTGCAAGTCTGGCGAATAGCGAAGAAGGGATCGGACTGGCGGCAGCGGACGAACCTGCTGCCCTCACGCAGCTCGAACAAGCCCGCCAACTATGGCGGGATGAAATCAGGCCCGCTCTGGAAAGCGCCATGGCCAGCGCACCGCTCAGCCGCGGCGCGTTGGACGAGCTGGATCCGGAGATCAGAGCGTTTGCGGCGCGTCTGGACGGATTGATCAGCCGCATCGAACATGCCGGAGCCACCCGGCTTCAGCGCTCCCAATTGCTGCAGTTCGGTTTTTCGGCTCTCGCCCTGCTGGTGCTCCTTCAGGTGCTGAGGGTCGGGCGCCGTCTGGCCCGCCGCACGCGCGCGCTCGCGGTGCTGGCGGAAAAGGTCAGCGCCGGTGACCTGGCGCAGAAGGCGTCGGTCGACGGCAGCGACGAGCTCGCAGTTCTCGGCGCCTCCTTCAATGCGATGACAGAGAGGCTCGCCGGTATGATCGACAACGAGCGGGGCAGCAGGGAGAGGCTCGAGAAGTTGCTCGCCACGATTTCGGAAACGGCGCAACACCTCTCATCGTCAGCTGCCGAGATTCTCGCCGGCACCACGCAACAGGTCGAAGGCATGCGCGAGCAGTCCTCGGCCGTTGCCCAGACGGTCACGAGCGTCGATGAGGTATTGCAGACTTCAGAACAGGCGGCGCAGCGCGCGCAGCAGGTTGCCGCCTCCTACGACAACGCCGTCAAGATCAGCAATGAGGGCCGCAGAGCGCTGGACGACACGGTGCAGGTAATGAATGCCGTCAGCGCGCGGACGGAAACGATTGCTGCGGATATTCTCTCGCTTGCGGAAAACAGCCTCGAGATCGGCGAAATCGTGTCGGTCGTTGCCGAGATCGCGGACCAGACGAACCTCCTGGCATTGAATGCTGCGATCGAGGCATCGCGCGCCGGTGAACACGGCAGGGGCTTCAATGTCGTCGCCAGCGAGATCCGGACGCTTGCCGACCAGTCGAAGGCTGCGACCACCAGGGTCCGCCGCATTCTCATGGAAATCCAGAAATCGACAAACTCCGCGGTCATCGGCGCCGAGGATGGATCCAAGAGCGTCAGCCGTGCGCTCGAGACGGTCAGCGAAGCGGGCGAGACCATCCGGCAATTGGAGGCGATCGTAGACGACTCCGCGCGATCGGTCGCTCAGATCGCCGCGTCGGCGGGTCAGCAGCGCGCCGGCATGAAGCAGATTCACGAAGCGATGCATTACATCGAACAGACCAGCAGCCAGAACCTCTCGGCGATACGGCAGGCCGAGGAGGCCGCGAAGGACTTGAACGAACTCGGCTCAAGGCTGAAGGAAATGCTCACCGACCACGGCAGCGAACATGATAACACCTGAAGAACTCGACCCCGGCTTATTGACCATGTTCACTCAGGAGGTGCGGGAACGTGCGTCGGAGATGGAGAACGCCGTGCTGGCAATTGAGGCGTCCGGCGATGCGGATCGGAAACGGCATCTGCAGGAACAGCTTCTAAGGGTGGCGCATAGCCTCAAGGGTGCCGCCGGCCTGCTTCAGGTGCGCGGCGTGGAAACGATTTGTCACTGGATGGAGGAAATTCTCTCGATCGCTGCGAATGAACGGCTTGTGCTCGAAAGATCGAGGCTGGACCTGCTGCTGTCGGCTGCGGACGCGATCAGGGACGCGGCCAATCTGCTTGAGGGCGGCGAGATCCCCTCTCCCGCGCATGGCGAGGACGTGGTCGAAAAGCTGAAGTCCATCGCAAGCGCGGGTTCCCATGACGGCATGAAAGAAGCGCACCACCATCCGCCCGTGCCTGAGCCGGAGATCGCCATTCGCACCACCGACACCGACGGTTCCATGCGCGTCTCCGCCGCGCGCCTCGATGCACTCCTTTACAGGAGCGGTGAGATGCTCACCTTCAATGGCGTCATGCGGCGTCATGCCGAGCAGGCCTCTTCGCTGCGCGAGGAAGCAAGGAAAATGCGCGCACCGGGCTCTGAACCCGCCGGACAGGTGGCGCGTGTCGAAAGCGGACTGCGTCAGCTCGCGGCATTCCTTCGCCAGGATGTTCGCCTGATGCAAAGTGCGGTGACCGCACTCGACGAAGAGATCAGGCTAGCGCGCACACAGCCCTTTGCGGAGGCGTGCAAGGGCCTTGGCCGAATCATCCGGGACGTGGCGGCGGCATCGGGGAAACGGGCAGAACTGGAGATCAGGGGCGGAGAGATCGAAGTCGATCGCTCCGTCATTTCAGCGCTGCAGGATTCGCTGCGCCATCTCGTCCGCAACGCCGTTGCGCATGGAATCCAGACGCCGGAAGAGCGTCGGGCGGCAGGACAGCCGGAAACGGGCAGCATCCTGGTTTCGGCCGCCATGCGCGGAAACCGGATGGAGGTTCGTGTCGAAGACGACGGCCGCGGCCTGAATTTGGCTTTGCTGAGTGCGGCGACAGGCGAAAGCCCTCAAAACAGGCAACCCGAAGCGGATCTCCTGCGGCGTGTCTTCGAGCCGGGCGTCTCCACCTCGGCGACCGTCACCAGCCTCTCAGGGCGCGGCATAGGTCTCGACATCGTGAAAAGCAATGTGGAAAAGCTACGCGGCGCGGTCGACGTTTCGCAGGTACCGACCGGCGGTGCTGCCTTTACCCTCACCCTGCCTCTGACCCTTGCAACGGTTCGTGTTCTGGAAGTCCTTGCAGGAGGACATGTGTTCACGATCGACACCACGTCCGTCCAGCGCGTCATCCGGATCGGCAGGGGGGACTTCACGCTGGTGGAGGACAGGGATTTCGTCCGTACCCCCGCCGGTCCGATGCCCTTCGTCGATCTTTCGCTTTGGCTCCGCCTCCAGCCGAACCGGAGCGACGCGAGCGAAACCATCCCGGCAGTGGTTGTCGACTCGCCGGGCGGGCCCATGGCAGTGCTCGTCGACGAAATCACCGGGGAACAGGAACTGCTCACACGATCGCTCGGCCCGCGCCTGGCAAATGTCCGGCGTTACAACGGTGGAATGGTGCTCCCCGACGGGCGCATCGCCCTCCTCCTGAACGTCGCAGCCCTCGCCGAAGCTGCAGCCGAGGTGCGGCCTCGCAAGAGCGTCGTCGGGCGCCGGCCCGTTGCGGCCGCTCGTCGGAAAGTCCTTGTCGTCGACGATTCGAAATATGTTCGAACATTGGTGAAGCTCATACTGGAGGGCGCCGGATACGATGTGACCATGGCGACCGACGGCACGGAAGCGTTGAAGCAGCTTCGCGACCATGGAGCCGACGTGGTCGTAGCCGATGTCGATATGCCGTCCATGAATGGCTTCGAGCTGACCCGGGCCATTCGCCAGTCGGACCGCCTTACCGGCACGCCCGTCGTACTCGTCACCGGGCGGGAATCCCTTGAAGACAAGTTGAAGGGACTGCGCGCCGGCGCAAACGCCTACCTGAGGAAGGATCAGTTCGATGCGCACGACTTCCTGGAAACAATGCGGCAGGTCGTTTGAGGGAAGAGGATGGTACGCATTCTTCTCGCGACATCCACGCACGAGCTTGAAGATCTCGTAAAGAGGGCGATCGAGGGGGACGCCTCTGCGGAGCTCGTCCTCATCGCAAGAAACGGGAGAGACGCCGTTAGAATGACCGGCGAACTCCTGCCGGACATTGTCGCACTGGAACTTAGCCCTTCCGGGGATGACAGCGCAGAAACGGTCAGGGAGATAATGATCGCGGCACCGACGCCGGTCGTTTTGCTCTCACATCAGGACGGCTCGCAGCTCGGGACCATTTCGGCGCGGGCGCTCGAAGCGGGCGCTCTCGCGGTCATCCCGACTCCGGCCGCCCACGGCATGCCGCTCGAACAGCCGGCAATAGAAAAGTTTCTCTCGACGATCAAGGCCATGTCGCAGGTAAAGGTCGTCCGGCAATGGCGCCAGAAAGCCCGCGGAGATCGCGCGGCCAAAGACCAACCGCCGGCGGCAGGGACGCCGATCGGAATCGTGGCAATCGCGGCCTCGACCGGTGGGCCGGCGGCGATCCGTTCGATACTCAGAGACCTCTCAGCCGATTTCCCGGTGCCGATTCTCATCGTACAGCACATGTCGAGCGGCTTCATCGAAGGCGTTGCCGCCTCTCTCGACGCGACCGTGCCGCTCAAGGTGAAGGTCGCCAGGAACGGAGAGCTTCTCAAGCCCGGCACCGTCTACCTCGCACCGGACAATTATCAGCTCGGCGTCTCGGGCAGATCGCGCCTACGCGTCTCGGACGATGCTCCGGTCAACGGCTTCAAGCCGTCCGGATCCTACCTCTTCGGCTCGATCGCGCGCGCCTTCAAGGGGGAGTCGCTCGCGGTCATCCTGACCGGAATGGGCGATGACGGGACGGAGGGGCTTCGGGCGCTGCGCATGGCGGGCGGCAAGGCGATCGCGCAGGACGAGAAGAGTTCGGTGGTCTTCGGCATGCCGAAGTCGGCGATCGGTGCTGGCCTCGTGGACCTGGTGCTGCCGCTGGAAAGCATAGCCGAGAACATCGCTTCCATCGCCCGGGGACGGAGCTAACCGGGAGGAGTAAACAAGGACATGAACGTTGTGGGGCCTACGCGTCGGACTTGACGCGCAGCACCACACCGCCCCTCTTAGATGCTCATGATCTGAATAATCGCCGGTGTGATGATCACCGCAAAGAGCACGGGCAGGAAGAACAGGATCATCGGCACGGTGAGCTTGGGCGGGAGAGCGGCCGCTCTTTTCTCGGCCTCGCTCATGCGCATGTCCCGGTTCTCCTGTGCCATCACGCGCAACGCCTGACCAAGCGGCGTGCCGTATTTTTCCGCCTGGATGAGGCTGGTGACGACGGCGCGCACGCCCTCCACTCCGGTTCTCTGCCCTAGGTTTTCGAAGGCCTGTCGCCGGTCCTGCAAGTAGGAAAGCTCCGCCGTCGTAAGCAGGATCTCCTCCGCAGTTTCCGGCGATTGCGTGCCGACCTCCTCGCCAACCTTGCGGAAGGCGCTTTCGATTCCCATGCCGGCTTCAACGGTGATCAACAGCAGGTCCAGCGCCTCCGGCCAGGAACGCCGGATCGACTGCTGCCGCTTGGTGATCCTGTTCCTGATGAAGATCGCGGGAGCGAAATATCCGAACGCGCCCATGGCGGCGGCCATCGCCACCACCAGAAGCAGCGGCGCTTCCGGGCGGACCACCAACAGGATGTAAAGCAGGCAGGCCGTGAAGATGGCAACCGGCGCGATCAGCCGGAAGGCAAGAAAGGCCGTCACCGCGGCATGGCCACGATAGCCTGCCATGCTCAACTTGCGGACGATCTCGCCGTCCTCCGCCTGCTTGGCAAGGCGGAAGCGGTCGACGATCGCCTGAAAGAGCCGCTTCGGCTCCACACGCAAGGATACCTTGCTCTTCTCTTCCAGCCGGGCGCGTTCGCGCTGGCGGATACGCTCGCGTTCGCCCTCCACCTTTCGCATACGCTCCGACAGCGTGTCCCGGAAGACGTAAGGCCAGGAAACGACGACGACCGCTGAAAAGGCGGAGAAGCCGGCCATCATGGCCGCCAACTGTTCCGGGTCTGGGATATGGACGCCAAGGTTCATCTCAAGTTCTCAGAAGTCGAAGTTGATCATCTTGCGCATGACGAGGATGCCGATGCCCATCCACAGGCCGCAGCCAACGAGGACGACCTTGCCGACCGTCGTCGTGAACAGGAGCGTCATGTAGTCAGGGCTCGTGAAATATACGGCGCCGGCGACGAGGAACGGCAGAGCACCGATGATGCCGGCCGAGGACTTCGCCTCCGCACTCATCGCCTTGATCTTGCCCTTCATCTTCTTGCGCTCCCGCAGGACCTTGGAGAGATTTCCCAGCGCTTCCGAGAGGCTACCGCCGGTGCGGCTCTGAATGGCGATGACGATGGCGAAGAAATTGGCTTCGGCGAGCGGCATGCGTTCGCTCATGCGCTTCACGGCCTCGTCCACGGGGATACCCAGCGTCTGGTCCTGAACGATCGAGAGGAATTCGCCCTTGACCGGCTCCTGCGCTTCCGTGGCAATCACCCTCAGGCAATCCGGCATCGGCAGACCTGCCTTAAGCCCTCTGACGATGACGTCGACGGCGTTCGGAAACTCGGCAGTGAACCGGGCAAAGCGCGCATTGCGTTTGATGTTCACATAGAGGTGCGGCAGGAGCAGACCGCCGGCGATGGCGAAACCGACCGACACCAGCGGGCCAAGGCCCAACAGCAGCAGCATCGCGGCCCAGGTGGCCAGCGCAGTGCCGGCACAGACGAGAAAATAGGCCTTGCGGGACCAATGAAGGCCGGACTGACGGAGCCTGGCCGAAAGCGTCACTTTGCCTTTGCGCGCATTCGCCTGGCGCTTCTCCTCTATCTCGCGCAGCGTCTTTTCCACCGACCGGCGCCGGTCGCGGCCATCCGTCTCGGCCGGCTCCGTTCGCTTGTCGTCCACCCGCGCCGAAATGCGCTCGAACCTCTGGCGATAGGCGCTTGCCTTGGAGACACGCGGATAGAACGCCGCCATCATCACACCGCCGATGCTGGTGGATGCCAGGAGGAAAACGAAGGCGGGAAACAGCAAAGAGGTTGCCATCTGTTT
This sequence comes from Sinorhizobium sp. KGO-5, assembly GCF_036245905.1. Classification (NCBI taxonomy): domain Bacteria; kingdom Pseudomonadati; phylum Pseudomonadota; class Alphaproteobacteria; order Hyphomicrobiales; family Rhizobiaceae; genus Sinorhizobium; species Sinorhizobium sp. KGO-5. The sequence goes on from NZ_BDIZ01000002.1 coordinate 250,426, forward strand.
TGGCCCTTTGTCAGCGTTTAATTCAAGCGGCGGCCTTCATTTCCGCCGCGTCGAGGGCCGCGGCGAGCCGGGTCTCTTCGCCGTAGTAGCGAGCGCGATCCCAGAATGCCGGCCGCCCTATGCCGGTCGAACGGTGCCTGCCGATGATGTTTCCCTTCTCGTCTTCGCCGAGGATGTCGTAGACGAAGAGGTCCTGCGTCGTGATCACGTCGCCTTCCATGCCGAGCACTTCGGTGATGTGAGTGATCCGGCGCGAACCATCGCGAAGGCGCGCCGCCTGTACGATCACGTCGACCGACGAGACGAGCATCTCCCGGATCGTCTTGGCCGGCAGGGAGCTCCCGCCCATGGTGATCATCGCCTCGACGCGCGCCATCGCCTCGCGCGGGGAGTTGGCGTGGAGTGTTCCCATCGAACCGTCGTGGCCGGTGTTCATCGCCTGCAGCAGGTCGAAGGCCTCGGGCCCGCGCACCTCGCCGACGATGATCCGCTCGGGCCTCATGCGCAGGCAGTTCTTCACGAGGTTGCGCATGGTGATCTCGCCCTGCCCCTCGATGTTCGGCGGCCGCGTTTCGAGGCGCACGACATGCGGTTGCTGCAGTTGAAGCTCCGCCGCATCCTCGCAGGTGATGACGCGCTCGCCGTGCTCTATATAACCGGTCAGGCAGTTCAGCAGCGTTGTCTTGCCTGAGCCGGTTCCGCCGGAAATGAGGACGTTGCAGCGCACGCGTCCGATGATCTTGAGAACCTCGGCGCCCTCCGGCGAGATCGAGCCGAACCGGACCAGCTGGTCGAGGGTCAGCTTTTCCTTCTTGAACTTGCGGATCGTCAGCGTGGGGCCGTCGATTGCCAGGGGAGGCGCGATCACGTTGACACGCGAACCGTCGCCCAGACGCGCGTCGCAGATCGGGCTCGATTCGTCGACGCGCCGGCCAACCTGGCTGACGATGCGCTGGCAGATATTGAGTAGCTGCTCGTTGTCGCGAAAGCGGATCCCCGTCTCCTGCACGCGGCCATTCACCTCGATGAAGACCTGGTTTGCGCCATTGACCATGATGTCAGCGATGTCGTCGCGTGCGAGCAGGGGCTCGAGCGGCCCGTAACCCAGGATGTCGTTGCAGATGTCGCTGAGAAGGTTGTTCTGCTCCGCCATCGAAATGCCGGCCTTCTTGGCCGCGACGATGTCGTTGACGATCGCTCCGATTTCCTTGCGCGCCTGCTCCCCATCCATGCCGGAGAGTGCTGCGACGTCGATCGTCGCGATGAGGGCGCTGAAAATTTCCTTCTTCAAAGCGTAGTAATGCTCGGCTTTGTCGGCCTTATCGGCCTTCTCGGTACCGACCGCGGGAACTTCGACGGGCTTTTGAGACTTCGTCGGCTCCCGCAACGGTTCAGCGTTACCGGGCGCCGGTCGAGCGTCCGCTTCGTGTTTCGTATCTTCGAACAGGGATTTCTTGCCGAACATCGTTGTCGCTCTGCTTGTTGAAAGTCCGTGAGCGTTGAAATGCGAAAGCGGAAGGCAGTGCCTTCCGCTTTCCCTGGCGATCGGCCGCCCCGGATCAGGTGATGTTGAGGGAGGTTGCGATCTTGTTGAAGGCGGCGTTTACGTCGCCGCCGACGAGTCCCACCGAGGTAATGATGGCGACGGCAATAAGGCCGGCAATGAGGCCGTATTCGATTGCCGTGGCGCCGGATTCGTTGCGGGCAAAGCGGGCGAGAAGATTTTTCATGGTTCGGTCCTTCAATGGGTTGGAGAAAGTGCCGAAACCAGGTTCGGCTGTCACAGGGTTGGGCCGGGTTCTGCCTCGTGTCCCGCTTGCTGTGTGGCTCTTATATAGACTTTGTTAACCCTCTTGATCCATTCAGCCTGATGGCCGAGCCGGCGGAGCAAATGGCTCGTCCGGTTGGTCTAGTCCGATCGCCGAAACCTCAATCTGCTTCAGCTTTTCACTGCGGCACGCGGCGGTTCACGGGTTGTTCGGAGACCGATGCACCCGTATCCGAATAGCGATGGCCGCAACCAATCGGGTCGTTGCAAACGCCCCGGGCCGCGCATGGAAATCCGGTCAACCGATCGGGATGCGCCGCGACAGGCTGAGGCTGACGGGGCTTTGGGCGAGACCGGGGACGACGAAGGTAAAGGGATAGCGGATCGACAGCACGCGGAAGGCTATGCCGTCCACCGTCTCCTTGCTGACGGCGATAGTGAGCAGCCTCGGGTCGCCGCTGTGAAAGCTCTCGCGCACCGCCCCAGCCAGCTTGGTCAGTGCTTCGCTGTCCGTAGCATCGCGGGCGATCTGTCCGATCAGCACCCGGCGGGCAGCAACATCGACGGCGTGCGACAGCTCGTTGCGCACGTAAAAGGCGCGGCCGAACTCGAGGATGCCGAAGACGAGCAGCAGCAAAGGCAGGCAGACGAGCGCGAATTCCACCGCCGTAGCGCCTGACTGACTGCGCAACAGGCGGCGAAGGATGGCGGGCGGAGCCCTCATTGGACTTGCACCTGCATGGAGGACCCGAGCTCGAATACGGGAAGTACCGCCGGCAGGGACATCGGCCGATAGGACTTTGCAGCCGCGAGCCGATAATACACGAATTGCGGTTTCGCGTTCGCGCAGGTCACCGTTCCGCATTGCGGCGCGGCCTCAGGGGCGACATCGGCATTTTCCGGGCAGGCGCAGTAGCGCTTCACCGCCGGCACCGCGGCGCTCGCCAGAGCCGGGCTTTGCGCCAGGGTCGAAACGAGCACCTTCTCCACCTGTTCCGCGCCGGGATCGGCCATGGCGGCCTGCGCACCGGCGCGCAGGACATGGTCGATCGTCATCCGCTCGTTGATCGCAAGACCGAGATCGGCCGTCGCTACGAGACCGAGAGCGAGGACCGGCGCAATCAGCGCGAATTCGACTGCCGAAGCACCGGCCTCGGAGGTCTTCAATTCGCCGGCCTTCTTGCTCAGCAAGGATGATGCCTTCGGTTTGCCGCGCTTGAACACTTTCTGCAGCAACGCCTTTAGCCCTTTTTTGCGGATTCGTCGCTCACGCGTCCCGCCGACCCGCCAGGCAAGCGCAACGATGGCCTTCCCGGCCTTGGAATCGGGCGCCGACTCGATGATCAGCCGGCCATTATTGGCCGCAGCGCCGAAGAGAGACGGGTCGAATGACAGCGAGACGCTTTCGTCAAGGTCTACGGCCGCCAGAAAATCTTTCTGTTTGATTTCCTGCAGCTTCGGGGTGCCGACCTTGTTGAGCACCAGACGGGGCGGCGGATCGTTGGGTCGCGCCTTCTTCAGAAAATCGATCAGGTTCTTGGCATTGCGCATGCAGGCAAGATCGGGCGTCGCGGTCACGACGATTTCGTCGGCCTCGAGCAGAACCTTCCTCGTCCACTGCGTGAGGATATGCGGCAGGTCGACGACGACATGCCAGGAGCTCGAGCGAGCGACGTCGAGGAGATGGTCGACATCCTCCTCCCGCAGATGGATGAACTTGTCGAGATCCGTGGTCGCCGGAAGCAGGTGAAGGCGATCCGTATAGCTCACCGCCAGCCGCCGCAGCAGCACGTCGTCCAGCCGATCGGGGCTCTGGAGCACATCCACCATGCCCTGCTTTGCTTCGATATCGAAGTTCAGGCCGAGCGTCCCGGACTGAAGATCGAAATCTGCCAGAAGAACATCGGCATCCACCCGCTTGGACATTGCGTAGGCTACATTGTGTGCGAGTGTCGAGGAGCCGGTTCCGCCCTTCACGCCGACGAATGCAACGATGCGGCCCAGCTTCTCCTCGGTGGAATCGCGAAAGCAGCGGTGTACCGCCGCAACGAAATCCATCGGCTCGAGCGGCATGACGAGGTAGTCGCTGACGCCCGCGTCCAGAAGCTTCTTGTAGAGTCCCACATCGTTGGAGCGGCCGATGACGATGACCTTGGTGCCGGTGACGCACTCCATTGCCAGCGTTTCCAGGGCCTGCATCAGGCAGGCTTCGCTTTCCTCGCTCTCCACCACGACCAGATTCGGCGATGTGACGCCGCCATAGAGCGCCGCCGCCTCTTTGATCCCGCCGGCCTTCACCGTCACGGTGGCACGCGCCATTCGCCGATCGATCGCCGCCGTTGCGACGGCATCTCTTACCGATTCCGACTGGCAGAAGATTGCGATGTCCACCTTCGGAATGGGCAGCAGCGGGGGAGCCGTGGCTGGCAGCGGCGATTCTTTGATTTCGTCAGGCTGTTTCATCGTCAAGGGTTCCGTAAATGGATCAGCTGCCGTCGGAACGGGAGGGAACCTCCACCATCGACATGCGTCCGCCGTTGAAGAAGCGCACCACGCCGCGTCTGGTTCCCTCGGACTCGACGACAGAGGCCTCGTGGTTGTCGGTGATCGCACGAAGTGCGAGCGAGACGGTGCCGGAAGCCTCGGCGGCCGCGACGGCTGCGATCTGTTCCGGATCCACTTCCAGCGTCGCGGTCTTGCCGATGACCGAGGTTCCATCGGCTGCCTGCGAGACGGTCTGATCGACTGCAAGGACGCGAATATTGGACAGGATCGCGCGGCTGACGACCTTGCCGGCGTCGCCGGAGGCGTCCGGGCGGGCGGCGGTGTGAACCACGTCGACGTGATCGTTCGGCAGGATAAATCCGCCGGCCGTGCTTTCGGCCGTGACGCGAACCGCGATCGCCCGCTTTCCCGAAGGCAGCAGACTCGACAGGTAACCCGTGCCACGCTGCGCCAGCTTGTCTTCGCGAATGGGCTCACCGGCAACGAAGTCGCTCAGGGCCAGAGAACCTTTTAGCGCTGTCGTCGCGTCCGGGCGGGAGCTGCGGCTTATGAAGACAGGAGGGATTTCGCCCTCCCACGGCTGCCAGCGCAGGTGACTCTCGTCGATCGCCGCACCGCGCTTGAACTCTGCGGCGGCCACGAGCACCTCCTGCGAAGGCGCTTCCCGAACCTCAGCAACCTTGACCGCGGGCTCTTCGCCGACGCCGAGCGCCAGCCAGGAGGCGGCTCCACCGGATGCCAGTGCGAGCAGGAGAATGACGATACGGATCATGGATTAAACCTCGTCTTGCGCAAGCGGACCGTGGCGCGATCGATCAAAGAAGGGCGGAGCACCAGTGGCTTTCCGGCAGCAGCAAAAGGGCAGCCGGCGCCATTGCCGCGCCATAGGGAATGCCCGTCTCGCGATCGAGAAGACGCTTCGCCCAGGCATTTTTCTTCAGGACGAGCGGCAGAGGCACCCGTCGAAGTTGAAGAAGCCCAACCGTCAGGGCCGCGCCGATCACCGACGTGTAGAGGATGAAGGGGAGCGCAAGGTCGGCGCCGAGCCAGAGCACGGCGACAGGCAGGAGTTTCGCGTCACCGCCGCCGATCCAGCCGGCAGCAAAGAGGACGAAAGTGCAAGCGAGCACGGCGGAGGCAACGAGAACGCTTGACGTAACCGTCGCGAGGTCCAGGCCTGCAGCGGGCGCAAGAAGGGCGAAGGCGATCACCAGGGAGACCACCAGGCGGTTGGATATGGTCATCGTCACCACATCCCTGATGCCGGCGTAAGTCATCGCTCCGGCGAAGACAAAAAGAGCGAGCCAGGCTGCGGATGTCGAGATCATCTTCGATGCCTCATGCACAAGGGCCGACGGGCCGGTTGGAATGTCCGGAATGTGCCTATTAAGCCAAGGAATATCCATTCGACCTGATGGACTAGGAACGCCAGGCAAGGGCTGCGATCCGGACTAGGCCGACTGGCCGAATCGCCGGCAGGCGGCGGGCGGGATATATCGTCCCACCGGAAAGCCCTGATGCATTTCTTCAAGGATATGCGGTTTCGAGTAGCGGCACGCAAAGGCTTCGGCTTGGGAAACGTGGATGAGCAAGAGAATTGACGCGATCGATAAAGCGAGCCGTTCGCCTCGGCGACCAGGGGTCGCGCGGCGATTTCTGAAGGCGGAACGCGGCGCCGTCGCGGTCATCGCTGCGGTGGCTTTTCCGGTCCTCGTCGGGGCGATGGGATTGGGGGCCGAAACGGGCTATTGGTATCTGGAAAAGCGCAAGCTGCAGCACGCTGCGGACGTATCGGCCTATGCCGCAGCCGTGCGCCATCGCGCAGGTGATCAACAATCCGCACTCGAGGCCGCCGCGCGAAGGGTCGCAGGCGGCTCGGGTTTTTCGCCGGGCGGCCTCACCGTGTCCACGGCCGCGGGCTCTGCCGGTGGATCGAACAACGTGACGGTCGAGTTGACCGAGACGCATCCCCGCTTGTTTTCTTCCGTGTTCGGTGCGGGAACCATTACGATGAAGGCACGTGCAGTCGCTCAGGTTACGGGCGGCTCGAAAGCCTGCGTGCTTGCCCTGTCGAACTCCGCATCGGGCGCGGTAACCGTAACCGGCTCGACGGATGTTCGATTGTCCGGCTGCAGCGTGGTCTCCAATTCAACTGCGGCCGACGCCTTTCTGATGAAGAACGGCAGCGCGCTCATGTCGACCGATTGCGTGTATACGGTCGGCGAAGCCGTAACCACGACAGGCCTCACGCTCACCGGCTGCAGCAAACCCGTCCAGCAGGTTCCACCGACGCCGGATCCCTTTGCATCCGTCGTCGAGCCGGACAAACTGCACATTCAGCAGCTTCCCTGCCGAGATCTGACCTATGTCTCGAACTCCACCTATGTCTTCGACCGGCTTGCAAGCGGGGTCGAGGCAATCCGTTTCTGCGGGGGAGTCGACATCAAGGGAACGATCACGCTGAAGCCTGGCCTCTATATCATAGACGGCGGCGAACTGACGATAACGGCCGGGGCAAAACTCACCGGCGACGGCGTCACCTTTTTCTTCGTCAATTCGGCGGCCGCCAATCTGCTCGGCAACGGTGACATCGATCTGTCCGCTCCGACCACCGGACCTTTTGCCGGCCTGCTGTTTTTCTCAAGCCGCAAAAGTGTCGGCGTAGTCCATCAGATAACAGGCAATTCCGAGTCGACGCTGGTTGGAAACCTCTACGCGCCGACGGGCCAAATCGACTTCACCGGAAACTCGAGCGTTTCGGGAGGATGTACGCAGATCATTGCCGATCAGGTAACCTTCACGGGAAATTCGACGATGGAGACCTGCGCCTCGCCGACGAAGGAGATCCTGGTCGGTCGAACGGTATCGCTCATCGAGTGAACGAGCGGCCACTTCTTTGTAGCCGGCTGGAACGCAAGGGGACGTCCAGCCGTTGACTCCCACTGTCATCAAAGCAGGAGTTTTCCCATGTACAGGCGCTCAACAGGGGCCGTCTTGGTGCTGGCAATGTCAGCTCTGGTCAGGCCCGCCGCAGCGGACGAGTCAAAAACGGCGATCGTTCCCGTTCAGCAGCGAAGCATGGGAGCCGAAGGGGTGGAGCGGCTTGTCGTTGACTTTGCCAAGACCGTTGCGCTTCCTCGGCCTGCAAGCACAGTCATCATCGGCAATACAGGAATAGCGCAGGCAAGCCTCAGCGACGACAGAACCGTGATCCTCACCGGCAAGACACCCGGCTCCACGAACCTGATCGTGATCGACGGCGACGGTGCCGAAGTGGCCAACCTCATTCTGGATGTCGTCGCGGGAAGCGGTCGTCTGGTGACGGTTCACCAGGGCGTGCGCCGGGCAACCTTTACATGCGGAAGGCGCTGCGACCCGGTCTTGCTCGTCGGAGACGACGCCGACCACTTCAACGCCACGGCCTCGCAAATTGCCGCGCGCAACGGCTTTTCCGCCCCTTCCCCGGACAATCAGCAGTGACGGCATCCTGGAGCGCCTGTCCGCCGATCAGGCCTAATCTATGCTCGCGGTGGCCGCTGAATCTCCACCGGCGTCTTGACGATGATTTCCCGATGGGGAAAGGGGATGGATATCCCCGCCTCTTTGAAGGCATCCCATAGTGCCATCAGAACTTGGCCGCGCACATTCGTCAGGCCGTTGGCCGGATCCGAGATCCAGAAGCGGAGGCGGAAATCCAGCGAGGAGGCACCAAAGGCGGTCATCCAGCAGACCGGCGCCTTGTAGGCATTGACGACGCGGGGAACGCTCGATGCCGTGCCGATGGCGATCCGTACCACCTCATGCGGATCGCTGTCGTAGGACGTGCCGAAATCGACATCGATCCGGACGTAGTCGCTGGAAAACGACCAGTTCACCACCTGCTGCGAGATGAAGTCCTCATTGGGGATGAGGTATTCCTTCCCGTCGCGGGTAATGACCGACACGAAACGCGCACGGAGGTCGCGGATGGACCCGAACGTGTCTCCAAGCGTGATGGTGTCGCCGGGCTTGATCGACTTGTCGAGCAGGATGATGATCCCGGAAATGAAATTGGACACGACCTTCTGCAGTCCGAAGCCGACGCCGACACCGACAGCACCCGAAAACACCGTCAACGCCGTGAGATCGATACCCGTCGCGGACAAGGCGACTGCACCGGCGATCATGATCAGAACGATCTTGATGACCTTGCTGATCAGCACTTTGAACGATGGCGAAAGGTCGCCGGAACGCTGAACCCAATGGGCAAGCACATTGCCGACGAGCACTGCGACCCAGATAAGGGCGACTGTCAGAACAACCGCCTTCAGAATGATCAGCAGTGAAAGACGCATCACGCCCAGATTGACGGCGGCAGCATCGAGCGCCGCCAGGACAGGGCCGTCAAGGCCGGTGGCATATACGGCGAGGTATCCCCAGCTTACGATCGCCACCAGGCGCGACAAGGTCGGGTTGCGGATGATCTTGGTCAGGACGGAAATTATGAACCAGGCGGCCGCGAGGGATAGCGCCGTAGAGACCAGCCATCGCTGCGACGGCCAGGTACCCTGTTTGAGAATGACGTTCGCAAGCCACAGCCACAGGGTCAGAAAAAGCCATTTCAGGCGGCGCATGAAGGCGATGATAACGCGCAGCAGGTCCGGATTGCCCTTGATGCGCCGAGCCCTCGTTTCCATCGCCGGCTCGGATCTGGATGCGACGAAGGAGGCGAAAACGTAACCGGCGGCGATAATCCCAAGCTGGTAGAATGTCCATTCGCTGAGGACGAATGTCCTGAACCAGATTTCAAGCGGTCGAACCATCAGCATGAAATCCACGGCGGCGCCCTTTGAACTAGATCTGCAAACCCCCTGTTCCCAAATGTTAGCAGGAAAACCGTTACACACTTTCCCGGAAGTGCTCTAGATGGAGACTCCCGCCTCGCGGAGTCCCTCCACCATCCGGTCCATCAGATGGGGATCTTGGTAGGGTAGAGATCGCCTCAGGTGATCGACGGAAAAGCTCGGATTGACCCCCAATACTTCCCGCCAATAGCCCCGCGCTTCTTCGTGCCGCCCGGTACGACCATAGAGGCAGGCAAGATAGAAGCGCGTCATGTCCGATCGGGGCGCAAGCATCAGCCGACGTTTGAAGGCTACCTCGGCCTCGTCAAAACGCCCGAGATTCAACAAGGCCCTCCCTTGGAAATGCAGTGACAGGTCGAATTGCGGATCCAACCGGTGGGCTCGTGTGTACAGCGTCAGGGCCTCTTCGTGCCGGCCCTGGAAATCCCGTATGGTGCCGAGTGCCGTATAGGCGTTGGCGGAATTGGGGTCGAGTTCGATCGCTCGCTCTGCAGCGTGCTCCGCCTCGTCCAGACGCCGCATCCAGGAAAGGGCAAGCGCGAGTGTGTAATGGCCTTGCGGCTCGGTATCGTCGGTATCGATGGCCTTTTGGGCAAGTTCGCGCGCCTGTGTGAGATTGTCAGGCGTCGCGCCGTTCCACTGATTGATGAAGTCGGTCAAGGCAATGATCGAAAGCGAAGCATGGGCAGCCGCCATCCCTGGATCGATCTCGAGGACGCGGTGCAGCATGCCGCGGGCCTCCATGGACGACAGCGCGCTGAACTGCAGGATCGCCTGACGAGAGCGGACGAGCAGGTCATAGGCCTGCGGGTCGACCTTGCCGCGGCTCTCGCGTCGCTCCTCTTCGCCGGCCGTCAGCTTCACGCGCAGCGCGTTGACGATGGTGCGCGTCACCTCGTCCTGTACGGCGAAGATATCTTCAAGCCCGCGATCATAGCGCTCGGCCCACAAATGGCCGCCGGTCGTACCGTCGATCATCTGGGCGTTGATGCGGATGCGATCGGCTGCCCTGCGTACGCTGCCTTCCAAGACGTAGCGTACACCGAGTTCCCGGCTCACCTTGCGGATGTCCGGCGTCTTGCCTTTGTAGGCGAAAGAGGAATTCCGGGCGATTACGAAAAGGCCGGAAACCTTCGAGAGATCGGTGATGATGTCTTCGGTGATGCCATCGGCGAAATAACCTTGTTCCGGGTCGCCGGACATATTGTCGAATGGAAGGACGGCAATCGACGGCTTCGCCGGAAGCTGCGGGGGCGGTTCGGCAGCAATTTCATGGGGCTCGCTCGTGCGATCGTTAGGCGACCATGTCCAGATGTGCACCGGCCGCTCGATGTTCTTGACTTCATGATAACCGCTGTCGACGAAGTCGATGTCGGTGCGACCATGCACATATTCATGAATTCCATCAGAAATCGCCACGCCGCCGGGATCGGCAAGCGCTTCGATACGGGCAGCTACATTGACGCCGTCGCCGAAAAGATCGCTGTCCTCAACCATGATGTCGCCGAGGTTGACACCGACGCGCAGTACGATGGCCCGGTCTTCCGGCAGGTCTCTGTTGGCAGCCGCCATCGCCTGTTGAAGTGCTGCAGCGCATTCGACGGCGTTAACCGCACTGCCGAATTCGACGAGCACGCCGTCGCCAGTCCTCTTGAAGACACGGCCCTGGTGAATGCCGACGAGCGGCTCCAGCACCTCTTTCCACCGAGCCATAAGCAATGTGTGCGTGCTTTTTTCGTCCCGCTCCATGAGCCGGCTGTAACCGACCGCGTCAGCGGCCAGAATGGCTGCAAGCCGACGTCTGATGGGTTCCTTGGCCATAGGCAATGGCGCCTTCCTAGTGCCCGCGGATCAAAAATACTGCCGTCGATTCGGCGGTTCGCGCATTGATGCGCTCTCGTGTCAAACATGCAGAACCACTTCGCGAGGAGCAGAACTCAAACTTGCTCCAAAAGTGCCCGTGCGAGCTCTTCCCATTCTTTATCGACCGTCAAGGTCGACGGTGCGGTACCGCATCGGCGATACCAATATTCGGCGTTCGATTGATCACCTTCCTTGCGATGGAGATAGGCATGCACACGCATGCCCGCGCTATCCTCGTGCTCCTGCGCGCTTTCGTGCGCCTTGTCCCAATCGCCCTTTCCATCCCACCACAGCGCCTGCAGCGCATGGCTTAGACCGGCGGGCGGCTGTGGCTTGGCAAGCGAATCTCGGAAAACCTGCAAATCCAAATCGTCCATCCTCGTGAAACCGAACTCCGATAATACGCTCGCCCGGGCCCGAGCGGTAGCGTGCATCGGGCGATAGTCGGATTACGCCTACCTTGCCGGGAAGGATCGAAATCGGGCGCCGGCATGCAATCCCGCTATCGCGCATCAAACGCGCAAGCATCTTCTTGAGGAGCAAGTTCTGTGCATGAAGCTGTTCCGCCAGCAGCCTCCTGAGCCGCTCGTTGTCTGCGTCAAGGGCAGCGAGCTCATCGAGGGAGATCCACGCCGTTCGGCGCCGCGGCATTCCTGACGGCGCATCAATACAGTCCTTTCCGCGCGCTTCAACTCCTCCACGTGCGAGGCGGCTCTATGCCTCACGCGCCAACTCGCTTTCCTTTCGCGAAGTGACGGCAGGAAACGGCAGCGCAAAATTTTGCCGGCATTGATGCGAAAACGAGAGCGAATTCAGGTTTATGGCGAGCCGCGCGTTCCGGTGGTGATTAATCCAGCCCAAGCCTTGCGCAGTTCGGCATTTTCCGCTCGCAACTTTTCCGCCAGAAGCTTGCGGAGCCTCTGGTTTTCTTCTTCGAGCCGATCGAGATCCGCCAGCTCTTCGCCGGCGGGAAGAGGCTTCTCTGCCCTGTGCTCAACCGCTTAACGGTCCGCTTCCACAGAGAGTAGGTTTGCTCCGAAATGCCGGCACTCTTGATAGCGTTTTTGAGTGTACCATTGCCTTCGGCGACTTGCGTCTCTATCAGCTTGAGCTTCTCCTTTCTCTCTTGTTTGCTATACCTCCTCGGTTTAGCGGCCGGCGCCTCTGATACAGCTCGCCCCGATTCGGCAGCCCCTTCCGGCGCCGTGGCGACCTCTTCTTCTTAGCCGCTGATCGACGTCCGGCGCTACGGGCGCAGCAATTGACCCGGTGTTATTCTCGTCAGCCATCAGCAATACCCTCCTTGGTCTTCACTTGTTTCCTTCTGAGTGCACCACAGAGTCAACACAACCACCAAATACCCGCTTTACAGATAGGTGATGGACCCCCGTACTTGCGAGCCATGGTGCCTGCGGCGCAGTCGTACCCGTCGGCCACTGCACCGCGCACCAGTTGCGAATGTGGGTTGTTGCAATGCTCACCGCACCTCCATCTTGTTCGGTTAAGGCGGGAGGTGTGTGCGACAAGTCACAGTACGGGATGCTAGGGGTGGCCCCGCGGGCGGGGGTCAAGCCACTAAACAGGAGACTTCTCGATGAGCAGAACTGTCACGAATGCCCCAGGCGAGCCGCTGTCCTATAGCGGTAGTTCTACGGCTTGGTTTTCCGCCAGCGCGTCGGGACCGGTGCTCTACGGAACGGCCGCCAACGATTCGATGTGGGCTGACAGTTCCACCGATGTCACTATGATCGGGGGCACAGGCGACGATATCTACTATCTTTATTCGGGGGCCAACCGAGCCTCTGAGGCGCCCGGCGCCGGCCTCGATACCATCAAGACCTGGATGTGCTATTCCCTGCCGGAGAATTTCGAAAACCTGACGGTCACCGGCGCTGAAGGTTTTGGCTTCGGCAATAGTGCCGACAACATCATCAGCGGTGGCTCAGGCAGCCAGACGATCGATGGTGGCACCGGCAACGACATCCTCATCGGGGCGGGTGGTGCAGACACTTTCGCTTTCAAAAGGGGCAACGGTAGCGACCTGATCAGCGACTTCGGCGCCGACGATATGGTGAGGCTCGAAGGTTATGGTTTCACGTCATTCGACCACATTCTTGGCAACGTTGCCCAGGAAGGCGGGGATCTCAGGCTCAGCCTCGCCGATGGCGAGAGTCTCGTCTTTGCAAATACGACCGCCGATCAGCTGCAGGCGAGCCAGTTCAGCCTGGCGCTGGACCGATCCGTTCTGACGCAGACCTTCTCCGACGACTTCAACACGCTTCAGCTCAACGACGGCACCAGCGGTGTCTGGGACCCGAAGTACTGGTGGGCACCCGAAAAGGGCGCGACCCTCACCGGTAACGACGAGCTGCAATGGTACGTCAATCCGGCCTATCAGCCGACCGCCTCGGCCAATCCATTCTCCGTGACGGACGGCGTTCTGACGATCACCGCCAAGCCGGCCTCGCAGGCGATCCAAGCCGAAACCAACTGGTATGATTATACCTCCGGCATGCTGACGACCTACTCGTCATTTGCTCAGACTTACGGCTACTTCGAGATGCGCGCCGACATGCCCGATGATCAGGGGGCGTGGCCGGCATTCTGGCTGCTGCCGGCCGACGGCACCTGGCCGCCGGAACTGGATGTGGTCGAAATGTACGGCCAGGATCCAAATACGGTCATCGCCACCGTGCATTCCAATGAGACCGGTTCGCAGACCAGCATCGCAAGCGCAGCCAGGGTTATCGATACAAGTGGTTTTCACAAATATGGTGTGCTTTGGACGGAAGAGGAGATCGTCTGGTACTTCGACGATACCGCGATCGCACGCGCCGACACCCCCTCGGACATGCACGATCCGATGTACATGGTTGTCAATCTTGCGGTTGGCGGGATGGCTGGCCCACCGGACGACGGGCTCGTGGATGGCGCCGAAATGAAGGTCGACTATGTCAAGGCCTATTCGCTCGACGCCGACTGGCACATCTGAGCAAGGAAAGCAGATCTGAGCCAGGAAAGAAGTTTCCAAGGAGACCGGCAGCGCAAGCATCTGCCGGTCAGAATGGATCGGCAGAACCCGCTTTCGCTAAACTGTTCCCTTTGGAACTGCGGGTTTCCCAGTGACGGCCATAAATTAAAGCTTGGAACCCGAAACTTGCAGAAGCGGCTCGTGCACCAAAAGGAAGGCGCACATGGCGTGAATGGGTTCATAGGGCCCATCAATACGGTCATTGCCGCTATCCGCGTGTGCTTAATTTCACCGCGGGAGGGGATTATCATGGAGCCGGTAACGCTTGTACTGACAGTATGCCTTTTGTCGGCACCCGAAAAGTGCCGTGAGGAGCGCCTGGAGCTCGAGATCCAAGACTCGTTGACGCAATGTATGTTCCGTTCCGTCATGTATGTCAGCAACTGGTCTGGACAGCATCCAGGCCTGAGCGTCAGAAAATGGCGTTGCGAGCTACCCGTTGCCAGCCGAGATGCTTGAATGCGTTCCGTCACCCTTGGCGCAGATGGATTGCAGGCCAGGTTGGATCATCCGCTGGACCTGCCTAGCCTTTCGGGCCCGGACCAGCCTCAGAGTGTCCATCGCTTTGAGCGGATGCGAACCGCCCGCCCACCAATAGCTTCCACTGTCGAGAGTGTCCCAGCGCCAGCGATTTTGCGGCTCCTGCATCCATTGAGGACCACGACGCCGACACGTGAGACCTTCGCACTTCTATGCCGGGCATTGGCGAACACGCCGTCGATCAGCAGCTGTAGCGTCGGAGAACACATTACAGATCGGCTGCGGCACTCCAGGCCCCACGTGGCAAGCTTCCCGTCAATATATTATGCGATTTTCACATCTCTTTCCCAGTACCAAGCGACATACATCTTCCTGCGATCATGTTGCCGCGCTTTGAGGAAGGTTCTGATAGCTCGTTTGTCTCTTCTTTCGCACGCAACCCAAACAAATGTTTCGTCATCGACGGCTTCTATCGCTGCTTTCGCCTCGGAGACGAGAATATCGGCGGCATCTTCCGGGTAGCTCCCCCTGTGCAACCAATGCACGTTGAGCACGCCATCGGTCGGAAGCGGTTGCTCTTCCGCCTTGTCCTCAACCTCGATGATGGCACGTATATGCGTTTCAGCGGGAGCCTCGGCCGCGATCCGTGCTATGGCTGGTAGGGCGCTCTCGTCGCCGATCAGTAAAATGGAGCGCTCCGCTGGCAGACCGCCTGCGCCCGGCCCCAGCAGGGCGGCCACGTCTCCGGGCTGCGCGTCGCGCGCAAAGTCTGCACCCGGAGTCGGTACGCCAGGAGCGGGATGCTGCAAGAAATCGATCCACAATTCGCTCCGATCCAAATCGACGGCACGGATGGTATAGACACGAACCAGAAGCCTGTTCTCGCCTTCCGGCCACGCTATGCGGCCGTCTTCCCGCGAGCCGGGCCATACCGGCGGTTTGCCCTTCGGCGGCACCAGCAGGCGGACATGCATGTCGCCACCCACAAAAGGCGTCACATCGGCGCAGGAAAATATCACGCGACGCATATGAGGAGTGACATCGTGCGCCGAGACGACGGTCACCTCATGAAGGTTCGGCAGCACCGACAGGGACATCGGTTCCGACCAGGTCAATTCGAACGGCTGGTCTTCGGCAAAATAGAAAAGGTGCTCCGCCAGGATCGTGCGGCTCATGTGCAGCATTTCACGCGTCGGGCAGTCGAGCTCGATCGACAGGCCCGCGTTTGCAATGCCGATGCGCGCGACGCCGAGCTCGCTCCGCAGCACCGCCAGGTCGTCTATGCGTTCGACCTCGGCATGTTCGACAAAATGCTCGCAGATCTCGTCGAGCATGTCGGCAGCGCTGCCGCAGACCGCTACGCCGGACAGTTTGAATGAATGAATTGCGTTCATGCGCGCCTCTCCTTTTGTGGTGCATCGCCCGTGTCGTCGATGACGGCCATCCGGTGTCGCCCGATCGGCAGCATGATCGGCCGGCCCGAGGTGGGATCGCTGATGACGCGACTGTCGAGGCCGAAAACATGCCGCACGGTCTCTTCGGTGAGCACCTCTTCCGGAGTGCCCGAAATGTGCACGCGCCCACCGGCAATCGCCACGAGATGGTCGGCATAGCGGGCAGCAAGGTTGAGATCGTGCAGCACCATGACCACCGTCGTTCCACGCGTGCTGTTTAGATCGGTCAGCAGATCGAGCACCTCGATCTGATGGTTGATGTCGAGAAAGGTCGTCGGCTCGTCGAGCAGCAGGATCTCGGTCTGCTGCGCGAGTGCCATGGCGATCCAGACCCGCTGCCGCTGGCCGCCGGAGAGCTCGTCGATCGGCCGTTCGGCAAGGTCGAACGTCTTTGTCGCCTCAAGCGCGCGGTCGACCGCCTCGTCGTCTTGTCGCGTCCAGCGGGAAAACAGGCTTTGATGCGGATGCCGTCCCCTGCTGACGAGGTCGGCCACGGTAATGCCTTCCGGCGCGATTGGCGACTGCGGCAGCAGACCCAGCGTCCGGGCGAGGTCTCGCGACGGTGTCCGGTGGATGGACTTGCCGTCGAGGAGAACTTGTCCCTTGCTGGGCTCGATCAGCCGCGAGAGCGTACGAAGAAACGTGGACTTGCCACAGGCATTTGCGCCGACGATCACCGTGATCTTGCCCGGGGGAATGGTGAGGTCGAGCGCATGCAGGATTTCTGTATTGTCGTAGCCGGCCGTCAATCCGCTGGCGACGAGCAGATGATCGGTCATAAAGCCCCCCCGATCCGATTGATGCGAACGATGAGATAGATCAGGTAGGGTGCGCCAAGCGCCCCGGTTACGACGCCCACAGGGTAGCGGCTCGGCAGAAGGTGCTGCCCGACATAATCGGCGACAAGCACGAGAAGGGCGCCCGTCAGTGCAGACGGGATCAACACCGAGCCGGCGTTTCGTACGATCCGGCCGGCGATCGGGCCCGACAGGAAAGCGACGAAGGCGATCGGCCCCGTTGCCGCGGTCGCCGACGCGATCAATCCGACCGCGGCGACAATCACCAGCATCCTTGTATGCGAGACCCTCGTTCCAAGAGCGGCCGCCGTATCGTCGCCCAGCCGCAATGTCTCGAGATCGCGACCGCGAACGAGCAGTAGCGCCCCGAAGAACAGGAGGGCGAGCAGAAGCGGCAGCGCCTGGCCAAGCTGAGCGCCGTTGACGCTGCCGGTCAGCCAACGCATCGCTTCCTGCAAATTCCAGGCAGGCGCCGATTGAAGGATATAGGCGATGACACTTTGCAGCATGGCGGAAACGCCAATGCCGACAAGGATCAGCCTGGTGCCGGCGACCCCATTGCGAAAGGAAAGGCCATAGACGAGCAGCGCCACGCCAAGTCCTGCTACGACAGCGATAACCGAAACCATCGGCCCGTCCATGGACAGGACTACAATGGCGAAAACGGCAGCCGCCCCAGCGCCAGAGGTAATCCCGATGATATCGGGACTGGCGAGCGGATTGCGCAACATGACCTGAAACGCCACGCCGCCCAGTCCAAAGCATATTCCTGCAAGGATCGACAGCACGGCGCGCGGCAATCTCAGTTGCCCCACCGTAAAGGATGCGCCCGAAACCGGTTCACCGAGGAGCACGCGCAGAACATCGCTCGGCGGCGTGACGGATTGCCCAACCGACAAGGTGACGGCGAAGACCACTGCGACCAGGGTCAGCAACACCGCGAGAATGACAGCGTGCCTGCGCGCGCTTTTTCTACGGTGTGCGATCACGACGCCAAGGGTGGATGAGGGAACTGTCACAGGTCCCTCACGCGCTGTCGCCGGACGATCCAGATGAAGAATGGCGCACCGATCAGGGCGGTGACGATGCCGACGTCGATCTCTGCAGGGCGCGCGACGATGCGCCCGACAACGTCCGCGGCGAGCAGGAGGCACGCGCCTGCCAGCGTCGAAAAAGGCAGCAGCCACCGATAGTCCACGCCAATCAACAGGCGGCAGAGATGCGGCACGACCAGCCCGAGAAAGCCGATCGGCCCGCATATGGCTGTCGTCGCGCCACAGAGAAGGATGGCGCCGAAGGAAGCAACGGCCCGCGCGGTTGCGACGCTCTCGCCGAGCCCGATCGCAAGCTCGTCACCGAGTGCAAGAGAGTTGAGTTTTCTGGCCGACAGCAGGCTGATCACGAACCCGACAAGCAGAAACGGCACCAAGGGAAGGATACGCTCGTAAGTCGCGCCGCCAACACCACCGATCTGCCAGGAATGAATACCGCCTGCGATATCACCACGCGGCAGCACGACGGCAGTGACCATGGACGCAAATGCGACGGACGTTGCCGCGCCTGCCAGCGCCAGTTTCAAAGGGGTCGCGCCGCCCCTGCCCAGCGAACCTATGGCATAGACGAAGATCGCGGCGCATCCGGCACCCAGGATGGCCACCCAGATATACGCATACAGCGACGACATCCCGAACCAGGCGACGCCGATGACAACTGCGAGGGATGCCCCCATATTGACGCCGAGAATGCCGGGGTCTGCAAGCGGATTGCGGGTCACGCCCTGCATGACCGCTCCGGCCAATCCCAGAGCGCCCCCCGCAAGCAGGGCCAGCAACGTCCGCGGAATGCGCAAGGCGACCGATGCGCGACCGATATTATCCTGCGCGCCGCCGAGCGCCGCGACGACATCGCCCCACTCGACATAGCGCGTGCCGACCGTAACAGAGGCGACAAGCAAGACCACCAGAAGCGCGAAAAGCGCTGCCAGCCAAAGACTTCGCATCCGGCTGGAACGGGACACGGGCGACCAACGCCCGTCCGATGTCTTGATGATCCCGGCGGTCATTTTGACTTCTTGACTGCCTCGCTGAGCAGCTTCACGTAGTCCTTCAGGACCCATCTGATGGACAGTGGCGTGGGATTGGCGGCATTGCCGACCGCGTTGTTGCCGAGCATGACGATCGATTCCCGTGCAACGGCAGGCATATGCTGCATCAGCGCGTTGGCTTTCAAGGCATCGAAAAGCATCCCGTCGCCGTAAGTAACGAGAATATCGACATCGTCGAAAGCATCGATCTGCTCGGCGCTGACGGAGCCTGAGAACTTTCCGGCTTGTGAAGCCTGCACCACGCTTTTCGGCGATTTGAGCCCGAGATCGGCGAAAAACCTGACGCGCGTATCGTTGGTCGTGTAGAAATTGACGACGCTGAGGTCCCATGAGCTGAGATGAGTAATGAACATTGCCGATTTGCCTTTGAGTTCGGGATATCCTTCAAGCGTCAGGGCAATCTCAGCTTCGATGCCGGCTATCAGCGCTTCCCCTTCCGCAGCCATCCCGAGCCCCGCGCTGTTCATCCGGATCGTCTCGCGCCAGTCGGTCGACCAGGGAGCCTGCGGATAGGCGATGACAGGTGCAATCTCGCTCAACGTGTCGTAGTCCGCCTGACTGAGGCCCGAATAGGCCGCAAGGATGACGTCCGGTCGCGTGGCGGCGACCGCCTCGAAATCGATGCCATCCCCCTCATCGAAAAGCACCGGCGTTTCAGCCTCGAGTTCGCCAAGACGTGCGGCGACCCACGGCAGAATGCCGTCATTGTCGTCATCGCCGAAGTTGGCGAGCGCCATTCCAACCGGAACGATGCCCAGAGCCAGCGGCACCTCATGGTTCGCCCAGGCGACGGTTGCGACACGCTCCGGCTTCTTTGCGATGATGGTGTTGCCGAAGGCATGCTCGATGGTGATGGGATATGCAGCACTCTCGGCAGCGAACACAGTGCCGTGCCTGCCTGTCCAAAGAAGGGCTATGACTGCCAGTACAGCGAAACGGAACAGCCTCATCGCCACACTCCATCCAAGGTTTTAAGTTGACCCCCAGTCTCAGCTTAATCAGGCGGCGTCAACGGCAAAGCCGCCGATATCCGGAAAGTGCGCGCAGATTTCCGGAGGATCGTACAAAACCGGGGAAACATACAATACTGGACAATACTGCTCCAGTTAATAGCGGCTCGTGGGAGAACGGCTTCACGCCGGGGCCGGTTGAGCGCAGCTTTCCTGTGTAGCGGACGGCTGGACGCGATGCAGTTCGGAGACCTCAAAGGGCGTTGGTATGGGGGCCCGCTTTCAGCATTTACGTCAATTGGAACATGGACATGGACATCGATCAGACCGGCCGCTGGCCAACGAGGGTACCGCTTCGTTCACGAGACGCATTTCTGTTGGGCTGCACAGCACTTTTTGCTTTAACGCCTGTCCTCTCGTTCGCACAGGACGCAGGCACTGAAGGCGACGCAACGGTGCTGGAGACTATTGTGGCGCGCGGCACCGGTGGCGGAAGCGTTCTCAATACGGAGGACGATTCAAAGTCGATCGTCGCCACCGAAACGACCGCCGCCGGCAAGATGCCGACCGATATCCTGGTAGCCCCTGCCTCGGTATCCGTCATCACCTCCAAAGAAATCGAGGAACGCGCCGCCGACACCATCGAGCAAGTCGTACAATATACGGCGGGGGTCGTGACCGACTTTTATGGTTCCGACGACCGTTACGACTACTTCGATATTCGCGGCTTCACTCCGTATACGTATCGCGACGGTTTGGCGATCGGCAGGACCTTTGCAGGGGTCAGGGAAGAGCCCTATGCCTTCGAGCGCATCGAGGTGTTGAAGGGCGCCAGCTCCTCAAGCTTTGGAGCGGCGGAACCCGGCGGATCGATAAACTATGTCACGAAAACGCCTAAGAGCGACCGTTTCGGTGAAGTCTATGGCACCGGCGGCTCGTTCTCGCATAAGGAACTCGGCTTTGATTTCGGTGACAATCTTACGGCGAACGACACCCTGTCCTACCGTTTGACCGGCAAATTTCAGCGCTCGGACGCGGAATACGATTATTCTCAGGATGACGAGAACTTCGTCATGGGCGGCCTGACGTGGCGCCCCACCGACGCGACAAATCTGACATTTGTCTTTGATCATCTCGACAGGGACGGAGTTCCCGGGAGCGGTGGCCACCCACTCGGGACCGATTTCGACAGGGATCAGTTTTTTGGGGAGCCGGACTATTACTTCACAGAGACGAACCGCAATAGCTACAGCGTTCTTTTCGACCACGATTTCGGCAACGGCCTGAGTGTCAGCTCCAACGCCCGCTACAGCAAGCTGAACGACGGGTTCGGCAGTGCCTATATCGGCAGCACGCCAACCGATGGCTCGACGGTGGCGGGTCGCTATTTCTTCGGAAATGAGAAATCGACTGAACAATTCGTCATCGATGCTCACCTAATTTACGAAGCAAGTCTCGACAATGTGGAAAGCCGCACGCTCTTAGGTGCCGACTACAATAAATACGAATCGGACAGTGCCAACTTTTACACGCCTGCACCTTCGATCGATTGGGAAAACCCGATCTATTCAGGTGGGCCCGGCGCGATGGCGCCTTATGCCAGCACGAACAACGACCAGCAGACCAACGCGATTTATCTGCAGCAGGATCTGACGTTTTTCGACAAGCTCACCGTGAGTGTCGGCTTGCGCAATGACTGGCTCGATCTTACCGAGACGAACCTCCTTGCGGGTACCACAAGGGCTGGCAACCACAGTGAATTTACGACGCGAATCGGCGCGAGCTATAAGATAACCGAGGAACTGGCGCCCTACATCAGCTACGCCGAGTCGGCCGCGCCGCCTGCCGCAGGTAGCGATCCCACGACGGGAAAGCAGTATGAAGTCGGGATCAAATATCGTCCGGATGCCTTTCCGGCCTTGTTCACCGCTTCCGTCTACGACCTGACGAAAGGCAACATTACGGTTTTTGACCAGGTCACCTATCTGCCGCAAACCGTCGAAAGGGTCAGACATCGTGGTTTCGAACTCGAAGCCAAGGCGGAGGTAACGAACAATATCAGCGTGATTGCCGCCTACAGCTACATCGATTCAAAGATTGAAGAACCTGGCGGTGCTAATGATGGCAACCGCCTCATGCGTGTCCCCAAGAATATTGCTTCGGTGTGGGGCACTTACACGCTGGAGGGCGACGGCGCGCGGGGCGACATGATGTTCGGGCTCGGAGCTCGCTACGCGGACGCCTATTACACGGACATCACCAACAGCTCATCGTCGGAAAGTGCAGTCGTCTTCGATGCAGCCTTTACTTACAAGGTTCAGGAAAACACCACGTTCCAGCTGAACGTCAACAATTTATTCGACGAAAAACACGTGGCGAGCAAGGACTCCGGGGCGGTCTACTACAATCCAGGCCGCAGCATTCTCGCGACGCTACGCCAGACTTGGTAGGGACTTGCCGACGGGATCTTCACGATTGCCGGAATTGCCGCATCCGCCGCCAGGCCGCGGGAGTTTCGCCAACGATCTGGCGGAAGACCTTCGTCAGGTGTGCCTGGTCGGAGAAGCCGAGCTGCGCGGCGATGCTGGCGACTGGCAGGTCGCTTTCGCCGAGCAGCTTTTTCGAAAGCTCGACTCGCTTTGCAAGTTGCCATTGCAGCGGTGTTTTACCCATTGTCTGCTTGAAGACGCTTGCAAACCAGCTTTCGGACAGGCCAACGACGGCGGCCATATCGGCGACGGACATACGATAATCACCAAGCGCTTCGACATGCGAGATGAGCTTGTTCATCTGTGCCTGCGTCAGCCTGCCGCCGGCCCTTTCCTCCCTCTCGGCAGGAATATCCAGAAGCCCCGCGACGATGCTGCCTATAAGGCTCTCCGCATAGACTGCATGCTTGGTAGGGCTCTTTATTTCGTCGGCCAGCAGCTTCGCCAACGCATCGATTGCTGCCACGTTTTGAAGCTCGACCGGACGGCGCAACGCCGTCAGCGCTGCGGAGCTCCCAACCGATGGAGCCAGAAACCGTAACACCCGATCCTTGTGAAGGTGCAGATTGAGGTGGCTGAAGCTATGTGTCTTCAGACTGCCCGTCCACAACGGCACACCGGCAGGAACATACACGGCACGCGCCATCGGGCGCGAATTCCTCGCCAGATCAGTGTCCTGGTTCGAAATGCGAACGTTCGACGAGACGTCGTTGAAGAAAAACATGATGCGCGGATCGTCCGCGAGATAATAGCCACTGGCACCGGGTTGACTCTCCGCCTCCCAAAGGACGCTGACCATCCCATCGTATTGGCGCCATTGGACTGGCGCCGTGACCCGAATGCCTTCGGTTTTCCAAGACATGGAATGCCAGAAGCTCATTTGTAGATCAGTTCTTCCTCTTCAAGGCGCCAGATGTCGGTGCGAGGACGAAATTGCACTGTCGTTCCGCATCCGCATCGCAGGCGAAGTAAGTGGAGCCGTAATCTCATCTTTTTTGCACACTGGCAAGCTGGGGCGTTTGTGGGAGGAGCGAAACCAGCGCTAAGCTTTTGGCTCAAACCTGCCGAACCACAGAACCTATCACATTGACGAGGATGCGTGCCGCGGTCAGAGCTGAGGTTCCGTCGATATCTGCGGGTGGGTAAAACTCCACGAGATCAAATCCCGCGATCCGTGCGCGCTTGGTAACGCCGCTGATCAGATCGATTACCTGAGTATAGGTTAGCCCTCCCGGCGTTCGCGCGGCCACGCCCGGCATGACGCTGGGATCGATGCTGTCGCAGTCGAGGGTGATGACAACACGCGCACCCTCCGGGATTTGTTGCAGAGCGGCCTCAACACCATGGCTATGCACCTCGCGTGCGGTGACAAAACGGCTGCCATAGCGGCGTGCCGCTTCGATATCGGTCATGCGAGCGCTGCCGACGCTGCGTAGCCCTACTTGCACGATACCGGCGACATGCGGCATCTCACTTGCCCGCCGCATTGGGCTCGAATAGCCATAGCGCTCACCATCCACCTCGTCGCGCCAATCGATGTGGGCATCGATCTGGAGAACCCAAATCGGCCTGTCATCCGCGAAAGCGGCGAGGAACGGAAAGGTCACGGAACAATCCCCGCCCAAGAGGATGGGGACCGCTTGAAGTGCCAGGATCTCACGCGTCTTCGCCTCAATCACAGCCCGGTTGCCGGCATTGTCATGCATGCTGGTAGGGATGTCGTCGGCGTCGACGCATGAGATTGGCCCGCCGTCAAATAGCGGACCACCGAGGTCGAAATCCCAATGCTCTATCAGCGAGGCATCTTCTTGGCTGGCTGCGCGTATGGCGTTAGCAGCTAGAGCGTATCCGCTGCTATCCTTGCCAGGGTACGTGCTTCCATGACCGGCGCCGAAGATCACGACGCGTGGCGTTTGGCCGTCAGAAAGGTGACCGGCGAGGCCGAGAAAGCCATTTGAGACGTGGCGCATCCCGCCGATCTGGCTATGCGGAAGCGGGGCCTGCGGACCGCCCAAGGACTTCCTCATCGTTCTGCGGCAACCGACCGTTCGGGGTCATCTTGTCCACCGCGTCCGGGATCGATGTCGAAAGGCGCTTCAGCAGCTCATCGTAGTCCAGGCCCGTCTTCGCGGCCAGTTCCTGGAGGGTATCCTTGCCGATCGACGCTTCAACCTGTTCGGCCGAAACGCCCTGAGACGGCTTTTCGGCGCTTACCCAGGAGTCTGCGGCCTCCCGGTTTCCACCGTTCTTGAACGCATCGACAAGTTCTCCCAGGCCTTTGCTGAGCGAACCTTCCTCGGAGCCACCGAACATCTTGCCGAGTTCGCCGAGAATGCCGCCGCTGTTCTGAGCGCCCCCCTTCGCGTCCTGAAAGATCTGTCCCAGCTTGTCCCGGTTCTGGTAGCCAGCGACCGCGAGCAGCCCCAATAGCGCCGCGAGCGACGGCATGGTGTTGCGAGATGAGGCCATGTCAGTTCCTTTCTGCTTGGTGAAACCTTAAGCGCGCCGGGCGACGGCACCCCATACGAGCAAAACGATCACGGCGCCGACGATAGCTCCGATGAACCCGGCGCCCTGATTGGCGTTGTACCACCCCAATGCCTGCCCCAGATATGAGGCGACGAAAGCCCCTACGATGCCCAGGATTGTCGTCAGGACGAAGCCTTTCGGCTCGTTGTCGCCGGGCACGACGATCTTCGCCACGATACCGGCGGCAAAGCCAATGATGATGGTCCAGATTATACCCATTCCAGAAATCCCTCGTTTAAGTAGCAGGTCTGCTCATTGCATCGGCGGGTTCGGAGGCTCCCGTCCTTTGAAAACAATTAAAGGGGGCTTCAGGAAAACACACATAGCGCGGCCCGACAAGCAGCAGCCTTGTGTCTTTTGCCGGCTCGTCAGCTATCCTGGGCCGGTAGGACATCCGGAACGTTCAGGAGGACGCATGGAGAAGCATCGCATCTATTCGGTCAGCCTCGCGAGCGTCTATCCCCACTATATCGCCAAGGCTGAGAAGAAAGGACGCACGAAGGCAGAGGTCGACCAGATCATCTGCTGGCTTACGGGATATGGCCAACAGGCCCTGGACGATCAGCTGGCGAAGAACACCGACTTCCAGAACTTCTTTGCGCAAGCACCTCGGATGAATCCCTCCCGATCGTTGATTACCGGGGTGATCTGCGGCGTCCGAGTGGAAGAAATCCAGGATACGACCATGCGGGAAATCCGCTACCTGGACAAACTGATCGATGAACTGGCGAAGGGGAAGGCGATGGAGAAAATCCTGCGGAAATAGTCAGCCCGGTTTCAAGATCATGCAGCAAAAGCGCACTCACGACCGGCTTTCGCCGCAAATGCCCTCGGGCCGACGACCCGAGGGCACGCAGTTGTCGATCTCACCCTCAATCCATTAGGTGTGGGTGATCTTCGTGCCGAGCACGTTCAGGCACTCGCGCATGAAAGCGGCGAGGCCGGTCCACCCCTTCGCCGAGACCATGTTGCCGTCGACATAGGCCCCGGTGGGCTCCACGTCGATGTAGATGCCACCGACAGCCGTCACCTCCGGCTCGCAGGCGCCAAGGCCGGCGACCTTCCGGCCCTTCAGCACGCCGGGCACAGCCATGAGGATCTGCACCCCATGGCAGATCGTGAAGATCGGCTTGCCCGTGTCGTGGAAGTGCCGCACCATGTCCTGAACGCGCTTGTCGGTGCGGATATATTCGGGGCCGCGTCCGCCGGCTGCATACACAGCGTCATATTCCTCGACCCGCACTTCGGAAAACGTCTTGTTGATGTCGGCGTAGTGGCCGAGCTTTTCCGTGTAGGTCTGGTCGCCCTCGAAGTCATGCAACGAGGTCTTGATACGGTCGCCCGCCTTTTTGTCCGGACAGACGACGTGCACCGTATGGCCGACGGCCTCCATGCCCTTTTGAAAAACGTAGATTTCATACTCTTCGGTGAATTCGCCGGTCAGCATGAGGATCTTCTTGCCGCTCATGTCATATCTCCTGTTGCCTTGGATAGGTTGAGACACGGGATGCGGGTGGAAAACCGCACACATTTTTCTCACCCGCTCTCGTGTTTGATCGATGCCCGGCCAGCAGGCCGGGCAACACTCAGAATGGGGAATCGGGGAAGTAGAATTGGTCGGCGTTCTCCGGAGTGATAAGCGGTGCACCGAGCAGGAACGAACCGCGCATCGGCGCCTGACCGGAGAATTGTGCCGCGGTCATATAGATCGCCGACTTGATCATCGACGGCGGATAGGGGGTCGAGACCGGTGTGCGCTCATTGCCTTCCTTCACCATTTCGATGACTTGCTTCATGCCGTTGCCGCCGAGGGCATACTTTATGTCCTTGCGGCCCGCGCGGTCGACGGCCTCGATGACGCCGAGCAACATGTCGTCGTCGTTGGCCCAGACGGCGTCGATCTTCGGGTACTTTGCGAGATAGTCCTGCATGAGCTTGAAGGCTTCGTCCTGGTTCCAGTTGGCGTACTGGATATCGAGGATCTTGATGTTCGTCTTGTTGATGACGTCCGAGAAGCCTTTGATGCGTTCGTCGTCGATCACGGTCGGGATGCCGCGCAAGACGACGATCTCGCCCTCCCCGCCAAGTTTATCGGAAAGCCAGCGCGCCGTATTGGCACCCACGGCGATGTTGTCGCCGGCGACATAGAGGTCCTGGATCGTCGGGTCGGTGAGGCCACGGTCGACCACGGAAATGAAGGTGCCCTTTTCCTTGATCTGCTCGACCGGTCCGGTCAGTTCTTCCGACGTAAACGGCAGAATGACCAGCGCGTCGAGCTTCCGGGTCGCCGACAGGTCTTCAAGCGCGGAGACCTGCGCGGTCGCCGATGACGCGGTCGACAGCACGACGTCTACATTTGGAAAGGCGGCCTCGACCTCCTTCTCAGCCTGCTCTGCATGATAGACGACTCCTCCCGTCCATCCATGCGTTGCGGCCGGAATTGAGACGGCGACAGTCACGTTCCTCTCCTGGGCCTGAGCGCTGCCCAGCGGCAGAGCCAGGACCAGGGTAGCCGTCGATAACAAGAGTCCAGCCTTGCGGATAATAGACTTCATTTTCTCCTCCTTCGAAGTCGGTGCTGTTTTCAGCGGTTGGCAGTAAAGCGGTGCGCCAGCATGGCGACGATGATGATCGCTCCCTGAACGGCGGCGACGAGGTATTCCGAGACCATGTCCGACAGAACCATGACGTTGGCGATCACCTCGAGGATGAGGGCGCCGGCCACCGTGCCGCCAATGCGTCCCCGCCCGCCGCGGAGCAGCGTGCCGCCGATCACGACCGCGGTGATGACCTGCAGCTCCCAGAGCTGTCCGGTCGTTGGCGTTGCCGCGCCGAGGCGGGGCACATAGCAGATCGCAGCGACGGCGACGCAGAAGCCCTGGATCACGTAAGCGACGGTACGCACTCCGGCGACGTTGACGCCTGAAAAGCGCGCGACCTCGACATTGGATCCCGCCGACTTCAAGCGGCGGCCATACTTGGTCTTGTAGAGCAGGAAGGCGCCGGCCACGACGACGACGAAGGTGATGAGCACCGGATAGGGAATGCCGAAGACGCTGCCGAAATAGACCGGACGATAGGCTTCCCGGAGGCTGCGATCGATAGGCAGCGAGCCGCCATCGGTCATGAAGGTGATGAAGGCGCGGAAAATGCCCATCGTGCCCAGCGTCACGATGAAGGGCTCTATTCGCCCGACGGTCACGATAAGCCCGTTGAAGAGGCCGCACAGCGCTCCGACCAGCAGCGCGATGCCCGCTCCCATCGGAATCGCCCAAGGTCCAAATGCCGGGGCGAGTTGGTTCATCGCCATGATCATGATACCGGTGACGAAGGCCATCATCGAACCCACGGACAGGTCGAGCCCGCCGGACGAGATGACGAAGGTCGCCCCGACGGCGATGATCGCGATGAAGGCGCTCCGCGTAATGACGTTGATCAGATTGGCCGACGACACGAAGTTGGAGTTCACCAGCGCCCCGAACAGCACGATCACCGCAAGAGCGATGAAGGGCGCCAGATCGGCCCAGCGGATGCGCGCTCCTTCGTCAGTGGGTGCGAGTGTTGCTGTCGCTGCGGTCATGTTTCTCCTCCCCGACGTCCGCGCGCCCACCGGTCGTGGCGGCGTAGACGACATTTTCCTCATTGATTTCATTGCCGCTCAGCTCAGCGACGATCCTCCCGGCACGCATCACCAGAACGCGGTCGGAAAGACCCACCAGTTCCGGCATTTCCGACGAAATGACGATGCAGGCCTTGCCGGCGCGCACCATCCCGTCGATGAATTCATAGATCTGGCTCTTGTTGCCGATATCGATCCCGCGCGTCGGCTCGTCGATGATGATCACCGAGGGGTCGGCCATCATCACCTTGGCAAGGAGCAGCTTCTGCTGGTTCCCACCCGAAAGCTGGCTGGCTTCGAGGCGTAGCGAGCGAACGCGGATGTCGTAATCGGCCACCGCCTTTCGAAGGCGGGAAAGCTCTCCCCGCTTGTCCAGAAGGACACCCGGATTGATCGTGTCCAGCGCCTGCAGGGTGAGGTTGGGACCGAGCTTCTCCTCCAGGAGCAGGCCTTTGCCCTTGCGGTCCTCGGTGAGGTAAACCAGGCCGGCGTCCATTAAGGTGCCGACGGAACGGCTCCCGATCTGCCGGCCGTTCAGGACAATGCTTTCAACCTCTGACGGACGAAGACCCATCAGGCCCTCGATCAGTTCGGTACGACCCGCCCCGATCATGCCGCCGATACCCAGCACCTCGCCGGGCCTGACGCTAAATGAGACCTTCTGCGAGCCGTGGTCGACGGCAAGGTTGGTGACTGACAGGATCGGAGCCGCAGTCGCGGTTGGCCGCTTATGCGGATAGAGCATTTCCAGCTCCCGCCCGACCATCAGCTCCGCCATTTCACGCTGGCCGAGGCCGGCCGCCGGCCAAGTCCCGATCATGCGGCCGTCCCGAAGCACGGTGACGCGGTCGGCAAGCGCCTGAACCTCATCGAGGCGATGGGAGATGTAGAGCACCGCAACCCCGTGATCGCGCAGGCTGCGAACGATGTCGAGCAGCGCCGCCACTTCGTCGTTTGCGAGAACCGCAGTCGGCTCGTCGAAAATGACGACCTTTCGCTCGTCCAGAAGGGCGCGCGCGATCTGCACGAGCTGGCGCTGGGCGAGCGGCAGCTCACCCACACGGTCGCGCGGCCGGGCCGCTGAACCGACCCGCGCGAGGAGTTCGGCGGCACGACTGGTCATCGCCTTGTCATTGACCAGCAGACCTCGGCCGACCTCGCGACCCAAATACAGGTTTTCCGCAACGGTGAGGTCCGCAGCGAGCAGGATTTCCTGGTGCACGAGTACAATGCCGGCATTTTCCGCCTCCACCGCGTTTCGGAACTCAACCGACTTGCCCTCCAGGAGCAGGTGGCCGGCCGTCGGGGCAACATGGCCGGAAAGGAGCTTCATCAGCGTCGATTTTCCGGCGCCGTTCTCACCGATAATGGCGTGAACCTCCCCGGCGCGAACCTCGAGCGTGACGCCCGAAAGGACGGTAATCGGACCGTAGGCTTTGCCAAGACCCTCTGCCGCGAGTGCGGCAACAGCGGGGTTTGGCGGCGCTACCGCATTGGAAGGCAGAGCGGCGTTCATTCGAACGCCGAAAGCAAACGATCGCGCGAGCGTTCGATGTGGACGCGCATGGCATAGTATGCGGCCTGCGGATCGCGCGCCCGGAAGGCAGCCAGCAGGCTCTCATGCTCTTCGAGCGCCTCCTCAGTCACCCGGATGTGGAACATCAGCCGGAAGATGTGCAGATGGACATGCTGGTTCGACAGCGTGCTGCGGATCACGTCGTTCCCGGCGATCTTCAGGATCGCGTCATGGAACTGCGCATCGGCGCGGGCAAAGCGGGAGTAGCGCGTGTTACGATCGACCGGCGCCTCGCCGTGGCCCATGTCGGCCGCGGAATTCTCGAGCTGCTGGAGCGCCTCCGGAGTCATGTTGACGGCGGCAAGCCGGGCAGCTTCGGGCTCGACCAACAGGCGAAAAGCATAGAGGTCTTCGAACTGCTTGCGCGTCCATTGCGGGGCTGCACTATAGCCGATCAGATGCTCTTTGCGAACGAGGCCCTCGCGTTCCAGGCGGCTCAGCGCCTCGCGGATCGGTGTCTGGGATACGCCGAGTTCGCGAGCGAGGACATCGATCGGAATGCGTGCACCAGGCGCAATATCGAGGGACATCAGCCGGTGATAGATGCTGTCATAAACGCCTTCGACCACACTCGTCGGGCGAATACCAGCCCCCCTGCTTGACCTCTCCGCTGCAACTGCCACTGCCATTCTCCGACTGCTTATTGACATACGACGTTTTGTTGCAAATAACATATCGCATGTCAAATACAATATCGTATATGATCTGATATAGGATTATCGAATGAGGCTGCCGCCCTCCCGCCTGAGGAATCTGAGCGTCGCTCTGCTGGAAAAGCGGGGTGTTCCCGCCGACTCCGCTCGTCTTCAGGCAGATCTCCTCCTGGAGGCCGAGCTGCGCGGATTGCCCTCCCACGGCCTGCAACGCCTGCCATTGCTTCTGACCCGGCTCGATAAAGGGCTCGCGAACCCCACGACGCGTGGAAAGGGAGTCTGGCGAAGACACTCATTTCTGAGCGTCGACGGCGAACGCGGCCTGGGCCCGGTCGTGATGATGAACGCCCTGCGCGTCATGCAACGCACCCTTAAGGAGACAGGACTCGCCATTGCCGCGATCCGCAACGCCAATCACCTGGGAATGCTTGCCTATTATGCGGAGGCCGCCGCAAGAGACGGCCTGATCGGCATTGTCATGTCGACCAGCGAAGCGCTCGTGCACCCATTCGGCGGAACGCAAGCCATGGTCGGCACCAATCCGGTCGCGATCGGCATTCCTGCGGGTGACCGCCCTTTCGTGCTGGATCTCGCAACCAGCATCGTTTCCATGGGCAAAATCAACAACCATGCGATTCGCGGTCTCGCGATCCCGGCCGGCTGGGCAGTGGACCGAGACGGTCGCGCCACAACCGATCCGCACGCGGCACAGGCAGGGGCGATCGCGCCGTTCGGCGACGCGAAGGGATATGGTCTGGGCCTTGCGATCGAGCTTCTTGTCGCGGCGCTTGCCGGATCCAATCTGGCGCCTGATGTGCATGGAACGCTCGACGACATTCATCCCGCCAATAAAGGCGACCTTCTCATTCTGATCGATCCCTCGGCAGGCGCGGGTAACACACCGGAACTTGCCGCCTATCTCGACCGCCTGCGCCTATCCCGCCCGCTCGACCCTGCGCAACCAGTCGCCATTCCGGGAGACGGGGCACGAGTACGCCGCGCTGCAGCAGCGAAGACTGGCATCGAACTGCCGCGGACGCTTTTCGACCAGCTTACGGCCCTCGAGGTCGCTGAATTCATCGGAGGACATACGCAATGAACCTATTCGGCACACTAAGGGCGCCTGGCGAATTGCTTTTCGGCGCCGGGCAGCGCCATGCCCTTGGCGGCATCGCCGCCAAGCTCGGCCGGCGCGCGCTGATCGTCACCGACACGCGCCTTGCAGTGGATGCCGACCTGCTTACGCTGGTGCGGCGACTGGAGGAGGCAGGGCTTGAGGCGATGGTGGACAGTTCCACCCTGCCGGACGTTCCCGTGGAATCGGCCATCGCGAGCGCTGCCGCGGCCAGGGGCTTTGCGCCGGACCTCGTCATCGGCATCGGTGGCGGGTCCTGTCTCGACATGGCGAAATGCGTCGCCCTCCTCCTTACCCACGGCGGGCGGCCACAGGACTATTATGGCGAACATGCCGTCCCGGGCCCGGTGATGTCATTGATCGCCATTCCCACCACCGCCGGCACCGGCTCGGAGGTGACGCCCGTCGCCGTGCTTTCGGATGCCGAACGTAGCCTGAAAGTTGGCATTTCAAGCCCGCACCTGATCCCGGCGGTATCGATCTGCGACCCCGAACTCACACTCTCCTGCCCATCCGGCCTGACTGCAATCGCCGGCGCGGACGCCCTGACGCATGCGATCGAAGCCTTTACGGCCATCCGGCGCGAGCCCGTCCCCGGTATCGCGCAGCAGCGCGTCTTCGTCGGTAAGAACGCGCTTTCCGATCACTTTGCCCTTGGCGCCATTACCCTCCTGTGGCAGGGGCTGGAGAGGGCCTGCAAGGACGGCGCCGACGCCGGCGCGCGCGAAAAGGTGATGCTCGGCGCAACGCTCGCCGGTCTTGCTTTCGGGGTGGCGGGCACTGCCGCGGCCCACGCCATCCAGTACCCCGTCGGCGCGCTCACCCATACGGCCCATGGCCTCGGGGTCGCCTGTCTCATGCCCTATGTCATGACCTGGAATGCGCCGCTCATCCGCGACGAACTCGCGCAGATCGCGCATGCGGCCGGGCTCGGCGGACCGGATGAAGTGATCCCTGCCCTCGTTTCGCTCTTCGAACGCATCGGCATTCCCGCCACGCTGCGGGATCTCGGCCTCGAGGAAGACCGGATCGACTGGGTGGCGGAACAAAGCTCGGGTATCGCACGCCTCATCCAGAACAATCCCCGCCCCCTGAACCCGCACGAGATGCGCAACCTCGTCGCCGCCGCCCATTGCGGCGACCGCTCGCGCCTGAACTGAGTCGAAAGGACCCTCCATGACCTTCCATGCCAAGTTTTCCGGCTACGCCGATCCCGCCCTGCATTCCGCGGGCCTCTACATCGGCGGCAAATGGCAAAGCGGTAGGGGAATAACCGTTCTCGACCCTTCGACCGGCAATCTGCTGGCCGAGGTCGCCGACGCCTCCATCGAGGACGCACAGCGCGCAGTCGATGCCGCGCATGCCGCTGCCGCAGGGTGGCGCGCCACTCCGGCTCGCCAGCGCTCGGAAATCCTGAGACGCTGGTATCAGCTGATGACACAGCACGCCGAGGAGCTTGCAACTCTCATCGCACTGGAAAACGGCAAGGCCCTGGTCGACGCACGCGGCGAAGTCGCTTATGCCGCCGAATTCTTCCGCTGGTACGCTGAAGAGGCGACCCGCATTCCGGGCGAATTCCGGCGCACTCCCTCCGGGTCGCACAATATCCTCGTTGACCATGAGCCGATCGGCATTGCCGTCCTGATCACGCCCTGGAATTTCCCCGCCGCTATGGCGACGCGCAAGATCGGGCCCGCCCTTGCCGCCGGCTGCACGGTGATCCTGAAACCTGCCTCGGAGACGCCGTTGACGGCCTACGCCATGGCCAGACTCGGCGAAGAGGCGGGCGTTCCGCCTGGCGTCGTCAACGTGCTGACCACAAGCAATCCAGGCGGAATAGCGAATGCGATGCTCGCCGATTCGCGGGTTCGTAAGCTTTCATTCACCGGCTCGACCGGCGTTGGCCGCGTTCTGCTTGCCGAAGCCGCCAAGTCGG
This sequence comes from Sinorhizobium sp. KGO-5, assembly GCF_036245905.1. Lineage (NCBI taxonomy): Bacteria > Pseudomonadati > Pseudomonadota > Alphaproteobacteria > Hyphomicrobiales > Rhizobiaceae > Sinorhizobium > Sinorhizobium sp. KGO-5. The sequence goes on from NZ_BDIZ01000002.1 coordinate 284,159, forward strand.
TCGTCAGCTGCTCGATGGAGCTCGGCGGCAACGCGCCCTTCATCGTGTTCGACGACGCGGACCTCGAAGCGGCACTCGACGGTGCGATGATCGCCAAGATGCGAAACGCTGGAGAAGCCTGCACTGCCGCCAATCGTTTCTATGTCCAGGCGGGCATCCATGATGCGTTTGTCGCCGGCCTCACGGCGCGGATGATGTCACTGAAGATCGGTCCCGGATACGATCCCGAGACGCAATGTGGACCGATGATCACGCAAAACGCCGTCCGCAAGATCGACCGGCTCGTCTCAGAGGCACTCGCCGCGGGTGCGCGGGCAACGACCGGCGGCAAACCGCTTACGGAAAACGGGTACTTCTATCCGCCGACGGTACTCGAAAACGTCCCCGTAAACGCGTCGATCGCACGTGAGGAAATCTTCGGACCGGTCGCGCCTGTCTACAAGTTCGAAAGCGACGACGAGGCGATCCGCCTCGCAAACAATACCGAGTATGGCCTCGCCGCGTACATCTACAGCCGCGATCTCAAACGTGCGATGACGGTCGGAAAGCACATCGAAACCGGCATGCTCGGCATCAACAGGGGCCTGATGTCAGACCCCGCCGCTCCCTTCGGCGGCGTTAAACAGAGCGGCCTTGGCCGCGAAGGCGGCGTGACCGGCATTCTGGAATTCATGGAGCCGAAATATTATGCAGTTGATTATTGATCGGCGGGGCAGACGATGACAGCACAGGACTTTTACCGCATTCGCGACTTCGTGCCCGATTTCGACGCCATCGCCGCAGAGTTCGCCGAACGCAGCCGGGCCTTATCGGCGCGCGCCGATGTGAGGGCAGACATACCGTACGGCGCCGGCGCCCGCGAGGTCGTCGATGTCATCTTGCCGGAGCGCCTACAGGCCGGCGCGCCCCTGCATGTGTTCGTTCACGGCGGATATTGGCGCTCCGGCGAAAAGATCAACTATCGTTTCGTCGTTGCACCGGTTCTTGCGGCGGGCGGCATTGCGGCCCTGGTCGAATACAACCTGATGCCTCGCAGCCGCTTGGACGTGCTAGTGGATCAGGTTCGGCGATCGGTGCTCTGGCTTCAGGCCCACGCAAGCGATTTCGGCGCGGATCCTGCGCGACTGACCGTCAGCGGTCATTCGGCAGGCGCGCATCTTGCTTCCTTCCTCGCAGCAACCGGGCCCGAGGAAGCCTATCCGCCCTCCCTGCCGACACTTCAAGGCTTGCTGCTTCTAAGCGGAATCTACGACCTGTCGGGCATACCGGACAGCTTCCTTCGACACGAAGCGGAAATGACACCGATGGAAGCTGCCGCATGGTCCCCTCTCACCAGCTCGCAGCTCCCCTGCCCGACGCGCGTCATCGCCTATGGCGCGGACGAGACGACGCCATTCCACAGTCAGGCGGCCGGACTATGTGAGCTGCTGCGTGCGCAGGACGAAAGTGCCGAACTGCTCCCGGTTCCTGATCTCAACCACATGAGCGTCGTGCTCGATCTTGCCGATACCGACGGCATACTCGGCCGGCAGCTTCACGATTTGGTGGCCAGACCAACCCGGTGAATCCGGAAAAGCGCCTTGGGGCGAAATGCTCGCCGCGAGCGCCGAAGAAGTTCGGCGCTGGTGCGTTGGTCCATGTCGGCCGCATTGAAGGGATGCGAACCGCGGACCACATCAAAAACTACGCCGCAGCATAATATTATACACTCGTATAACAAATCTCTTGCCTGACGGAAGGTTCCCGATATCTTGCCGCCACCCCAACCGCGGCGCTCCGGCGCGGTGGACCGCAGCTCCCTTCAGGATCCAAGGCAATGTCCCGAGACACCCGCTTCGATATTCTCTTCGAACCCGTAAAGATCGGCCCGGTCACAGCGCGCAACCGCTTCTATCAGGTGCCCCACTGTTCCGGCATGGGCTACCGCTACCCCAATGCGGAAGCCCAGCTGCGCGGCACGAAGGCGGAAGGCGGTTGGGCGGTCGTCTCCACCCAGGAGGCGGAAATCCACCCGACGTCGGACCTGACACCAGCCAACGAAGCTCGTCTTTGGGACGACGGCGATCTGCCGGCCCTTTCCGCCGTCACGGAACGTATCCACGCCCATGGCAGCCTCGCGGCCATCCAGCTCGTGCACAACGGCCTTCACGTCGCCAACCGCTTCAGCCGGATGATCCCGCTCGCTCCCTCGCACGCCGTCAGCGACAGCCTCGATCCCGTCCAGGCGCGCGCAATGGACAAGGCCGACATCAGCGACATGCGCCGCTGGTATCGCAATGCCGCGCTTCGCGCCAAAAAGGCCGGCTTCGACATCGTCTATCTCTATGCCGGCCACGACATGAGCGTGTTGCAGCACTTCCTGTCACGCCGCCATAACGACCGCAGCGACGAATATGGCGGCTCCTTCGAAAACCGGCTCCGCCTGTTCCGAGAGATTCTCGATGATGTGCGCGAGGCGATCGGTGACACCTGTGCGCTCGCGGTGCGCCTTGCCGTCGACGAACTGATGGGCCCCTCCGGGATCACCTGCGAGGGCGAGGGGAAAGACATCATTTCGGCGCTCGGCGAACTTCCGGACCTTTGGGACGTCAATCTCTCCGACTGGTCGAACGATAGCCAGACGGCTCGTTTCTCCGAGGAGGGCTACCAGGAGCCCTATATCCGCTTCGTCAAATCCGTCACCACCAAGCCGGTGGTCGGCGTCGGCCGTTATACGTCGCCGGACAGCATGGTGCGGGTTATCAAGCAGGGCATTTTGGACTTCATCGGGGCCGCGCGCCCGTCGATCGCCGATCCCTTCCTCCCGAAGAAGATCGAGGAAGGGCGCATCGATGACATCCGCGAATGCATCGGCTGCAACATCTGCACTTCCGGCGACAATACCAACGTGCCGATGCGCTGCACGCAGAACCCCACGGTTGGCGAGGAATGGCGCAAGGGCTGGCATCCGGAGACCATCGCGGTGTCCGAAACTCCCGAACCCGCCCTCATCATCGGCGGCGGACCGGCGGGCCTGGAAGCGGCACGGGCGCTTGCCCAGCGCGGCGTCGATGTCGTGCTGGCGGAAGGCGGCGGCGAATGGGGCGGTCGCGTTGCGCGCGAATGTCGGTTACCCGGTCTTGCGACCTGGGGCCGCGTGCGCGACTGGCGCATCGGCCAACTCAGCACCCGCGTCAATGCCGAGCTTTACCTGCACAGTCCGCTTTCGGCCGCCGACATACTGCAATACGGCATCCCCCATGTGGCGATCGCGACCGGAGCGAGCTGGCGCACCGACGGCGTTGGCCGCACCCACCGGGTGCCGCTCGATTTTCTGTCGAAAGGCATCCTCGTCTCTCCCGACGCAATTCTCTCCGGGGGCGCCGAGGCGGTGCCCGCCGACGGTCCCGTCATCGTCTTCGACGACGATTGCTTCTACATGGGCAGCGTGCTTGCCGAACTGCTCGCCAGGAGTGGACGCACGGTCACCTTCGTGACCCCCGAAACCCAGGTCTCGCCCTGGAGCAGGAATACGCTGGAGCAGGCGCGTATCCAGAAGCGCCTCATCGATCTTGGCGTCGAGATCGTCACGGCCATGGCCCTCGCCGGTCGGACGAACGACCAACTGGAACTGTCCTGCGTCTACAGCGGCAGGACCCGTCCGGTCGATTGCGCCACTCTCGTCCCGGTCACCGCCCGCCTGCCGGACGAAACGCTGTGGCTGGAACTCAAAGCACGCGAAGACGAGTGGGCCGATGCCGGCATCAAGACCGTCACCCGCCTCGGCGACTGCCTCGCGCCAGGCCTGATCGCCGCCGCCGTCTATTCCGGCCATCAATATGCCCGGACCTATCAGGAACAGGTCGACAAGGATCGGGTGCCATTCATGCGGGAGGATATTGGAAGGCTTTACGGTCTTCGCTCGGCGTAGGATGGTACGGAGCGGCGGCCCCCACCGAATGGGTTGGGCACGCTCGACCGCGATGCTCGATTATCTTCGCGCTCTGTATCTGTCGAACGCCGTCAGCCGCTGCGTCGGAGGATCTGCCTCGTCCCAGCGATAGATCTCTTTCCGAAGGAAGCCGAGTTCAACCTCGAGCTCCTCCTCGGCGACCTCTGTCCACCATGATTTTGGGCGGCCGTCGCTGCCGTCAGACCAGCGGTACCCGCGAGCCTTCAGCACGTCCTTCAGGTCGAACGGCGCATTCTCCGCGAAAATCCTGACCCGTGAACGCTGGCTCGCTTGGTAAAGTTCGGCAAAGGGCGGCAGCTTGGCACCGTCCGTAGACTGCTCAAGTACCTCGAGGAGAGCAAAGCAGTCATCCACGGCCCGATGCCCGTCATGGAAATGTCCGCTCTGACCGATCAGATAGCCGAGCTTGGTGCCTTCGAAACCTCGGCCGCTCCAATCGACTTCGGAGACCGAGCATGCCCAGGCCTTGCGGACAAACACATCCGAAAGCGCCTCGCAAAACGGCCGATCGAAGCCGGCATTGTGGGCGATGACGAGATCCGCAGGCCCAACGATCGCTTGGACTGCAGCAATATCGATCGACTGGCCGGCGACCATGGCATCGGTAATACCGGTCAGCCGGGTGATGTCGGGTGGAATGGCAATGGTCGGCTGCTGCAAACCGCCATAAACAGCGACCACATCGCCGATCTCACCCTCTGCGTTGTAGGTGAACGCGACCAGCCCGATCTCGATGATCTCGCATCTACGGGCATCGAGGCCGGTTGTCTCGGTGTCGAGGATGACGCCCCTCAGGGGGAAGCCGGGTCTCACGTCGGACACGACCGTGCGGGCTTCAAGCTTTCGCAATATCCTGTAGCGACCCGTCGCCTTCAACGCGGCGAGCATCTCGGTTTCGGAAAGGGAGGTCGATGCCTGCCGCCGGGCCCGGCTTCGCTCGGTTCTCGCGGCTGCTGGTCGCACATCTCGGGCAAACATGTCGAGCTGAGAGGTCATCCGGTCCCCATCGTTAAGGTGCTCCAACTCTAAAGCGCCGCTTGGCCTGTGAACACCTCCCCCATGCTCATACCCACCGATAATGCGGTGGAGCACCCCACATGCGCTCAGCGCGTCGGCAAAATCAGGCCGGGACGGCCGTTTTCGCCTGCGTGTCCTGCTGCGGCCACCGCTGCAGTGCTTCCCGTCCGGCCTCCGTCAGGCCATAGACGCCTCTGTCGAGCCGTTCAAACCAGCCATAGACATTCGAAAGCAGTATCTTCCCGGCATCCGGTACGCCGGATCTGATTTCACGCACGCGCAGCGGGCCTGATTCCAGCGCCAGCGCACAGCCGAGCGCCTGCTGGCGGTACGCGGTCATGACAGGCGCGCGTGTGCTCCCGCCTATTGCGGGATCGCCGCGCCGCCTCTGGTGTTCGCGCATGAGCTTCGAACGCCGTTTCGGATTGGTTCGCGGCATCGGCGATACGGAGCCGACGATCACGCTGACGTCGCCGGCATCGGAAATGCCGAGCATGCCGACCCCGAGCCTGCGACAGAGATCGCGGTAGCGTTTATCGGCCTCGCGCCCTTTTCCCTTGGCCGAGACCCGAGCCGCGATCCAGACCTCGTCCGCGACAGCGGCGCGATCGACGGCCTGCAGTATGAGCTCCAGATTGAAGCGCAGCTTCAGTTCGCAGATCACGACCACGCGCGGATCGTCGTCGCTCAGGCCGACGAGATCGCAGCCGTCGACCTCGCCCTTGACGACGTAACCTGCCTTTTCGAGAAAGCCTTTGACGGGGAGATAAAGCGACGTTTCCATATGCCTGCAGGTTGAAGTGAAGAATCGCTCTGTAAGCTATATCGATCCGCCCCTACCGGACAATCATCCTAACCGGATAAAACCCGCGGCCGGGCGGCCGCGGGTCTCCTGGAAGCGTAGAGCAAGGCCACGCTCCGTGACGCAGCCTGTGCTTTTGTTTACTTGCGGATCTCTTCCAGTTTGGCGAGAATGGCGTCCACCACGTCGGCACCGATCTCAGCCTTGTGCTTTTCATAGACGACCATGGACTTCTCGCGGATGCGAGCCTGTTCTTCAGCAGACAGGGTGTTCACTTCGAGACCAGCTTCCTTGATCTTCTCCAGCGACTTCTTGTTGAGCTCCTGGATGACCTTGCGCTCCTCATCGCGACCGACCACTGCGCATTCACGCAGTGCTGCCTGCTCTTCCGGCGTATAGCTGTCGAAGATCGGCTTCGAGAACAGGAAGAGGAAGGGCGTGTAAGCGTGGTTCGTCTCGGTCACGTACTTCTGCACTTCGAAGAACTTCGACGTATCGATCGTCACATAGGGGTTTTCCTGCGCATCGATCGCCTTGGTTTCGAGCGCCGAGAAGACTTCGCCGAAAGCCATCGGAGTGGCGTTGGCACCGAGGTTCTGGAAGGTGTCGAGGAAGATGTTGTTCTGCATCACGCGAACCTTCATCCCTTCGAAGTCTTCCCACTTGGTGACCGGACGAACCGAGTTCGACAGGTTACGGAAGCCGTTTTCCCAGTAGGCGAGATTGACCAGGCCGGCCGCTTCCAGCTTCTCGTTCATCATGTCGCCGAAATCGCCATCGAGCACCGTGTAGGCTTCCTGAGCGTTGCCGAAGAGGAACGGCAGATCGAATACGCCGAGTGCCGGTATGATGCCGACGAGCGGCGAGGAAGAGGTGACGACGGCCTCCTGCACGCCGGAGCGCAGGGCCTGCGTCGCCTGAAGGTCGCCGCCGAGCGCGCCGCCCCAGAAAGCGGTGAGCTTCAGCTTGCCACCGGATTTCTGATCGAGACAGGCCTGCATCGCCTTGATGCCGTTACCGACCGGATGGTCTTCGTTGATGCCGTTCGACACCCGGATGTTGCGGTCGTTGAACTCGGCGAAAGCCGGCGCCGCGGCCGAAAGACCGAAAGCGATGGCAGTCGTGGCAAGAAGCAGTTTTCTCACGGGGGTATCCTCCCTTGGATTGTTGGTGAGGGGTTGCGGGTTAAAGCCCTTCTAATGGAGCCAGCGTGCGGGCACGATGACGATGTCCGGGAACAGGACCAGAAGGAAAAGCACGAGTATCTGAGCGATCAGAAATGGCGTCACGCCGACAATTACCTTGCCGAGCGGAACCCGGCCGACGCCGCTGACGACGTTCAATACGACGCCGACAGGTGGGGTCAGCAGCCCTATGCAGGTATTCATGATGAACAGGACACCGAAGTAGACAGGATCAATTCCGGCCTGCTTGATGATCGGCATGAGCACCGGCGTCAGGATCAGGATCGTGGGCGTAAGGTCGAGTGCGGTGCCCACCACCAATACGACCAGCATGATGACGAACATCAGAAGCGTCGGGCGGTCGATCAGCGGAGAGATGAAGCCGGTGATTTCCGCTGGTATGTTCGCTGCAGTGATCAGCCACGAAGAAACGAGCGCGGCGCAAACGAGGAACATGATCACAGCGGTGGTCTTCGCCGCCTGGAGTATGACACCCGGCAGGTCACGCGGCTTGAGTTCCCGATAAATGAACATGCCAACAAAGAGGGCGTAGACTGCGGCGACCACAGCAGCTTCGGTTGGCGTCACGACGCCGGCCTTGATGCCGCCGAGGATGATGACCGGCATGCCAAGAGCCCAAAGCGCCCGCCCGGTGGCGCGGAGCCGCTCGTTCGCCGGGGTGCGTGGAAGCGGCTGGATATCATCCTTCCGCACGACCAGCAGCCACGTGCCGACAAGGGCGATACCCATGATGAGACCGGGCACGATGCCTGCCATGAAGAGCTGCGTAATCGAGACGTTCGCCGCCACTCCGAACACGATGAAGGCCATGGATGGGGGGATGACGGGGGCAATGACACCACCTGCAGCGATCAGGCCCGCGGACCGGGGAACGTTGTAGCCGGCCTTCGCCATCATCGGGATCAGGATTGCCGCAAGTGCCGCAGTGTCGGCTGCCGCCGAACCCGAGATACTCGCCATGATCACGGCCGCCATGATGGCGACGATGCCGAGACCGCCGCGTATATGACCGACACAGGCGATTGCGAAATCGATGATGCGACGCGACAATCCCCCGGCGTTCATCAATTCACCGGCGAGAATGAAGAACGGGATGGCGAGGAGCGTGAAGGTATCGGCGCCCGCGATCATGTTTTGAGCGATGATCTGGGTGTTGAACATGCCCATGTACCACATGAGCACGACGCCGCAGAACATCAGCGAGAAGGCAACCGGCACGCCGATTGCCATGGCGCCGAGCAACGAAACGATGAAGACGACAAGGGTCATTAAGTGCGCTCCGCCAGCTGCTCGAGAGACATGTTTTCACCGGCGAAGGCGGCGATTTCTTCTTCCGTGACGCGCCCCGTCAGCAGGCGGAAAAGGCGCTCGAGCGCGATCAGGACCACGCCCGCTCCGGTGAAATATCCGATCCCGTAGACCCACAGCATCGAGATGCCGGTAACGGGTGCGGCCATCGAGGCATTGATCGGCGATTGCTTCCAGGTACCCCAGAAGAAGATCGCCGACACGGCGATGACGACGATATTGGAGAGGATCATGCAGATGATGCGGCCCTTGCGGCCGAACAGCGAGACCAAGGTCTCGACCCCGACATGCGAATTTTCACGGAAGGTGACAACCGCGCCGATGAAGGTGAGCCACACGAAGAAATACCGTGACATCTCGTCCGAGACGTTGATGCCGGAGTTGAAGCCGTAGCGCAGCACGACGTTCAGGAACACCATCACCGCCATGCCTGCGAGCAGCACGATCAAAAGCAGCTCGAGCAGTTTATAGAACGTATCGATCGCTTTTTGCATCTAGGCCTCCCGTTTCGCCTGCAAGAGCCCGCGTTCGGCCAGGTTCTTCATCAGAGCGCCCAGGCCGAAGCTCCATTTCGGGCAGCGGTCGCTATGATCGACCCAATTTACGAGGCGTCCGAGGCGCGGCGTCGAGATCTCGACCCGGTCTCCGATTTCATGGGTGAAACCGAGCCCGGCGCCCCGACGATCCTTCACTGGCGCAAACATCGTTCCGAGGAAGAAGACCACGCCATCCGGATACTGGTGGTTGTCGTTGAGAAGTTGCGAAACGAGGTCTTCCGGGCTGCGGCTGATGGCCGACATCGGGCTGACGCCGGTCATCTTGAAACCCTCTTTGCCGTCGACGAGAAGCGAGACTTCCGCCTGTTTCACGTCCTCGATCGTGAAAGCACCGTCGAAGAGCCGGATGAAGGGGCCGATCGAGCAGGACGCATTATTGTCCTTCGCCTTGCTGAGAAGCAGTGCGGAGCGGCCTTCGAAGTCCCGAAGATTGACGTCGTTGCCGAGCGTCGCACCGACGATCCTGCCCTTCGACGTGACGGCAAGCACCACCTCCGGCTCCGGATTGTTCCAGTCGGATTTGGGGTGGATACCGATATAAGCACCACAACCGACCGAAGACATGGGCTGCGCCTTGGTGAAGATTTCAGCATCGGGACCGATACCCACTTCGAGGTACTGCGACCAAAGACCGAGCTCCTGGAGCAGTTTCTTGACCTCGGCGGCCTTGTCGGAGCCGGCTACGAGGCCTTTGAGGTTGTCGCCGAGGACGGGGGCCAGCCGGCCGCGAATTTCCTGCGCGCGCAGCGGATCGCCCTTGGCCTGCTCCTCGATCACCCGCTCCAGCATGCTGTCCGCAAAGGTGACGCCGGCCGCCTTGACGGCCTGCAGATCGGCAGGCGCCAGAAGATCGCCCGCCTCGCCACGAAGGAATGCATCGAGAGAGCCGAGGCTGGCAAAGCGCGACGGGTCGCGCAACGCGTCGACAAGACCGTCGATCTCAAGAAGCTCGGAAATCGTTGCTGCGAGTGGGGTCAGGTCGAAAACCTCTCCATCCGAGATCAGGACCGGGCAAGGTCCGCCGGCGGTTTTTGACCAGACGCGCCCGACGAGCATCGCGCCGGATGCGTCCGCAGGCTGGATTGATTCGGCGCTCAGTGCCTGTTCGAAACTCACGAGAAATCCTCCGCTCATCTCGTACCTCGAAGGTACGGGTCTCCTATTGTCAGGATGTCTGACAACGGGATGACCTGCTTCTAGTATGACTTTTTGCCCATGTCTAGGCCGTTGGTAAGTAAAGTCTGATACGCCCTTCACGGGCCGCGCCGCCCGACTCGAACCTCAGGACGAGAAGCTTTCAATCGTCAGGTCCAGGCGGGCCGCCGCCCCGTTCAGATGGTTGCGCATCGCCTCCTCGGCCTTGGCCGGATCCCGCGCCGCCACGCCATCTCGGATAGAGACATGTTCCGCAATCGTGACTTCGACGATCTCCTCCAGAATTGCAGCGGCGCGTGCCGCGTTGATCGCCAGGCTGATCCGCTCGGCGATGAATCCGATGAAAAGCAGGAAATATTCGTTATGGGTGGCCGCCGCAATCGCCCGATGAAATGCGAGGTCGGCGACGATCCCCTGCTCCGTCCATTTTTCCGCGCCGGTCATCTGCTGCAACGCCTCGTCGATCTTGCCCAATTCCTGCGGCGTATGATGGATCGCCGCAAGCCGGGCCGCCTCCACCTCAAGCGGAATACGGAGTTGAAACAGATCCCGGAAACTTCCCCGATTGGCGAGATCTCCCTGCTCTATACGAAGCGATTGCCGGCGCTCGATTTCCGTGGCGAAGGCACCGACGCCCTGGCGCGTTTCCACCAGGCCCTCATTTCTCAATTGAGCTATCGCCTCCCGCACCACCGAGCGGCTGACGCCGAAGGTCGTGGCGAGCAGATGCTCCGTCGGCAGTTTCTCTCCGGGTGCGATACGTCCTTCGGTGATCTCCCTGCCGATCTTCGCCGCGATGCGCGCGGGCAAATGCTCGCTCCTGCTGATCTGGCCGAAATCCATTGCCGCCAAGATTGCTCTCCCTTTTAGAATCTCAGTTGACAACCGGGATTCATGATCATCTCCGGGTCAACGGCATGCTTGAGCGCCGTCAACAGCTTTCGGCGGGTCTCCGGCAGCCTGGCGTCGAAATCCGGTCGCTTCAGGCGCCCGATACCGTGCTCGGCGCTGATGCTTCCGGTATAGCGATCGAGCACCTCGTTCACGACCGTCTTGGCCTTGTAGATCAATTCAATCCGCTCGTCGGGCGTACTGCCGGCCGGCGGCAGGACGTTGAGATGCACATTGCCGTCGCCGACATGGCCATAGGAAACGCTGACGGCGCCGGGAAGTGCGTCGGAGACCGCCTTTTCCGCCTCGTCTACGAAGGATGCCAGCTGCGAGAGCGGAACGGAGATATCGGTGCGCATATGAGCGCCGCGTTTCGCCTGGCCTTCGTTCATGCCCTCGCGGATCAACCAAAGATTGCGCGCCTGCGTCTGCGAGGCGGCGATCGTTCCGTCGAGGACGAGCCCTTCCTCCATCACACCTTCGAGGAAGCGCTGCATCAGATCGTCGACATCGACGAGGCCGGAGCCGGAGATCTCCATCAGCACATAGGCTGGATATTCCGCCGAGATCGGGATCGGCAAATCCGGCATCGCCTCCTGCGCCAAGGTGAAGGCGAGCGGCGGCATGAATTCGAAGGCCGACATCAGGTCGCAGCAGTCCCGACGCGCCCGGCGATAGAGCTTGATGGCATCTTCCAGGGAGGCAAGACCGAGCAGCGCCGTGGCCACGTGATCCGGATAGGGCGTCAGCTTGATGGAGACGGCGGTGATGATGCCGAGCGTGCCTTCCGCACCGATGAAAAGCTGCTTCAGGTCGATGCCGCGATTGTCCTTTCTCAACGTCGACAGACCTTCGAGGATGCTGCCGTCCGGGAGGACCACTTCAAGTCCCAGCACCAATTCGCGGGTCATGCCGTAGCGGAGCACGTTGATGCCGCCGGCATTCGTCGAAACATTTCCACCGATCTGGCAGCTTCCCTGCGCACCGAGTGCAAGCGGAAAGAACATGCCCATCTCCGCAATCGCATCCTTGAGTTCGGACAGGATGCAGCCGGACTCGACCACCGCCGAAAAGTCGGCCGGATCGATCTTGCGGATGCGGTTCATGCGAGAGAGAGAAAGCACGACCTGCCTCTCCGGAGCATCGGGGATCGCGCCGAGCACGAGGCCGGTATTGCCGCCCTGCGGCACGATCGAAAGCCCAAGCTCACGGCAGGCCTTCACGGCCGCCGCCACCTGCTCCGTCGAGCGCGGGCGAATCACCGCCACGGTGCCGCTGGTTACGTCGCCATGCCAGTCGCGGCAGTAACGGAGCATTTCCTCCGTTTCGCTCAGCACGATATCCTCGCCGAGCATCTGACGTAGCACCAGGCGCAGTTCCGCAGGTCCCTTTGCTTCCTCTATCGTGCCTGCGCTCGTCATGCTCCTTGCCCCTCCTCGCGCGTCTCTGCGAAAGCGTCCGCTATATGCCTGCACGCGATCGAGATTCTTTCGCTCGAACCGCCAGTCTCCTGTTTTCAATCGAATCATATAAGGTTATCAGACAACCGTACAAGACATATTTTCGACCCGCATGAAGACCTGATCGCATGCGGCCTCACTCAAGGAGGAGACATTCATGCATATCCTGATCATCGGCGCTGCCGGCATGGTCGGCCGCAAGCTCACGCAGCGCCTCGTCAAGGACGGCGCTCTCGGCGGAAGGACGGTGGAGAAGCTGACGCTCGTGGACGTGGTGACACCGGAAAGGCCGCAGGGTTTTGCCGGTACCGTCGTTGCACGCGAAGGCGATCTTTCCGCTTCCGGCGAAGCCGAGAAGCTCGTCGAGGGGCGCCCGGATGTCATTTTTCATCTGGCGGCAATCGTCTCGGGTGAAGCCGAGCTCGATTTCGACAAGGGCTACCGGATCAATCTCGAGGGCACGCGCTATCTCTTCGATGCGATCCGCCTTGCTCACGATCAGGATGGCTACAAGCCTCGCCTTGTCTTCACCTCGTCGATCGCCGTGGTCGGAGCGCCGCTCCCCTTCCCCATTCCGGACGATTATCATCTTACTCCGCTCACGAGCTACGGCACCCAGAAAGCGATCTGCGAGCTGCTGCTCTCCGACTACAGCCGCCGCGGCTTCTTCGATGGCATCGGCATCCGCCTGCCGACGATTTGCATCCGGCCCGGCAAGCCCAACAAGGCGGCTTCCGGTTTCTTCTCCAATATCCTGCGCGAGCCGCTGGTCGGCCAGGAAGCCGTGCTGCCAGTTTCGGAGGATGTCCGCCACTGGCACACTTCGCCGCGTTCGGCGGTCGGCTTCCTCATCCATGGCGCGACCATCGACCTTGAAAAGGTCGGCCCGCGGCGCAACCTTTCCATGCCGGGTCTCAGTGCCACCGTGGGCGAGCAGATCGAAGCGCTGCGCCGCGTTGCCGGCGAAGAGGCCGTGAAGCTCATCCGCCGCGAACCCGACGAGATGATCATGAAGATGGTCGCCGGTTGGGCGCCGGGCTTCGAGGCCAAACGCGCCACCGAACTTGGCTTCACTGCCGAAAAGAGTTTCGATGAGATTATCCGCGTGCACATCGAGGACGAACTGGGAGGGAAGCTGTGAGCGGGAAGACGAAGGTTGCGTTTCTCGGCACTGGCTTGATGGGGGCACCGATGGCGCGGCGCCTGCTCGGTGCCGATTTTCCGGTTACGGTGTGGAACCGTGACGCCGCCAAGGCCGAGCCGCTGGCCGCCGACGGTGCTGAAATCGCTGCCTCGCCGGCCGATGCCGTCGCCGGCGCAGCTGTCGCCTTCACCATGCTGACCAACGGCCAGGCCGTATCGGAGGTCCTCTTCGAGCGCGGCGTCGCCGATGGCCTGGCCGAAGGTACGATCGTCGTGGATTGCAGCTCCATAGCCCCGCAGATCGCCCGCGAACATGCGCGCAGATTGGCGGAAAAGGGCATCCGTCACCTCGACGCACCGGTTTCAGGCGGCGTGGTCGGCGCGGCCGCCGGTACGCTCGCCATCATGGCCGGCGGCGATGGCGCCGCGGTCGAAAGCCTGAAGGACGTTTTTGCCGCGCTCGGTCGCGTAACCCACGTTGGCCCGAGCGGTGCCGGCCAGGTCTGCAAGCTCGCCAACCAACAGATCGTCGCCGTCACCATCGGCGCGGTGGCCGAAGCCATGATCCTGGTGGAAGCCGGCGGTGCCTCGCGCGCGGCTTTTCGGGACGCGATCCGCGGCGGCTTCGCCGAAAGCCGGATCCTCGAACTGCACGGCGCCCGTATGGTGGAGCGCAACTTCGTGCCCGGTGGCGCTTCGAACAACCAGCTGAAGGACCTGAACGCCGTGATGGCCATGGCGGATGGGCTCTCCCTCGAGCTTCCCCTGACCAGGCAAGTGCGGCAGGAATTTGCCGATTTCGTCGAGTCCGGCGGCGGCGAACAGGACCACAGCGGACTGCTTCTGCATCTCGAAAAGCTCAACCCAAGGAATTAGGTCCCGCCATGACTGACAAACCCCAGCGCCGCCTGCGCTCACAGGACTGGTTCGACAATCCGGACCATATCGATCTGACGGCGCTCTATCTGGAGCGCTTCATGAACTACGGTGTGACGCCGGAGGAATTGCGTTGCGGCAAGCCCATCATCGGCATTGCCCAAAGCGGCAGCGATCTCACCCCATGCAATCGGGTGCACATGGATCTGGCGAAGCGCGTTCGCGACGGCATCCGCGATGCCGGGGGGATTCCGATCGAGTTCCCGACGCATCCGATTTTCGAGAACTGCAAACGCCCGACGGCCGCCCTCGATCGCAACCTCGCCTATCTCGGCCTCGTTGAAATTCTCTACGGCTATCCGCTGGATGGCGTGGTGCTGACCACCGGCTGCGACAAGACCACTCCGTCCGCCCTGATGGCGGCCTCGACGGTCGACATCCCGGCGATCGTGCTCTCCGGCGGCCCCATGCTCGACGGCTGGCACGAAGGCGATCTCGTCGGCTCCGGCACGGTGATCTGGCGCATGCGCCGCAAGCTCGCGGCAGGCGAGATCGACCGCGAGGAGTTCATGCAGGCAGCACTCGATTCGGCTCCCTCCGTCGGCCATTGCAACACCATGGGCACGGCTTCGACAATGAACGCGATGGCCGAAGCGCTCGGCATGTCGCTCACCGGTTGCGGCGCTATCCCCGCTGCCTATCGCGAGCGCGGGCAGATGGCCTATCGTACCGGACGCCGCGCCGTGGAACTCGTCTTCGAGGACCTGAAGCCCTCCGACATCCTGACCCGGGACGCCTTTCTCAATGCAATCCGCGTCAACTCGGCGATCGGCGGATCGACCAATGCCCAGCCGCATCTTGCCGCCATGGCGAAGCATGCCGGCGTCGAGCTTTATCCGGACGACTGGCAGGTCCATGGTTTCGATATCCCGCTGCTCGCCAACATCCAGCCGGCGGGTGCCTATCTCGGTGAACGCTATCACCGCGCCGGCGGCACACCCGCAATCATGTGGGAACTCCTGAAGGCCGGAAAGCTCGACGGCGGCTGTCGCACCGTCACGGGAAAAACCATGGCCGAGAACCTCGAAGGGCGCGAATCCACGGATCGCGAAGTTATTCGCCCCTTCGACGAGCCCCTCAAGGAAAAGGCAGGCTTCCTGGTACTGAAGGGCAATCTCTTCGACTTCGCCATCATGAAGATGAGTGTCGTCTCCGACGATTTCAGGAAGCGCTATCTTCAGGAGCCGGGCCGCGAGGGCGTTTTCGAGGGCAAGGCCGTGGTCTTCGATGGCTCGGAGGACTACCACAAGCGCATCAACGACCCTGAACTCGAGATCGACGAGAACACCATCCTGGTGATCCGCGGCGCCGGCCCGCTCGGCTGGCCGGGGTCGGCGGAAGTCGTGAACATGCAGCCGCCGGATCACCTCTTGAAACGCGGCATCCGGAGCCTGCCTACCATCGGTGACGGACGTCAATCCGGCACAGCCGACAGTCCCTCCATCCTGAACGCCTCGCCGGAGAGTGCTGCCGGCGGCGGTCTCGCCTGGCTGCGGAGCGGTGATGTGATCCGCATCGATTTCAACCTGGGTCGCTGCGACATGCTGGTTTCCGACGAGGATATCGAAAGGCGCAAGGCGGACGGCATTCCCGCCGTACCGGCCGATGCCACGCCCTGGCAGCGCATCTACCGCAAGTCCGTCACCCAGCTTTCCGACGGCGCGGTGCTCGAAGGTGCAGCAGACTTCCGGCAGATCGCCAAGAACCTGCCCCGCCACAATCACTAGAGCACTTCCGGGAAAAGTGTTTTCCGTCCGGAAGTGCGTTGGATCAAATGGTTCCAAGAAGTTGAGACACGGGATGAGGAAAACCGACACACTTTTCCTCATCCCGCTCTAGCGCAATTCCAGGAAGCGTTCGTAGGTTTCAAATCCCTGATGATGAAGTGGCGGCTCCGGCCGCCTTTTTTTATTCAACGGATAGCTCCCAGCCAGAAGCCGGGTGGGGCATGAAAGTGCGGCGGCGCGGACATCATCGCGCACCGCCGAGAAACCCGTTATTCATCCAGTTCGTCCATGCCCCCCGAATGATCGGCGCTGAATACGCCTTCGACACCAGAGCGGCCGTCGCCGCTCCACGCGCGGGTTGCATCCTCTCGGCGATTTTCCCGCCGTCGGGATCGTCTGCGTCGGAAACGCGTTCTCTCCCTGAACGTTTGAGCGCCAAGTCTATATTATTTTCTTGAATGAAAGGAACTCGGCATGAGCCGTCTCGTCATTGTTTCCAATCGTGTACCCGTTCCTGACAAGGGCGGCATTGTGCCTGCCGGCGGGCTGGCGGTCGCGCTGAAAGTCGCCCTTGAAGAGCATGGCGGCATCTGGATGGGCTGGTCGGGACAATCGAGCGGAGAGCACGAGCCGCAGCCGCTTGCTCAGTTGCAGCAAGGCAATATCACCTATGCACTCACGGATCTGACCGATACCGACGTAGAAGAATACTACCGAGGCTTTGCCAATCGCGTTCTCTGGCCAATCTGTCACTACCGGCTTGATCTTGCCGAATACGGCCGCAAGGAGATGGCCGGCTATTTCCGCGTCAACCGCTTCTTCGCCCACCGGCTGGCGCCGCTCATCAGGCCCGATGACGTGATCTGGGTGCACGACTACCACTTGATCCCTCTCGCCGCGGAACTGCGCCAAATGGGCTTGAAGAACCGGATCGGCTTCTTTCTCCACATTCCCTGGCCGCCTGCCGACGTGCTCTTCACGATGCCCGTTCACGAGGAGATCATGCGCGGCCTGTCGCACTACGATGTCGTCGGCTTCCAGACCGATCATGATCTTGAGAACTTTGCCGGCTGCCTCCGGCGGGAAGGCATCGGCGATGAACTCGGCGGAGGCCGCTTCAGCGCCTATGGCCGCGTGTTCAAGGGCGGCATCTATGCAATCGGCATCGAGACTGCGGCCTTTGCCGAATTCGCCAAGAAGGCATCGACCAACAAGACCGTCAGGAAAGCGCGAGAAAGCATCGAGCACCGCAGCCTGATCATCGGTGTCGATCGCCTGGATTACTCGAAGGGAATCACGCAGCGGATCGACGCATTCGAGCGCTTCATCCTGGCCAATCCGGCCCAGCAGGGGCGTGTCACCTATCTGCAGATCACGCCGAAGTCGCGCTCCGAAGTGCCGGAATACGAAGCCATGCAGCGCACTGTGGCCGAACAGGCCGGCAGGGTAAACGGCGCGCTCGGCGCGGTCGATTGGGTGCCCATACGCTATATCAACCGCTCGGTGGGCCGGAATATTCTTGCAGGGCTTTACCGGCTTGGCAAAGTCGGCCTCGTGACACCGCTTCGAGACGGGATGAACCTGGTTGCGAAGGAATACGTGGCCGCGCAGGATCCGGACGATCCGGGCGTGCTCGTGCTTTCGCGCTTCGCCGGAGCCGCCCGTGATCTGAGAGGTGCCCTGCTCGTCAACCCCTACGACATCGAGGGGACCGCAAACGCTATGGCGCGCGCACTCAGCATGCCGCTGGAAGAGCGGAAGGATCGCTGGAAGACAATGATGGATCACTTGCTGGAACACGACGTCTCGCGCTGGTGCCGGGACTTTCTCGATGATCTGAGGACATCACCGGATCCGTCGCGTTAGATCGCTGCTCTCTATCTTTGGCCCTGTACAGCCATGACCGGCTGCCTCAAGATCATGCGGCCGTGGGACCCGGATCATCGTCATGTGGAATGGCCGCTTTCCTGGGCCGCGGCCGGAAATTGACCACTTGCGGAGCGTGGTCGATCAGTTGCACGGGTTCGTTGCTCGTCTGTTGCAGGCGAGCCTCCGACTCGGGTTTAAGGACGATGCGCTCGACCGCGAGGATTTCGGGCCAGCCGTCCTCTCCGAGGATCTCGGTCCTCTCGCCGACGGCCAGCCCAAGCAGCGCCAAACCCCGCATCGTCCGAACGGAGATAGCGGAGTCGGCAGGTCTACTCGCTGTGCTGCGGACCACAACATGTGGTCCGCAGCACACGCCGTTGACGGTGTAGGCTACCTGCGTGTCCAGCGTGACGATATTCTCAGGTATGTCTTCACGGAAGAACACGCTGGCGTAGTTCAACTTCTCGCGCAGTAGAATCGTAAAGGATTCCGTGTGGCCGGTTTCGTCCAGCATGGACATCAGGATGTTTAGGTCTCCTGCAGTCAGTTGGCAGAAAGCTTCTCTCGACATTGCGCATCACTCCAGCTTCCGTCGGGTCGTGGGACCTGCCCTCTCGAGCAAATATGGGGGCACGAACGGCGCAACCATGGCGGTCGGCCTTTGCTCGTGCTGACGAGACAGGAACTCCCTGTGCCGACCGCGAGCGGTTCGACACAGGGCTACGAGCCTGCGGTGAGGCAACCTCCTCTAGGTTTCCGCTTTCTGCTACCGGGCAAGTGCATGGAGTCCTCGATCGAGTCCTTTTGAGCGCCGGAAGCCTCAGAGGGCGAGTTCGCCCGTCACGTCGTCCTCGACCCGAGCGACCGTCAGACGGTTTCTCTGCCCATCTCGAGAGAACCACTCGACCGCCTGTCCGGACCGGAGACCGAGAAGCGCCACTCCGACCGGCGTCAGGACGGAAATCCTCCCCTCCTCGGCATCGACGTCATCAGGATGGACGAGAGAGAAGGTCCGGCGAATTCCGCCCTCGACCTCGCAAGTGACCACGGACCCTATCCTGATGACGTCGGGCGGCACCTGGTCGTCTGGCAGAACGCAAGGGCGCTCCTTCAGCGGCGATGTCGAAGTCCCTCGACAAGGCTTGATAGGCCAGGCGGCTGAGAAGAGAATAGTCCGTCGCTCCAATGAAAGGCAGGGGCAGATTCGAGGAGACCATGATGCTGGACATCGTTCGCGATACCTCCGGAACAGGCACGGGATTTCCGCGTGCATGCAGTTGAAATATTCGGGAAGATTGTCGCGCATGTCAGCGAGAATTGTGCTGACCGCGTTCACCCAGGATCCGGCGGGCGACGAGGCCGGATCCGGGTTACGATCCTGCGATCAGGCGGATCCCCAGAGCGTTAGGCGGATATATGTCGCGGTTCGTCAGCATGGCCGGATGATCGCCCGCGGTATCAGGGAAGTCAAGCCGCCCGGCCGGGTGACGCAAGTGCGCAAGCACCCGCGGCACGCAGCCGGAGCGGCATTATCGCCCCTGCGCCTCAGATCACGCCGAGGGCATCCATTGCCTCGGCCACCCTGGCAAAGCCAGCTATGTTTGCTCCGAGGACATAGTCTCCCGGAGCTCCATATTCCTCTGCGGTCTCGGCGCAACGATCGTGGATCGCCTGCATGATGGTTGCAAGACGCGCCTCGGTCTGCTCGAACGTCCAGCTGTCGCGTGAGGCGTTCTGCTGCATCTCGAGAGCGGAGGTGGCAACTCCCCCTGCATTCGCGGCCTTGCCCGGGGCGAACAGCACACCCGCCTCCTGGAAGATGCGGACGGCCTCCGGCGTGGAAGGCATATTGCGCCCTCCCCCACGGCAAGAACACCGTTCTTGACCAATACCCTTGCGTCCTTCCCGGTAAGCTCGTTCTGAGTCGCGGAAGGCATCGCCACATCACAGGGCGCATCCCAGATCGAGCCCGCTTTGATATAGTGAGCCCCGGCGCCTTTCAGTCGCGCATATTCCGAGATCCGCTCGCGACGCACTTCCTTGATCTCCTTAACCAGTTCAAGGTCGATGCCGTCCTCGTCCACAACGTATCCGTTCGAATCGGAGCACGCCACGATCTTCCCTCCGAACTCGACCACCTTCTCCATGGTGTAGATCGCTACGTTGCCGGATCCGGAGACGGTCACCCGTTTGCCGTCGAAGTCCAGGCCCCTGGTTCCAAGCATGCGCTGGACGAAATAGGTGGCTCCGTAGCCCGTCGCTTCTTTCCGGGCGCGCGAACCGCCGTAGAACAATGCCTTGCCCGTGAGGACACCGGCCTCGTAGCGGTTGGTAAGCCGCTTATACTGACCGAACATGTAGCCGATCTCCCGGCCCCCGACACCGATGTCACCCGCAGGAACGTCCGTGTATTCGCCGAGATGCCTGTGAAGCTCCGTCATGAACGATTGGCAGAAGCGCATGATCTCGCCGTCCGAACGGCCCCTGGGATTGAAGTCGGAGCCGCCTTTGCCCCCGCCGATCGGCATCCCGGTCAGTGCGTTCTTGAAGGTCTGCTCGAAGCCGAGGAACTTGATGATTCCGACATTCACCGAAGGATGAAACCGGATCCCGCCCTTGTACGGCCCGAGTGCGGAGTTGAACTGAACCCGGAACCCCCGGTTGATCTGGACTTGGCCCTTGTCGTCCACCCAGGGCACGCGGAAGATGATCTGACGCTCCGGTTCGCAGATCCTCTCGATGAGCGCGTTTTCGGCGTAACGGGGATGTTTGGCTATCACGCGCCCGAGGCTCTCCAGGACCTCGCGCACGGCCTGGTGAAACTCGTGTTCACCTCCGTTACGCCTCAGGACTTCGGTTAGAATGGGTTCCAGTTTTTCGTCGACATTCACAATGGTTCTCCTAACGCCGTCTTACCTCAATCGGCACAGGCGCAATATCCGAACGATGTGATTTAGGGAATAAGCAATTTTCGGTTGTTCAACCACCAGTAGGCGAAAGGCGCTTCAGACCTCCCGAATCCCTTTGCGTGGGGGCGTCATCGCCTGAAGATGTGAATCGCGCCGCCGGCGTCGTCGGATACGAGGATGGACCCGTCCGGCGCTTCCTTGACGTCGACCGGACGACCGACGTTTCTGAGGAAGGCGGTCGCCGAGACCGGGCGGCCGCCGCGGAAGCGGACCCGCACGACCTGATAGCCGACCGGTACCGACCTGTTCCAACTGCCGTGCTGGGCCACCAGAGCATCGCCGCCCAGGCTGCGGAAGAAGTGAATCCCGAGCGCTGCGACATGCGCCTGAAAGTTGAAGACAGGTGGAATCTGGCGCGCGGGCGGCGACGCGTCCTCGAACCCTGTGAGCGGCACCTCGCCTCCGAAATAGGGGAAGCCGTAAAAGCCGCCCGGCCGCAAAGCGTTCAGCTCATCGGGCGGGATATCGTCACCCATTCTGTCGGCACCATTGTCGGTAAAGAACATTGTGCCGCCGCGCCAGTCGAAGCCGACAGAGTTGCGCACACCCCAGGCCACTCTGCGAAGGTCGGACCCGTCCTGGTTCATGCTGACGATCGTACCTTGCAGCCCGCGGGGAATGCAAATGTTGCAGGGTGATCCGAGCGAGACATAGAGGCGGGAATCCGGGCCGACGGCGACATAACGATAGCCGTGGGCGCCCGAATCCGGCAGGTCGCGCCGAATAACGCGTCTGCCGCTCAAAGTGCCGCCGCGGCCGATCTCGAAAGCCGTTATGCTGTTTCCCGAAGCGACGAACAGCCGGCCGCGTGAGCAGGCAACGCCGTTCGCATTGGAAAATCCGGAGGCGACCCTGCGGGCGCCGCCCCCGGAAAATGACACGGCATAGACCGAGGAGCCCTTGGTTCCGACGAACAATACGTCGCCGCACACCGCCATCTCGCGTGCGGTCGGCACGCGCGCGAGCAGTTCCGCCCGCGCCGTACCGAGGGGCAGGCCGCAGGCGAGTGCCACGGCTGAGACGAGCGCGACAAAACCGGCTTTCGGGAATGAGAGGCCCATCGCCACCCTCCGAATGCACGCGAATCGTGCTGGAACGGAATTGGAGCGGCGCAGTCCCGTTTCAAGCCGAAGTCCGAGCCTCACGGCGAAGTGATCTCCTCTTTCCTTCGTCGGGCGCACAGGACCGTCATACGCCGCGACGGAACATCATTCCGGCAACCTGCTCGGCAGCCAGACCCATGCCAAGACCCCGACTGCGAGCGTCACGAGACCGCCCGTGCCGATCGCGACATGCATGCCGGTGAGGAACGCTTCCTGAGCCTGAATCAGGCTTTGATATGCAAGTCCGGGCTGATCGAGCGTTTCATCGAGCGTCCCCGCTACACCGGGGCCGAATAGCCGGAAGTTCAGTGTCGCCAAAGATCCAAGCAGAGAAATACCCAGCGCGTTGCCCAGTTCGTTGCTGGTCTCCGCAATCGAACCCGCCGCACCCGCCCGGCTCGCAGGAACCGCCGAAACCGCGATGTCGGCCACAAGGCTGAAGGACAATCCATATCCGACGCCGGCGACCATGGTGGAGGCGACGAAGACCGCAATGCCTGCCTCGGTCGTCGTGAAAAGCAGCAGGAAAGCGCCGGCGCTGATCAGCAGATGCGTTGCCACAAGTGCGGTCTTCCGGCCCATCCGTTCGACGATGCGGGCGGTGCCCACGCAGGTCGCCGTCAGCACGATCGCGCCCGGCAGGGTCAACAGCGCGGCGGCAAACACATCGATGCCCAGCACCGATTGCAGGTAGACGCCCGACAGATACCCGGCAGCAGACCACACGACCAGCGACAGAAGGCCCGTCAGAATAGCGGTAGAGAAGATGCGGTCGCGGAAGAGACCGAGGTCGAGCAGCGGGTATTCAAGTCTTGCCTGTCTGAGAACGAATAGCGCCAGCGCCATTATGCCGGCGGCTCCGGCAAGGATTTGTGTCGGAGTGAAGCCATAGGCGGCCGCATGCTTGAGCGAATAGGTGAACAGCAAGATGCCGGCGAAGGACAGGACGAGGCTCGCCAGGTCGATGCTGCCGCCGACGGTCGAGCGCACCTCGCGCAACAGGATGGGTGCGCCGATCATGAAGCCGATGACAACGGGGACATTGATGAGAAACACGGCGCCCCACGCGAACTGCCGCAGCAGCATGCCGCCAATGAGCGGGCCGATCGCAAAGCCGGCTGCGAAAGTGGCCGCAAAGATGCCGATAGCCTGAGCGCGCAGTCGCGGATCGGGGAACAAGGCGCTGACGATGGCCAAGCCGGACGGCAGGAGTGTTGCGCCACCCAGCCCCATCAGGGCACGCGAGGCGATCAGCAGCTCTGGCGTTTGCGAATAGGCCGCGCCGAGCGACCCTGCACCGAAGACCGCCGCGCCGGTCATGATGAGTTTCAGCCGGCCGTAGCGGTCGCCGATATTCCCGAAAACGATCAGCAGCGATCCGACCACGAAGCCGTAGATGTCCAGGATCCAGAGCGCCTGATCAGCGGTCGGCTGAAGGGCCGAAGTGACATGCGGCATAGCGAGATAAAGGATCGACCCGTCCATGGCCACAAGCAGGACCAGGGGTAAAATGGCGATGAGTCCCAGCCATGCGGTTCGATCGGCGGATCGTGGAAGTGAAGTATCGGTCATGGGCACAAATCCTCTGGGAACCGCATGCGAAGGCATGCGGATTGGCCGCCGGCGCGAGGCCGGTGGATGGTTGCGATTGAAGGGCAGTTACTATATACTTCCGGTAAGTTACTTTTGGTATATAGCGATGTCAAGCAGGCCGAAGAAAATGCAGCCTCCCGCCAAGCGTGTCCGTCTCAGTCGCGAGCAGCGACGGCGCCAGCTTCTCGACGTGGCGTGGCAGCTTGTGCGCGAAGAAGGTTCGGATGCCCTGACGCTCCCAAGGCTTTCGCAAGGAGCTGCTGTCGCCAAGCCGGTGGTCTATGATCATTTCGGCACGCGCAATGGCCTGCTGATAGCGCTCTATCGGGATTTTGACGCCCGGCAGACCGAGATGATCGACGCCGCACTCGACGGGAGCGGCCCGACCCTCGAAGATCGAGCCAAGGTCATCGCAACCTCATACGTCGACTGTGTGCTCGCGCAGGGCCGGGAAATGCCCGACGTGCTCGCAGCCCTTGCGGGCTCCCCCGAGTTGGAGGCAGTAAAGCGAGACTATCAACTGGCTTTCATCGAGAAGTGCCGAAGGGCACTGGCGGCTTTCGTGGGGCGGCGAGGCATCGGACCGGCGGGGTTCTGGGCTATGCTCGGCGCTGCTAACGCCCTGTCGGATGCCGCCTCTACGGGGGAGATCACGGCGGCGCAGGCGCAGGAGGAGCTTTTCGCGACCATTGTCGCGATGATCGACAGAAGTCATCGTTGATCACCTGGAGTATCAAGGCCAGACCGGGAACGCGGGACCGCAGCGGCAACAGCACCGCGCGTCTTATCGGACGGGCAAAAGTCGCTGTAGCGCTTTGATCTGCTGCATGTTTTTGTCGGCTACGATCAAAGGAAGACGCCGGAAAACGGTCACTCGAACAGGTCTGGATTGTCCGCCTCGATCTGCGGCAGGTCGGCCAGAATGCCGTTGAGATGGCTGCGCATGGCGGCCGCGGCCGCGTCGGCATCCCGCGCGTCGATGGCGGTGATGATCGCCTCGTGTTCGGCAATCAGTTTCTTCATCGAGTCCGGATGGCGCAGCTGGAGGTTGCAGACCCGATCCATGTGTGCCTTGATGTCGGAGATGGCGTTCCAGGCGAGGCCGCAGCCTGCACCCTCGGCGATCGCAATATGGAACTGCTCGTCCTCCCGGCGGAAAGCATTGTGGTCATTCGCCTCATTCGCCGCCTTTTGCCGAGCGAGGATCGTGTCGATCTTGCGCCGCGTCCAGCTATCGAATGTCTCGCTGGCCCGGCGCGCCACCGCGACTTCGATCGCCTCGCGCACGAAGCGGGATTCCATCATTTGTCTGGCTGAAATCCGCACGACGACGGTGCCCCTGTTGGGCCGGATATCCACCAGTTTGGATTTGCCCAGCGCGATGAGCGCCTCGCGCACGGGCTGACGCGACACGCCCATGCGTGTGGCGATTTCCTGTTCGGAGAGCCGCATTCCGGGGGCGAGCTCCAGCCGGATGATGGATTCGCGCAAGTCCCGCTCGACCTGGGCCGCGGCGGTTTCGCCGGTGTCGATCTTCAGGGATTCGAGGTTCATGTCTTTCGCCGCCGTCATCCGTTGACATCCAATTTGAACCACCATACAGTACCATACAATTCAGGCGCAACAGAAATCCGGCAAACCGGACGAACAGGGAGGGGCTGGCACCGCGCGGGCCGGCCTGAGAACGCTATTGCTGTCCAATTTCATCGCACCCGATTCCAATGATCCCCGTCTGCGTATTAAATCCCGCTACCACATGCTTGTCGATGGCAAGTCGGTCGATGCCGCTTCAGGCAGGACGATCGATCGGGTGAGCCCCGGCCACGCCGGCGTCACGGTCGGCACATGGCCGGAGGCCTCGGCCGACGACGTGCGCAAGGCCGTCGCGGCCGCCCGGAAGGCTTTCGATACCGGCCCGTGGCCGCGCATGTCGGGCGCAGAGCGGTCGCGCCTGATGTTCAAGGTCGCCGACCTCATCCTTGAGAGACAGGAGGAGCTGGCTCTGATCGAGAGCCTCGAGGTCGGCAAGCCGATCGCGCAGGCGCGCGGCGAAATCGGTTTCTGCGCAGATCTCTGGTCCTATGCCGCCGGCCAGGCCCGAGCGCTGGAAGGACAGACCCACAACAATATCGGCGACGATCGTTTGGGCCTTGTCCTGCGCGAGCCGGTCGGAGTGGTCGGCATCATCACGCCTTGGAACTTCCCCTTCATCATCGCATCGGAACGCGTGCCATGGGCGATCGGCAGCGGCTGCACGGTCGTGCTGAAGCCGTCCGAGTTCACTTCGGGTACGTCGATCCGTATGGCCGAGCTGGCGCGCGAAGCCGGCATTCCCGATGGCGTGTTCAACGTCGTCACCGGTTATGGCGATCCCGCCGGCCAGGTGCTGGCCGAAGACCCGAGCGTCGACATGGTCGCCTTTACCGGCTCTGTCCGCGTCGGCACGAAGCTCGGCGAGATCGCGGCGCGCAGCGTCAAGCGCGTGGGGCTGGAGCTTGGCGGCAAAGGGCCGCAGATCGTCTTCGCCGATGCGGATCTCGACGCCGCGGCAGACGGCGTCGCCTATGGCGTCTACCACAATGCCGGCCAGTGCTGCATTTCCGGCAGCCGGCTTCTGGTGCAGGAGGGCATCCGCGATGCGCTGATGGAGCGCCTGCTCGACATCTCGCGCAAGGTGACTTTCGGCGATCCGCTGAACGAACGCACCAGGATCGGCGCAATGATCTCGGAGACGCATGCCGAAAAGGTGCATTCCTATGTGACGGCCGGCATCGCATCGGGCGCGGAACTGCTGCTCGGCGGCGAAAGGACCGGCAGGGAGGCCGGCCTTTACTACGCACCGACGGTCTTTGCCGGCGTCACGCCCGACATGTCGATCGCACGCGAGGAGATCTTTGGTCCCGTGCTTTCAACGCTGACCTTCAAGACCGCGGACGAAGCCGTAGCGCTGGCGAACGCCACCGAATTCGGTCTTTCGGCCAGCGTCTGGTCGACCAATCTTGAAACCGCGCTGCAGAGCATCCGCCGCATCCGCGCCGGCCGATGCTGGATCAACAGCGTGATCGACGGCACGCCGGAGCTGCCGATCGGCGGCTACAAGAAGAGCGGCCTGGGCCGCGAACTCGGCCGCTATGGCTTTGACGAATATTCCCAGTTCAAGGGCGTCCACGTGACGCTCGGGCGCCCCGCGCCCTGGTTCACATAATCGGCCGCAGTCTAGGTCGGGAGGAGGAATATCTCGGCTGGCGTGATCTTTGGTCGGAGCCCGCCAGCCGAGACTTGGGTCTTGCGACCCGCAATGCACATCCAAAGGGAGGACACGCAATGAAACTGACCAGGCTCAGAACCGCGGCGCTGGCTGCGGGCCTTGCCACCTTGTTGACGTCGAGCGCGCTCGCCGCAGACGTCAAGGCAACGATGATCATCTATCTCGATCCGAGTGTGCAGTTCTTTAATCCGGTGGTGAAGGGAGCGCAAGACGCCGCCGCCCAATTCGGCGTCGACCTCGACGTGCAGTATGCCAACAACGATCCGGTGCGCCAGAACGACCTGATCGAAAGCGCGACGGCCAGCGGCGTCGATGGCATCGCCGTCGCGATCTCCAGTTCGGATGCTTTCGACGAGAGCATCTGCGCGGCAGTCAAGGCCGGTATCATCGTCATCGGCTTCAACAACGATGATCTCGACGGCGCCAAGGGCAACTGTCGCCAGGCCTATGTCGGCATGAACGAGCTTGCCTCCGGCTATGAGCTCGGCAACCGGATGATCAAGGAATTCGGCCTTAAGTCCGGCGACGTCGTCTTCAACCCGCGCGAAATTCCGGAAGCGAGCTTTGCGGTCGCCCGTGGCGGCGGCATCGAGAAGGCGATGACCGAAAACGGCATCAAGGTGGAGACGGTTCGAGCCGGTCTCGACCCCGCCGAAGCGCAGAACATCATTGCGCAATTCCTCATTGCCAACCCGAACGTGAAGGCGCTGTTCGGCACCGGCTCGGTCACCTCGACCGTCGGCGCGGGCGCCATCAAGGACGCCGGCGTAGACATTCCCTTCGGCGGTTTCGATCTTGCGGTCGAGATCGTAAATGCGGTGGAATCCGGCGCGATGTACGCGACCATGGACCAGCAGCCCTATCTGCAGGGCTACTACCCGATCGCCCAGATCGCGCTTGCCAAAAAATACGGGCTGACACCGACCGATATCGACACGGGCCAGGGCGCCTTCCTCGACAAGTCGCGCATCGGTTCGGTCAAGCCGCTGATCGGCAGCTACCGCTAACCGCGTTCCGAGGGAGCCCGCCGGCGCGGCCGGCCGGTTCCCCCTTCCCCAACGATCGGGTGCCAGACTGTGACTCCTGTCCTAGCCGAAAGTGCCGCGCCACGCTCGCGGACCCAGAGACAATCCATCCTCAAACAGATCATGGGCATGCCGGCGGGAGCGATCTTTCTCGTCTTCATGACCCTGCAGATCGTCTGCATCGCCGGCGCGCTCCTCTATCCGGACGAGTTCCGCTACCTCTCACCGCAGAACCTGACGATCCTGATGAAGGCAATCCCCGTGCTTGGATGCCTCGCGCTTGGAGCCGGCGTACTGATGATCGCCAGTGAATTCGACCTTTCCATCGGCTCAGTCTACACGTTCACGGCCGTGCTGATGGCCTCGCTCGTCAATGCGGGGCTGAGCGCCTTCGTCGCAGCACCTATCGGTATTCTGACTGGCGTGCTGATCGGTTCCCTCAACGGCCATATCACCCTGCGCTTTGGTCTGCCGTCCTTCATCGTCACACTCGGCGGGCTCCTCTTCTGGCGCGGCGCGGTGCTGCTCTACAACGGTGCCGTCCAGGTGCGTTTCGATCCGGAGCCGGTCTTCACCAGCCTCTTTTCCGGCACCCTGTTCGGCGTCAACGCCGCCTTCATCTGGATCGTCCTCTTCGTCATAGGCTTTCACCTGCTGCTACACCGCCACCGCTTCGGCAACCACGTTTTCGCGACCGGTGGCAATCGCGCTGCGGCCGAGGCGATCGGCATCAACACCAGCCGCGTCAAACTGATTGCCTTTGCGATTGCGGGCGGCATGGCTGCGGTAGCGGGCATTCTTGCGACAGCCCGCGTTGGCAGCGTGCAGCCTGGGCAGGGTGCGGGTCTGGAACTTCAGGCCATCGCCGCCTGCGTCATCGGCGGCCTGTCGCTGCGCGGAGGGCGCGGATCGATCATCGGCATCTTTCTCGGCGTGCTGCTCATCCACACGATTACCGACGTCCTGCTTCTCCTGCGGGCACCGGGCTTCTACCTCGACATGTTCATCGCCACGCTGATCGTGCTGGCTGCAATCTTCAACCATCTCATCGAGCGGCGAGGTCTTGCGTGATGTCGACCCCCAATCTTCTCGAACTGCACAACATTTCGAAGTGCTTCGGTGCGCTGACCGCGCTTCGCAATCTGAGCTTCCATATCGGCGAGGGGGAAGTCGTCGGCCTTTTGGGTGACAACGGCGCCGGCAAGTCGACGACCGTCAATCTCATCTCCGGCATCCACAAGCCGACGGACGGCTATCTCAGCGTCGACGGCAAGAAGACGACCTTTTCCTGCCGCTCGGATTCCGCCGATGCCGGCATCGAAACGATCTATCAGCACACCGCGCTGGTCGATTCACTCTCGATTACCCGCAATATCTTCATGGGCCGTGAGCTGACCGACCGCTTCGGCTTCCTCAGGCAGCGCGAGATGCGCGACATCGCCATGGAAGTCTTGCAAAACGCCGTGCACATCTCCGGCATCGATTCCCCGGATACGCTCGTCGGCAACCTCTCCGGCGGGCAGAAACAGGCGGTCGCAATCGCCCGCGCCGTCTATTTCAAGAAGCGCGTGCTGCTCCTCGATGAGCCGACCTCGGCGCTCTCCGTACGCGAGACGGAAGCGCTGTTGAACCAGGTGCTGAAGCTCAAGGCGGAGAATGTCTCGAGCGTGCTGGTGACCCACAATCTGTACCACGCCTATCAGGTCTGCGACAGGTTCGTGATCATGAGCCATGGCACGAAGGTCTTCGACGTGCAGAAGGCCGATACGACGATCAGCCAGCTGACCGAATATGTCGTGCTCACCTGATGCCGATTGCTCGAAAGCAAGAGGCAGATGCCGTGAAAGTCCAACCAGGGTCAAATGCGCTTCCCGTTCCGTCCTAACAGCCGGTTTGGGCGTAGGACCTTTGGCACTTTGGCCTCGGACCAATGTCCCATCGTCGTAAACGGACGACATGCTAGATTCCGCACTCGGTTTGGTGCCCTGCTAGACTGAGGTCCTGTGATTTCCACGGCGACCCTGCCTCGCGAGGCTGTGCAACCACCCGTTGCCTGGGAAATTGGGACATGGACGACCGCGATATGAAACACAATGACGAGGAACATTCTGCTTCCGACCTCTTGGAAATTGCGGCACAGCTCGCCGCGCTGGCCGAGGACATCAGGACCTTGGCTGCAATGCCGATCGAGCAGAATTCAACATTGATCGAACCCGGCGATAGGCCTGAAGCAACCTCGGAATGACCGTCATTGCCGCCGAGGCTTATGCGGCTCTGGTTGTTCTGCCCGCAATGATCGAGAAACCGCCGCTTCGACGCACTTATGGAACCATTTTTCAGCAGCAGCCATTGCGCATTAACCTCGTTGATGGAACAGGGCGCAACAATGGACGTACAGAAGGCTGGAATGGCTCGACTGCTGTTGGCGGTACCTGATGTGCGCGACAGTGCCTGGATGATTCACGACCTCACTTTCTTGAAGCTGTGCGAAGTTTACGAGCACGCCTGCCTGCGCCGCGACGTCCTGCGATGTGCGGCATCAAAAGACGACGCCGCCCTGCTCAAATCCGAAGAGGAATGCACGAGCCTCGAAGCGGCCGCCATCGCTTACATTCGCGAGCGCCAAAAATTCTCCGGCCTCGGGCGGCACTGAGGCGGCAGCATCACAATCATCTAGAAAGCCGCGCTGCGAAAGATCGCCGGCACGAGCCCGCTTTCGCTTCCTCCAGGGTCGGCGGGCTCTGAATTGTGATTTTCCTCCAGGGAGACAAAATCGCGGTATGATGACGGATCCCGATCTCAACTGCTGCGATCGTCGAAGCTTCCGCATTGCCTGTCGAGTCTATTTTCCGTCCAACCACTCCTGCAGTTCCGCTTCCGCCCGCTCCAGCGCGCTGTAGTTCAGGAGTTTGCGCAGGAAGGCGATCGTGATGGCGCGGGCACGCAGATTGAAGCGGCCGTCGTCATTGTCGTCGCTCGCGGCCTGGTAGACGTCGAGCTTGTCGTAAAGCTGCTGCAGGCGATTCTGTACGCTGCGCAGCGACAGGCCGCGGCGCCTGGCAATGGCCCTGTCGGTAAGCCCGAGTGCGATATCGACGAGGATCTCGTATTCGGAATCGGTGAAGCCGTTCGTCTGGCCAAGGCTTTTCTGCTGAAGACCCCGCACCTCCCGGTCGATGACGCATTGGCTCTCGACGAAGATCGAGCGCAGTGCAAGCTTCAGCCGTTCGTCGGACGCGGATTTCAGGACGTAGCCATAGGCAGCTCCATCCGGAACGATGCGCGAGACACCGCGTACATACGCCTCGTCCGAATAGTTCGACCAGAAAAGGATGCGGGTCTCCGGCCGCTCCTTCCAGATCGTGCGCGCCGCCTCGATGCCGTTGCGGCTCGCCATCTGCAGATCCATGACGATATGCGCCGACTTGTGATCGCGAGCGAGCTTCTCGCCGACAGTTCCATTTTCCGCCTCGATCACAGTGTCGCATTCCGGCAGGGCTGCGTTGACCGCCTCATGCAGGTAGGAGCGATGCAGCGGGTCGTCCTCGACGATCAGAACCTTCATTCCGCCCCCTCCTCGATTGAGCCCGCGTCGTGCGGCGTGAGCGGCAGCACCACGCGGACCACGGTGCCGCGATTATTGTGGCCCGGACCGATCGTGAAACGCGCGGAAATCAGTCGCGCCCGGGTCTTCATGTTGTCGATTCCCTCGCCGATCCGTCCCCGCGTTTTGGCAAGTCCGGTTCCGTCGTCCGCAATTTCGATCGACAACCGGTCGTCGTCGGCGTCGAGCCGCACCTTGACGGCAAGCGGAGCAGCGTGGCGCACCGCATTGTTGATCGCCTCCTGAGCGATGCGGAACAGCGCGACGATGACGGTCGGCTCCAGCCGTTCCAGCGCACCATTCGTCTCGTCGGCCAGGCCCCATTCGATGATCGAGCCCGCGTCCCGAGTCGAGCGGTCCAGGTGGTGCTCGATCGCCTGGCTAAGTCCGAAGAGCTGGAGAACGGAGGGCTTTGCCTGCTCGATGATCTGCCGCAGATCCTGCATGCAATGCTGCAGGGAGCGGGAGACGGGCTCCAGTGCCTCCGGCGCCACCTCGCCGTTGCGCGACAGCCGATCGATCCTGCGGGCGAGACGCGTCAGGTCGGCGAGCGTCTGGTCGTGCAGGTCCATGCCGATGCGCTGGCGCTCCTGCTCCAATGCTTCGGTGAGTTTCAACGCACCCAGCCGCAGGCCCTCCTCACGAGCGCGGGCTTCCGCTTCCACGATCGCCGACCGTTGCGCTTGCTCGGCCGCCCGCAGCGCGAAGAAATAGGGTGTAAGCAGGTCTGCGATAATGCGGGCCCGCTCGACGTCCTCCATCGTGTAGACACCCGCTTCCTGCGAGGAACATGAAAGCGCCGCGATGATCGCGCCCTGCACCTTCATCGGTACATGCAGGCGGCTCCTCAGCGACTGTTCGACGATCGGCCGCTTGAACGCGCCTTCGAAATGGAAGCGCGGGTCGATCATTGCGTCGTCGGCCAGCAGGAAGTCCACGTCGCCCCATAGGAGGGAGCGGATCGGACTGTTGACGACAGGTGCGCCGGCAAGGTCGCCCCAGGCGGTCTCGATGCCCGTCTCATAGGCGGTGTGATAGTTGCCGTCCTCGAGGAGCACGCAGACATCGAGATGGTCGTGCGGGATGATGTGCGCGACCTCTGCCGCGACCGAGCGAATGGCCGAGCGAAAGTCGAGCTGGCCCGCAAGCAACCGGGAAATTCCGAGATAATGATCGAACATGGCTGCGGGTGCAGGATGCAGCATCGTGGTTTCCTCCAGAAGCGGCAGGCTCCTCAACCCGCCGCAGTCGCTTCGCCAGTAAGCGCCCGCGGGAGCGCCGCCGTCTTGCGTAAACCCGCAGCTTGTTTCGCAAAACCCGCAAACATCTTGCCGCCTTGCGCCTGTACAGGCCCGTCGATCTCCCGCATCCTGCCCTTACTGAGAGGAGGAAGCTCAGTGCAAGAACAATCTCACTCGACCCCGATTGGCCGGGCGGGTGAAGCGATCGCCTGCCAGGCGATCATGAGGGAGAGAGACATGACCATCCGTAAGATGCTTCTGGCATCCGCCGCGATCGCTTGCGCCGCGATGCCGGCTTCCGCATTTGCCGAGACCTCGGCCAAGAAGATCGCCCTTTCGAACAATTATGCCGGCAATTCGTGGCGCCAGGCCATGCTGACGAGCTGGGAAAAGGTGACGGGGGAAGCCGTAAAGGCCGGCGTCGTCGCTTCGGCCGACGCCTTCACCACTGCCGAGAACCAGGCAACGGAACAGGCCGCGCAAATCCAGAACATGATCCTGCAGGGCTACGACGCGATTGTGCTGAACGCCGCCTCACCGACGGCGCTGAACGGCGCGGTCAAGGAGGCCTGCGATGCCGGCATTACCGTCGTCTCCTTCGACGGCATCGTGACGGAACCCTGCGCCTGGCGCATCGCCGTCGATTTCAAGGAAATGGGCCGCAGTCAGGTCGAGTATCTTTCGAACAAACTTCCGGACGGCGGCAATCTGCTCGAGATCCGCGGCCTTGCCGGCGTATTCGTCGACGACGAGATCTCGGCCGGCATCCATGAGGGCGTCAAGCAGTTCCCACAGTTCAAGATCGCCGGCTCCGTGCACGGAGACTGGGCGCAGGACGTTGCGCAGAAGGCCGTTGCCGGCATCCTGCCGAGCCTGCCTGAAATTGCCGGCGTGGTGACGCAGGGCGGAGATGGGTACGGTGCCGCGCAGGCGATCGCCGCGACCGACCGGAAGATGCCGATCATCGTGATGGGCAATCGCGAGGATGAACTGAAGTGGTGGAAGGAGCAGAAGGATGCGAACGGCTATGAAACCATGTCGGTCTCGATCGCGCCCGGCGTCTCCACCCTTGCCTTCTGGGTCGCCCAGCAAATCCTAGACGGCAAGGAGGTCAAGAAGGACCTCGTCGTTCCCTTCCTGCGCATAGATCAGGACAATCTCGAAGCGAACCTCGCCAATACCCAGGCCGGTGGCGTCGCCAATGTGGAGTACACGCAGGAAGACGCGATCAAGGTCATCGAGTCGGCAAAGTAAATCTCCCGGGGGCTGCCGCGCGGCCGTAGATGACCGCGCGGCAGTCTTGTTGAGCAGATGATGGCGAGCAGTATGGACGACGTAGCGAAGGCGATCATTGCGGTCGACGGCGCCAAAGTAAGCTTCGGCGCAGTCAAGGCGCTCGACGGCGTCACGCTTCGTGTCATGCCCGGCGAATGCGTTGGGCTCGTCGGACATAACGGGGCCGGCAAGTCCACGATCGTCAGCGTGATCAATGGCGGCCTTACGCCACACCAGGGAACCGTCACGAGTGACGGCGAGCGGCAGGAACGCTACGGCATCAATGCCGCCCGCGACCGGGGCGTGCGTTGCGTCTTTCAGGAGCTGTCCCTCTGCCCCAACCTCTCCATCGTCGAGAACACCCGTCTTGTACATCGCGCTCTCGGCGGTTTCGGCTGGCGTTCGCGGGCTGCGAAGATCATCGAGAAGAGCCTCGACGCCGTCTTCCCCGGCCATGGCATCGACAGCGGCCGGACCGTGGGAGATCTTTCGATCGCCGAACGGCAGATGGTCGAAATCGCTCTAGCCTTTTCCGATGCCGGCACTCCCCCGCGGCTGGTGATCCTGGACGAACCGACATCGTCGCTCGATGCAAGCCTCGCCCGTCAGATGCTCGACCATGTCCGCCGCTTCATCGCCGGTGGCGGATCCGTCATCTTCATCTCGCATATCCTGCACGAGATCCTCGAAACCGCCGACCGTATCGTCGTCATGAAGGACGGCCGCGTCGTCGCCGAACGTCCGGCGCACCGCTTCGACCATCACGGCCTGGTGGAGGCAATGGGGAGTGTCACGAAGGCGGAAACCCGACAGCGTCCGGTGCGCGACCAATCCGCGGCGCCGGTCGTTCTGTCCCATCCGGCAGCGGGTATTCCCTTCACGGCGCGCACTGGCGAGATCATCGGCCTCGCTGGCCTGGCTGGCCACGGACAGACCGAGCTCCTCCTCGCGCTGCATGCCGCCCGGTCCGGCAACTGGCTGCCGCAGCGCAATCCGCTCGTCACCTTCGTCGCCGGCGACCGCCGCCTCAACGGGGTTTTCGAACTGTGGAGCATCCTGCGAAACTTCTCCATCGCCTCACTCAGTGACATGTCCCGCCGCGGCCTCGTCCTCGAGGCCGCCGAAAAGACGAGGGGAACGACCTGGAAAGAACGGATCGAAATCCGCACGCCCGATTTGGACAAACCCATCCTGTCGCTTTCCGGCG
Source organism: Sinorhizobium sp. KGO-5 (assembly GCF_036245905.1). Taxonomy (NCBI): domain Bacteria; kingdom Pseudomonadati; phylum Pseudomonadota; class Alphaproteobacteria; order Hyphomicrobiales; family Rhizobiaceae; genus Sinorhizobium; species Sinorhizobium sp. KGO-5. The sequence continues at coordinate 319,466 of NZ_BDIZ01000002.1, forward strand.
GCAACCAGCAGAAGGTGCTCTTCGCCCGCGCACTCGCCACGCGCGCATCGATCGTCCTGATGGACGATCCGATGCGCGGCGTGGACGTCGGTACCAAGCAGGAAGTCTACGCGATCATCCGCGAGGAGGCGGCGCGCGGCCGCACCTTCATCTGGTATTCGACGGAAATGGACGAGGTTTGCCTCTGCGACCGGGTCTGTGTGTTCCGCGAGGGCCGCATCACGGCCGAACTCGGCGGCGATGCCGTCAACGAGACAAACATTATCTCCGCCTCCTTCGAGGGAGCCGCATGACGTTTCGCCTGTCCTCCGAGGCCATTCGCCTTGTCATTCCCGCTCTATCGCTGTCGCTGCTGCTGGCTGCGGTATTCTGGCTTCAACCACGCGCCATGAGCTATATCGGCCTAAACCTGCTGTTCAACCTGGCCGTGCCGATCGCGCTCGCGACGATCGCGCAAATGCTCGTGATGGCGGTAAACGATCTCGATCTCTCGATGGGCGCCTTCGTGAGCTTCGTCGCCTGCGTGGCCGCGACTTTCCTGCGGGACACGCCGGCAATAGGCATCCTGATCCTCGCCGGCGCGGTCGCAGCCTATGCGGCGATCGGCGTCGTCATCCATTTACGAAACCTGCCGTCCATTGTCGTCACCCTCGGCATGAGCTTCGTCTGGGGCGGGCTTGCGGTGCTGTTGCTGCCGGCGCCGGGGGGGCAGGCGCCCGACTGGGTGCGGTGGCTGATGACCGTCAAGCCGCCCCTGGCCCCGATGGCGATCGTCGCCAGCATCATCATCGCCGTCATTGCGCATTTCATCGTCAAGCGGTCCTCGCTCGGCGTTCTGATCCGTGGCGTCGGCGGCAACCAGCGCTCGGTGGAGCGCGCCGGCTGGTCGATCGTCGCGGCGCGCGCGACCGCCTACGCCCTCGCTGGCCTCTTTGCGGTCCTGGCAGGCATCGCCCTCGTCGGCTTGACCACCTCGGCCGATGCCAACATCGCGCTGCGCTACACGCTGCTGTCGATCGCCGGCGTCATCCTCGGGGGCGGCGAATTCATCGGCGGCCGCGTCTCTCCCGTCGGCGCCGTCATCGGGGCGCTGACGCTGACGCTTGCCGGCTCGTTCCTCTCCTTCCTGCGCATCTCCCCGGACTGGCAGATTGGCGCCCAGGGCGCGATTCTGATCATCGTGCTCGCGCTCCGCCTGATGCTGAACCGCTTCGAGAAGCGGGAGAAACGCCGATGAACGCGCTCGTCCGCCAGTTCGGCAAACCCTGGGTCTGGTCGTGGCTTGCTGCCTTCGTCGTCTGGTTCCTGACGATCATGGTGACGGGCGGCGCCGGCACGCTCGGACTGTCGCAGGCAGCGCTTACCTTTGCGGCCTTCTCGGTGATCGTCGGCATCGGGCAGATGTTCGTCATCACCCTCGGCCCCGGAAACATCGATCTCTCGGTTCCCGCCACCATGACGCTCGCCGGTACGGTGGCACTGAAGTTGATGAATGTCGAAAACGGCATGATCCTGCCCGGCCTTCTCCTTGCCGTTTTCATTGGTCTTGGCGTCGGTCTTTGCAACTACACGCTTATCAAGGCGCTGCGCATCCCGCCGATTATCGCAACGCTCTCCATGAGCTTCATCGTCCAGTCCGGCGCGATCTGGACGAACCGCGGTCTTCGGATCAAGCCCCCGAGCGTGCTTGCGGAATTCACCACCACGAGTACGCTCGGCGTGCCGAACGTGGCAATCGTCGCTTTCCTGATCTCCGTCCTCGCCTGGATCCTGCTTGAGAAGACGATCTACGGCCGTTGGATCTCGGCGATCGGACAGAGCATGCCGGCCGCGCGCATGGCAGGCATACCGGTCGACGGAACGCGCTTCGTCACCTACCTGTTCTGCGCCGTGCTCGCTTCGATCAGCGGCTATCTGCTTGCTTGCTTCTCCGGCGGTGCGGCGCTCAACATGGGCGCGGAATATCTTCTGATGTCGATTGCCGTCGTCGTGATCGGCGGCACAGCGGTCGCCGGCGGCGATTCCAACGTACCCGGCATCTGGGGCGCGTCGCTCTTCATGTTCCTCGTGGTCTCCATGCTCAACACCTATGGGCTCGGCGCAGGCATTCGCCTCATCATGACCGGCCTCATCATCATCAGCGTCATCATGCTCGCCGGCGGTCGCCGGGGCATGCGATAAACGGAAAGACTGTCATGGCCGAGGCCTCCATCTACGAAATCCACGACCCGCGCTTCCGGCAGATGATCGTGACCAGCGCCGGTCTCGACGAGCTCCATTCCGGCTGCCGCTGGGCGGAAGGTCCCGTCTGGTTCAACGATGCGAACCAACTCCTGTGGAGCGACATTCCCAATCAGCGCATTCTGCGATGGACGCCGGAGGGCGGCGTTTCCGTCTATCGTGAGCCGTCCAATTTTACCAACGGCCATACACGCGACAGGCAGGGACGGCTCATCTCCTGCGAGCACGGCACGCGCCGCGTCACGCGCACCGAGGTGGACGGCTCGATCACCGTGCTCGCCGATCGTTTCGAAGGCAGGCGGCTCAATTCGCCGAACGATGTGGTGGTCAAGTCGGACGGCACGATCTGGTTCACCGATCCCACCTACGGCATCATGTCCGACTATGAAGGCTATCGCGCAGACCCGGAGCAGCCGACGCGCAACGTCTACCGGCTCGATCCGGAGACCGGCGAGCTTTCCGCAGTCGTGACGGACTTCATCCAGCCGAACGGCCTCGCCTTCTCGCCCGACGAAAAGACCCTCTACGTGGCGGATTCATCGGCAAGCCACGATGACCGCCTCCCTCGGCACATACGCGCCTTCGACTTGACCAACGGCGGACGGCTCGCGAACGGACGCGTCTTCTGCGTCATCGACAAAGGAATCCCGGACGGCATCCGGACGGACGCTAACGGAAACGTTTGGTCGAGCGCCGGAGATGGAGTGCACTGTTTCGATCCTGCCGGCAAGCTGATCGGCAAGATCTTGGTTCCGCAGACGGTCGCCAATCTCACATTCGGCGGACCAAGGCGCAATCGCCTGTTCATTGCGGCAACCCGCTCGCTTTATTCACTTTATGTCGCCGTGGCGGGCTCCCAGGTGCCTTAGAGCGATACCCGTTACCGGTTTTCCTCGAGATTTTCGGCCGACTATCGGTGCCGCCTGCGGCAGACCGTCGAACGGCCTTTCCTGTCGAAGGAACTGTTTTCCGCGAAGATGCGAACCTGTGATACTCAACCAATCGGTTGACATTACCCTATTTCAGCAATACTAAACCATATGGTTGACGAAAAGCTGACTCTGACGTTCGCTGCCCTTGCGGATCCCACCCGGAGGGGAATGCTTGCCGCTTTGGCATCTGGTGAGAAGCCTATCAGCGAACTCGCCCGGCCCTACCAGATGACGCTCGCCGGCGCGGCAAAACATGTCGCGATCTTGACGCGGGCCGGCCTCATCGAACGGCGCAAGGTTGGCCGCCAGAATATGTGCCGGCTAAACGCCGGAAATCTGAAAGAGGCGAACGACTGGCTCGCCCAGTGGGAGCGGTTCTGGAACGTTCGCCTGGACGCGCTTGAACAGGCCCTGAAGGAGGAGCAGAATCAATGACTGCAGACAAGATCTCGCCCGACATGCTTCGCTTTGAACGAATCCTGGCGGCACCTGCCGCTACCGTTTGGCAGTACCTCGTTGATCCAGACCTGCGCGCGCGCTGGTTCATGTCGGGTCCAACGGACCTGCAGGTTGGCGGCGCCTTCGGGCTGACGATGGATCACGACCGTCTCTCGGACGAGGTCGTTCCTACGCCGGACCGGTACAAGCCATATGTTGGCCATCGTTGGCAGGAACGCATTATTCGCTATGAACCACCTCGGCTCCTGGCCTTCACATGGGAGGACGGCAAGGCGGGGGAAGTCACGTTCGAGCTGACCGAGATTGACAGCGGAACAACGCGCCTAGTCCTGACCCACACCGGCCTTCGTGGCTCTAAGGACGCGCTCGACTTCGGTGGCGGCTGGCACGCGCATCTTGCAGTTCTTGAGAAACGGCTCGCTGGAATAAGCATCCCTGATTTTTGGGCCCTTCACGCCGAAGCTCAGCGTGAAATGGAAAGGGCGCTCGGTTCTGAGGCGTGACGACTTCCGGCTCTCGCTGAATACCACCGAAAGGAACCGGGCCATGAAAGAACGTTTCACATATTCCACCTACATCCGCTGCAGCCCCGACGTTCTTTGGCAAGCCCTTACTGCCAGGGAGGTTACCAGGCAGTATTGGGCGGGCACTTGGCAAGAAAGCGACTGGTCGCGGGGCTCTCCTTGGCGGCTGGTTGCTCCGGATGGGCGGACAGCAGATTCGGGAGAGGTCCTTGAGGCGGATCGGCCGAACAAGCTTGTGATTTCCTGGCGCGACGAACTTCATGAGGAGCTCCGCCAGGAGGGGCATTCCAAGGTTAGCTACGTCCTCGAAGAGATCGGCACGTCGGTAAAGCTGACGGTCATCCAAGAATCCGAAGTGGAAAACTCCGTTGCTATCGCTGCTATGTCAAAGGGATGGCCTCATCTCTTCGCCAGCGTCAAATCCCTTCTTGAGACGGGCTACCCGCTGGAAGAGACAAGGGCGTGGCCCGTAGACCTTTGATCGCGGATCACCATGTCGGGCTGGCCCGCAACTGCCTGAGCTATCTCGGTCGACGACCAGAAGGCGATTTGGCGGTCAGAGAAGGAAAATTATGTTTACATGTCTGGCTCAAGCCTGTTTTTCCGCCGCGCTGACGTCGGTCGAATGAGACTGTATCTGTGCAGCGTCGAGCGCGATCCTCACGCCGGTCAGAAATGATTGCTCGTCGGCGAGCTCTGGCGTGTATTGGCGAACCGTATAAAGCCCCAAGAGTGCCAGGTAGATGGCTTTTGCAAGTTGTTCCGCCAGTGGGTGCGGCGCACCAAGAAGTTTGAACTCCTCCGTGAGGTGTTTTGTGCGCATCGCGTCCACCTCCCGCACTGCCGCCCTCGGCAAGGGGTCCCGTGCCGCCCACGCCCGAAGCGCGCACTCTGTTTTCGCGACGTCCAAAGCACCAGACGTCGATACGACGGCGAGTTCTGCCAACGCCTCCAAGCGTTCACGCGGTGTATCGAAGTGACTTGTCTGTTCGATTAGATTGGCGGTGAAGTCACGCTTCCAAAACTCTATGATCGCCTGGAGAAGCTCACCTCTATTCTTGAAGCGCCAGTAGAACGGGCCTTTGCTCACGCCAAGAATCACGGCCAAACGCTCCACCCTGACCGCCTCAATGCCTCCGGCTGTCAGAGCAGATAATCCGGCTGCGACCCAATCGGCCTTTGTTGGACCATCTCGTCTATCTGCCATTCGACCCGCCTCACGCTTCGTCCCGTCTGCCGAAGCTAGGGCACATCCAGGAAGGTGTGTAACGCTTTTCCGCCCGGAAGGGCGTCGTTTCAAAGGGTTGGAGCGCCGGCTCCGGTTTCCGCCGGCCGGGCGGCCGCCCAAAATAGGATGAGGCCTACGGGGCCGAAGATCGCCCATTGAATAAGGCCCCATGGGTTCCCGAACCAGACAAAGGTGAAGAACAGGCAAATACCCGAGACCACCAGGAAATGGCCTCCGATTATCCAGGCTACCGGCCAGCGCCAGTCGCTACGGAATGCCGCCACCAACGTGGCCACGGCACCGCCCGCTATCAGCGCCGCCATCTGGTACCACAAGATGTCGAGCACACCGGCCGAGGCGGGTGGCAGATTGGCCGAGTAGACGGGGTACATCACCTCGGGCGTCCCGCCAATGATGTGGTAAATGGCGGCAACTGCATTGAGGGCGGATGCCATGAGAAGTGCATTACGGCCGGCGCGTCCATCTTGAAGGCGATTGACTCCTGCATCCGTTCTCATGGTGCTGATCCATATTCAGTATACGGTAGCGTATACTATGCCGCCGCGGCCACGTCAATACGGCAGCGTATAGAAGAGATTTGGCGGCGACCGCAGCGCTGGAATTGCAGGGCGAGATCAGTAACCGCCGACGATCGGAAGAATCTCGCCGGTGATGTAGCTCGACATTTGCGGCGAGGCGAGAAAGACGTAGGCCGGAGCAATTTCCTCTGGCTGCGCCGCACGCTTCATCGGCGTTTGGGAGCCGAACTTCTCCACATCTTCAGCCTCTTTGTCCGATGGATTGAGAGGCGTCCAGACCGGGCCGGGCGCGACGGCGTTCACGCGGATCCCTTTGGGAACGAGATGTCCCGAAAGAGCGCGGGTGAAGGCATGAATTCCACCCTTGGTCATGGAGTAGTCCAGCAGCTCCTTCGAGCCGGTAAGGCCCGTGACGGACCCGGTGTTGATGATCGCCGAGCCGTTCTTCAAATGCGGAATAGCGGCCTTTGCCATGTAGAAGTAGCCATAGAGGTTCGTCTTCAGCGTTTCGTCGAAGTGTTCGTCGGTCAGATCCTCGATGTCACGCGTGTGGACCTGGAAGGCGGCGTTGTTGACGAGGATGTCGAGGCGTCCAAGCTGCATGACCGTTTTTTCCACTGCCTTTCGGCAGAAGCTCGCATCCTTGACGTCGCCTTTGATCACAAGGCACTTTCGCCCCTCCTGTTCCACAGCAGCCTTTGTTTCGTCTGCGTCCTGAGATTCGTCGAGATGCACGATGGCGACGTCCGCCCCTTCACGGGCAAAGAGGACCGCCACCGACCGACCGATGCCGGAGTCACCCCCCGTGATCAGCGCCACCTTGTCCTTCAGCTTGTCTGAACCCTTGTAAAACGGGGCATCGTACATTGGCGCGACGGGAAGATCAGCCTCTGAGCCCGGCTTGTCCTGATGCACCTTCGGAAATGGCGGCTCCGGATAACGGCGAGCGCCCGCCTGCATGGCTCCTGAGGCCTTCGCTTTTTCCTTCTTGTCGGCCTCTTCAACCTGCTTCTGGATGTCGCGCTGTTTCTGCCCGGTTTCGGATTTCATTGATGCCTCCTTCGATTGAGGAGGATAAACGCCGCCGAGGCCAAAAGGTTTGGGCGAGACCGCATCCTCGCCATTCCTAAATCATCGGGACCTAATGAGAGGCCAATGTGCTCTCATCGATCTGTGCGCTGGCATATACCCGCCGGGCGACGATCGCGAGAAGAAGGAGCGTCACCGTTGCGACGACGCAACATATGGAGAAACCAAGTGAGAAGCCGCTTTTCGCAGTCTCAAGCCAGACGGCTGACGTTGAACCCGGCATCGACCGAGCTGTCTCGACTGCGCCGGCAAGGGTAGCAGAAACGGCCTCGGCTTGCACGGGATCGAGGCCGCTCAGGTCGGCGCGGTTCATCGCCATACGATAGACCAGGGTCGCCAAGCTGCCGAGCACCGCGATTCCCAGTGCGCCTCCAAATTCTGCGCTCGTTTCCGATATGGCCGAAGCCGAGCCTGCCCGTTCGGGCGGTGCAGTTCCCACGATCAAGCCGGTCGTGGTCAGGACGACAGGAACGAAGCCGAAGCCGATGATCATGCTGGAGCCAAGGATCCCGATCAAGCTCTCGGCGTAGGCGGCGACAGCCATAGCAGCAGCTCCCGCCGCATTGATCAAAAGCCCGCCAAGCACGGTTCTGACGGGTCCGAAGCGGTTGGTGAAACGGTAGGCCTGAAAAGACATGACTGCGAAGACGAAGGCCGATGGCGCGGACCAGAGCGCAGCCTTCAATGGCGACAGACCGAGCACAAGCTGCAGGAAGAGGTTCTGAAACAGGAAGACGCCGAAGACGAAGAAGACACCGGCGAGGTTTACCATCAGCGAGGCCGTGAAGGCTGGCACCCGGAAGAGTGCGAGGTCGACCAATGGGTCGCTGAGGCGCCGCTGGCGCCTCACAAACAGGAGGCCGACCAGAAGCCCCAGTCCGATATAGACGACCTGGGCAAGCTGGAAACCGTCGGCAGCCATATGCTTGAAGCCGTAGATGATCGGCAGAACCGTGGCGAGCGAAAGCACGACACTCAACAGATCCAGTCGGCCGGCATCATTGTTCCTGTATTCCGGCAGCAGAAACGGGGCGACGGCCAGAAGCAAGAGCATGACTGGTATGTTGATGAGAAATACCGATCCCCAGTGGAAATACTGTAGCAGAATTCCGCCGATGAGGGGGCCAACGAGGCCGCCCAGCGCAAAGGCCGTGCCCCAGATGCTGATCGCCCTGTTTCGCTCCGCCTCGTTTTTGAAGAGATTGACGATCAGCGACAGAGTGGAGGGCGCGATCGTCGCACCCGCGATGCCAAGCAGAGCCCTTGCCAGAATGAGTTGCTCCGGCGTGTTTGCAAAAGCCGCGAAGGCCGATGCGACGCCGAAAGCAAAAGCGCCCATCAGCAATACCCGTCGCCGCCCGATTCGATCTCCCAGCGTTCCCATGGTCACGAGAAAGCCCGCGACCATGAAGCCATAGATGTCGTTTATCCAGAGCAGTTGCGATGCGGAAGGATCGAGGTCCGCGACGATCGCCGGCACCGCGAGGAACAGCACCGACAGGTCCATCGAATAGATCAGGCATGCGATCGACAGGACGCACAGGCCAACCCACTCACGGCGGCTTGCCTGCTCAGGCGTGTGACTAGTCTCGGCCATGGTCGTCCTCCGGGAAGCCGGCGGAGATTTCCCCGAATCGCAGCCGTTGACAAGTATCAATTTCCAGGACGGGCGGCTTTGATCCAAGGTCGCTGGAATCGAGCGAGATGGCTTGCATTGAGTAACAGGACCTGCCGGCGTTGCGGAGGCACGACTGTGGATCGGCTCCCCGCCGGCATGATTAAGCCAGGCAAGGCATTTGACCTCGAACTGAGTTGGCGGGGTGCCGCGCACCCGCCCTATGGCACCTCTAAAAGCACTTCCTCCTTCCTCGCGAAAGGCGGAGCGAAATCCGGCTTGAGCCTGAAACCCGGCTGCGAGATCTCGTTTAAATGATCCACGACTTTCTCGACCGCCGGCAAAACGGTTTCCAGGCGCGCCGCCGAGACGATGCGCACTCTTGGCAGCAGGAGCCTGCTGTCGGCGCGAAGGGCGTCGCTCAGTTCGTCCTTCTTGGGTCGAATCTGCTGCTCGTAGCTGTCTTCAACTCTATCCAATGCTTCGTTCAGCCCCTTCATATATGCCTGCTTGTGCTTTTCGTATTCTTTGTCACTGATCTTGGTACTGGTCAGAACGCTCGCCCAGCTCTCCCAAATGGCGAAGCACTCCGTGTTCCAGAACCGGAGCACATGCCTGTTGTACCACTCACGCTCCAGCTCTGAGAGCCGTAAGTAGCGAACGTCGAACTGGTACTGCGGAGCGTTGCTCGCACCAACCAGACGCGTGAACAGTTGTGACGGTACAACCTTCTTTTGATACGAGTTCCAGATGGTGTGCGTCGTAACAGGCTCTCCAGCCTCAAGGATCGGAATCGAGCTGATCGGCATATCGAGATCGCTGCTGAAACCATTTGCCGTGAGATCCTCGTGGAACTTGAGCGTAGCATCGTTGGGATCCGAGGGGTCGCTCTCGTGAGGCTGCCGCTCCCACGCAGTCCTGATGCTGCTCAATTCATCGTTGTCGGTCACCGAGGCGTACTCGTTATGTTGTACGACGACCCCGAAATTGCCGGTTTGAATCAGCATTCCGACGTGAAGCGGCAGACGCACCCAACGCGCACGAATCGGACCGGCAAGCTCCGCATGTACCCCGTTGATCCGATTCAAGACTGACAACAAAATGTAAGCTGATCTCACAGCATGAACACCGCAGTCCTGAAGCAATCGGCCGATGAGGTTCCGCGGGAACGTATGTGTCAGATAGTTCGGCGGACCTTCAGTCAGATTCAGTCTGGAGTGAGTCGTTACTTGCCCGAAATACACGCTGGCCATGTCGACGGTCGCACGCCAAGCATTGACGCCTGCCTTGCTCTTGTCCACTGCCGTCGGGGCTTGGCGCGTGAACTCAGCGAGTGTCTCTGCGAAGAAGCTATACAAGAACGCGATCAACTCGTCGTTTTCCACGAGCCTGAGCCTCCCGCCATGTCGACCTTTGATCAGCGCGCGGCGAAACAAGTGCGCCTGCGTCAGACGCTGGTTCGGATCCCATGTGTGTCCGTAAGTAACCAGGAAGTAAGCAAGTTGACGATCCCTCGACACCTGGATGCTGCCGATCCTTTCGCCTCGGACGTACGGCTCCTCCCTATCTTCACGGTCCAGTGAATTGAAGATCACGCTGCGAGAGTCGTGCGGTGGAAACGCGTCCAGGAAGCGGTGGGGCCTTGCGCCGCTACGTCCATAGCGGAATTCGGCCACGCGTATCATCTTGTTGAGAATCATGGTGCGGCGGTTGTTCTGAACCTTCTGCTCATCAAGCACTGTCTTGATTTTCACGTCGTTCTGAATGTCCTTTGGACTGAGAAGAATCCACAGCGACAGTTGAAGATCTTGCAACTTGCGCAGCCCGGCCGCGTCATTATTATCTCTCTCCAGTTTCACCACTGCGAGTTCGAGCATCTGCTGGAAAAGTATCTGCAAGATGCGATAGAACTGCTCTATCGTCTCCAGCAGTTGCTCAGGGAGAATCCTCTCGTAGAGGGTGAGGCCTTCTGGCGGCGCACCCATCCTGGCGGCCGGGGGCAAGTCTACCTTGGCGAAGTGTCGCATCGCACCGTCGAGGCCGTTCAAACTTCGCTGCCACTCCTTCTCGCGATTCTGTTCAGTCAAGAGCCCCACTGATCGAGGCTGCTCCTTCACGATCGTGACGATGCCGTTCCAGTTATCCGCGACTCGCTCGTTCTTAGTGCCAAACCGGGTTTGGGGCCAATTGATGAGGAGATCGAGCTCTTCGAACCATCCACTCAGGAGGATGCGGGCCATTACCGCGTGAAAAAGCTCGTAAGAGATCGCATGTAGAGGATCCTCGACACCGGACAGATTGACGAGCTCCCGCGTTAATCGCGCGACAGCCGACTTGTCGTCGGCCTCGACGGCTTCGCACAGCTTTTTAAGGACGACGAGATCGCCCACGTTCGGAGGATTTCTCGCAATCGCGTCGTCCACCTCCCTGTAGAAAGTGATGGCGCTCGAGCCCTTCACCATAATCGCGCCTTCCGCACACTGCAGTCGTTGCCTTGAACTCTAGACCTTGGGCTTCCAGTTCCACTCAGTCGGCGAAACGCGTTCCCATTCGGGCAGTGTGTGACCCTTGCGCACCAGGACGGCAGTCGTCGGCAGCCGCGTTTCCCATGGATCGCCGACCGGCACTTCGCCGAGGTTGCCTCCCGTGCGCTCTTTGATTTCATCGACAATCGGCTTGTAGAGGGGATGATCGATCGTCGGCTCGCCCTCATCGTTCCACACGTCGCCCTTTTGCATGAAATAGGAAACAGCCGCTTCGAACCCGACTCGCACCGGCACGACGACGCGCGCATAGCCTGCCTTCAGGAACTCCTCGAGCTCGGGATCCATGTTCCGTGCGCGGAATCGGTCGGCCCATCCCCCCGGTCGTGCCCAGAAATAGGGGTAGAACACGTATTGGATCTGATCCCACTCGAAGGCGTGCTCAAAGAAGCGAACCATCGCTCCGTCGGCTTTGGCATCCTCGATGTGGAAGAGTGGAGGGTATACCGAGCCGCCAGTGGTGTGCGCGGTGCTCAACAAGCCGGCGTGTTCGTTGCGGATAAACGCGAGGCAATGCTTCTTCAACTCCGTCCGGATAATTCGTTCGTTGACGGACGGGGGATTCCCGAACTCGAATGCGAGGCCCTTTTCCGCTTCATTCTTCTGTTTCAGTGTCTCGACTTCTTGCTGATACCCAAGCAAGACATTGGAGTACGCCTCGGCGATCATGTCGTAGGTCGACGTGGCCCATTCGCGCAGCGCCTCAGACTTGCGCTGGAAGGTGACTTTGGTGTGCACGCTGTAGTTCGCGGTCTCGTGCGCGAAAATGTGGATGTATAGCTTGTCGTCGTCGGCGTAAATTCCGCCGTCGCTCGGGAACAGCGTTACCCGGTTGGCGTTGGGCCGATAGAAGCGAAGGTCGCCTTCTTCAACATCGATCCGCTCGCCTTGTGCAGCCGGACGCCAGTAATCGTGCTCGTTGCCGACACTGAGCGAGAAGTGAGGGTCCTCGTCCGTGACCCCCATTACCGTCGTCAACGCCCAGACGGGCCGATAGCCCTTTGGAATCTGGACCTCGATTTGATTGCGGCTGCGAGGCTGATCCTCCTCTGAGTCGTTGCCCATGCCTTGGGTGACGCTCGCACTCCTCACGAGAAAAATCGGCGGTGGCGCCTTGAGTCCCCTTGTGCCGTAACGGGCGCCAAGGCGCAGATAGTTGCCCTCATCGATGTGGCTCGCGTCCGGTGCTTCGACCTCCAATCTGATCGGCGGAATCGGCAACTCCGGATCTGGCTGCGGCATCTGCTCGAGGTGCCACAGGTACGACGCAGGCTCTGGAATCATGAAGTCGAACATCTGGCGCAGGCCATAGTTGAACACCTGCGACTCATAGATCTTGTCGACGAACTGATAGATGCCGGCACTATGCTCGCCGCTCTCATTGGTGAGGCGATGCTCGTTGACTTCTTCGACCTCGCGCAGGATGGTGAGTCGCCGTTCTTCGCGAACGCGCTCGACAATGCGTTCCTTGGAGCGCTCGACGACGTCTTTGGCATAGGTGACGGAATTCTTAAGGCCATTTTCCTCGCTGGTCTGATTACTGACATCGAGCTTGCTTTCGAACTCGACCGTCGGGCCGTACTTGCCGGAGAGTGAGAGCCCGAAGCCGACCTTCTGATCGGCCTTCTGTGTCCGCGTGGTTTCACGATTGAGCTCGAAGCGCTCGGTGGTCTGCAGCTCCGTCTCCTTTTCGTGCTCCTGTTCCTTGAGCGCGCTGATCACCTCTTCGGTTCGGTTGAGCTGGCGGTGCGTACGGAGCTTGGATTCGCCGTTGAGAACGTTTTCGATGTGCGCGATTTCGCCGGCTTCGTAACGTTTGATTTGCTGCTTCACCACCAGCAGATCGGCTACACCGACCGCGCGCAGTTCGGCAGGACCGGGACTCGGGGCAGGCGGATCTCCGGGCAGATCCGTCGGTTGAGGCGGCGTCAGCGCGCCATCGATCGCGGCGACAAGCTCGCCGATGTGGGTGCCCGCCGAAGACAGACCGAGCTTTTCCAGCGTCGACTTCGTCCTTGGAGACAGACGATCGATGGCACTGGCCTGCAACGTGAACAGACCGCGGTCAACCGACAGATTGAGATCGCGGAGCGGATCGAGCTTTTCGAATTCGCGCTTGGCGCTCACCAGATCTCTGGACTCGCGTACCGGATCGAACGTCGGCAAACCGATGGGTGGCTTTGGCCGTACGGAGGTCGGCGCAGGCGTGTGGATGGTCGGCGCCCATGTTGTCGGCGACTCGCCGGACTGAGGGTGTCGGAGTCGACTTTTCGCGGCACGAAGATGCGTGAAGCGAAACAAACTGTTGTCAGCGCTGCTGGCCATCGCACGAACACTCCTTTTTCAAGCGAGTTCTGCACCTGAGCTGATTGCCTACTTCGAGTAGCCGACAAGACCCGGACTGCACCCGCAATCGCGTTGTGTCCCGCAAGCTGTAGTTCGTGGCTACTAGGACAGGATGTCAAAGGCCGATCGCCAACGCGTACTGGCGTTTCTGCCCGGGCTCCTAGTCGGTGACATTCCCTATTCTTAGCATCGCTTCTCGTATCGGCGCTGTTTCCGACGGAACAAGGCCCAGCCAGCCGTGCGAGCCTTGCGCACCGCTCCGGCCCTTGAGCGGCAAAGTAACGGTAACCCGCAACTTCGCCGACGCTCGCAGGGCCCCATCACGTCTACCTCCGCGGGATTTTTCTCCATTCCGTGATGTAGTCACATGTGAAAACGATCAGAACGGCTGCTGACGTTGATCGGAAAGCGTTCGCGCTGTAGGTTCGGCACGCGAGCCAAAAGTGCGCGAGCTAGGAGGGACTATCATGCCTACAGGTACTGTTAAATTTTTCAACGACGACAAGGGATTTGGCTTCATCACGCCTGAGGATGGCGGAACGGACGTCTTCGTTCACGTGTCTGCCTTGCAGCACGGCGGTTCGCTGAAAGAGGGTGACAAGGTCAGCTACGAGGTCGGTCAAGATCGCAAGACCGGAAAGTCGAAGGCGGAAAACGTATCCGTGCTTTGACGGCAGACTTCCGGCAGGTTCAGAGCGCCTCCCTGTTTCATTGAAACACGGAGGCGCTCTGTCGATGGCGCTTCGCCGTGTCCGGGAAACCGCTGCACACTTTTCCTGGAAGTGCCCTAAAGCCGGATCACTCCTTTGACCACGACGACCCCGGCGCCGGAGAGTTCCGGCACGGGAGCAAGCCGGATTCGCAGAATGCTCCGGCGGCCCATTTTGGTGCCCTGCTCGATGACCAGTTCGTCGTTCGTAAGGTTTCCCGTGGCGGCAAGATAGGCCGCCAGCGGGCCAGCCGCGGTTCCCGTCGCAGCATCCTCCCAGAGACCAACGGAGGGATTGAAAAACCGAGCGTAAGCCGTATCCGGCGCATCGGTATCGAGTGCATAGATATAGCAGCCCTCCGCAGGCGTCTTCTCGAGAACGGCGAGCAATTTGTCGGCGATCGGCCGCGCTCTGTCTACGGAATCCGCATTCAGAACGCGCACCATAAGGTGCGTGGCTCCGGTATAGGCCGGACGTGCAGGAGGGTCGGGCAAAATGTCTCCGGGATCCAGGCCGAGAGCGTCAGCCAGAGGTGCGACGTCTTCGAGCGGGTCCGACAGGCTCAAGGGCATCTGGCGCATGCGGCCATGGATGCGACCGCCGACCGACTCGAGCTCGATCGGCAGAACATCTCTGCCGATCTGCTGCTGAAAGGTCCGGGCCGCGGTCAGCGAACCGAGATCGCCATTCTCCCCGAGCCAGAGCCACGCCCCAAGGGCATTGTGACCCGCACCGAACACCTCTGCACCGCTCGCAGTGAACGATCGCAACTTCCAGTCCGCCCGTGTGCTCCGCATGAGGAATGTGGTCTCGGCTTGATTGAATTCGCGTGCGATCCGTCGCATCTGGTCGTCGGTCAGGTCGTCGGCGTCCTGTACCACGGCCAGCGGATTGCCCGACAGCGGCACATCCGCAAATACATCGATGAGACCTGCGACCAATTCAACCATTTTGTACCCCGACTTGAATGAGCTAGATTTAGTGTAGCGTAGCGTTCATCACTGTAGCTTTTTCTTATTGAAGGATAAAAATCGAAATTCTCAGCTCTAAGATGAACTGGATTCAGCATGCAACGTTTGCGCCTGCCTCCCTTGTCCGCACTTCGCGCCTTTGAAGCCGCCGCGCGCCGCGCCAGCTTCAAGGCCGCAGCCGAAGAGCTTTTGGTCACGCCTACGGCAATCAGCCATCAGGTCAAACAGCTCGAAGCTTATATGGGCCTGCGCGTACTGGACCGGACGCCCAGAGCCGTGACGCTGACGCCGCCGGGTAAGACGCTTTACGAGGCGACGGCCTCCGGTTTTGGCGAAATCGAACGGGCCGTCGCACGACTGCTGGCAGAATCGGCGCCGACAACAGTCACCCTGACGTCGACGACAGCATTTCTGAGTCACTGGCTGGTGCCGCGAATGGATGCGCTGCGCCAAGCCCTTCCGACGATCGACCTGCGGCTGCACACGTCGAACACGATCGAGGACTTGCGCGCCGGGGGCATCGAGACCGCGATACGTTACGGGCGTGGTCCATTCGCCGGCGCAGCCAGCACGCAACTTTGCAGCGATGTGATGACGCCGGTTTGCAGCCCAGGACTCGGTCTGTCGCAACTTGAGGACCTGCGGCGCGTCACGCTGATCCACATCGACGGGCGAAGTCGCCCGACGCCGAAACCCGATTGGAATCGCTGGTGTGAACAGACCGGCATCGCCGACCTCGATACCAGTGCCGGCCCCCGATTTCCCGATAGCATGCTGGCCGTCCAGGCGGCCATTGCCGGCCAGGGCGTGGTCATCGCCAGTCGAGTCCTTGTCGCCGATGCACTTGCTGCTGGTTTGCTGGAAGCCCCATTCTCGCAAACACTTGCCGGCGACGCCTATCATTTTGCCTGCGCCCTGGGGCTGGAACAGCGCAATGACATCGCAGCACTTCGGACGTGGTTTCAGAACTGCTTTTCCGCAGCTCATCCTCAGCCCAGACCGGTTACCGTGAGCCTCGCGGCTCGTCCTTGACCGCTGCCGCGCATCGAGATGAACAAGCTCGAATCAAGTTCCTAGCGACCGCTGACGCCAAGCTGTGCATCGATCGCGCTGCCGTTGCTTTTCGCTGAAAGCGTCACAAGGCCGCCCGAATAACTGTCCTCCGTGCCGACTCGCCATTGCCTCGTCAGGCCCGGCAGCACGTATCCGACAAACCCGTCACGTCGGGCGATGACTTCCCCGCCCTGCATCAGCTTCACATCAGACAGCCTGAGCCTCCTGGCCCCATTATTTTCAACCACGAGCATGAGCCAGCCGCGCGACCGTGCCAGACTCCAATCAACTTCCGACGCCGAAGGGTCCGGAGTGCGGAAAAGGACTGGCAGAACGTGTTGCACGGCCACGCTTTCGGCGCCCGACCTACTCCCCTTTGGATCGGGCAACTCGTCGATCAACACCCGGTAGCTCTCCTCCAAGCGTAGCGGCTCCTTGCTGACGCGTACCACACTGACGATGCGGTTGCCGTGCGGCGGCAGCCGTGCTGATGGCGGGCTTGCAACGACATCGTTGGTCGGCTTCAGTTGTTCTACTCCGCCTTCCTTACTCCAACGAAGTACCCGCACCTCGATGTCGACCGGGCGGCTCACCTGGTTTCTAAGATGCAAAACCGCCGCTCGATCCGGTGCAACACGCTCGACCGAGGTCGGAGAAATGACGAGCGAAGCAGCGTTGGCAGTCAGTGTGTACGACAAAAGCAAAACAGCTAGGCTGATGCTTTTCAGCATGGAGGGCATGGCAATCTCCTGTCAGGCACTAAGCATGCTGCCGTGCATCAACGCCGTGGAACTGGCGGCACTTCAACGAGAACTCGGACGGCGAACGGAGAAGTCACGAAGCGCCACTCACCTTCAATATGGGTGGGAAGAGTGCACCACGCCTAGGCTCCAGGGGGACGATAACCAATCGACTTTGCCTTTCCAAGGGCTTCCATCGTATCCTCGACGCTGAGGAGGACAGTGGTTTCGATAGAGCTGAGCGCGCCTCCTGCGCCGATGGCAAGGGAGACGGCCGCCATCGATACGTTATCGGGCGCCTCCCACAGATTCCAACCGTCATGCTCGCCAAAGGCGTACCAGAACCCATGGAGCTTTCCGCCGACGGATTCGATATACGAACGTGCCGCCTCACGGCGATCTTCCGGGTTTTCGATCATTCGCGCCCACGTCTCGGGCGTGTAGCTGAAGCGCGTGAGATACATGGCCATGTCAGCCTCCTCTGTCACGATAACTCAGTTAACGCCCGGTCCCCAGAGAACGCGAGTCATTTCCAACGTTCGGGATCGGCCTGCGAATAGCTCCAACCTTGCCGCCTTCGATGGCAGCTTGCGTGTCATTGCGGACTGCAGCCATCGGCTCGGCCAGTGCTGAACATGGATGGTGCCCACTTCGGCGTTCAATGATGATATAATGGGTTGCTCGCTGCCTTAGACTGTGTGGACGGGGATGGCGACACCGGGGTGAACCCATGGAACGACGCGACAAGGAACAGGAGAACCTTTCCCGGCTCGAACGGGTCGCGCAACAGACCGCTGATCCAAAAACCATGCAACAGAAGGCGAAAAGGCCCGAGGAAAAATTTCGCTTCAGCCTTCGCAAGGAAGACGTCTGGTGGACGGTTGGCTTCGCGGCCGCTGCCTTGCTGCTTTTTGGCGTCCAAGTCCTGATCAATTGGCGCCTGGATTGGTTTGACGCGCCCTTACGCCTCCGCGTGATGAATTACGTCAAGGGCGGCCTTCTCATTTTTATTATGCTGACCGTTGCGAACCTAATTGAAGTCTTTCTCATTGGCCGAATTCCCAACCGTGTCTCGCGTTTCAACCTGAAACGTATTTTTCGATTGGTCGTCGTGGTCGCCATCGTCTTCGTGGCGATTTCGGTCTTATTCGTAAACTGGTACGCCGCGGTCGTTTCGCTCGGCCTGATTTCACTCATTCTCGGCTTTGCGCTGCAAATGCCGATCTCCAGTTTCATCGCCTGGATTTATATCCTGGCCAGGGCGCCATATCGCGTTGGCGACCGAATTCGTATCGGCGATGCCCATGGCGATGTCATCGATGTCAGCTATCTCGATACGACGCTGTGGGAATTCGGCGGCGAGTACCTCTGGACCGATCATCCGAGCGGACGCATCATCAAGTTTCCGAACTCCACCGTGTTCGAGACGCCGGTCTTCAACTATTCCTGGCCGCTGTTTCCGTACGTCTGGAACGAAATCAAGTTCCAGCTCGCCTATGAAAGCGATCTGGAGTTCGTGGCGCTGACCATGAGAGAGGTCGTGGAAGAGCAGGTCGGCGACATCATGAGCCAGAAGGTGAAGATCTATAAGCACATCCTCTCGAATACGCCGGTGGACGAACTCGAGGTGAAGGAGCATCCCGTGGTTCATTTTCGCGTCAGCGAAAACACCTGGCTCGAGGCCATCGTGCGTTATCTCGTGCCGCCGAAGGAAGCGGGGCGCACCAAAACACGCCTGATCAAGGAAATGCTGGCGCGAATGAACGCAGAACCCGATCGCGTTCTGTTTCCGAAGAGCAATTTGCGGTGAATTTCCCCACGCGGGGTTTGCGACCATCCCCGCCGACTCGCCGGATGTTTTCGCGCGTTTATATCCGGGATGTCAGTATTTCGCGGGAACATAAAGCTCCGGAGGCAGGACCTTCCGCTCGTAGTTGGGATTGAAAATGCGCTCCGGCAAGGTGATATCCTCGTGCGGCACATCCTCATAAGGGATTTGCTTCAAGAGATGGTCGATGCAGTTGAGCCGCGCCCGCTTCTTGTCGTTGGCCTCGACGATGTGCCATGGCGCTTCGCGAATGTTGGTACGGGCGAAGGTCTCTTCCTTGGCCTTGGTATAGGCTTCCCAACGCACGCGCGATTGCAGGTCCATCGGCGAGAGCTTCCACTGTTTCAGCGGGTCGTGGATGCGCGTCAGAAAGCGCAGTTGTTGTTCCTCGTCGGTGATCGAGAACCAATATTTGACCAGCCGAACGCCGGAGCGCACCAGCATGCGTTCGAATTCCGGCACGTCGTCGAAGAACTGCTCGACCTCCTCCTCGGTCGCAAAGCCCATGACGCGTTCGACGCCGCAGCGGTTGTACCAGGAGCGGTCGAAGAGGACGATTTCGCCGCCGGCCGGAAGATGTGGCACATAACGCTGGAAATACCATTGAGTCTTCTCGCGATCGGACGGCGCCGGCAGTGCCACCGTTCTCACGATGCGCGGATTGAGTCGCTGGGTGATGCGCTTGATGACGCCGCCCTTTCCAGCCGCGTCGCGTCCCTCGAAGATTACGACGACCTTCTCCTTGTGGTAGACGACCCAGTCCTGCAGCCTGATTAGCTCCGCCTGCAACGCCAGGAGCGCGCGGAAATAGTCCATGCGGGGAAGCGTCGGAGGGTGCGCTTTACGGTAAATCTTGCGTATTTCCTCGGATAAGGCCGGCTCTGAAAGCTCGAGCTCGTAATCCTCGTCGATTGTGTCAGCAAGCTCCGCTTCGAGCCAATCGATGCGTTCTACCTCGTCTTTCGACTTACTCATGTCACGCCTCCGCAGTTCACGCCAACAGTTGATCGCAAGAATGGCTTATTCCATGTCGGAGTGAAGGAAATTTTACATTCCCCAGGACGCATCCGCCGGCGTAAGCAGGGTCGAGACTCACCGGCGACACAAGAACGTTGTGATGGCAGGTCCCATTTGGGCATACTAACCCGACGATCTCAATGGAGCGGACGAGCAAGCGGGCATCAACTGTGAATGCCACTAAACTCCTGCTGATCTTGCCGCTGTTGGCGGCTTTCGCATACATCTCGCTTGTCGGCGTGACGTATCTGTCCCAGCGCGCGCTCCTTTTCCCCGGTGCAAGCGCAAGTTTGGCGCCCGAGCGGGCGAGCTGGGGGCAGAACGTGTACATCCAAACGAGCGATGGAGAAACGCTTCATGGCCTCTATAGCCAGAGCGAGCCCGGCCAGCCGTCGGTGTTGTTCTTCCTCGGAAATGCCGACCGGGTCAGCAATTATGGCTTCTTCGCCCAGGCTCTTGCCGCACGCGGCATCGGCTTGCTCGCGCTTTCCTATCGCGGCTATCCGGGATCAACTGGGACGCCGAACGAGCATGGCTTATTGATTGATGGCATTGCCGCTTTCGACTGGCTTGCTGAACGTTCGGGAAACGAGATCGTCGTGCTGGGCCAGTCGCTAGGAAGCGGTGTGGCAGTCAATACGGCTGGGCAACGGCCGGCAGTCGCGGCTATCCTCGTGTCTGCCTACCTGTCGGTCCTCTCGCTCGCTCAGACCTACTATCCGTTCTTTCCGGTTGCGCTCCTCACCAAAGATCCCTTCCGCTCAGATCTGAAAATCGCAGAGGTGAGGCAACCGAAGCTGTTTATCCACGGCCGGCATGACACCATCATCCCCTTGTCTTCGGGCGAAGCTCTGTATCAAATCGCTCCCGAGCCCAAGCAGATGCTCATCTACGACGCCGGCCATAACGATCTGTGGGACGCCCGCATGGTCGACGACATCATTCGTTTTGTGGAGGCGCAAAAAGGAGACAACGCCGATCCACCGCCGCGAAGGGACCGGAACTGACGAGCCGCTAATCCGCTAGACCACCCGGGATCATTGGGTACTGGCGACAGACGCAGATTATCACAACTATCTCCAGCCGGGTCCCCTAGATTTTACAGCTTGAAGTTTTGAAGCAGGAGGTACAACCTTTCGGCCCTAACACGTAGGGTCAGCTCATCAGTAAGTGCTTTTAATCAGGCAACCGTGACGCAATCGGAGCCGCATGACCAGCACTGCTCAGAAACTTTCGCTCGCTTCGCTGTCCGCACTCGTCGTCGGTTCCATGGTGGGAGCGGGCATATTTTCACTGCCGCGCACCTTCGGCAGTGCGACTGGTCCGTTCGGTGCGATCGTGGCCTGGTGCGTCGCAGGGGCGGGCATCTTCACTCTGGCTCACGTGTTCCGGGTGCTCGCGGAACGCAAGTCGGACCTCGACGCAGGCGTCTACGCGTATGCGAGCGCCGGCTTCGGCGACTATGCCGGCTTCCTTTCGGCTCTCGGCTATTGGCTGGTCGGCTGCATCGCCGATGTGTCGTACTGGGTGTTGATCAAGGCCACTCTGGGCGCCTTCTTCCCGATCTTCGGCGACGGCAACACGATCGCGGCCGTGCTTGTCTCCTCTGTCGCGCTGTGGGGCTTCCACTTCATGATCTTGCAAGGGATCAGAGAGGCCGCGGCCATCAACACTGTCGTCACCGTGGCAAAGATCGTGCCCATTCTGATCTTCATAGTCATCCTGCTCGGTGCGTTCGAGACCGACCTCTTTCGCACCAATTTTTGGGGCGGCGCGGACATGCCCGAGGCGAGCCTTTTCGAGCAGATTCGTGCGACCATGCTGGTCACCGTTTTTGTGTTCATCGGCGTAGAGGGCGCCAGCGTCTATTCGCGCTACGCGCGCGAGCGCTCCGATGTGGGCGTGGCCACGACACTGGGGTTCGTAGTCGTATTGGGACTGATGGTGCTGGTAACCCTACTGCCCTACGGAGTCCTGGAACGACCCGAAATCGCGGGCATGCGCCAACCATCGATGGCTTCCGTTCTGGAATCCGTCGTCGGGCCATGGGGCTCCGTCTTTGTCAGTGCCGGTTTGATCGTTTCCGTGCTCGGAGCGTATCTCGCATGGTCGCTGATCTGCGTCGAAGTGCTCTTCTGCGCCGCCAAAAACGGAGACATGCCGAGCGTACTCGCCAGGGAGAACAGCAACAAGGTTCCGGCGGCGGCTCTTTGGCTGAGCAATGGCGTGATCCAGCTCTTCCTCATCAGCACCCTGTTTTCCGAAGATGCGTTTCGATTGATGGTAAACCTGACGAGCGCAATGGTTCTGGTTCCATACCTGCTGGTGGCAGCCTATGGCTTCCTTGTCGCCAAGCGCGGCGAGACCTATGACATCCGACCTAAAGAGCGGTTCCGCGATCTGATCTTCGCGGGTGCCGCCACCGTCTACACGGCATTTATGATCTATGCCGGCGGCCTGAAGTTCCTGCTGCTTTCCGCCATTCTCTACGCGCTTGGAACGGTCCTGTTCGTCTACACAAGGCGAGAACAGAAGAAGCCGGTGTTCGGCCCTCGGGAATGGCTCGTCTTCATAGCTGCAGTGGCCGGATGCCTTGCCGGCATCTACAGTCTCCTGACCGGCCGCATCACTATATAGATTGAGAAAAAATGAAGTAACACAAAACGTTGAAGTGTTCTTTAACCGTATGAAAGTCACGCGCGGCGATGTAGATCTCATGTCCTTGGGTAAGGATTTCATCAGCAAAGCGTTTCGCTCTTGCAATTTTGAGTATTACACGTTAACATTGTGATTAATTCAAGTACGCTATAAAGCGGCGCCAGAAGCAGATAGCATCTTCAAAAATCCACGCCGCATGCAATATCCGTAATTTCACCTGTCAAGCAAGCGATCTCCAGAGTTGTTCGCGCGTCCGCACCTCCGCAGACGCCTCTTCACCGGCGAATCCGGGAGTAATGCGATGGCGCAGAAGCTTTCCCTGTTTGCTCTGACTGGCATGGTCGTCGGTTCCATGGTCGGCGCAGGCATCTTCTCGCTCCCGCGAACATTCGGCGTCGCAACAGGGCCGTTCGGCGCAATCATCGCCTGGTGCATTGCAGGGGGCGGCATGTACATGCTGGCGCGCGTCTTCCAGTCGCTGGCGGAACGCAAGCCCGATCTTGACGCCGGCGTTTTCGCCTATGCCAAAGAAGGTTTTGGCGACTATCCCGGCTTCCTATCCGCCTTCGGCTACTGGATCGGCAGTTGCATCGGCAACGTGTCGTACTGGGTACTGATCAAGTCCACGCTTGGCAATTTTTTCCCGGTCTTCGGTGACGGCAATACTGTCGTCGCAATACTCGTCGCTTCGATCGGTATCTGGCTCTTCCACTTCATGATCTTGAGAGGCATCCAGCAGGCGGCGTTTGTCAACACCGTCGTGACCGTCGCGAAGGTCATTCCTATTATTGCCTTCATCATCATCCTGTTCTTTTTCTTCAAGCTCGACCTGTTCCGGCTCAACTTCTGGGGTGGCGAGGGGATGTCGGAGGCAGGCCTCCTCCAACAAATCCAGGCGACAATGCTGGCGACGGTCTTCGTCTTCATCGGCATCGAAGGGGCGAGCAACTATTCGCGCTATGCTCAGACGCGCTCCGATATCGGAACGGCCACGATCATGGGCTTCATCGGCGTCAGCGCGCTGATGGTACTGGTCACGCTGCTGCCCTATGCGGCCCTGACGCGCCCCGAGATCGCCGCCATGAGCCAGCCTTCGATGGCCGGAGTGCTTGCTGCCGTCGTCGGCCCCTGGGGTGCGGTTTTCATCAGCATCGGGGTGATCGTCTCGGTGCTTGGCGCCTATCTCGCCTGGTCGTTGGTGTGCGCGGAAGTGCTCTACGTAGCCGCGCGCACGGACGACATGCCCCGTCTTTTCGGCACCGAGAATCAAAACAAGGTGCCCGCAGCGGCGCTGTGGCTTACCAACATCATCGTCCAACTGTTCGTCATCAGCACCTATTGGTCGCGGGATGCGTTCGCGCTGATGCTGAACTTGACGAGCGCAATGTCGCTGATCCCCTACATGTTCGTGGCTGCCTTCGGCTTCATGCTGGCTCAACGCGCCGAGACTTACGAGGTCCGGCCGCGTGAACGCACCCGCGACCTGATCATCGCCAGCATCGCCGCCGTCTACACATTTTTCATGATTGTCGCGGGCGGCATCAAGTTCGTCCTGCTGTCGGCTCTTCTGTATGCCCCTGGCACGATCCTCTATTTCTGGGCAAGACGGGAGCGGGGCAAGCGCGTTTTCAACACATCCATCGACTGGCTGATTTTCGCGACTGCAGTCATCGGCTGCATCGCCGCGATCATCGGATTGTCCACCGGCTACCTGACGATCTGAAAAGGAGATTTGCCATGTCTTCTGAAAGCTCGACCCAGCACACTTTCGGCGTGCATTCCGAGGTCGGCCAGTTACGCAAGGTCATGGTCTGCGCGCCGGGGCGTGCTCATCAACGGCTCACGCCGAGCAATTGTGACGCCCTCCTGTTTGACGACGTCCTCTGGGTCGACAACGCCCGGCGCGACCATTTCGACTTCATGACCAAGATGCGAGACCGCGGCGTCGAGGTTGTCGAGATGCACAACCTGCTGGCCCAGACCGTGGCACTTCCCGAAGCCAGGAAGTGGATACTCGATAACCAGGTCGTGCCCAACCAGGTCGGGCTTGAGCTCGTTGACGAGATCCGCAGCTACCTCGAAGGGCTGCCCGACCGGGAGCTTGCGGAAACCCTGATAGGCGGACTGTCGACCCATGAATTCCCCGAGGCTATTGGCGGCGAAATGTTGGATTTGATCCGGGACGCTGCTGGAGTCGCAGAGTATCTCCTTCCCCCGCTGCCCAACACGCTCTATACGCGTGATACCACCTGCTGGATCTACGGCGGAGTGACCCTCAACCCGCTCTACTGGCCGGCGCGTCACGAAGAGACTATTCTCGCCACTGCGATCTATAAGTTCCATCCGGATTTCGCCGGCAAGGTCAATGTCTGGTGGGGCGACCCGACCCTGGACTGGGGGCTCGCCACACTCGAGGGCGGCGACGTCATGCCGATCGGCAAAGGTAACGTGTTGATCGGCATGAGCGAGCGAACGTCGCGGCAGGCGATCAGCCAGCTCGCCGCAACCCTGTTCGAAAAAGGCGCCGCGCAGCGCGTGATTGTCGCCGCAATGCCAAAATTACGTGCGGCTATGCACCTGGACACGGTCTTCACCTTCGCCGACCGCGACTGCGTGCTTATCTACCCCGACATTGTCAACGAAATCGAGGCATTCTCCTACAGACCGGGTGAGAAGCCGGGCTCCGTCGAGCTGCACAGGGATCGTGGCTCGTTTGTCGAAACGGTGCGGGACGCCCTGGGTCTCAAGGAAATGCGCGTGGTCGAGACCGGCGGGAACGCCTATGTGCGCGAACGGACGCAATGGGACAGCGGCGCAAATCTCGTCTGCCTCTCGCCCGGCGTCGTGCTGGCCTACGACCGCAACACCTACACCAATACGCTTCTACGCAGAGCCGGCATTGAAGTGATCACCATTACGGGCGCCGAACTCGGTCGCGGACGCGGCGGTGGCCATTGCATGACCTGCCCAATTACCCGTGATGCGGTGGATTACTGACCAAGATCGGTGGTCGCTGGCCCGGAGCGCCTCTAGCCCTGCCCTGAGAATCGTCTGATCTCTCAGCCCGATTTTCCAGAGATTGGCGCTCTCGCACAAGGAGAAATGCCATGGCCCGAAGGACGATACTCCCTCTCTCGCTTGCGGTTGTGGCCGCGCTTGCCGGTGGGTGCGCCACCGAACAGAACCAACGTGGCCTGGGCGGAGCTCTGATAGGCGCCGGAACAGGCGCGGTGGCGGGCCAGTTGATTGGAGGGAACACAACGAGCACTGTCGCGGGTGCGGCTGGCGGAGCTCTGGTCGGGGCCGCGGTCGGAACTGCAACGACTCCGTCCTACAACCGTGGCAACTGCAGATACAGACAGCCCGACGGGACAATCATCATCGCAAGGTGCCGATGAAACCTGCCGCCTGGCGCCCCCTGCAACCTTATTCCCGGACGGCCGTGAACGCCTGCGCGACCGGCACCATTGGGCATTCAGGGTGCGCGCCAGGTTGCCGCTAAGCTTCGCAACTAACGTAAATGGGAGTTAGTCATGTCCAGCCTGATTGCCATTATTTATCCCAGTGAAGACAAAGCCGAAGAAGTCCGACAGCGCCTGATTGGACTGCAGAAAGAATACTTGCTCACATTGGGCGACGCCGTGATCGCGACAAAGACTGACGCAGGCAAGGTCAAGTTGAATCAACTGATGAACCTCACTGCGGCCGGTGCCGCTTCAGGAAGCTTCTGGGGACTGCTCGTCGGTGTGCTGTTCCTCAACCCGCTGATCGGGGTGGCCGTAGGTGCGGCCTCCGGAGCAATCGGGGGCGCGCTGAGCGATGTGGGCATCAACGACGACTTCATGAAGGAACTTGCCAGAGGTCTTCAGCCCGGCAATGCGGCGCTGTTCGTGCTGGTGAAGGAGATGACTGAGGACAAGGTTCTGAAGGACATATCGCCATTTGGCGGCACCATCCTGAAAACCTCACTGGATGAAAGCAAGGAGCAACTGCTGCGGGACGCCTTGCAGAAAGCGAGCGCTGCTTAGACGCCGTTCGCGTTGGTGACGACTGAACCGGACGCGCAGAAATTGGATACTCACATGGCAGGATACGGCGAAAACTTCAACCTGATGAAAATGAAGCTGATCGGATTCGGGAGTATCATTATTGGTTTCCTCCTCGCGGCGTCCGGCTACCGATATGGCTCGTTCGGAATCGGATTGGCAGGAGTAGTCCTTCTGCTCATCGGTATAGCTTTCATCGCGGGCCACGTCCTTCGCCGAAATGAACGGCGATAGTGCGATCTGCCGCCCGGCACTGCCTGCAGGCGCAAGGTCCATACAGACGGTCAGTCCGCCCGCGGATCGATGCGCCGACGCCTTTGAAGGTTTGCCGACGATCGCACCGCTTCTCGGAGCATAGTGTTTGCAACGAGCAGCCGGAGTCACGAGGAAGCCATGGCATCTTACGACACCATGCCGGTCAATGCAGGTGGCGACCCGAGCGGCCCCCCGCCTTCTGTTCGGGTCGTCCTTGGCGGCGTAATGCTTCTGGCGGGACTGGTCGTCCTGGGGGATGTGGCGTTTGCACCAGTCGTCACTCCGGCCTTCGTCGGAACCGCCGCCATCTTGGTTGGCGTGTTCGAAATCGTATATGCCTTCTGGGCGAGACGGTGGGGTGGCCTGTCATGGCAAACGCTGCTCGGATTTTTATATATCGCCCTCGGCTTAATGCTAACCGACGTCGCCGGCTCGGGCGTGATGGAAGTCCTCACGAACATGGTGGCCCGCTCAGGGCGCACACAAGACTTGCTGCAAACCTACACGGTCGGCCTGCTGTTCATCCTCTCGGGCGCCGTCAGGATCTTGCTCAGCATTAGCCACTGGCGTGAGGCAGGATGGCCTATGATGCTGTCGGGAGCGTTCGGGGCCGGCGCGGGACTTGTCGTCCTGGCCGAGTTCCCGAAGACGGGCCTTTGGCTCCTTGCACTCTTGCTGGGGATCGATTTTCTGGCGCATGGCGTGGCTTGGCTGAGATTTGCATTTTTCCCCCGGCCGGACAAAACTGGAAACAATCAGGCATCGCCACCCACCTGACTGCCGGGACGGTATCGGCGCGATCGTAATCGCTTGACCCACATAGCATGGCCGACGATGACGACCGCATTATCCGCTGGGCGTCGAAGCGTCGGTTGCGATCTCCAGACCGAACAATTCTGAAAGCCACTTGCTGGACGGATGCTGGTTGCAGAAGGTCAGCAACGCGATCGTTATCGGCACGCCGATGAAGGCGCCGAAGATCCCCCATAAGTAACCCCACAAGAAAACGGAAAACAGGACCATGACAGGGGACATTGACAGCGCGCTGCCTGAGGCTCGTGGCTCGATATAACTGCCCACAACGAACTGAATGAGGTTCAAGCCCGTAAAGACAATCAAGACGGTCTCCACAGTCCCGAACTGGATAAGAGCAAAGAGCGTCGGGAACAGGGTGGACACAAGCGGCCCAAGAAAGGGGATGTAGTTGAGAGCGAACGCGATAAAGCCCCATTCCTCGGCGAGAGACAGCCCGACAGCGCGGGTGAAAATCCAAACCAGAAGCCCGGTGACGACACTCATCACGGTCCTGATCATCATGTAGCGGCGAATCTTCATAGCGGTTTGTTGGCTGCCACGAAGAAACCATGTACTGCCCGTCCGGTTTCGCATGGCCTCGAGCCTGCGCCCGAAAGCCTCCACCTCCATCAGCCCGAGCAGGACATAGACGAGCGCGATCAGCCAGAAACTCAAGGTGCTGTTAAGCCGGCCGCTTACGGCCTGTACAGTACGCACGATCCAGCCAACGCTGAAGTTCTCTGACCAGAGCATGCCAACCGCTACGCCGTGTTCCTCGAGCCACAGGCGAACCTGATCGTAGAGCTGCTGAAAACGCGCTGCATCCGCGATGAACCACCGGCCGACATGCCCGAATGCCCAGGCTATGAGCCAGCCGAACGCGACGATGGCGAGCACGACCAAGAGGAAGCTGATGATGAGCGCCAAGTGGCGAGGGAGCATAGCCTGCAAGCGGCACTGCGTCGGCCACACAAGCGCGATGATAAATAGCGCAAAAGCTACTGGGGCAAATATCGAACTTGCCATCGAGAGCATTGCGAGGAGGAGCAGAGTCGCTATCAGAATTTGGGTAGTGTAGATTATCTTCATTCTTGCGGCGGGCATGCACCTACCTCTCAGACGATCTGCTCAGTCCATCAGTAGCATGCGACGACAGCAGTCTTCGGTGGTGCCATCAGGCCGTCGTTGCTCACTGGGCGAGTGTGTTTTTGTAGATCATGCCGTCCTTCATGATGATCTTGAAGCTGTTGGCGGGATCGGCCACCAGGTCGATATTCTCCAGCGGATTGCCTTCGACGAGCAGGAGGTCCGCGAGCGCGCCTTCCTCGATCACGCCGAGCTTTCCCGGATAGGGGTTGCGCTGGCCCGACAGCGCCAGCAGTTCGGCATTGGTCCCCGTTGCCATAACGAGCGCTTCGGAAGGCGTGTACCAACGCACGAGTGAGGCAAGAATTGCTCCTTGTTGCCTCGCCAGTGCACGGGAGAACAGGACATCCGTGCCCCACGCGGTCTTGATCTTGTATTTCTTTGCCAGTTCGTACGTCCTGCCGATACCCGGCCACACCTCATCGGCCTTGGCACGCTCGACCGAACCCTCGCGAAGGCCTGTCCTCATCAATTCCGGAAGTGGCTGCAAGCTCAGCCAAATGTCCTTTTCGGCGATCAGCTTGGCAGTGGCCTCATCCATGAGGAAGCCGTGTTCGATGCACTTCACACCAGCAGCGATAGCCTTCCGGATCGCATCAGGGGTGAAGGCGTGCGCGGCGACGTAGCTGCCCCAATTCTCGGCGATTTCCACGGCGGCCCGCAATTCCGGCTCGGTAAAGGTGGTGACGTCGAGCGGGCTGAAGGGTGAAGACACCCCGCCGCCCGCCGTCAGCTTGATCAGAACGGCGCCTTGCATGAACTGCTCGCGGACGCGCAGACGCACCTCGTCGGGGCTGTCCACGACCATGGCACCCCCGCTCGTCTCCATCGGGGTGAGCAGGCCGCCCGTCCTCCTTGGCAGGTCGGTGAGCTGGCGGAAATCGCCATGCCCGCTGGTCACCGTGATCATGGCACCGGACGGATAGATGCGCGGTCCGGGGATGATGCCCCGGTCTATGGCCCGCTTGAGGCCGAACGCCGGCCCGCCCACGTCGCGAACGGTGGTGAAGCCGCGCATCAGCGTATCCGTCGCCTCATCGCCGGCCACGATGCTGGCGAAGCTGACGTCGCCCATTGCCTCTGCCGGGGTGGAAGCAGCCAACATCGCATGCCAGTGCGCATCGATCAGGCCCGGCATTAGCGTTCGCCCGTTGCCGGCAATGCGCTCAGCGCCTTCGGCTTCGATGGGGCTTACCGAAATCTCCGCGATAACATTGCCTTGGACCAGAACATTCGACGGCGCCGAAAGAGCAGCACTTTTTCCGTCGAAGATGTGGACGTTTTCGAAAAGCACGTCATCGGCGCTGGCGGTCGCGCAAAGTCCGAGCACGAGAGCCGCCGCAAGCATTTCTCTGCCAGAGCGCAGCAAGGTGAAAACGGGATGCGCAAGAAGGAACAACGCTGCAGGACGGGACGCCGCATGCACGGCAGCCTTACATTGCGTCGACTGCTGCGATCCAGAGGATTTTTGACACATGACGATCATCCCGCTTCAGGAGGAGAGGTGGTCACGCCGCAAGGACAAGTTGTAGCTTATACAATGCAGACGTCAAGAAGCGGTGGTCTCTTTCATAGTACAGGGGGGTCGAAATCTTGGCACGCCAGATCGCCGAAGGAACGGGCAACCGCGCTTCGCCGTCTCACTCATTCCCGACATCGGATACCGACACAGTGTCCACTTGGCAGACCACTTGCTGATCGCAGACTTTCTTGGCGTAGTCAGCCTCCGCCGCCTGGCCGGCGGGCAGTCATGATCCACGCGCGAGAGTCGAAAAATACGCCCTTCGGGGTCATATGCGCCTCAAGCAAGCCGCGCAGCCGCTGCAGTGGTTTGTCCGGCGGTTCATTTGCGGCCGCGAGAGCGTCCTGCACAAGATAAAGGCTGGTGAGTGCATCGAACGCGGCATCGACATCCGATCCATAGAAGACCGGCTCTCGCACGTCCGCAAAGTCGATCGAAGTAAAGCCGGCCGATCTCAGAAGGTCCGCGGCAACCGGAGGATCGCCAAGTGAAAACGGGTCGGCAGCACCTGCGGAAACCGCAATTGCCGGCGCCAGGGCTTGCCGGATGGCGCGCGACCACTCGTTACGCTCCCGGCTCTGCCATACCATCCACACAAGGCGCGCGCCGGGGCGCATGGCCCGGCCGATATTGGCAAATGCCGCCGCCGGATCGGCAAAGAACATCACGCCAAACCGGCTGATGCAAAGGTCGAAACTGCCGGTCGGGAATCCGTGAAATTGCGCGTCGCCCTGCTCGAACATCACATTCCGCAGACCCTCAGCGGCACTCCGTCGCCTTGCCTCCTCAAGCATCTCCGCGGAAATATCCACACCGATCGCTTCGCCTTGCGACGCGGCGCGGGCGGCCTCGCGCGTCGTCTGTCCTGCACCGCAGCCGATATCGAGCACCCGATCATCTGCGCCAAAGTCGGCAGCAACCCGCAGGTGGCGATTGTGTCGCGCCAATTCTGCGTCGTAAAAGTCGGCACGATCCAACGCCATAGCACTCCCTCTCTTTGTGAGGGCTGGTCCGGGAGTTTGATCCTCCCTCCCCTGCACCCCGTTACTCTCGTCTTCCCGTGTAAACCGACGTGGTCATGTTTCTGGTGACAACGCCTGCGAACTCGGTTTCGGCCACTTTCTCCAGTCCGCCGAGCAATCTTTCCCGCTCGTCCTCCGGCAGTGCCGTGACATTCGAGTAGGTCGCGTAGAGGCGTCGAACAGCGGACGGGTCCAGCGACAGGGTCCAGTCTATGAGCTCTGGCTCGTCGGACGTAAATCCAGCCTCCTCCAAGTCGGCCAGTCGCGCTCCGACATCGAGGCCGTATGGCGTCTGGGTCGTTCCGCCACCGGACGGGCTCGTACGATGGCCCGAGAACAGGTGTGCCGTTGCTCGATGAAATGGGTCGGGCCTGACACCGTCCCCGAACACGTTCCAAATGAGAGCGACGCTACCGCCGTCTCGCAGCAGTCGCTGTATGCGCCGCAGGCCGGGAACGGCATCAATCCAGTGAAACGCCGTCGCACTGACGACGAGATCGAAACTCTTTTCCGGAACTTTCAATTTTTCGAAGGGAGTTTCCACCACTTCGAGCTCTTCCTCGTCCAATCGATCGCGAAGAAACTTTGCTAGCCGCCTGTCTGGCTCTACAGCCAGAAGCCGTTGGGGCCGATCGTCAAGAAGGCGTTCGGTGGCCAGCCCGGTTCCGGCTCCAATCTCGAGGATGGAAATACCGCTTCGGAGTCCTGCGCGCTTTCGTAGCGCATCCCAGACGAGCTCCGGATAGGGCGGCCGGGCCGTGTGGTAATTCTGCGGGTCGAGCCCGAATGCCTCTTTGCCGAAGGAACGGGCAAGGACGTCACTGGCCATGGCGGTCACCCAGTTGCTGACCGTCGAAGCTAGCTGCGAAGGCGAAGCCGATCAACATCGCCCGACGGCGGGAGCCTGACGCTATGCCCTCAACTGCGGTCCAACAAGGCAAGATTGGCCTCGATCGTCTCGTCCCCCGGTAATGCCGCACGAGCTTCGAGCAGCAATTTGCGGGCTTTTGCCTTCTCGCCTCGGAGATAGTGCGAGTAGCCCATGTTGTTGACGATGCGTGGCTGGCGCCCGGCCACCTTGAGCAATTGGCTATAGGCGCGGTCCGCCAGATCGAACCGGCCGAGGCGGTCATAGCAGGCCGCCAATCCCATCAGCGCCTCGGCGTTGTCCTGCCGCAGCTCTACCGCCTTTCGAAAGTGCTTCTCGGCGAGCCCATAATTGCCGTTCATGAATTGAAGCTTGCCCTGATCGAGATCGGACTTGCTCACGTCTCCGGATGACATCAGAGCGGATGTCGGGTCAAATTCGGCACCCGACAACACCTCCGACGTCTGACAGCTCGAAAGAAGCACAGCGGCGACGATCGCCATGGCCAGTTCCGTGGTCCGGCGTTCTCCTCCCGGACGGCCCAGCACACTCCGGCCGGACTCGCCTATTGTCATCTCCATTCGCTGATCGCCGCCCTCTTGCTACTGCGTCGTGGTGTCGTTCGGATAAGGCTCACCATTTCCCCCGTTCGTCCCGTTTTGCTCCGCGTCCTGCGGCTTATATTGTTCCAGGTCGGCCGGCGTGACCAAGCTGGTCTGCTTGACCCTTGGCGGCCACGGATCGACCATCTGCATCGCGCTATTGGCCGCGATTGCATCGCCTGCGGACAGGGCTATCGTTTCGCTGCGGACGAATTCGTAGCTCTGGCACCCGGAAAGCAGGATCGACGCAAGAAAAAGAAAGCCGTGAAAGCCTTTAGGCCTGCTGCTTCTGCGGATCATTGGAGCTCCAGAAAATGGCCGGAACTCGGTGCGCGGACGACACGCGCCTGCCTCGACGCAGACCGGCCCCTGCCGTTGACCTCCACTTCATCGATATTGCCGAGAAAGAATTCAGCTTCGGTCGGCCGTTTCGTTCGATCCGACGGGCTGGCGACCTTTTTGAGGGGATCGATCGGTTTGACGAGATGAGGCGTGACGATGATCACGAGATCGGTCTCGCGGCGCTGGTAAGCCTTGGACGAAAACAACGCGCCGAGAATGGGAAGTTGCCCGAGGCCCGGCACGCGCTGGGTGATGAGATTGTTCTCGCTCTGCAGGAGGCCGGCGATCATGAAGCTCTGGCCGCTCTTGAGATCGACCGACGTCCGGGCACGGCGGACGGAGAAGCCCGGGATCGCAATGTTTCCCACCCGGTAGGAGGCGGTGTTGTCGATCGCCGATACCTCCGGCTCGATGTCGAGGGAGATAAGGCCATCGCTGAGCACGGTCGGCGTGAAATCCAGACCGACACCGAACTTCTTATAGCTGACGGTGATGGTTCCGTCCTGCTCCGAGATGGGGATAGGGAATTCGCCGCCGGCCAGAAAGCTCGAAGTCTCACCGGAACGCGCTATCAGGTTCGGCTCGGCGAGGCGCCGGGCCATACCCCTGTCTTCGAGCGCATCGATCGCCACATCGACCGAGTAGCCCTCTCCGATGAGGCTGCCGATAAGCGAGCCGGCCGGCGTATTGGATGTCGCGCGCGGGGAGGAGTTGAACTCGACACTCCCGTTCGACCAGGCATAGGCGGCACTGATCTGGGTTCCAAGCTCCTTGCCGACGTCGCGGTTGATCTCCACGAATCTGACATTCAGCTGTACCTGTTGGGACGACGTGATCTTAATGGAATTGATGACCTCCTCGTCGCCGGCAAAGCGCGATGCGATCTGCTCAGCCTGGGTAGCCGCAACCGCGTCCGTGGCAGAGCCGGAAAGAACGATCCTTCCGTTCGCCGAGGTTACCTTTACGCTCGAGCCCGGCACCGACTGTCGGATCGTCGAGGACAGCAATTTCGTATCGAGCGTCACCTCTATGTCGATAATGCCGACCGGATTCTTTTCCGCATCGAAAATGGTGAGGCTTGTCGAGCCCAGTTCATTGCCGAGAATATAGAAGGAACGATCGGTCAGAGGGGTTACGGTCGCAATCTCCGGATCCCCGATGACGATCTCATCGAATCGCTGCACGGCCCTGATCGTGACCGTCTTGCCCTTCGCAACCTTGATCGACCGGGAAAAATTCGACGAGATTTCGACCGAATCGCCGTTTGCCGAGGCCGGGGGACTGGCGCCAATGCCCGTACACAGAGCCACAACGAAGCAGAAGAACGCAAAAAGGGAGCCTCTTGACCTTGTCATGGTTCCTGTGTTCCTCCACGACACTCGGCACAATGTCGCACTTTCGTGACGCTACGTGTTGGCCGTAACCGCCGGGAGTGTTTCGAGAACCTGCCCCAAGGTCAACCAAGAATCCCCCCAACCCACAATAAACACCCAGGAATTTTAAATAAAACCGGCAATTTTTAGTGGCCCGCGCAGCCTGTATTCTCAGGTACTGTATTGGGATCGGAATGCCTCATCGTCCGGTTCCTATCCGAGCCGACCGCTCCGCCGGTCACGGTTCGAGAGGTTTGCGACAAGGTCGCCGAAGCGTTCGCCTTGGACCGCCACATGGCTGCGCAATCCCTCCCGCGCGCCATCCGCATTGCCGGAGAGAATGGCCTCGACGATCTCTCCATGTTCCCTGAACGAGACCTTCATGCGGTTGCGAACTCTGAGCTGCAGGCGGCGATAGGGGCGAAGGCGGCGATGGAGGGTCGTGCATTGCTCCTCCAGAAAGCCGCTATGGCTCGCCGTGTATATCGCGCGATGGAAAATCTCGTTCTCGTAATAGTAGCGATCGGTCTCCTCGCTGAGGACCGCTTCCCGGCATTTCTCGTGGGCAGCCAACAGAGCCGCGCTGTCTTCCTCCGTATGCCGGCGCGCGGCAAGAGCACCGGCCATGCCTTCCAGTTCAGCCATGACCTCAAACATTTCGTAGACGCGCTGCGGGGCTGGATCCACGACGACGGCGCCGCGCCGCGGTCTGATCTCGACGAGCCCGATCGCGCTCAATTGCATCAAGGCTTCGCGGATCGGGGTGCGGGACACGCCGAAGCGCATGGCGAGTTGCGTCTCGTCCAGGCGTTCACCCGGCTCGAACTCGCCCGTTACGATGCCGTTCTCGATATCGTCCCGCAGCTTGTAGAAAATATTTTCGCTCATTCCTTATCCGGTCCCGTATGCAACAACCATTTCTCTTGTATACAAAAATCTTGACACGGTACGCAAGATGCATCCACTCTTACTACAAAGCCGGCGGGAGGCCGGCATGTCAGGGAGGAAGAAATGAGCAGTTTTCGACGGAAGTTGACGACTTCCGCTGTCGCGGCCATCTGCAGCTTGATCGCTTCCACAGCGGGTGCCCAGACCGTATTGAAGGCGTCACACCAGTTCCCCGGGGGAAAGGGCGACATTCGTGACGAAATGGTGCAACTCATCGCCCGCGAGGTCGCCGCCGCCAATGTCGGCCTCGAAATCCAGGTGTTCCCGGGGTCGTCGCTCTACAAGCCGAACGATCAGTGGAATGCGGTCACACGGGGCCTGCTCGATATGACTTCGTTCCCCTTGGACTATGCTTCGGGCCGCCACCCGGAATTCTCCGCGACCCTGATGCCCGGCCTCGTGGGAAATTTCGATCGCGCCATGCGGCTTAACGATTCCGAGTTCATGGGGGACATCAAGAAGGTCATCGAGGATGCCGGCGCCTTGGTGATCGCCGATGCGTGGCTCTCCGGCGCCTTCGCCTCCAAGAAGAATTGCATCACTTCCCCCGACACGATCAAGGGACAGGTGATCCGCGCCGCCGGGCCGGCCTTCGAGGAGATGCTCGTGGAAGCCGGTGCTTCGATCTCATCCATGCCTTCTTCGGAAATCTACACCGGCATGCAGACCGGCGTCCTGGATGCGGCGAACACCTCGTCGGCGAGTTTCGTGTCCTATCGCCTGTTCGAACAGGCCAAGTGCCTCACTGCGCCGGGGGAAAACGCCCTCTGGTTCATGTACGAACCGGTGCTGGTGTCGAAGCGCGTCTTCGATGGCCTGACGGAAGAGCAGCAGAAGGCGATCCTCGCTGCCGGCGAGAAAGCGGAAGTCTATTTCAACGAAGAGGTCCGCAAGGGCGATCAGGTCATGATCGACACCTACAAGAAGGCAGGCGTCGAAGTCGTCGAGATGTCGAAGGAGGATTACGATGCCTGGCTCGAACTCGCCAAGGCATCGTCCTACAAGAACTTCGCCGCCAACGTTCCCGGCGGCGACAAGCTGATCGAAAAGGCGCTCGCCGTGAAGTAAGGCGGACCGACAGAACGGCGTGCTCCGGCGCGCCGTTCCTTCCAGCGCAACTCGGGGATGATCTGATGCTCAAAGCCTATACACAGGCTGTCGGCAATGCTTCGCGTGGCCTTGCGGCCATTGCGACGGCCCTGCTCATTGCGGCGATGCTCGTCGTCTGCCAGATGATCATGCAGCGCTATGTATTTCGTCAGGCGACGATCTGGCAGACGGACTTCGTCGTGTTTTCCGCGACCGCAGCCATGTTTCTCGGCGCGCCATACGTCTTGCTCAAGGGCGGCCATGTGGGCATCGACGTCGTCGAGATGCTAGTCGGCGAGCGCACGCGCTACGTCCTGCGAATCCTCGCCGGCCTGCTCGGACTGTTGTTTTGCGTCGTCATGCTGATTGCGACGTGGATTCAGTTCCATGACGCGTGGGCGGGAAACTGGAAACACTCCAGCGTCTGGGCGCCGCCGCTTTGGGTGCCGCTCGCTGCCCTACCCGTCAGCTTTGCCATGCTGTGCCTGCAATATGTCGCGCAGATTCTGACGCTCCTCACCGCCCCGGCAGTCCCGGAAGCCATAGGCCCCGGCGCGGCCGAACCGGGTTCGGCCCCGGGCGCCGACCGCCATCCACAGGAGATCATTCAGTGAGCCCGACTGTCTCTGGACTGATGATCGTTGCATGTCTTTTCGTGCTGCTGGCAACGGGAATGCCCATCGCCTTCGCCTTAGGTCTTGCCGCCTTCGCAGCCCTCTACATGCAAAGCGGCGCCGGCATTTTCTACGTGCTCGGCGATACGATGTTTTCCGGTATCGCCAATCTGGCCTATGTGTCGATCCCGATGTTCGTCCTCATGGGCGCGGCGGTTGCCTCGTCTCCGGCGGGATCTGACCTCTACACCTCGCTCGACCGGTGGCTGAACCGCATCCCGGGGGGCCTCATTCTGTCCAACATCGGTGCTTGCGCCATCTTTTCCGGGATGACGGGCTCGTCGCCCGCGACTTGCGCGGCGATCGGCAAGATGGGCATTCCGGAGATGATGCGGCGCGGCTATCCCGCTTCGGTCGCGAGCGGCTCCATCGCCGCCGGCGGCACGCTGGGTATTCTCATTCCCCCTTCGGTCACGCTGATCGTCTACGGAATAGCGACCGAGACCTCCATCGGGCGGCTGTTCATGGCGGGCATCGTCCCCGGCATTCTGCTGACGATCATGTTCATGATCTGGGCCGTCATCGATTGCAAACGCAAGGGCTATGAATTCGATGCACGCCTTGTTCGCTACTCGATGAAGGAACGGCTGGCCGCCCTTCCGCGCATCCTGCCGTTCCTGCTGATCATTGCCGGCACGCTCTACGTACTCTATGGCGGTATCGCCACGCCTTCTGAAGCAGCCGGTGCGGGCGCATTCCTGACATTGGCAGTCGTGATCGTCGCCTATCGCCTCTTCCGGTTTCGGCCGGTCGCCGGCATCTTCGGGTCGGCGATGAAGGAAAGCGTCATGATCATGATGATCATGGCTGCTGCCGAGCTCTTCGCCTTCGCGCTGTCGTCGCTGTTCATCACGCAGACTGTCGCGGCTGCGATTGCGGACATGGAGGTCAACCGCTGGGTGCTGATGCTGATCATCAACGTCTTTCTGTTGATTTGCGGCATGTTCCTGCCCCCCGTCGCCGTCATCGTGATGACCTCACCGATGCTCTTCCCGATCGTCACCCAGGCGGGTTTCGACCCCTACTGGTTCGCGATCGTGCTGACGATCAACATGGAGGTCGGCCTGATCACGCCTCCGATCGGGCTCAACCTTTTCGTCATCAATGCCATTGCGCCGCAGATTCCGACGAAGGACATTCTCTGGGGGTCCCTGCCTTACGTGCTCGTCATGTTCCTGGCGATCATTCTCCTCTGCGTCTTTCCGGACATCGCGACGTGGCTGCCGAACCAGATGCTGGGAACCGTCCAATGAGCACGACGTCATTTTTCAGCGACATGCTGCAGAGCATTGCCGAGCGCGGCCGGCGATTCTTGTCGCTCGGTCCGGCCCGGAACGGCGATGTCAATCCGGTCGGCACCATGGAAGCGCTCTGCGACACGCTGCTGTCGAGCCGAGGCGAGGCGTCGGGCATGGCGCTGGCCAAGAACATTCTGGATCGCTGGCAAGGCTTCGATCGGGACAAGCGGCGCGATTTCATGCTGGCGCTGCTGTCTCGTTTCGGGCCTGATATCGAACGGCTGGAGCGGGCGATCGACGCCTATCGCGCCGATCCGACGCCGAAGGCGCTGCTCGAGATGAGCATGGCGGCAGAACCGCGTCGCCAGGAATTGATCCGCAGGCTCAATCTTGCGCCGAACGGCATCGCGACCCTCGTCCGCATGCGGGCGGACCTGCTCGAGCTCAAAGCCCAAAACCCCGATCTGGAGGCGGTCGATACGGACTTCGCGCATCTCTTCGGATCCTGGTTCAATCGGGGCTTCCTCGTGTTGCGGCCGATCAGCTGGTCGACGCCGGCCGACATTCTGGAGAAAATCATTCGTTACGAGGCCGTCCATCATATCGGCGGCTGGGACGAGTTGCGCCGGCGGCTTGCGCCGGAGGACCGGCGCTGCTTCGCCTTCTTCCATCCGCAGCTGGTCGACGATCCGCTGATCTTCGTCGAAGTGGCGCTGACACGCGAAATGCCTTCTAACATCGCGGACCTGCTGAAGGAGGATCGTGCTCCGATCCGCGCTACCGACGCGACGACAGCCGTCTTCTATTCCATTTCGAACTGCCAGGAAGGCCTGAGGGGCATCTCCTTCGGCAACTTCCTGATCAAACAGGTGGTGGAGGATCTGCGGCGCGACCTCCCTCGCCTGGACACCTTCGTGACGCTGTCGCCGGTGCCGGGCTTTGCCGATTGGTTGTCGCGCGAACTCCGGGCCGAAACGTCCAACGCCCTGTCCGCCACCGACCGCAGCAGGCTCGCGGTGCTCGATGAGCCTGATTGGGCCGATCAGCCGGAGACCGCGGCGGCCATCCAGCCAAGCCTGACGGCTGCGGCCGCCTGGTATTTCCTCAGGGCTCGCAACCGCAACGGCAAGACAGTCGATCCCGTCGCCCGGTTCCATCTCGGCAACGGCGCACGGCTCGAACGCATCAATTTCCTGGGCGACCGGTCCGAACGGGCAATGCGCCAGGCCCACGGGCTGATGGTCAACTATCTCTACAAGCTCGACGACATCGAGACCAACCACGAGGTCTTTGCGACCCGCGGCGAGGTCGTCGCCGCACCCGCCATCCGCCGGCTGGTGCCGGCCGACAGGAGTTCACGCAGCCTCGTTCCAGGTCCGGACGCCTTTCCCCCGAACGTCCGATCAGCCGACGCACCAGGAAGGAAAGGCAACAAGGAGTTCACTTCATGAGCAACCATCTGTTCGACGCCATACGCCGGGCAGCGCGCCCCGACTCCGCCTTCATCCTGACGGCCGACGGCCGCGGCTGCACCTATGGCGACATGCTGGAGCATTCGGGCCGCATCGCTTCCGCGCTCGACAGCCTCGGTGTGCGGCCTGGCGATCGGGTGGCGGTGCAGGTGGAGAAGAGCCCCGAGGCGCTGATGCTTTATCTCGCCTGCCTGCGCGCGGGCGCGGTCTATCTTCCCCTCAACACGGCCTATACGCTTGCCGAACTCGACTATTTCTTCGCAGATTCCGAGCCTCGGCTCATCGTCTGCGGGCCGGCTGCAAAGGAGGGGATCTCGAAGCTTGCCGCCGATCACGGCGCCAAGGTCGAGACGCTCGACGAGAAAGGTGGCGGCTCGCTGATCGACCTTGCCCGGGGCAATGCACCGGATTTCCGCAACGCCGATCGCGGTCCGGATGACCTCGCCGCCATCCTCTACACGTCGGGCACGACCGGGCGGTCCAAGGGCGCGATGCTGACGCATGACAACCTCCTCTCGAACGCCGCCACGCTTCGCGACCATTGGCGCTTCACGGCCGACGACAGGCTGATCCACGCCCTGCCGATCTTCCACACGCATGGCCTCTTCGTAGCATCGAACGTCGTTCTTCTGGCCGGCGCCTCCATGTTTTTCCTGCCGAAGTTCGACGCCAACGAAGTCCTGCGTCTGATGCCGCAAGCAACCGCAATGATGGGCGTTCCGACCTTCTATGTGCGTCTCGTTCAGAATCCGGGGCTGACGCGCGAGGCAACCGCCGGGATGCGGCTTTTCGTGTCTGGCTCGGCTCCGCTGCTTGCCGAGACCCACAGGACTTTCGCCCAGATGACCGGACATGCCATTCTAGAGCGCTACGGCATGACCGAAACCAATATGAACACCTCCAACCCCTATGACGGCGAGCGCATCGCCGGAACCGTCGGCTTCCCATTGCCGGGTGTTTCGCTTCGCGTCGCCGATCCGGAGAGCGGCAGGCCACTCCCGAAAGGCGAGACGGGAATGATCGAGGTGAAGGGCCCGAACGTGTTCAAGGGCTATTGGCGCATGCCCGAAAAGACGCAGGCGGAGTTCCGCGCCGACGGCTTCTTCATCACCGGCGACCTCGGCAAGATCGACGAGCGGGGCTATGTCCATATCGTCGGGCGAGGCAAGGATCTCGTAATTTCCGGCGGATACAACATCTATCCCAAGGAAGTCGAAACCGAGATCGACCAAATGCCGGGGGTCGTGGAAACGGCAGTCATCGGCGTGCCGCATCCGGACTTCGGCGAAGGCGTCACGGCCGTGGTCGTCCGGAAGCCGGGTGCGACGATCGACGAGCGCGCCATTCTCGATGGTTTGGAAGGCCGGCTGGCGCGCTACAAGCAACCGAAACGGGTGATCTTCGTGGACGACCTGCCGCGCAATACGATGGGCAAGGTTCAGAAGAACGTCCTTCGCGAAACATATGCGCGTCTTTATGCAGGAGCCGAGGCGCGCGCGTAGGCATCGCGCGCACGCCGAGAGATTGCTTCTAATCGGTCAGAGCATTCAACGTTTCACAGAAACACTGAAATGCTCTAACCATTTGATCCAAAGCACCTCCGGACGGAAAACCGTTACACTTTCCTCATCCCGCTCTACGAGATGGCGAGCACTTCGAGCTCCTGATCGCCGACACTCGCGATGTCCCCGACAGATTTGCCCATAAGAACCCTTGCCACGGGGGACACGTAGGAGATCGAACCGGCCTTGGGATCGGCTTCATCCTCTCCGACGATCCGATATTTCTGCACCCGTCCGTCATCACGGCTGAAGGTAACCGTGCTTCCAAATGCGACCACATCGAATGAAGCCGGATCGGAGACGAGTTGAGCCGTTCGAACTCTTTCCGCGAAGTAGCGCAGATCCCGCAAGGGGCCCGCCGCCTGTCGCCGCCGTTCGTTCACGTCCTCGATCGTGCTTGCGGCATCGTAGGCTTCGCGAGCCTGTTGGAGGTGCAATTCCAGATCCTTCAATCCCTTTGCGGTGACAAGGTTCGGATGGGGTGAGACCGGCCGGTCAGGCAGCAGTGTTTCCGAGGCCGTCTCGGCACTTTCTTCCTTGATGAAGGCAACGCTCACCGGCGAACTCCGCTTGGACGAGGCACTCTCTCCTTAGGAGCGATCGCACTCTGTTTTCTCGGAACTATATAGGGCGATGACAGGAACGGACAGTGTCGACACATCGAGTTTCTGCTCATTCTCTCCCCGACGGAATAGAAGCCTCGCCGTTCCGTTACTCCCGGGCCATTCAACGGGAGAAGCGGGATGTTAAGTTTCCTAAAGAAAGATCCGCGGGTCATTCAGTTTGTCTGCCATCCGGAAGACGACGGCGTCATCGCGCGGCCGGTACCGGCCAAATCGGTTCTGCCTGATTGGTTCCGCCGGCTGCCGGCGGTCGACAAAGGGCACCTGTCGGCAATCAACAACGGTCTGACCGTCAAACGCTGCATGCCCTTTCTCGATGCCATGACCACTGGCTGGATCCTGCCGATCGCCGCGACGGTGCGCCTTGACATCAAGGATGACGGCCGCAGCGTCGAGGCCGGCTGGGAGTTCGACCGGGTAATGGTCAGCAACCACGGCGCCCATCAGGTGGCGGGAAATCCGAAAGAGCCCTCCCCGCCCTGCAAGTTTCACAATTACTGGTCGATCCGCACGCCGCCCGGATGGAGTTGCCTGTTTCTGCCGCCGCTAAACCGCCCGGGACAGCCTTTTGAATGCGTGGCCGGGATTGTCGATACGGACAGCTATAGCGCTCATATCCATTTTCCGTTCTTCGCGACGGCACCGGATGGCCTTCACGTCGTCGAAAAGGGAACGCCGCTTGTG
The DNA here is from genome assembly GCF_036245905.1 of Sinorhizobium sp. KGO-5. Classification (NCBI taxonomy): domain Bacteria; kingdom Pseudomonadati; phylum Pseudomonadota; class Alphaproteobacteria; order Hyphomicrobiales; family Rhizobiaceae; genus Sinorhizobium; species Sinorhizobium sp. KGO-5. The sequence continues at coordinate 362,220 of NZ_BDIZ01000002.1, forward strand.
CAGGTGATACCCTTCCGCCGTGCCGATGCGGCAGTCACAGCAGAAATCCGCGCCGAAACCCGCGTGGAAGCTGTTGAGCGCGAGACGGTCCACCGAAACACCATCGCCGCAGAAGGCTGGTATCGAAAGTCCGCGCGCGCCGCTCGCTAGGGCACTTCCAGAACACGTGTGTAACGGTTTGCCGTCCGGAAGTGCGCAGCTTCAGAGGTTAGAGCGTTTCACCGTTTCCAACGAGACCCTAAAACGCTTTGAAAGGTCCGGTAAAAAAGGCGGGGGCCGGAATGTCCGGCCCCCGCTCTCTTGTCGCACCGTCAGCTTTCCCGCAACCTCAGCGCCCTGTGTGCCACAGCTTGCCCGGACGATACGACCGGTCGGACCGGTTCGAGCTCGAATTGGACGAACGGTTGGAGGATGAGTTCGACGAGCTGTTCGAGGATGAATTGGAGCTCGAATTCGAGGAACTGTTGGACGACGAGTTGGAACTCGAATTGCTCGAGGAGTTGGAACTCGAATTGGATGAGCTGTTGCCGGCGACTTTGATCTCGCCGTCGGTTCGGCCGGTCGTCTGGGAGGTTTGCGTCGAAGCGCGCTCCACGCCGGGAAATGAGGAGGTATATTCCCTTGCTTCGGCGGCAGAGCCCACGAGTGCCGCCAAGCCGGCGGCGATTGCCTTGTTCGTCCAGTTCTTTGTCATCTCATCTACTCCTTATGAAAACCGGACCGCTTCTTCGGTCCGCAGGAGTAACGGGCGGTGCGCGCCTCTATTCCATGATCGCGATTTTTGATGCACTCACCGTTGCGCACCTCGGAGTTCGCCGAGAGCTCTAGCCTCTTCCGCCGCCTCGAGCGGCGCCCCTGCATCAATCGCTGTCAGATAGGCGTCGAGCGTTTCCGTGGAAGATGCAGGAGCATAGCCGCCGCTCGCTACGGGTGCGATGACGGCGAAGGTCACACGCCACTCGGCCCCGGTGCGGCAGGCAACCGAAACCACTGTTGAGCCATCGGCCGAGTCCAGCTCGAACTCGCGGCACAGCGCCTGCGCATTGTCACGGAATGTCGCAATCGCCCGGAAGCGTTGCTTGGAACCCGGCAGCCGCCGTTCCTCGCCTGCGGCGACCGTGGCGAGCGCCTCATCAAGCGCAGGACTGCCTATGGCGGCAACGCGCAAGCCACCTTCGATCGGTGCCTCGACACTTCCCCGCAGCCAATATCCGCCGAATCCCGCAACGACAGCCGCCAGCGAGGCAGCGACGGGAGCGAGCCATCGCCTTCTGTTAGATTCGTTCGCAACGCGGCGTGGGAAAGGCAGGATGCCCGCGCCCGATACAGGAGGTGGCGACGTCTTCTCCGTCACCATTCTTTCGACCGCACGCTTAAGGCCGGAAGGTACCGGCTCATCGAGCAGCGGCTCCATAGCGGTCTTGGCAGCGTGGCGCGTTTCGATGAAGAGCGCCACACGCGCGACCAGCTCGTCATCCGATTCCATCGCTCGTTCTACTTCGGCGATCGTCCCGGCGTCGAGCTCGCCGTCGGCGAACCGCATCAGTGTCTCGTCGGAGAAGTCCGTTCCTGTCATTCGTTTGTGCCCTTTATTGACTGAGAACGTCCGGTCGACTGTGTTATTCCGGCAGCCTCGGCCAAACTCTTACGTGCCCTCGCCAGTCGGCTCATAACCGTGCCTATGGGAATGCCCATCACATCGGCCGCTTCGCGATAGGATAGCTCCTCGACGCAGACAAGAAGAACCACCTCCCGCTGCTCGTCCGGCAATTCGGTGATCGCCTCCGCGACGGTTTTGAGGGTCAGCCGCGCTTCGGCTTCACGCTCGCCGGATGAACCGGCGATGTCATGACGCTCGGTGATATCGTCCTGCACGCCTGCGGTCTTCTGCCGGCGCACCTGGTCGATCCAGAGATTGCGCAGGATGCGGAATATCCAAGCGTCGAAGCGCGTGCCCGGCTCGAAGCGCTCGGCACTGGCCAGTGCCCGCTCGCAGGCCGCCTGCACAAGATCATCGGCGACATCACGCGAGCCGCAAAGCGAGATGGCGAAGCGGCGCAGATTGGGCAGGAACGCCATGAGGCGTTCGCCGACATCCTTCACCGCACTGCTCATGTCCCGAAACTCCGTAATTGGCTAGAAGAGGGAATAGACCGACGACTCAGCCGTTCTGACACAATCTACAGGTAGCGGTCTCACCGTCCAAAGGAATGCGCTATCCTCCTATCCGCCTGACCTAGCCGATTGAGGTTTTCAGATGCTGACCACGTCGAAACTGGCGCTGCTCGCGCCCATTGCTGCAATCGCACTCTTATCCGGCGACGTCCTGGCTCCCGGGAACATGATCGTGCGTGACGTGCTCGGAACCGGTCTTGCCCTGGCCGACGATGACGACGACGATGACGGTGGGAATGACGGCAACCGCGGCTCGCGCGGTTCCGGCCGCTCCGGCTCCTACGGCGCCGGCGCCGGATGGAGTGGCGGCAAGAGCCTGTTTCCATTCCGAGAGTTCCTGCCACGTCGGACCGCCCCGCGGCGCTCGCGCGCAGCCGCACCCGCCGCACCGATACGAGCGCCCGATGAGATCGTCGGGCTGGGTTTCAGTTCGACGGAACTCGGCGGGTTGGCGGCCGCAGGCTTCGAGCTCCTCGAACGGAACACGATGGCTTCCTTCAACGCCGAGGTGATCAAGCTTCGCATTCCCCAAGGCCTGACACTGGAAGCCGCTCGGCAGCAGGCCCGCGCCCTGGCGCCTCAAGCGGTGATCGACTTCAACCATTATTTCCGGCCGGAACAGCATCCCGATGCCCCGTGCGTCGAAAGCGACTGCCTGGCACGCGACGTGATCGGCTGGCCCTCGGCTCAAACCTGGCCTGGCACTTGCGCGGCCGGCGTGCGTATCGGCCTTGTCGATACGGCGATCAACCCCGATCACATCGCATTCGAGGCTCGCAACGTAGAGATCGTCCGCCTCGTCGACGAAGAACTGCCGGAGTCCGGCAGGCAGCACGGCACGGCGGTCGCGGCTTTGCTCGTGGGCTCAGCCACGAGCCGCACGCCGGGCTTGATACCGGGTGGAAAGCTCATCGCCGTGGACGCGTTTCACCGGGCGGGGCGGCAAGACGACCGCTCCGCCGCCTTCGATCTGGCGCGCGCACTCGACCTCCTCGTTGGGCGTCAGGTTCAGGTGATCAATCTCAGCCTTGCCGGCCCGCCCAATCTCCTGCTCGAACAGGCGGTCAAAAAGGCGGGGGAGCGCGGAATCATCATGGTCGCCGCCGCGGGCAATGACGGTCCGAGAGCCAAGCCCGTCTATCCGGCTGCCTATGAAGAGGTCATTGCCGTCACCGCGACCGACAGGCGCAAACGGCCCTACCGGCGCGCCGGACGCGGGGAGCATATCGACTTCGCCGCCCCTGGCGTGGCGGTCTGGACAGCAGCTTCGGTCAGCGGCGCGCGTCCGAAGACGGGAACCTCTTTCGCCGCCCCGTTCGTGACCGCGGCGGTGGCGATGATGAAAGCATCTGAAGCGGACCTCGCTCCGGAATTGCTCCGCGACAGGCTGACCGGACACGCCGAAGATCTCGGAGAACCGGGAAAGGATCCTGTCTTCGGCTGGGGTCTGTTGAACGCGCGAGCGATTTGCAAGACGAAGTCCTGAGCTCAGCAGCGTCGTCCGGTGTAAGACGTGCATGGGAAGGGCCAAGCCCACCGACCGGCCACTCACAACGCCGCGCCATCGGCGCTGTGTGAAGACGCTGCAGCGTTGCGAGGCCGATGTGCCCGGCTTTTCTTGCGGGCGCATTGAATACTTGGTGATCCCGTGCGACTTTCGAAGCGCATAATGGGAGCCTCTTCCGTGAGGTAGCTCTACGTTCACTGGCGGCCGGGCAGGTGATTTCCCAATGTCGGCCGCTTGCGGCCCAAATCCGAATGTTTCCAAGCGAAAGGACCACGCAATGGCGAAGAATACGATTTGCCTATGGTACGATAAGGACGCCGAGGCTGCCGCTCGTTTCTACTGTGAGATCTTTCCTGACAGCGCGGTGCGTGCCGTGCACCGCGCACCCGGTGACTACCCCGCGGGCAAAGAGGGCGACGTGCTGACGGTCGACTTCACCGTTGCGGGCATTCCCTGTATCGGCCTCAACGGGGGGCCCGCATTCAAGCACAACGAGGCTTTCTCCTTCCAGATCGCCACCGACGATCAGGAAGAGACCGATCGCTATTGGAATGCCATCGTCGGCAATGGCGGGAAGGAAAGCGCCTGCGGCTGGTGCAAGGACAAATGGGGAATTTCCTGGCAGATCACTCCGCGCGTGCTGACCGACGCGATGGCGGCCGGCGGCGACGAAGCAAAGCGAGCGTTCGAGGCGATGATGGACATGAAAAAAATAGACGTCGCTGCAATCGAGGCGGCGCGGCGCGGTTGAGGCTCCACCGGACTGCGGCCCGGTTTGCGGCAAGAGCGTCTCCGTCCCTGTGCAGACGCTCGGACCGCCGTTAGCTGAGCATTTCACTGTTTTATGGAAACGTTGAAATGCTCTAACCCGTTGGTCCAACGCACTTCCGGACGGAAAACCGTTACACACGTTTCCTGGAAGTGCTCTAGAAGGAGGTTCCTTGAGCCTTGTCTGTCCCAAGAAGCTGACGAAGTGAACTCTTCGGCATCGGTCTGGACAAATGAAAGCCCTGCAATTCGTCGCAGCCAAGCTTGCGCAGGATTTCGCTCTGCTCCTCGGTCTCCACGCCTTCGGCGGTGATGCGCAGGCCTTTCGCATGTGCGACACCGACGATGGACTGCACGACCGCCACGCCGCCACCGGGCCGGTCGAAGGCGTGGACGAAAGAGCGATCGATCTTGATCCGGTCGACCTCCAGGCGCTGCAGCCGCCCAAATGACGAGAAGCCCGTACCGAAATCGTCAAGTGCGAACTTGACGCCGAACTCGCGTAGCGCCGTGATGTTTTTTTCGCAGACGCCGGCTTCGTCGAGGAGAGCCGTTTCGGTGATCTCGAGCTCCAGTCTCGACGGCTCGACCCCGAACTGCCGCAGCAGTGAGAGAACCTGGGCGGCATAATGCCGTTGTCCAAGCTCGACCGCGGAGACGTTCACTGCGATGTCGAGGCCCGGAAATTCGCGCGCCGTAGAACAGGCTTCCTTCAGCACGAAAGCGCCGAGCCGATCGATGAGGCCGGCAGTCTCCGCAAGCGAAACGAAGGCATCCGGTGCTATGTTGCCCTTGCTCGGATGCCGCCAGCGAATAAGAGCTTCCAGCGAGCTTATCTCATGGGACTGCGCCGAATATACGGGCTGGTAGAAGACCTCGAGCTGATTGCCGGCATCCAGGGCCGCTCGCAGATCCTGTTCCAGATCCCGCTTCGTCCTGATCAGTTCGTCCATGTGAGGGCCAAACACTGCGTATCGGTTCCGCCCGGCCGACTTGGCGTGGTAAAGCGCGATATCGGCCTTCCGCGTGATCTCGACGGGGTCGGCGCCATTCCCGGTCGCGACGGCCACACCTATCGAAAGTCCGATGAGAATCGGCTGTCCGTCTATCTCGAAAGGCCGGCGGATCGAAGCGATCAGCGAGTCACAGAGCTTCTCCACCTGATCCTGGCGGGTGCGTTCGACGATGATGGTAAACTCATCGCCACCAATTCTGGAAATGGCGGCACCAGCAGCGGTTTCCTTAAGCCGTTTCGCGACCTCGACCATCAGCCGATCGCCAACAGGATGGCCGAGTGTGTCGTTCACTTGCTTGAAGCGGTCGAGATCGAGGTACAGGAGAGCATTGGCTTGATCGATTGTCGACGTAGCGACGACGCGCGCCAGCAGACCGTTGAAAGACGCACGGTTGGCGAGGCCCGTCAACGGATCGTGACGCGCCAGATGGTTGAGCTCCGCCTGGCTTTCCTGCAGACGTCTCGACCGCCTCCGCAATACGATACTGAGCGCGCTGGTGAGGGCAAAGAGGAGGGCGCCGGCGACCAGAAGCACCGGCGCCGTGGCCTTCATCACATCGGCACCGGGCCTGAACGGGAGCCAGGAGAAATACCCTATCGTTTCTCCGGACGATGAAACGATAGGAGCATAGGACCGCTGCCGACCGAGTTCCGGCAAAACAGAAAAGCGCAGGTCCTCGAAACCATAATCCTCACCGAGATGGGTCAGGAGATCGCCGTCGAGAAAGCGGACGGCCAAGTGCAGAAATTCCCTGCCGGGCTCCTGAACGATATCACCGGTGTCCGACACGATCGGCTTCACGCTGATAATCGCCGGGCGGCCCCCGATGCGTACGAGATCGCTCTCGCCGATGGACAGCACCTGCTCGCTCGTTCCTTCCTCGTCGCCTGCTGCGAGCCTCTCTTGCAGCTTGGCGATTAGCGGCATTGCTTCGGGTTCTATGTTGCTGAAAGCTTCGTCAGTCCGGCCGGCAAGAAAGGCGTATAACGGTTTACGGTCCGGACTGATCACGAATGCGCCGTCGTGTCGGAAATAGCTGTTCATCCAGCTGCCCAGGTTGGAATCAACCCACCGCGAATCCCATTCCTGCGAAACTTTTCTGACGGCGTCATCCCAGACGGTGACGCTCTCCTGATCATGGGCGATGCTGCCTTGCATCTTGGAGATGACAAGCTCGACGAGGTGTTGCTGCCGCTTCACCGCCACAGCGTCCGATTGCTGCGCCGACCAGCGGACGGCCAGGTATATGCCTCCCATCAACGCCATTGCGATGGCCAAGGGCAGCATCCACCTGAAAACCGCGACTTTGCCAGCCACAAACCTCATCCGCACTCCTCCTGACAGGGCTGCTCATCATTGAGCTGAACGTCTTAAAACGGCGTAAGCTTCGCACGTGCCCTTCGGCATCTCACGATCTAGTCCGCTTTGACCGTGCTTTCCCTATCCGCACGCTTGCTTCTCCGCATGGCGTATCCGGGTGCGATCTTCGGATGGGCGAGTTTCAAAGACCGAGGCAATTCGTCTGAAAGCGCCTCGCGGACGGCGTCGCCCATCCCGAATACCACGAAATCCGCCTGCAGCGATTCAACGAGCTGGTCTCTTTCTGTTGTTTCCGGCCGGCCATCCTCTTGCCACAGAACGATCCCGATGCGCGCCGCAGGGGCCATGCGTTTCAGCCGACGCACGGTAAACTTGGCATGTCTCATGAAATCCTGGTCGAGAACGCTCAGGACGACGGCGTTTCGCCCCTCGAGCTTCAGAGCCTTTATATTGCCCGCCTTGAGGACGTCGTGACCGGCGTGAGCCGCCTCCGCGCCCTGGATCCATAGGGTCTGGGCGAGCATCGATGCGGCAACGTCATCGAGATCACTGCGCCCTCCGACGCACAGGACGGACTTGCCGTCGCCGAGGGGAAGATCATATTCGTCCGCATCATCATCACCATTTTCCTGCGCTTCCGCGCCCGTTTCCTCCTCCTCCTCCTCCTCTTCGCCGGCAATCTCCTCGAGATTGGCGATGAGGGTGTTCGCACTCTGGGCAATCTGAGCCGCCTGGGCGTTCGTCAGGGCGCCCCGTGCGCGGTCCCGCTCCGCCAGGAGCAGTGCGGGAATAGCAACCGTGTCGTAGAACTCGACGAGATACTTCTCCTCCAGCATGTCTTCCGCATTGTCCGTCGCCTCATCCGGATCTCCGGCGAGCAGACGCTGATAGAGGCGCTCCTTCGGATCGAGCACGGGCTCGTTGCCCAGCAGTATCTCCAGAAACTCGAATTGCGGGACGTGGCGACCGAGAACGACAAGGCACACGGTGAGCGGCGTCGACAGCACCAGTCCGACCGGCCCCCAGAGCCATGCCCAAAAGATCGCCGCGACGATGATCGCAAGCGGCGACAAACCGGTGCGGGAACCGTAAAGCCAAGGCTCGACGACATTGTTGCTCACGAGCTCGAGGACAATGAACAAGGCCGCCGTCCAGACGAGCAGGCTCCATCCAGGTGCCGCGGCAAACGCCAGGAACAACGGCAGAGCCGCAGCGATGACCGGCCCGATATAGGGGACGAAGCGCAACACGATGGCGAGCATCCCCCAGAGGACCGCATTGGGGATACCGAGCAGCGAGAGGCCGATGGCCAGCGGAATGCCGTAGGTGATGTTCACGACCAACTGCATGAGCAGGTACCGGCCGACGCGAGCGCCCGCGTCCTGAAGTGCTTCGGTCGTTCGATGCAGGTCGCCGTAGCCGACCAGCCGAATGAAACGGTCGCGCAGCTCCTCCCTCTCGAACAGCATGAAGATGACCACGACGATGACGAGGCCGGTCGTCGCCAAGGGCCCAAGCAGAGGATTGATGATATTCTTCAGTGTTTCGACCGGCCGCTGCGGAGAGAAAATCTCCACGAGCAACGGCTGGGTCTCCGGCGCCGGTTCGGGTGAGGCGCGCACCTCGGGTTCGGGCCGGCTGATCTCCGTGCTGATCCTCTCTATGACGCGGCCAATCCGTTCAAAAATCTGGCTTTCCGATCCGGTCTCCTTCAGGGTCCTGACCTTCTCGACGATGTTGTACTGATAGGTCGGCAGGTTCTGAGCCACCTCGCTCACTTGCATCGCTATGACCGCGCCGAATGCGGACAGGAACAGAAAAGCCGTCGTCACCGTCCCGACGACGGCCACCGAACGGGGACAACCGACTCGACGCAGCCTCGAAACCAGCGGCGCGAGCGCAAAGGTGAGCAGAATGGCGATGGCCAGCGGCAGGAAGACGTCCCGGGCGAAATAGAGGACGGCAACCGTGGCAGCGGTTGCGACGAGGGTCGGTAGACGTGACGGCTGCGCCGCGGCTGCTGCGCTGCGCGCAAACGCGATTTGCTGCAGGCCGCCTGCGGCGGCTGCACGATCCTGGTCAACGCCACGCGAGAACTTCAGCACCACACCCTCCACCACATCACCCGGCGGTCGACCTGGTTGCGACCAGCAGGCAAGAACCTTGTTCGCAAGTAGGTAGGGCAGTGTTTGGCGCCGCCCAGCAGATGCTCCGTTGCATGGAACCGCAGCAGTTGCCATTTCCGGTGCCAAAGCCAAGCCGCCCACCAGCATGGCGGCCGGAGCATCGCGCCGGGAACCATTCTGCGCCCGGCGTGTTTCTGCGACGGGGGATCAATCGCGGTCTTCTGAAGAGGTAACCACATGAAAAATATGATCATTGCCGCGGCAGCACTGATGAGCGCCGTGGCCACGACTTCACTCGCGCAGACGACGCCTTCAGCGGAAGGAGAAACGCCTGCTGTCGCAACGCCCGATTCTGAGAACCCGACGGCACCGGTCGAAGGCGCGAACAGCTTTACTGAAGCGCAAGCGAAGGAACGGATCGAAGAGGCCGGATACACCGAGGTCAGCGGATTGAAGCTCGATGACAAGGGTGTGTGGCAGGCAACTGCGATGAAGGAGGGCAAATCCGTTTCGGTCGCTCTCGACTATCAGGGCAACGTAACGGCGCAGTAGTCCACAGACACCAAAGGAAAGGGAGAACGAATATGAGAACCGTAACAGGGCTCTTTGACGACTATGCAGATGCTCGCGAGGCCGTAAGCGATCTGGAAACGGCAGGCGTTCCTTCAGACAACATCAGCATCGTCGCGAACAACACGGGAGATCGCTACTCGACGGACGGCTCGAACGCGGCCGAAGGGGCCGGTGCCGGAGCTGGCCTCGGCGCTGCCGGAGGCGGCGTCGTTGGCCTTCTGACGGGGCTTGGCCTTATGGCCATTCCTGGAGTTGGCCCAGTGGTGGCTGCCGGCTGGCTTGCCTCCACCGCGGCCGGTGCGGCCGCCGGCGCAATCGCCGGGGGCGCAGCTGGTGGCCTGATAGGTGCGCTGACGGAATCCGGCGTCGATGAAGAAGACGCCCATGTCTACGCCGAAGGCGTTCGCAGGGGGGGCACTCTGGTCACGGCAAGGGTCGAAGACAGTGTCGCACCCCGAGCAGAAGCGATCCTGAAACAGCGCAAAATCGTGGATCCTGCGGCCCGCAGAAGCATCTATGCCCAGGAAGGATGGTCACGTTTCGACGAAAATGCCGATCCGTACACGCTCGATCAGGTCGAACGGGAGCGTGAGCGGTACCGCGGCATGATGCCTTAACGGCAGGCTGACGTCCGCCGCTGCGGGGGCTGCAAGCGCGGCGGCCCTCGCAGCTATCTCCACGGCCGTCGAGCAAAATCGGTAGCGCACGCACGCGCCCCATGCTTCTTCTGGGGCGTGCTCACTTGATCTTCAGAAGCAGCATCTTGCCGGCCATGGTAATGCCGTGAGCCGACTCCTCGGGCGGAACATCCGTATCGAGCGCCTTCACGAGGTTGTGCTCGCGCAGCTCGTTCAGGGTCGCGGTCGTCAGGAACTTGATCTTCTGCGGCCGTTCCTTGAACCGGTCCTTCCTTGCATAGGTGACCTGGGCATTCAGGTGCGTCCACCTCTTCCCACCCTGGGGATGCACGTCACCGTCCTTGGCAAGCTTAAGGCCCCGGATCTGCGTTGGCGTCAATTCAATCATGTCGTCGTCTTTCGTACATCTTCGGTAAGGGAGCGGCGCAGCGACCCTGCGGCGTCGCGGAATGAAACCAGCCTCCGGCGCCGGTCGTCCCAGAGCACGAGCCGGACGCATTTGAGGCTGTCCCACAAGGTGATCCGTCCGATGCCGGCAAGTTGCGGATGGTCACGCAGTACTTCCGGCAGACGGTAATAGGGGATCCGGCTGGACAGGTGGTGCACGTGATGAATGCCTATATTGCCGGTGAGCCACCGCAGCACCGGCGGAAGATCGTAATGGGAGGCGCCATGCAGCGCCGCCTGAGGAAACCGCCAATCCTCGCCCGCCGACCAGTGAGTCTCCTCGAACTGGTGCTGCACATAGAAGAGCCAAACGCCGGCTGCACCTGCGAGCAGCACGACCGGAAGATGGATCAGGAGAAAAGGTCCCAACCCGACGGCCCACACCATCAAGCCGGCCAGCGTAACGATCGCAAGATTCGTCCCCATGGTCGAAATCCAAGGCAGAGCACCCGAGTTCATCATCCCGAACGGCAGGCGTTGCTTGAACAGGAAGAGCCAGGCCGGCCCGATGCCGAACATGACGAGCGGGTGCCGGTACAGCCGGTAGCCGAGGCGCTTCGTCGGCGAAAGGGCTCGGTACTCGGCAATGGTCAGCGTGGTGATGTCACCAACCCCGCGTTGGTCGAGATTGCCCGCAGTCGCATGATGGGCGGCGTGTGCACGCCGCCAATAGTCGTAAGGGGTCAGGGTCAGGACCCCGAGCACGCGGCCGGTCCAGTCATCGAGCCCCCGACGGGCGAAAAACGAGCCGTGGCCGCAATCGTGCTGGATCATGAACAATCGGAGCAGGAAGGCGCTGGCAGGAAGGATCGCGATCAGCCCGGGCCAGAAGCCGTTGGCCAGGGAAAAGGAGGCCGCTGCCCAGAAGATGGCGAAAGGAACGAGAGTGACGAACAGTTCGAAGGCGCTACGCCCCAGACGGGGCTGCCGGTATTTCGCCAGCGTCTTCAACCACGCTCCAGCATTGTCCTCAACAAGTGAAGCGGGTGGATAGACATGTGCGCTCATTATAACCGGTCCGTTTTTCGCTCGCCCCGTGATCATCCGCCAGGGCAATGGGCTGCGCCCGTGGAACGGGAGCAGGTGTTGAAGTGTTACGCCCGGCGGGCTTTGCGGGCCGCATAGCGGCGGTCGCGTTCAGCCTTGCGGGCCGCTTCGTCGGCGACGACGCGCGAGACCCGATCGGCAATTTCTGCCTGGCGGGCTTCGGCTTCAGCCCTTTGCTCGGCCTCGGCAGCCGCGGCCAACGCAGCGGCTTCTGCCAGGATTCGCTCGTTCTCGGCTGTCTTCAGCGCTTCGCGCTCGGCGCGGCGGGCCTCCCTGGCACGGTTGGCCGCTTCGCGCGCAGCCAGTTTTTCCTGCATTTCAGGGTCGGTCGGTTTGGGAGCGGATGCAAATTTTGTCAGAAGCTGGCGCTTTGCATCTGCCGCGGCATTGCGTCGTTCGGCAAAGCCGTTGTCGTTCGGGTGTCTCAATCGTTGTTCCTTTGATATCGTTTGGTCGCGAAGACCGCCTCAACGGAAAAAGGCCAGACATTCGCCTGGCCTCTTCGAACCTCTTGCCGCGATGCCAGTACATCCGTGGTCATCAGCGGCGAAAAAGCATTAGGCAGCGCGGAGCTGGCCTGCGGACATCTTGCCCGACTTGTTGTCGCGCTCGAGCTCGAAGCCGAGCTTCTGACCTTCGACGATCGAATTCATGCCCGCGCGTTCAACAGCAGAGATGTGAACGAACACATCGGCGCTGCCGTCGTCGGGCTGAATGAAGCCGAAGCCCTTGGTGGAATTGAACCATTTAACTGTGCCAGTGGTCATAACGAACCCTTTCTTAGCAACATAGATCACCGCTGGGCGACGCACAGCGGGGTTTCGACTTTTGAGAGAGGGAAGTTCGTCAAGAGACGCGCACAGCGCAGCAAAACAAATATCGGCAAACAAAGTATCGATGTCCTCTCATAGACGAGAGCGGCGACCGCGTCAACCTTTTGTTTTCAGAAAAATCGAAGACAACCTTTGGTAGATAACTCTAGGTGGTCGCGTTTCTTTCCATACCGGTGCACCCGCCGCTAGGCCAAATGAGTGAGTACACCGGTACGCCTCGAAGTGTTTTTAACTAACGAACGCACAGTCTCCTAGTCATCCTGAATACTATCTTGCCGCGGAAAAGGGTAATTTAGGTATTTCAAAATATTAATTCCATTTCTCCCGGAAAACAATTCGCGTAATTGCAGACACCGATTTCAGGTCATATTCAGCTTCGAATAATATTTCTTGGCACTCCTATTAATCGATTGCCGTCGATGCTATTTAGGAGTTGCAGCCGCCCTATACGCCGGTCGCAGAAAGAATCCCATGACATTTCGCCCGCTCCTCGACCGCGTCGTCATCCGACGCGCCGAACGTAACATCAAATCCAAGGGCGGGATCATCATCCCCGACGCCGCCAAGGAAAAGCCCCAAGAGGGCCAAGTGATCGCCGTCGGTCCCGGCTCCCGCGACGAAAGTGGAAAGCTGATCCCGCTCGACGTCAAGATCGGCGACACGATCCTGTTCGGTAAACGGTCCGGAACAGAGGTCAAGATCGATGGCGAAGACCTACTGATCATGAAGGAATCCGACATCATGGGCATCGTCGCAGCAAATACCGTCGCAACCGCCAATGCTGCCTGATCCCTCGAATTTCGATCCCTTATCTCAAGCCCGAACAGGCCAAAGACAATGTCCGCCAAACAAATCATCTTCTCCACTGACGCCCGCGATCGCCTGCTTCGCGGCGTGGAATTGCTCAACAATGCCGTCAAGGTGACGCTCGGCCCGAAGGGCCGCAATGTCGTCATCGACAAGTCCTATGGCGCTCCACGCATCACCAAGGACGGCGTGTCCGTCGCCAAAGAAATCGAGCTTGAAGACAAGTTCGAGAATATGGGTGCGCAGATGGTGCGCGAGGTAGCCTCAAAGACCAATGACCTTGCCGGCGACGGCACCACGACGGCCACCGTGCTCGCCGCGTCCATCTTTCGCGAAGGTGCTAAGCTGGTTTCGGTGGGCATGAACCCAATGGACCTAAAGCGCGGCATCGATCTTGGCGTTGCCGCCGTCCTCGCGGAAATCAAGGTGCGCGCCACGAAGGTCATCTCGTCGAGCGAGATCGCGCAGGTCGGCACGATTGCCGCCAATGGCGACGCCAGCGTCGGCGAAATGATCGCAAGGGCGATGGAGAAGGTGGGCAACGAGGGGGTCATTACCGTCGAAGAGGCCAGGACGGCCGATACCGAACTCGACGTCGTCGAGGGCATGCAGTTCGATCGCGGTTATCTCTCGCCGTATTTCGTGACCAACGCCGAGAAGATGCGCGTGGAACTGGAGGATCCCTATATCCTCATCCACGAGAAGAAGCTCGGCAGTCTGCAGGCTATCCTGCCGATCCTTGAGGCCGCGGTGCAGACCGGGAAACCGTTGCTGATCATCTCCGAAGACGTCGAAGGCGAAGTGCTGGCGACGCTCGTCGTCAACAGGCTGCGAGGTGGCCTGAAGATTGCGGCCGTCAAGGCTCCCGGCTTCGGCGACCGCCGCAAGGCCATGCTGGAAGACATTGCCATCCTGACGGACGGCCAGACGATCTCCGAGGATCTGGGTATCAAGCTTGAGAACGTTACGCTGGATATGCTTGGCCGCGCCAGGCGGGTGCTGATCGAGAAGGACACGACCACAATCATTGACGGCTCCGGCGACAAAGCCTCCATCCAGGCGCGCGTCAGCCAGATCAAGGCGCAGATCGAGGAGACGGCGTCCGACTACGAAAAGGAAAAGCTGCAGGAGCGGCTGGCGAAACTCGCCGGCGGCGTCGCGGTCATTCGCGTCGGCGGCGCGACCGAGCTTGAAGTGAAGGAAAAGAAGGATCGCATCGACGATGCCCTGAACGCTACGCGCGCGGCGGTCGAGGAAGGCATCGTTCCCGGCGGCGGAGTGGCGCTACTACGGGCAAAATCGGCTCTTGTCGGTCTCACCGACGAGAACGCCGACGTAGCGGCAGGCATCTCGATCGTGCGCCGGGCACTGGAAGCACCAATCCGCCAGATCGCCGACAATGCCGGCGTCGAGGGTTCGATCGTTGTCGGAAAACTTATCGACGGCAGCGATCACAATCAGGGGTTCGACGCGCAGACGGAAACCTATGTCGACATGATCAGGGCCGGCATCGTCGATCCCGCCAAGGTCGTGCGGACAGCCTTGCGGGACGCCGGCTCGATCGCGGCTCTTCTGATCACCGCCGAAGCCATGATCGCCGATATTCCCGAGAGGGAGTCTCCCCAAGGCACCGGAAACGGCGCCATGGGCAGTATGGGATACTGAGAGCAGTGCCTGAACCGTTCGGCCCGGTGGTCAGGCGGCGAAACGCGAACAACGACGGAGGGGGAGGCTTCCAATGGCCATGCAGAACAGCAGCAAGACGTCAATCACCCAGCAATTCGACAATTACAAGCCATCCAAAGCGATCCTCGTATGGGCGTGCGCCGCGACGGCGGCCGCAACGATGATCGTCGGCTTCAACTGGGGCGGCTGGGTGACAGGCGGCACGTCTCGCACGGCGGCAGCGGCCGCAGCCGACATCGCGCGCGGTGAACTGGCATCCGCCATATGCGTCGAGCGGTTCAACGCCGCGCCGGACGCGGCCGCAAAACTGATCGAGTTCAAGGCAATCACCGACGGCTACAAGAAGCGTCAATTCGTAGAGGCCGGCGGTTGGGCGACGATGCCCGGCCAAACCTCACCCGACAGCCGCAGCGTTCAAGGTTGCGCCACCGCTCTCGCCATCTGAGCGCAAAATCTGAAAAGCGCTCCCGTGTTTGTTTGGAGCGCTTCAATCTGCCAGATCAGGAGAACGTCAAATGATCCGTTTCGAGAGAAAGCCCGACCCGCAGCCCTCACTGAAGGAAGCCGAAACCAATCGTACCAAGCAAATAAGCGAAGCCGCGAAGGAAGAGAACAAGAAATCGGACACAACGGGAGCGCGGCGTCGCGCGCCTCAAGCGGCTGATGACGACCGGCTCATTTGAGAGCATATAGGACGCCACGGCCTGTTTCTCATTGGGGCCGCCCATATGGCGGGTCGGCTTCATCAAATTCAACGTCAAGAGGATCGCATCGATGGCTAAAGGACAAGTGAGAGGCAACCGCGAGGCGCGGAAGCCGAAAAAGGAAAAGGCGCCGGTGAAGGTAGAGACGAGCTTCACCAATCAGCTCAAGAATGCCGAGAAGAGCAGCCCACAGGGTGGTAAACACAAAGGCTGAGCCCAAGGGAACGGCGGGGGCGCTGGAAGACTTCGGAGCCGCGTGCAACGGCTATTTTGGCGCTGCGGCCGCGGTTTCGCCCGGCGGCAAGATCCTGAACATAAAGGTTGATACCTTTTCCCCTGGCTTGAACGGGCCCGGCACCTGATGACTTACCGGCTTCAGGCTTTGAAGGAATGCTGCAATTGCGCCTGCGTCTTCTTTTGTGAGTTGCGCAAATGCGTGCCACGGCATGATCGGCGCCAGCATGCGGCCGTCGGGGCGCTGCCCGGTCTGAATGGCAGTCACAATCTGCTCCGTGGTCCAGCTGCCGATGCCGGTCTCTTTGTCGGGCGTGATGTTGCGACCGATGAAAACACCCTCTCCGGGAATTTCGAAGCCTACATCCGACCCGCCGAGAAAGCGTGAGCTGTCCGGTTTTCCAAAAAAATATCCCGGTGTGTGGCAGTCGTTGCAGCCGCCCATCGTGACGAGATATTCCCCCCGCGCAATTTCGGGATCGTCGGCAGCAGCGGCCCCGAGCGGCTGTAGCCCAAAAGCATAGGTGGCGAAACATGCGAACCCAATGCCCAACCGAAACATGCTTGCCTCCTTGAGGTTCGCTGCTGAAGCAAACTGAATATCATAACGGAGTTGCCCTATATATTAGCCATTTCGAATTATCGGGAGATCGCCGAACCTCTATGTGGTTCAGCCTGACGGAGGTCGCACCATTCGGCGACGACCTTCTCGGAAAGTGCGGCCGGTAGAGCGCTCCTGGGCCAGCGGTCTGCAGCGCCTTTGCGACAACAAATCGC
This sequence comes from Sinorhizobium sp. KGO-5, assembly GCF_036245905.1. Lineage (NCBI taxonomy): Bacteria > Pseudomonadati > Pseudomonadota > Alphaproteobacteria > Hyphomicrobiales > Rhizobiaceae > Sinorhizobium > Sinorhizobium sp. KGO-5. The sequence continues at coordinate 378,878 of NZ_BDIZ01000002.1, forward strand.
GATGCCGCAGGCTAATGCTGCTGGCCAATATGCGAAAAGAGCGACTGCTTCAATTGCTGGCGTACCTCATCAGGCTGCTTCGACAGCGCCGTTGCAATTGTTCTAAGCTCCCGCCTTAGACCATAGAGCTGATCCAGCAGCGCAAGGATGATCGGCACAGCGTCATCGTTGACGTTCATGTCGCGCCGGAGCTCACAAAGCAAGCGGATTCGAGCGACGTCGACGTCGTCAAATGAGAGCCCGCTCTCGCCTTGAGCCGGCACGATCCAGCCGCTGTGCACCCACTGGCGCAGCTGTTTGAGGGTTACAGCGTCGCACCGTTCAAGGACTTGCCTCTCCGTCAATTTCATGTGGCCCTCCGTAGAGCTTCGCGCGGGTCATAAGCGTGGCTCTGCCGCCACGTTTCCATGAAACGCTCGAGATCGGGATCGGTCGTCGTCGGCAGAACGACCTTCAGCGTAACACGCTGATCCCCGGCGGGGCCGTGTTGAGACTTCACCCCTTTGCCCTTGAGACGCAGGATGTCGCCCGTATTTGAACCCTTAGGGATGGTCATCGATACGCGGCCGGAGATCGTCGGCACTTCGATCTTTGCACCAAGCACGGCTTCATAAAGCGTAATTGGCAGATCCATTTCGATGTCGTTGCCTTCACGACGGAAGACGGAGTGGGAACGGACGCTGATTTCGATCAAGGCATCTCCGGGTTCCCCGCCAGCAATCCCCGGTGTCCCCTTGCCCCTCAGCCTGAGCGTGCTGCCGTCACGTGTGCCGGCAGGAATGGCCAAGTCGAGCGTGTTCCCGTCGGGAAAGGTGATGCGGCGGCGGGCGCCGTTTGCCGCGTCCTGGAATTCGATTTCGAGGTGATAATGACGGTCCTGCCCACGCGCCTTGAAACGAGCCCCTGCCCCGCCCCGCCCGAAAACATCCGCGAAGATGTCCGACACATCCTCGAATTCACCGGTTCCGCCCGCTGACCCATACCGCCGCGCGTGGTCTGCATCGGCGTAGTTCTTGTAAAAGTGCTGCTGCGGCCGTTCTGCCCCCGATGCATCGATCTCGCCCCGGTCGAACCGGGCCCGCTGCTCGGGATCGCTCAGCAAATGGTGGGCTGCGGAAAGCGCCTTGAATTTGGCTTCCACCTGCTTGTCGCCTGGATGCAGATCCGGGTGCAGCTCCTTTGCGCGCTTGCGGTAGGCTTTGCGGATCTCATCCGGTTTGGCGGTACGCGGAACGCCGAGTATCTGATAGGGATCGTCAGTCACCGATCACCTCCACCAATTTGACGTGCACGTCGACTGCGCGGCTGCGGCAAGCTGCGCGTCAACATCTTCAGGCCTCTGCTCGCTAGACTTCCTTTGAAATCTGCACCAGCGCGGTTTCCAGTTCGCTGTCCAGAAACGGCTTCGTGAGCAAGGGGATGTTCGAGTACCTTGTATCCAGGCCTTTGCTGCCATAGCCCGTGGCAAAAATGAAGGGTACGTTGCGTTCCGCCAGAACGTCCGCGACCGGATAACTGGGCTCCCCGTCCAGATTGACGTCGATGATGGCGATGTCGAACTGACCTTTCCGCGCGATATCGAGCGCCTCCTGCATCCGAGAGGCTATAGCGACGACCTCATGCCCGAGTTCGCATAGACTATCTTCAATCAGCATGGCGATCATGGATTCGTCTTCGACCACGAGTACCCGAAGTCTGCGCGCTGTCATGCGTCAGGCCTGTAGAAGCTTGAACGTCATGCCAGTGGCGCCTCGATGTGAAAGCGCACGCCGCTCGGCGCAAACACAAGATCGACCTTGCCGCCGAGTTCGCGAGCCAAAGCACGTTCGAGCAGGCGGGTGCCAAAACCCGTCCGCGCTGGGACTATGACAGATGGACCACCAATCTCCTCCCATTGTAGATGCAGGTGAGACGCACTCTCAATATCGCTGACATGCCAGCTGACCTTGATGAGACCGCCGTCGTTCGTGAGCGCCCCGTATTTTGCAGCATTTGTGCAAAGCTCATGAAAAGCCATCGACAATGCCAGTGCCATTTTCGGCCGCAACCGGATTGGCGGACCGGAGGCCTCAACGCGCTGCTGGGGTTCCACGCAGATTGGATTGATCGTCGCGAGCAGGACCTCTTGAAGATCCGCACCCTGCCAGCTCTCCCGAGTAAGCACGTCGTGCGCCCTCGCCAATGCGACGAGCCGGCTTTGGAACCGGCCAAAATCCTGGCTTGCGTTTAGACCACGGAAGGTTTGCGCAGCCAGCGATTGCACCGTGGCGAGCGTGTTCTTTACGCGGTGGTTCAGTTCGTTGACCAGGAGCTTGCGGTGTTCTTCGCTGCGTCGCCTTTCTGTAATATCGCGCGCGATCTTTGACGCGCCGACGACGCGACCGCGGGCGTCTTTCAAAGGGGAAACCGTCAAGGAGACATCGATCAGGGTTCCGTCCTTTCGAATCCGTACCGTCTCATAATGGTCGATGTGCTCGTCTCGCCGAATCCTTTCAAGAATGCCGGGCTCCTCGTCCTGGCGGTCGGGCGGAATGAGGATGTTTATAGGCTTTCCGATCACTTCCTCGGCGCAATAGCCGAACAGGCGTTCGGCACCTCTATTCCAAGTCTGGATGATGCCTTGCGTGTCCTTGCTTACGATCGCATCGTCCGAGAACCTGACAATGGCCGCGAGCCGTTCTGCATATTCCGCAGCCTTCTCGCGATCGGAGATGTCCACCAGCATGTTGACCGCCCCAACGAGCTTGCCGGCGACATCATGCAGCGGAGTGGGATACGGTATGAACGGCACACGGGTCCCATCCGGCCTTTCCGCCACGGCTTGTTCGCCACGGACCGGTCGGTCTTCTTTGAGCGCCACGGCCATTGGACATTGGTCGTGCGGCAGGTAGGTGCCGTCCGGTCTGTAGAGACGCCAGGTGACACACCATTTATCTCCGATCTGTGGGGTGCGGCCGGCCATCTCGACAGCCGCCTTATTGAAGAAAGTGATGCAACCTTCGGCATCTGTGGTGTAGACGGCGGCGGGCAGCGCCTCGAGCAAATCACGCATATGCTGTTCGCTTTCGCGAAGACGGTCGTCCATGCGTTTCGCTTCGGTGACATCAAGCAGAACCCGCACGCCATAACGGAAACGACCGGCGTGATCGCGGACAGTCGAACTGTAAACATCGAGATAAACGACCGTACCGTCGGGCTTCACGGCACGTTTGCGAATTGCATAAGTATCAATCTCTCCGTTGACCTGCCGCGCATAGGAGCGGGCTTCCTCACCGCGGTCATCCTCATGCGTATAGTCGAGGAACGTCATAGTCAGGAGTTGTTCGCGCGAGCGGCCCAGCATGGTGCAGAATGCGTCATTGACCCGCAGCAGGCGGCCATTCGCATCGGATTCAGCGATCCCGATCGTCGCCGCCTGGTAGGTGGCTGAAAGTCGTTCCTCGCTCTCACGTCGTGCGTCTTCCGATTCGTACAGGCTGGTAACATCGGTCGTGAAGCATCGGGTGTTGACGAATTTTCCGTCATCGAAGCGGCTGTTGGATGTGATCAGCACATGCTTGATCGAGCCATCGCGTGCGCGCAAGCGGGCGGGATAGCGATCGAGTTTTTCGCCACAGGACAGGCGGTCAAGAATGTCGCCGATGACAGGCGGATCTGCGTGAAATTCAGCGATGTGCCGGCCTACATACTCGTCCGCCGGATATCCGAGGAGCTCCAGCTCTGCCTTGTTCGCCCGCAGGATGATCCCCGCGGCGCTGACGATGTGCAGCCCGATCGCGCTGTTCTCGAAGAAGTCCTCCAGGTCCTTGCTCTTGCGGATGACCTCCGCTTCGATCCGCTTCTGTTGCGAAATATCCTGGAAGCAATTGATCGCCCCTTGAATTGCTCCCCGATGGTCTCTGAGCGGGCGAATATTCACGAGCGCAAAGATGCGGGATCCGTCAGGTCTTTCGATGATCACCTCGGCGTTGCGCGTGGAGACACCGTTCTTGACCGCCTTAGCCATAGGGCAGTCCTGATGCTCCAAGAGCGCGCCGTCCGGAAGGAAAAGACGTTGGGACCCGCAAAACCGCTCTCGCGGTGCGCTAAGCGATGGCTGTCTACCCCAAAGCTCGGCTGCCTCGGCGTTGTAGCGCACGAGCCATCCCTCGTGATCACAGACATAAACGGCTCCCGGGATAGCATCGAGCGCAGTTGGAGCTGACGTGATCAGCGCTTCGTATTCGGTCAATACGCGACCGGTAAGCGGAAATTCTTCGACATTCGACATGAAAACAAGTCCCTCGCGGCTCTTCAAGGGATCGATTGAATCTCAGCCGGAGTCATGGAGGGACAACTCTGCTCGACGCGCGACCCCAGGTGCGCAAAATTGCTTAACCGACATCAACGCACCGGACGCGGTTTTGTTCCCGACATTTTTGACTCGCACATTCTCGGACTGGCCACGTCATCCAGGCGGTACCGTTGACCGCCCCCATTTCCTGCACCCTATCGAAAGCTCACATCTAGACCGCGGCGCTTTAGAGATCTACAGTCGAGTTTCTGTGATCCTGAAATTGCATCAGGTCCAGCCCTTCGCATCGTCCACCGCAATGAATTGCGGTTCGGGCCCGCGCTTCAGCCCTCAATAAACGCAATCTCACCGTGCAAGCGGGAGGAGTTTCCATGGCCACTGCCCAATGCGCCTGCGGCGCTCTAAGATTGATGCTTAACGAACCGCCACGACTGACCGCGCTGTGTCACTGTTTCGCCTGTCAGCGAAGAACTGGTGCACCTTTCAGCGCGAATGCGTTCTACTCGATTGACTGTGTCGAAATATCTGGCGTGTCTACGGAATACATTCGTACTGCCGAGAGCGGTCGCAAGGTCCGGATGCATTTTTGCCCAAGCTGCGGCTCGACCCTCTATTGGAAAGCCGATGCTTCGCCGTCCTGGATCGGGGTGGCGGTAGGGTCATTTGCCGACCCGAACTTCGCCCCGCCTGCCATGTCAGTATTCGTGCAATCGAAACATAAGTGGGTGCAGCTCGATGAAACGGTAGAGCAATTCCAGGGCCTTCCGATCGGACAGTAAACGCAGGTATCGACACGGGGAGGCTAGAGCCGGTGGGCGCACACGAACTTTCCACGCGTTGCAGACGCTCTGCTCACCGCTGAAAGCGACGGCCCCCGGCTCACCAATCTGCTGCTCTCTAGCCGCCGCCTGAAACGATCCGAAGCACCAGTGGATGAGGTTTCTGATTCATCGGTGGTGCCAAGGATTTACCACGGTAAGTCCAGCCGCTTCGAACGGGCTGATATCGCGCGTCGCGACGAGGAATCCCCTGGAGGCGGCAATGGCGGCAATATATCCGTCGGGCGTCGGAAATCCCTTGCCGGCGGCTCGAGCGGTCACGGCAAGCCCGGCATAGTAGCGAGCAGCTCCGATATCGAACGGCAATACGCGATCGCCGAACAGTTCGAGCACGCCCTCAAACATTTCGGCCAGAGCCTTCTTGCGCCGACCATCCGGCAGCGCACCGATGCCGAACAGCAGTTCGGCCAAGGTCACACTGGCCAGATAAAGGGTTTCAGCGACCTGCTCGTTCAACCAGGAGCGCACGGCCGGATCGGCGGCCGGCTTCATCGCCTCGGAGACGAGATCATTAAAATCTCATCGGCTGCGCCGGCGCCTTGTCACGTACCTCGTCGAACACTGCGGAATCGTCATTGGTCAGGCCCAGTCGCCGGCCGAGCTCAGCCAGGGCATCGCCCATGCGAACGCGCTGCTCGGGCTTCACTGCACTTTCCAGAATCTCCCGCACTTCCGCCTCGGTGCTGCGGCCGTGCATCGCCGCTCTCACGCGCAATGCGCGATGCACTTCATCTGGCACATTCCGAACCGTCAGGATCGCCATAGTCAAACCCTTGCATTCGCTTTCAATGATAGCAATCTAGTTCTTTTGCAGTCGCGTCGCAATTTTGGGCGACAGGGCTTTACGCTGGACTAGAGAATTTCCGCTTTCCCGGAATTTCTCTAGACGACTGGCACCAATCTCATCCGATGGCCGGGCGCAATTTCGACGAGTTCGGAGGGCGGGGGCGCGGCAAAGACGTCCGGTGCCGTGCTGCCGTCAAGTGCGACGCGGCGACCGGCAGGAAGCGGCACATCGGCAAAGTGGTCTTTCGTCCGCGGGTTCAGCGCCGCATCCGGATCGGGAATGGCAGCGATGAGCCGGCGCGTATAGGGATGGGCGGGCCTTTCGAAGATCTCCCGCCAGCCGCCCTCCTCCACGACCTGTCCGAAGAACATCACCAGCACCCGGTCGCTCATATGCTCCACCACGCTCAGGTCGTGGCTGATCATCAGGTAGGCGAGGCCGAGCTTTTCCTGCAGGTCCAGCAGCAGGTTGATGATCTGTGCGCGGATCGACACGTCGAGGGCGGATACCGGTTCGTCCAGCACGACGATTTCCGGTTCGAGGATGAGGGCGCGGGCAATGCCGATGCGCTGGCGTTGACCGCCGGAGAACTCGTGCGGATAGCGGTTCGCCTGCTCGGGCGTCAGCCCCACATTGGCGAGCATGATCTCGATCCGGTCGGCGATCTCCGATGCGGCCGTGATGCCGTGCAGCCTGAGCGGCGCAGCGAGCGAGGTGCGTACCGACTGGCGCGGGTTCAGCGAGGCATAGGGGTCCTGGAAAACCATCTGCACCGCCTTGGCGCGCTGCATGCGTCCGGGCGCACCCGGCCCGGTAAGCGGCTGACCGCGGAAGCGGATCGTGCCTTCGGTCGGCTCCTGAAGACCGAGGATCGAGAGCGCCGTGGTGGATTTGCCGCAACCGGATTCGCCGACGATCGACAGGCATTCGCCCTTGGCGAGCGAGAAGCCGATGCCGTTGACGGCATGCAGCATGCGCCGCCCGGTTCCGAGCAGCCCTCCGCCGGCAACGGAAAAGCGGACATGCAGGTCGTCCACCTCGAGCAGAGGGTCGGTCATGGCTGACCCCCCTCTTCCGCGCTGCGCGGCGCGATGAAGCGGGTCTCGGTGAGCTTCGAGCGGTCGGCAATGATGCTATCGATGTCGACCAGCCGTTGGCGGCCGTGCAGACCGCGGCTGCCGAAGCGCGGCAGGGCGCCGAGGAGCCCACGGGTGTATTCGTGCCGGGGTGCCGCGAAAAGCGCCCGTGTCTCGTTCTCCTCGACGAGGCAGCCGGCATACATGACGCCGACCCGCTGGCAGATGCTGGCGATCACACCAAGATCGTGGCTGATGAAGAGAACCGCCGTACCGCGCTCGGCGCAGAGTTCCTTGATCAGCCGCAGCACCTCGGCCTGCACGGTGACGTCGAGCGCCGTGGTCGGCTCGTCGGCGATCAGGAGGTCCGGATTGCAGGCGAGCGCCATGGCGATCATCACGCGCTGGCGCAAGCCCCCCGACATCTGGTGCGGATAGTTGCGCACCCGCCGGTCGGGATTGGGCACGCGCACGCTGGCGAGCGCGTCGACCGCGAGCTTCTGCGCATCGTCCCAGCTCTTTGCCTGATGCAGCACGAACATCTCGGCGATCTGCCGGCCGATGGTCGAGAGCGGGTTCAATGCCGTCATCGGCTCCTGAAAAATCATGGCAATGCGGTTGCCGCGCAGGCGCCGCATCTCGCGCTTAGGCAGCGCCAGCAGATTCTGCCCCTTGAACAGGATCTCGCCGCCGCAAACGGCGAGCGGCTTCTTGAGAAGCCCCATGACGGCGAGCGAAGTCACCGACTTGCCCGAGCCGGACTCGCCGACGAGACCATAGGCCTCGCCCGGCATGATCTGGAAGGAGACTCCTTTGAGGAGCGGACGATTGACGGAGCGGCCGACCGCGACGCCCAAGTGGAGTTCCTTGATGTTCAGAAGCGCGGTCATGGGGTGCGCGTCCTCATATGCGGGTCGAGGCTGTCGCGCAGGCCGTCGCCGAGAAGGTTGAAGCCGAGCACCGAGAGGAAGATGGCAAGGCCGGGGAAGATGGCCACCCAGGGCGCGAGCTGGATGAGCTGGCGCGCATCCGTCAGCATCGAGCCCCAGCTCGGGAACGGCGGCTGGATGCCGAGGCCGAGAAAGGAGAGTGCGGCTTCCGAAAGCACCGCCGAGCCCATGCCGAGCGTCGCCATGACGAGGATCGGTCCCATCATGTTGGGCAGGATCTGCGTGAACATGATGCGCAGGTCCCCGTAGCCGAGCGTCTGCGCCGCCTGCACATAGCCCAGCGACTTCAGGGAGAGTGTGGAAGAGCGGGCGATGCGGCAGGTCCAGCTCCAGTTGGTGAGACCGAGCGCGATGAGCAGCGACGGCAGGCCGGGACCCAGCACCGCCATCACCGCCAGCGCGAAGATCAGCGAGGGAATGGCGAGCATGACGTTCGTGAAGCCATTCACCAGATCGTCCCACCAGCCGCCCCAGTAACCGGCGGTCATGCCGAGCGTGACGCCGATGATCGAGTTGATCACCTGCGAGACGATGCCGACCGTCAGCGAGATCTGCGCGCCGTAGAGGATGCGGGTGTAGACGTCCCGCCCCTGCCCGTCCGTGCCGAACCAGAAGGTGGCGTCCGGCGGCAGTTCGGAGTTCATCAGGTCCGCGTCGAGCACGGGGTCGAAGGGCGCAATCCAGGGGGCGAGGATGCCGGCGAGGATCACCAGCGTCGTCAGTCCGGCACCGAGCCAGAAGTTGAAACCGAGGCGCATTCCCGTCACTCCTGCTTGATGCGCGGATCGATCGCGGCATAGATCAGGTCGACGGCCGTGTTGATGACCAGGAACCAGAGCACGATGACGAGGATCGTGCCCTGCACCACGGGAATGTCGCGGCTCGCCACGCTATCGACCAGAAGCGAACCGATGCCGGGCCAGGCGAAGAGCTTCTCGATCACGACAGCCTGGCCGATCAGCGAGCCGAATTGCAGGCCGACGGTCGTGACGATCAGCACCAGCGCGTTGCGCGCCACATGCCAGCGCACCACCTTGGCCTCGCTCATGCCCTTGGAATGGGCGGTGCGGATGAAGTCGGCGTTGAGGACATCGAGGACGCCGGCCCGCGTGGTGCGCGCGAGAAGTGCAAGGGGCGTGACCCCGAGCGTGACAGCGGGCAGGATCAGGTTCCGGAAGGACCCGTCGCCGTAACCGAAACTCGGCAACCAGTTCAGCTGCAGTGCGAAGAGATACATCATCAGGAGACCCAGCCAGAACTGCGGCATGGAGAGGCCGGACACCGCCCCGATCATGGTCACCGTATCGAGCACGGAGCCGGGCCTTAGCGCAGCAACGAAGCCGAGCGGCACACTGATGACGAGGGCGAAGACCATGGCGGCGAGCGCCAGTTGCAGCGAGGCCCACATACGGTCGTTGATGAGATCGATCACCGGCTGACGGGTGCGGAAACTGGTGCCGAGATCGAATTGCGCAAGGTCCGTGACATAGGTCACGAAGCGCTCCATCAACGGCCTGTTCAGCCCGAATTCCTCGTTGAGGCGGGCGATCATCTGCGGGTCGGCGGCACGCCTGCCATCGGCGAAGAGGCTTGCGGCGAAGGAACCTGGTACGACGCTGAAGATGACGAAGATGAGCAACGCCACCACCACGACCGTGGGTATTATCTGCAGGACGCGGCGCAGGGTAAAACGAAGCATGAGCGGTCCCGTTCTGGCCGCCCGTACGGGCGGCGACAATCGATAAGGGGGCAGCCGCAGCTACCCCCTCCCCCTCAAGGTCTTACTGGCGCGATGACGGCGCCGTCTCGTCGATCCAGATTTCGTCATAGGGCTGGATCGCCAGTTCCGTGGCGTTCGGAGCGAGGCCATGGATCCACGGCTGGTAGGCCATCACCGCCTTGTTGTAGTTGAAGAACCAGACCGGAGCGTCGTCCTGCACGATGTTGTTGGCCTGGCGCAGGAGGTCGTTCTGCTTGGCCGGGTCGCGTTCCTGCTGTGCCGCCTCGTAGAGCTTGTCGAATTCCGGGCTTGCATAGCTGGTATAGTTGCAGGCCGATTGCGCCGTCTTCGAATAGTAGCAACGCAGCGCGTTCAGCGGGTCGGGGCCGGAGAGGTTCGACCAGATGAAGGCCTGGAAGTTGTTGGTCGTCACCGCCTCGCCAAGCGTGGAGCTTTCGACCGGCTTCGGCTTCACGGTGATGCCGACCTTCTTCAGCATCGGCAGGATGGCTTCGACGATCGGCACGCCCCAGCTTTCGTTCGGGCTCGCCGTCACCTCGAATTCGAAGCCGTCGGCATAGCCGGCCTCGGCGAGCAACGCCTTTGCCTTCTCCGGATCGTAGGCGTAGGGCGCCTTGTCCTTGTCGAAGGCGGGCGAGGAAATCGGCAGCCAGCCGGAGGCCGGGTAGGCCTTGTTCTTGACGAGGCGTTCGATGATCAGCGGCGCATTGATGGCATGGTTGATCGCCTGGCGCACCCGCTTGTCCTTGAAGGGCTCGAAGGCGGGGTTGAAGCCGATGTTGCGGGTATACACCTCGGCGACTTCCAGAAGGTGATCCTTCAGCCCCTCCTCGCCCTGATAGGCCTGGTACTGGGTGGGGCCGAGGATCGACACGTCGATTTCCTTGTTGCGGAAAGCGACGTCGCGCGCGGCGTCCTCGGCCATCAGCACGATGTTGATGCGGTCCAGATAGGGCCTGCCCTCCTCGTAGTACTTGTCGAATTTTTCCACGACGACCTGCGAACCGGGCACGTGCTCCTTGAAGACGAAGGCGCCGAGGCCGACCGGATTCTTGCCGAAGGTCGATTCGTCCTCGACATTCGAAGGGTAGATGACCGTCGTGTTCTGCATCAGCGGGAAGCCGGGATTGATCGTACCGGCATAGGTGATCTCCAGCGTATGGTCATCGATCTTCTTCAGCCCCGAAATCTCGTCGGCCTTGCCGGCGATATAGTCCTCGGCGCCCTTGATAACGGCGATGAAGCTTGCGCCGGGGAAGGCGTTTTCCGGGTTGGCGATGCGCTTGTAGCTGTAGATGATGTCGTCGGCCGTCAGCGGCTTGCCGTTGTGGAACACGGCGTTTTTACGCAGGTGGTAGGTGTGGACCCTGCCGTCCTCGGAAACCTCCTCCGAGGACGCCAGTTCCAGGACGGGCTTGTTCTGGTTCGAATCCCAGCTGTAGAGCGCACGGTGGATGGCCTGCGTGATGAATTCTTCCTGCGTGTTGGGACTCGACTGCACGTCAAGCGTGGCGAAGCTCGAGCCGTAGGGTGCGGTAAAGACGAGCGTACCGCCATGGCGCTCGCCCGCGGCAAGCGCCCCGGCAGCCACGCCGAGGCTGAGCATTGCGGCCAGTGTCAATCTCTTCAGCATTTCGTTCTCCCTCTCGTGCCGTTCTCGGCATCGTTTCGGTTCAGTCCGGCAGGCCGTCAGCGCGCATCATGGACGACGCGGCCCGCAAGCAGGGTCAGCACGCACTTTGTGTCCGAAAGGATGGTTTCGGGCGCGGCGGCCAGAAGGTCGTTGTCGAAGATGGCGATGTCCGCCCACTGACCGCGCACGAGCCGCCCTTTCACCCCCTCGGCTTTCTGCGAATAGGCGCCGTATTCGGTGTAGGCCTGCAATGCCTCCTCGCGGCTCAGCCGTTCGGATGCCTCCAACACCGTGCCCCTGCCCGTCTGGCGCGTGAGCATCGCGTGCAGGTTCGGGAACGGATCCGGCGAGCAGACCGGTGAATCCGAGCCGGTCGACGGTTTCAGGCCCATGCGCATCCAGGTGCCGATCGGGTAGGATGACCGGCCGCGCTCCTCCCCGAGCACGGATATGTAGCTGTCGCCGAAATCGTGGATGAAGGCCATCTGCGGCGCAGGCAGAATACCGGCGGCCTTCATGCGCGCATTCTGATCCGGTGTGGAAAAGCCGCAATGCTCGACGCGATGGCGGCGATCGGGATCGGGATTTGCGGCAAGCGCCTTCTCGTAGGCCGTGATGAGCTGCTCGATCGCGCCGTCGCCGATGGCGTGGCAGACCATCTGATAGCCGCGGTCGTGGCACGCCTTGACGACCGCCTCGACCTCCGCATCCGGCAGCATCTGCACGCCGATATTGTCCGGCTCGCCCCTGTAGGGCCTCGTCATCCAGGCGGTGCGCCCGCCCGCCGAGCCGTCGAGGAAGACCTTGACGCCGCCGACGCGCAGCATGTCGTCACCGGCGCCGGAAAGAAGGCCCGCGCGCCAGCAATCGTCGACGATGGAAACGCCGGGATCGCCGAGCAGGGTCAACCAGACGCGCACTGGCAGCCGGCCGGAAAGCTTGGCCATCTCATAGGCCTGGATTTCGGCAAAACCGGAGACCTGCCCCACGGCCGCATCCATGCAGCTGGTGATGCCGAAGGAGAGCAGATATCGCCCTGCCCGCTCGATCCCGTCGATCAGGTCCTCGGTCGTTGCCGCCGGCATGGCGGCCCTGACAAGGCTCTGGGCGTTCTCCGCCAGGAAGCCGTTCAGCCGGCCCTCCGTGAGGCCGATTACGCCGCCTTCCGGCACGGCCGTCGCCTCGGTGATGCCGGCAAGCTCCAGAGCGCGGGAGTTGGCGACCGAGACATGACCGCAGGCCCGTGTCAGCAGGACCGGGTGATCGGGGGCCACGCGATCGAGATCGTCGCGCGTCGGGTGCCGCCCGGTGTCGAGCTTGACCTGGTCATAGCCGCGGGCGCGCACCCAGCCGCCCTTCGGCGTCGTGGCTGCGCGGTCGGAAATCCGGCCCAACAGGGCGGCAAGCGTCGGCGCGCTGGCGGGCGTCGCGTCGACCCAGCCCATGGCCATGCCGGTTGCGATGAGATGCAGGTGGTTGTCGATGAGGCCGGGGGTGGCGAAGCGGCCTTCGAGATCGATGACTTCGGTGCGCGGCCCCTTCAGGCCCGAAATGTCCGCATCGCTCCCGGTTGCGAGAACCTTGCCTTGCCACACGGCGAGAGCCTCGCTGATGCCCTCCTCCCGGCCGCGCCAGATCCGGCCATTGATGAGGATAAGATCGGCTTCTATTCCGAGCGCCATTCGCAACTCCCCCATGTCGGTCCCGGACGGGCCGGCACCTATTTCCTCCAGACGCAACGTGGAAGGTTGCAGTTGGCTTGGCCAATTCGCTTTTGGCAACAACCCATGCAGAATCGACATACCTATTTCGATTGAATGACTTATGATCGCGCGCAGCACGCGTGCAGCAAAGGAAGCGGATATGGAGATCAAGTGGCTGGAGGATTTCGTGACGCTTGCCGACACGTCCAGCTTCTCGCGCGCGGCCGAGCTGCGCAACGTGACGCAACCCGCCTTCAGCCGCCGGATCAAGCAGTTGGAGAGCTGGCTGGGCGCGACGCTCATCAGCCGCGCCACCATGCCGGCCGAACTCACGCCCGCGGGGCGCAATTTCCTGCCCGTGGCACAGGAAGCGATCCGCACCTTCTACGCGGCGCGCGAAGTGCTGCGTCTCCCGCACGAGCCGGGCCTCATCCGCTTTGCCGCGCTGCATACGCTGACGGTCACCTTCTTTCCGCGCTGGCTGAAGATGCTGGAAGCGGCGGGTGGATCATTCAGCACCTCGCTCATTCCGGACCGCGGCGGAATCGAAGCGAACCTCGACGCGCTCGTCGGCGACGAGGCGGATTTCTTCCTGACCTATGCGCATCCGGAAGTGCCGTTTCATCTCGATAGCGGGCAGTTTTCCGCGCTGACCGTCGCCCATGACCGGCTGATCCCGCTGGTCGCGGCAGAGATCGTGCTGTCCGGCGATGCGCAGCCGGGACTGAACCTCCTCGACCGCGCCATCGCGCAGCCGCGGCTCGCCATCCCCTATCTCAGCTACGGCTTCAATTCCTTCTTCGGGGTCGCCCTGTCGCGCCTGCTGCTGCGCCGCCCGCCTTTCCGCCGCCGTACGACGCACGAAAACACGATCAGCGCCGGCCTGATGAACATGGCGGTGACCGGCGCGGGCGTATGCTGGCTGCCGGAGAGCCTGGCCCGCGAGGAAATCGATGCGCGCCGCCTCGTGCCTGCCTCTGCCGACGAGGGTTGGAACCTCGCCCTCGAGATCCGCCTTTACCGCCACGCAGCGAGCCGCAACCGCAAGGTCGAGGAACTATGGGCGACGGCGCAGCGGCTCCTGGAACCCGCACCCGCCTGATCAGACCTTCACGAAGATCATGGGGACGGGTTCTCCTTCAGCCAGTCGGCAAGGCAGGGATAGATGCGGCCGTTGCGCGCCGGCATGGCGGAGGCCATGCAGAGCGCGTTCAGGACCGCCTCCTGCGTCGTCTCGGCGGCGGCGCGGAAGGCGATGTCGATGTGGCCGTCGGCGAGCCGCACCTGCGTGGCGAACGGCGCGGCGGGTTCATGGTCCACCGGGTCGGCGGTGGTGAAACAGAGGGCGACATCGCCGCTGCCATGGCCCCAGAAGGCACCGAGCCGGGCGATGCCCGCGCCGGCACGCCGCGCGACCCGCTGCAATTGGCGATCTGCCAAGGGAAGATCGGTCGCCATGACGACGATGACGGAGCCGCGCTCGGGATCGGCCGGCGCTCGCGGATCGGGCCGGCGCCCGTCCGGCAGGACGAGGTCTCCCGCCGCGCCGAAATTGGCAAGGACCAGCGTGCCGAGCGTGAAGTCGCGCTTGCCGATCCGCATGCGCCGCGAGGCCGTGCCGATGCCGGCCTTGAATCCGAAGGCGGTCATCCCGGAGCCGGCGCCGACCGCACCCTGCTCCACCGGCCCCGTGCGCGCGGCGTCCAGCGCCGCCTCGGCATCGGCGGGCCTTACGGCCAGCGCCTGAATGTCGCTGATGCTGCCGTCATTGCACTCGCAGACCAGCGCATTGACCGTCGAGATCTTTCGCCCGATCTCCGGATTGGCGGCGATGGCGCGGCGGACCAGCGCTTCGGTGCAGGCGGCAACGCCGAAGGTGTTGGTGAGCAGGATCGGCGTCTCGATCGTGCCGAGTTCGGCCACCTGCATCAGCCCCGCCGATTTGCCGAAGCCGTTGATGACCTCCACCGCCGCCCGCGGCTTCACGCGGAAGACGTCGCCTGCATGCGGGAGGATCGCCGTGACCCCGGTGAAGAGGCCCTCGCCGCGCAGCGACCGGTGGCCGACCGAAACGCCCGCAACGTCGGTAATGGCATTGCCCGGCCCCGGTTCCAGCCTGCCCTTCGGGATCAGCCCCAGTTCCCGTGCGGTCTTCATATCGCCCCTCCCTGTCACGTTACCGTTTCAGTGAACCAGTCAACGGATCTAGAGCATTTCAACGTTTCATAGAAACACTGAAATGCTCTAACCATTTGATCCAACGCACTTCCGGACGGAAAACCGTTACACACTTTTCCCGGTAGTGCTCTAGACCGGAACGCCGGCCGCTTCCAGATAGAGGCCCTGGAGTTTTCGGGTCATCGGACCGGGCTTGCCGTTGCCGACGACCCGGTCACCGATGCGCACGACGGGCATGACGAGGCTGGAGGCGGAGGTCTGGAACGCCTCGGCGGCGCCCTGCGCCTCGTGGGGCGCGAAGGAGCGCTCCTCGATCGCGAGACCCTCGGCGGCACAGAGCAGTGCGAGGGCACGCTGCGTGCAGCCCGGCAGCGTCGCACGCGACGCGGCGCGGGTGAGAATGCGCCCGTCACCGGTGATGACATGGGCCGTGGAAGATGCGCCCTCCGTCACCAGCCCGTTCTCCACCAGCCAGACATCGTCGAAACCGCGGGCGCGCGCCGCCTGCTTCGCCATGACCTGACCGAGCAGCATGGCGGTCTTGATGTCGCGTCGGCTCCAGCGGGGGTCGTCGGCCAGATCGACCGATATGCCGTCCTGCTGAGCCTTCGTGCCGGTCAGCGTCTTCGCCTGCGTGAAGCCGACGAACCGCGGCACCAGCGCGTCGGAATAGAGAAAGTCGCGATCCGCCTCGCCGCGCGAGACCTGCAGATAGACCGTGCCATCCCGCAAGCCGTTGCGGGCGATCAATTCCGCCTGGACGCCGGCAATCTCCCTGCGCGAGAGGGCAAGCGGAATGGCGAGTTCCCTCAGCGAACGTTCCAGACGGCCAAGATGCAGGTCGTTGTCGATCATCCGTCCGCCGATAACCGCCGTCACTTCGTAGACGGCGTCACCGAACAGGAAGCCGCGATCGAAAAGCCCGATGCGGGCCTCCTCCTCCGGCAGGAATTGACCGTGGACATAGACGATCCTGCCCATGTGTTCCCCTTGCTGTGCCTGCTGCCCTGCAGCGCCGCGCCTCTCTGGACGCAAAGGTCGCTGCAAAATCGTCAACTTGCCGCATGTCTCGTTTCACCGGTCCGATGAAAGGAGACATGCGGTCATCACGGAACATAGGAGCGACTTGCCGCGGCTGACCAATTCAATTCGCGCAGCATCCTATGCAAAATTTGCCTGAGATGATTTTCAGTCGTCTCCTGGTGCAGATCGCCCAAGCGCCTCTTTACCGGCACTGTTTGCGCGGGCCGCCGCTGTAAGGCTGGTAACTGTTGTCTTCCGGGCGGTAGGAGCGGTAGCGGCTGAAGCAATAGGCAACGTGTTCCTGCGTCAGTCTGATTGCCTCGCCATTGTCGGCCCCATTGTCGGCCGAGTATTCCAACTGCGTCGAGGGGTCGTCGGCCTCTTCCGCCTCGATACCGCGCGTTACAGGCGAAATATCCTCCGACGGCCCCCACGCCGCATCCATGTAGGGTGAGTTGCAGGTCCGCCGTCCGCCACTGAAAGATCTGTAGCTGTTGTCGAACGGACGATAACTGCGATAGCGTTTCGCACACCATTCGGCATGAGCGGCGGGTACTGTCGACGCCGTCGGCTGCTCCTGCGCCGGCGGCGGTTGAATTGAAGCGGTGGCCGTCTTGTCCAAAGGCTCCGGGGCGCGTTCCTTTTCGGCCTCGTTGCCCATTGCGGGCGTCTCGGACTCTCTCGAAGCGTTAAGGTCGGACGGGGCGGAGCGGGCGGGCAGTCGCTCGAATTGCTGGGCCGCCCTGTCGACTGCTCGCGGCTGCTTGGTCCATATTTCCGCCTGGTTCACGTCGAGCTGCGGCTGGCGCGCAGGCTTGCCGGTAAGGAACAAGACTGCGACGACCGCTCCGCTCAGGAACAACGCGAGAGACAGGACGAACCCGCCAAATACCGCCAACGCCGTTTTCACTTAAGCCTCCTTCGTCCTTACACGAAGAAATGCAAGGGCTCGGTCTCAAGTTCCGACGATGCCTCAGAATGCTTGAGCTTTCGGATAGTGAGCGGCGGTGCCGGTGCTCCGGTCGACGAAATCCTATGCCGCCTCGGGAATGCGCGCGATGACTTTGATCTCGAAATCGAACCCGGCAAGCCAGTTCACGCCCAGCGCGGTCCAGTTGGGATAGGGTGGAGCGCTGAAGATCTGATTCTTGACGGCCATGATGGTTTCGAACTGGTTCTCGGGGTCGGTGTGGAACGTGGTCACATCGACTATATCGTCGAAGGTGCAGCCGGCCGCATTCAGCGTCGCCCGCAGATTTTCGAAAGCCAGTTGGACCTGGCGCCCGAAATCCGGTTCCGGACTACCATCGGAACGGCTGCCGACCTGCCCGGAGACGAACAGGAGGTCGCCGGAGCGGATCGCGGCTGAATATCCGTGAGCTTCGTACAGGGCATGCCGATCGGCGGGAAAGATTGCGTCGCGTCGCGTCATCTGTTCATTCCTTTTCAACGTTTCCGGCACTGGGTGATTGTGACATCGTTGCCGGCTCTACATACGTGGCGTATGTGAACCAGCGTCCGTAGCGTCTGTCAATTCAAATATACGCGACGTATGTCAAACGCAGTGCCATCTAAATTGTTCGGACGAACTTGGAATAGTCGATCGACCGCTTGCATCCCTGCCCAGACACTCGCTGCAATGACACAAGCGTTTGCCTTATTCGTACCTTGAAAGGGCACGTGCTACGGATTGGCGGCACTCGGGGAGCAGCGGACAACTCAATCCGTTGATCGAGCGGCGAGCTCGAACACATGGTGGTGGATGTGGCCTTCGAACATCTCCAGCAGACCCTTGGTCAGTTCGCGGCTCTCGTAGCGCACCGGCGACTCCAATGCTCGCGCCAAAGCAGCGCGATCATCATAGATGGTGGAGAGGATCATCGCGAAAACCGGTGCCCCTTCGTCCCGGTCGACGGCATGGAGCACCCGGACTTCCCTGACGCCCGGAAAGGCCTGCCACAGAGGCACCAGCTTCTCCTCGACATAGTCGCGGAATGCCTGCTCCCGGCCAGGATGGATGATCCCCTCGAACAGGGCCTGGCGAACGATCATGATATCTTCTCCCGCTTCAATTGACGGTGTTCGGCGCTTTTTCGCCGGCAAAGTGGGCGGCGAGATTTGCAAGCACGAGCTTTCCCATGGCCATGCGCGTCTCGACCGTCGCGCTGCCCTGATGCGGCATGAGCACCGTATTCGGCGTGGTGTGGAATTCGCTTCGGATTGCGGGTTCGTTGACGAAGACATCGAGCCCGGCACCCGCGATCGTTCCGGACCTCAACGCCTCGATCAGGGCCTCCTCGTCGACGACGTTGCCACGCGCGACATTTACCACGATACCCTCGGGACCGAGCGCCTGAAGAAGGGATGCGTCGACGATGTTCTGCGTCGCCGCACTCGCCGCCACGCAGACTGCCAGAACGTCGCTATCGCGGGCGAGATCGACCGGACTCTGATGGGCGATCCAGTCGACGCCGGAAAGCGCGGACCGATTCCAGTATCGCACCGACATGCCGAAGGCCTCCGCGCGCGACGCGAATGCCCGCCCGATCTGACCAAGACCGAGTACGCCGATCCGCTTTCCCTTCGGGCTATGGCCGAGCGGTAATTGTTCGCCCGCGGCCCAGCGGCCTTCGCGCACCAGCCTGTCGCCATCGCCGACCCTTCGCAGGACGGCGAGCATGAGCGCGATACCGAGGTCAGCGACGTCGTCCGCAAGGACACCCGGCGTCGTCGTCACATCGATGTTGTGACTGCGCGCGCGGGCGAGATCCACCTTGTCCGTCCCGACCCCGTTGATTGCGATGATCCCCAGTGATGGAAGCTTCTCCATCCATTCGTTGGAAAGGCCCGCGCCGCCGCCCGTGGCAACCGCGCGGATCGATGGGAGCGCCGCTTCGAGCGCTGGCCGATCGGCGGCCTGGTAAAGCCTGTGAACCGTATAATTCCGCTGCAGTTCGTCCATGACGAACGGCATCATCGGCTCCACGAGCAATAGATCTGGTTTCACGTTTCGAAACTCCAATTACCGGGACGTGGCCATCAGGAGATCTGGCCGAGGAAGAAGCGCGTGCGCTCGTGTTGCGGGGCGCCGAAGAAGGCATCGGGCGGCGCAACCTCCAGGATCTCGCCGCGGTCCATGAAGACGACACGATCGGCGACGCTTCGCGCGAAGCCCATCTCGTGCGTGACGCAAAGCATGGTCATGCCTTCGTTGGCTAGATCCACCATCGTGTCCAGGACTTCCTTGACCATCTCCGGATCGAGAGCCGAGGTCGGCTCGTCGAAGAGCATGATCTTCGGGTTCATGCACAGGGCCCGCGCGATCGCGACGCGCTGCTGCTGTCCGCCCGAAAGCTGCGCCGGATATTTCGCGGCCTGCTCGGGGATACGCACCCGTTTCAGATATTTCATCGCCGTCTCTTCGGCCTCTGCCTTGACGAGACCCCGAACCTTCATGGGAGCCAGCGTGCAGTTCTCCAGCACCGTCATGTGCGGAAAAAGGTTGAACTGCTGGAAAACCATGCCGGTCTCCTGCCGGACCAGATCGACGTTCCGCCCGCCGGCGGTCAGGTCGTGACCGTCCACGACGATCCTGCCCGAATGAATGGTCTCGAGCTGGTTGATGCACCTGATCAACGTCGACTTGCCGGAACCGGATGGTCCACAGATGACGATCCGTTCGCCGCGGCCGACCGCCAAATCGATGTTCTTGAGCGCGTGAAAGGCGTCATACCACTTGTTGACGCCCTCCATGCGGACGGCCGGGTCCGAAGCCTCGCGCGAATCCGGGGGCGAGGCGTTTTCGCGTTCCGTGTTCATCGCGAGGGCTCCATTCTATTTCGCTTCAGTGACGAATTCCGGCAGCGGAGAACCGAGCCACTTCTCGTGGATGGCATTGAGCTGTCCGTCCGCCTTGACCTTGTCGAGGAAGCCGTTGACGAAGTTCAACATCTCGCTCGATCCCTTGCGAACGGCGATACCCTGAACCTGCTGGCTCAGCTGAAGCTTCTGATTGAACCGCCCGGGGGCGGCGGCTTCGATCTGGGCGGCGACGACATTGGATACGCCGATCAGCTCGACCTGTCCGGAAAGGAGCGCTTGCACCGCACTGGCGTCGTCGTCGAAGCGTTGAATGTTGGCGTCCTCAGGGGCAATCTTTGTGGTCGCCGTGTCCTGCGTGCTGGCACGGGCGACGCCGATCGTCTTGCCGGCCAGATCTTCAGGCTTCGTGACGTCCAGGTCGGCGGCGCCGAACACGCCGATCGAAATGCCTGCGTAAGGTTGCGAGAAGTCGACGTTCTTGGCGCGCTCCTCGGTGATGCCCAGCGAGGCGACCAGCAGATCCACCTGGTTGCTCTGCAGGTAGGGGATGCGGTTGGGTCCCGTCACCGGCACGATCGTCACTTCGACTCCGAGCTCCTTGGCAAGCAGCTTCGCAACGTCGGCATCGTAACCATCCGGCTGGTTGTTCGCGTCCATGATCCCGAACGGCGGGAAATCGACCAGCATGCCGATCTTCACCGTTCCGGCCGATTTGATCGCCTCCACCGTCTGCGCTGCGGCGGGCGCCACCAAACCCGCGACAATCGCAGCTCCGAGGACAGATATTGCCATGCGTCTCGAGATATTCATTAGCCCTTCCCTTCTCATATGCCGGCCCTCCCGCCGGCGGGGCCCGTCAACGTGCCGTTGCCCGGGAAAAATGGGTTTCCATCCGGCGTGCGATCAGCGACAGCGGCCAGCAAAGCAGAAAATAGACGGCGGCAACGGTGCCGAAGACCAGAAACGGACTGAACGTCGCATTGTTGATGATCTGCCCTTGTCGGGTCAGCTCGGTAAAGCCGATGATCGATGCGAGCGAGGTGCCCTTTATGAGTTGCACGAGGAAACCGACGGTGGGGGCGACGGCGATACGGGCCGCCTGAGGCAGGATCACATGACGCATCGACCGAAAATAGCGCAGGCCGAGCGCTGTCGCCGCCTCGCGCTGTCCCTTCGGCACGGCCTCGATGCAGCCCCGCCAGATCTCGCCCAGGAAGGCGCTGGCGTGGAGCGCGAGCGCAATCGTCGCGGCAATCCAAGGATTGATCGAAAAGCCGAAGATGTTCATGCCGAAGAAGACCAGAAAGAGCTGCATCAGCAGCGGGGTTCCCTGAAAGACCCGGATGAAGCCCGTCGCGGAGAGACGCAGCACTCGCGTATCGGCGACGCGCATCAATGCCACCAGTAATCCGCCGACGCTGCCGCCGGCAAAGGCGATCGCGGAAAGGGCGATCGTCCACTGTGCCGCGGCGACGATGACGAGAAACTCGTTCCAGCCGAAGGCTCTGATCATGACAGTGCTCCTAACGGCCGAGGGGATATTTGAAGGCCATTTTTTCGACCGCGTAAAACAGCGCGGAGAAACCGACCGACAGGGCAAGATAGATCA
The DNA here is from genome assembly GCF_036245905.1 of Sinorhizobium sp. KGO-5. Classification (NCBI taxonomy): domain Bacteria; kingdom Pseudomonadati; phylum Pseudomonadota; class Alphaproteobacteria; order Hyphomicrobiales; family Rhizobiaceae; genus Sinorhizobium; species Sinorhizobium sp. KGO-5. Next base: position 400,533 of record NZ_BDIZ01000002.1, read on the forward strand.
GAGTGACCGCGATATAGACCTCGAAGCTCGCAAAGGTCGCGGACTGGAGGTCGTTGCCGGCCGCAGCCAGGTCATCCGCCGAAATCACCGACACGACGCTGGTATTCAGCATCAGATAGATGAACTGGCTGGTGAGCGCGGGATAGACGGTTCGCAAAGCCGGCTTCATGGCGATATAGCGGAAAATCTGGGCCCTCGACAGGCCAAGCGCCCACCCGGCCTCCACCTGTCCCCTGTGAATGGATTCGATCCCGGCGCGGATGATCTCCGTGCCGTAGGCGCCGAAGTTGACCACCAGCGCCAGCAGCGCCGCACTGTTCGGCGAAAGCCTCAGACCAAGCGAAGGCATGCCGAAGAAAATGAAGAAGATCTGCACGAGGAAAGGCGTGTTGCGGATAATCTCGATATAGCCATCGATCACGGTACGCAGGATCGCCGGTCCTGCTGTCTTTCCCCAGGCGCAGAAGACTGACACGACGAGGCCGATCAACATGGCTGCACATGACAGGCGAACCGTGAGCCAGGCGCCGATCAGCAACTGGTCGAAGGACGCGAGCACAGGCGCGAAGTTGAACTCGTACATGCCGGGACCTCCTCCCACACTACCGCCGCCGCACACCGCGCTTCCCGCGATTTGCGTCAGTTAGATCGATCTAAAATGTTTCCTGACGTGCGTCAACCGCAAATGACGTCCGGGATCGGGCGCGATCAGACGGGCCGGCCGCAGGACTGCCGAATGTTCAGCGTCGTATCGTTCACCATGCGCCGCGGCGGCAAATCCGGATTGGCGATGCGCTCGACGAGGAGCAGCGCCGCCTTTTCGCCGATCGCAGTCGGGCCGGTCGAGACCGAGGTCAGTCTCGGCCGGATGGCCTCTGCGTCAGCCACGTCGTCGAAGCCGATCAGCGAGAGATCGCGTCCGATCGTCAGTCCGCAATCGTGAAGTCCTGCGGCAAGGCCAAGAGCGACAAGATGATTGAAGCAGATCACGGCAGTCGGCTGTGCAGCCTTTGCAAACAGAAGGTGGGTCGAGCCGGCGATTTCTCCGAGCTGTGCCGGCAAATGGATCAGGATCTCGGGATCGAAACCCTTTGCCAGCATGGCGTCACGAAAGCCGTCCACGCGCTCCCGATAAGCAGAATGAACCGGGCCGTGGGCGGCGAACGCAATCTTCTCATGACCGAGCGTTGCGAGATAATCCACCGCCTGACGCATGCCGCCGGCATAGTCCACGCCGACATAGTCCATATCGACGGAAATGTGGCGCAATACCTGGACGACGGGCATACCCCACGCGGCAAACTGCTCGGACAGGTCGGGTTCGGTGCCTGCGGCGGGGCAAAGAACGACCCCGTCCACCCCATGTTCGCGCATGCGCTGGAGCAGCATGGACTGCCGCTCCACCCTCTCCCCGCTATTGGCGAGAATGACCACCTTGCCGGTGGCCCCGATAGCCTCCTCGATACCTGAAAGGAGTTCCGCGAAGAATGGATTGGCGAGATTTGGGACGATTGCGCCGATGATCTGGCTGCGTTCGACGCGCAGGCGGGCTGCGCCGATGTTGTAGACATAGCCCAGATCCCGCATCGCCTGCTCGACTCGCGCGCGCGTCTCACTGCCGACCAGCGGGCTCTTGCGAAGAACGAGAGAGGCGGTCGCGCGGGAAACATTGGCATGCCGCGCGACATCCAGAAGCGTGACGCGAGGCTTCTTTCGTTCTTGGAAAGACATTGCATACCGATCGGGAAAAAAAGCGTGGAGAGGACTATAGTCGACGGGCGAACACTAGGGCAAATCGAGCGAAACTGCGCAACGGTTTTCCGCCCGGCGCGGCGCCCGGGAGCCCGCGGCTGACGACATGCTCAGTCAGATATCACCGCGACACGCGTGGAGACGCTCAGCGATTCACCCGGCCCGAGAATCTTGAGGCCGCGGGCTTCGGCCTTGCCGGGAAGGTTGAACGCATCGACGGGGTGCGTCACCGGTTCGAAGCAGAAGAAGCCGGCGTCGGCAGCCGGTGAAAAGACGACGTATTGGCGCAGCGCCTCGCTCGCATCCACGTCCGCCACGAGCCCACGCCTCGGCCAGTGAATGCGGGCCTTGCCGTCCCAGCCGTCGAACCAGTTGTTGATCCATCGCTCCGGCAATGGCTGCGGCCTGCTGAAATCCATTTCCGGATGTGCGGCTATGGCATCATAGGCCTTTGGCAGGTGATCGGATTGCTCCAGCCAGACGCCGCGGGCCGGCGCGTGCAGCGTCGTATCCGGCTCGCGCACGAACCAGGGATGAAAACCGGCGCCATAGGGCAGACGGATCCGGGCGCGGTTGACGAGGCTCAGCTCCATCGCCAGGCCGGCGCTCTCCAGGCGGTAGGACATCCTCGCATCGTACCGGAACGGCCCCGGTCCTTCTGCCGAAAGGGTGAGCGTGATCGAATCCGCGCTCACGGAGGCAACGTCCCACGCGGCCGAAAAGCCGTTCCCGTGGATCGGGTATGGCTCCGTCTCCACGTTCCGGGGCAGGGCATGAAAGGTTTCGTCAAACGTGAACCCGCCGCCGGAAACCCGCCCGGAAAAAGGAACAAGCAGAATGTTCGAAAGCGCGAAGGGATGCGCGGTAGAGGGATCGACCCTGCGGAAGATCGGTTCCCAGGAGCCATCGTGCAGCACGTCGAATGCCGTCAGCCCGGCGCCGAGATCAGGCCGCAGGACGATGCGTGCATCGCCGTTGGAGAGCTCGATCGCCGGCATCACCAGCCGCCGTCGATCGCGACGTTCTGGCCGGAAATCATGTCGGAGGCCGGCGTGACGAGGAAGTGGACCAGGTCGGCGACGTCGGAGGGCTGGATGCGCGCCTTCAGCGACTGGTTTTCGACGATCCAGTCATTGTATTGTTGCAGGCGGTCGGCAAAGACCCGCTCTTCGGCCTCCGAAACCACCGCGCCCGGCGACACCGCGTTGACGCGTACGCCGTGCGGACCGAGTTCGCGCGCAAGCGCCTTCGTCAGCCCCAGCATCGCGCCCTTGGACGCCACATAGGGCACATAGCCGTCCCAGCGGCCGTTCAGCGTCAGGGAGCAAAAGTTCACGATCTTGCCGTAGCGCTTTTGCTTCATCCCGGGCGCCACGGCCCGGGCAAGCGCGAAAGCCGCCGACGAGTTGACGCGGACCTGGTCCTCGTATTCCTCCAGCGAAAATTCCTCGAAAGGCTTATTGATGATGAGCGCCGCATTGTTGATGAGAATATCGATGCCGCCATGCTCGCGGGAAAGCGTAGCTGCGCGCTTTTCCGCCGAAGCCAGGTCGTTAAGGTCCTCGCCGACATAGATCGCGCTCACACCGTGAGCCGCGGCGACACGCGTCGCGAAGCCCTCCCCGGCTTCGGCGCCGGGCCTGTCGAGCAATATCAAGGCGGCGCCGGCGCGCGCCAGCCGCTCGGCCTGGGCGCGGCCGAGGGTGCCGAGCGCACCGGTAATGAGGGTGGTCTTTCCGGAAAGCTCTGTCATCGTTACCTCACAGAAGCGCGTGAACCTCGTCTATCGACGTCTCGGCGGTCGGCTTGTCGAACACGATCTCGCCGCGTGCCATGGCGACGATGCGGTCGCAGGATTGGAAGACGTGCTGCATGTTGTGCGAGATGAAGATCCCGGTCAGGCCCTGCGCCTTCAATCCGCGCACGAAGCCGATCACCTTGTCGGTCTCCTTGACCGAAAGATGGTTCGTCGGCTCGTCCAGGATCAGCACCTTCGACTTGAAGTGCATGGCGCGCGCGATGGCTACGCCCTGCCGCTGGCCGCCCGAAAGCTCGCCGACGAGCGCATCCGGCGAGCGCAGATGCAGATCGACATCGGCGATGGCACGGATGCTTTCGGCGCGCATGCGCTTCTGGTCCATGATGCCGATGCCTAAGACCGACCATTTCATCGGCTCGCGGCCGATGAAGAGATTGCGGGCGATCGACATGGATGGGACCATGGAATTGTACTGATAGATCGTTTCCAGCCCGTGGCGCATCGCATCCTTGGGGCTGCGAAGAGCCACCTTGCGGCCTTCGATCAGCACGTCGCCGGAATCCTGATGGTGAACGCCCGAGAGAATCTTGATGAGCGTCGACTTGCCGGCGCCATTGTCGCCGACGAGGCCGACGGTCTCGCCGGGGTGGATCGTGAGGTCGACATTCTTCAGCGCATGCACGCCGCTGTACCATTTCTGGAGGTTGCGGCACTCGATGATCGGCGTGGTCATTTGTGCGCCTCCACCTTGATCTTGCGGGACATTTTGCCCATCCAGGCATTGGCGATGACGGCAAACATGGTGAGAACCCCGATCGCGAACTTGAACCAGTTGGCATCGACACGGGAAAGGACCAGGCCGTTGTCGATCGTGCGGATCAGAAGGGTGCCGATGATGGCGCCGAAGACCGTCCCGATCCCTCCTGCGAGCGCCGTACCGCCGATGACGGCCGCGGCGACCGCCTGCAATTCCAGCCCTTCGCCGATCGACGGCAACGGCGAGCCGAGACGCAGCACCTGAAGCAGTCCCGCAAAGCCCGCCAGTACCGAGCAGAGCATAAAGCAGACGATCTTCACGCGCTTGACCGGAATGCCCATGGAGGCGGCGGCCTCGTTGAAGCCGCCGGTCGCCCGGATCCAGTTGCCGAAATTGGTGAGCGACAGCAACGCCGCCACGAGTGCGGCAATGACCACGAACCAGAGGAAGGACATGCGGAAGGGCGAGCCCTGCCAGATATAGTCCGTGAAAAGCCAGGTCGGCAGGTCGGGCGGCAGAAGCGGGGGAAAACCGCCTGATATGACGATGGTCAGCGAGCGCGCGATGAAGAGCATCCCTAGCGTGGTGATGAAGCTCGGTATCGAGAATTGCAGCGTGACATAACCATTGATGAAACCGATCGCCCCGCAGATCATGAGACCGAGCAGCACCGCGACGGTGAAGGGCACGCCGGAATTCAGTATCACCGCCATCGACATGGGCATCAGCGCAAAGACGGACCCGACCGACAGGTCGAATTCGCCGCAGATCATCAGGAGCGTCACGCCGATGGCGACGAGCGCCATTTCCGGCAGAAGGCCCAATACGCCGCGCATGTTTTCGAAGGAAAGAAGAATGCCGTTCGACTTCGCCTGGAAGACGAGAACGAGGACGATCAGCAGTGCAAGGCCGGCAAGCTCGGGCTTGTCGAGATAGATTTTCAGAAATCGCTTCATGGGCTGCCACTCATGGTTCGGCGTCGTGCCTGACCGATCACGACGATCTCAGGTCGGGTGCCTGAGATCGTCGACGCGATCGATTCCGAGAGCTGGGATGGGATACCGGCGGAAAGCCGCATGAATTCCCCCCGGCTCCGGTTTCGAGCTCGGGCAAGACGCCTGTTGCTTATCGGGAGCGCCGGATCAGCGCAGACCCTGCTTCGCCAGTTCGAGGATCGTCGGCACGTCCTTCGGCGTGACGATGCCCTGCCCCGTATCGACATCGGAGGGTGTCAGGCCGGCGGTTTTCCAGAGATAGGCCTGCATGACCGGGATGAAGCCCTGCATGTAGGGTTGCTGGTCGACCTGCACCTGAACATAGCCGGCCTCCATCTGCTGCAGCACCTCGGGCACGAGGTCGAAGCCGCCGAGCAGGACCTTGCCGGGCTCGATGCCGCGATCCTTCAGGACCTTGGCGACGCCGGCATGCCAGTAGCCGGTATCGAAATAGGCGGTCGTGTCCGGATTGGCATTGAGATAGGCGCCGATGCGGTCGGCGGTAAGCGCGAGGTCGGTGGCCGAATCGATGCGGGTGATGTTCACCTCGCGGTCGGAATGCTCGGCCTTATATTCCTCCAGAAATTTCGTGACGCCGCCGGCGCGCTGCTCGGACCAGGTCTGGCCCGGCGCGTTGACGCCGACCAGCAGGTTGAGCGGGCCCTCCTTCGGGAAGTTTTCCGACTGGGCCTTGGCGAGCGAGTAACCGGCCGCGGTGAAGCCCTGGCCGATGAAGGCCTTGCGGGCGTTCCCCTTGGCGCCTTCGCTGTCGTCGACATTCACGGCGAGCACCAGGATGCCGGCGTCGACGGCTTCCTTGATCACGTTGTCATAGGCATTGTTGTCGACGATTGCGACGAAGATCGCGTCCGGCCTGGAGGCGATCGCCGCCTGCAGATTGGCGACGGCCTGCTCGACCGCGCCTTCCGTCTGCGTGAGGATCAACTGGCATGAGGCGCCGACCTTTTCGCAGGCGTCGTCATAGCCCTTCTTGACCGCCTGCCAGAACGTGTTCGAGGCCGACGAATGGCTGACGAAGGCGATGCTGAGACCTTCCGCGCTGGCGGCTGGAGCCATCAGCGTCAGCCCCAGGGCCGTTCCTGCTATCAATTTCCTGATCATGATGCGTTACCTCCCGTTGAACATCGATCATATTGCGGCGGCCGGTCACCCCGTGCCGTCGAAGAACTCCGCCCGCGATCGCGCGATCTCGGGCAAAGATTTCAGAATTTCGCGCAGATGCATGCGCAGCGCCTGCTCTGCCCCGCCGACATCGCCTGCCGCGATCGCATCGACGATCTGCTCGTGTTGTTCGATTAGCCGGCCGATCTGCGGGTCGTCGACGCTCAGGAACCGGACGCGGTCCATCTGCGCCTTGACGCTTTCGATGACGCTCCAGGCATAGGCGCGGCCGGCGGCCGTCGCGAGCGTGTGGTGGAAAAGTTCGTCCAGCCGCAGGAACGCGGCGCGATCGTCATGCGGCACCTGCTTCTGGCGAGCGATCTGTTCGCGCAGTTCGTCGACGATCGCCACCTCATGCTCGCCGGCGACCTGGCGCACGATGTCGGCCTCGATGGCCTCGCGCACGAAGCGCACGTCCATGACCGATGCCGTCGAAATCCGCGTCACATAGGTGCCGCGTTGGGGCAGCACCTGGACCAGCCCCTCCTCTGCCAGCTTGATGAAGGCTTCGCGAACCGGTTGGCGGCTGATCGAGAGGCTTCTTGCTATCTCGGCTTCGGAAATGCGCGCGCCGGGCACCAGCTCCGCCTGGATGATCTGCTCGCGCAGGATGCGATAGACCTGCGGACCGACAGCTTCGATCGCGGACAGAACGCGCTGCGGTTTGATGCTCTGCATCCGGCCCCCTCCAAGCTTCCGGCAGTGTTGGCCTACTACCATACAAGTTGGTCGAACTTCAATCCTTCGAACTGCGCCGCGACACTTCGAATTTCCGGTCGAGATCGGGAGCGAGGTCGACCCCGTGCCCTGCCCCCGGCGGAATGGTAATCATGCCGTTCGTCACAGTGGGCAGCTGCGTCGTAAGATCGGCATACCAGGTCTTGTAATAGGCACGCACGCTTTCCTGGACGAGCGCATTCGGAGCATTCAGCGACAGATGCGTCGAGGCTGCGAGCACCACAGGGCCGGTGCAATCATGCGGCGCGACCGGAAGGTGCCAGGCTTCCGCCATGGTGGCGATCTTCTTTGCCTCGGAAATCCCGCCGCACCAGGAGAGGTCGAGCATGACGACCCCGGCCGCATCCGTTTCCATGAGATCGCGGAAGGCCCATCGGGTCGCGAGCGTTTCCGACGCGCAGAGCGGCGCGCGGCTTGCCGCCGCGTAGCGCTTCAGACTGGAGAGCGAGTCCATCTTGATCGGGTCTTCATGCCAGAAGGTGGCATAGGGCTCGAGTGCCCGGGCGATCTGGATGGCGGGCGTCAACTGCCACATGGAGTGGAACTCGACCATGATGTCGATGCGGTCGCCGACGCGCTTGCGGATCTTCTCGAAGGGCTCCAGCGCCTTGCGCAGGTCCGGCCCGGAAATATACTGGCCGCCGCTTTTCTCCGCCGCGATATCGAACGGCCAGATCTTCATGGCAGTAATGCCCTCCGACAGGAGATCCTCGGCGAGTTCGTCCGCCCGTTCCAGAAATCCGTTCAGGTCGTCATAGTCGCGCCGCGGGCCGCCGATGCCGTAGTTTGCCGTCTGCTGGCCCTTCGCGTCGCGCATATAGGTGTTGCCGGCGCAGGTGTTGTAGGTGCGGATCTCGCGCCGCGAGAAGCCGCCGAGAAGCTGGGCGATCGGCAGGTTCGTCGCCTTGCCGAAAAGGTCCCAGAGCCCGATATCCACCGCCGAATTGCCGCGCATCTCCGCCCCGGTCGAGCGGAAGCCGAGATAGCCTGTCAGATCCTTCGAGATGCGGTCGATCTCCAGCGGGTCGCGCCCGACGAGTTTCGGGGCCACCACCTCGTGAATGTAGGTTTCCACGGTCTGCGCCATGAAGAAGGTCTCGCCAAGTCCGACAAGCCCCTCGTCCGTGTGGATGCGGACCCACAGAATATTGGGAAAGTCGCGGACGCGGACCGTTTCTAATTCCGTGATCTTCATGCTCAATAAACTCCTGCCGCCAAAAGCGCCTTTACCGTCAGATCGAAATGCTCGACCATCGCCTCCTCGCCTTTCGCCGGGTCGCCGTTGGCGATGGCCTGCGCGATGGTCATGTGGCCGTCGATACTTTCCTGCCGCGTCTCATTGCTGGCGCGGCTCGCCCAGCCGATCGGCCAGGTATGGCGCGTCACGACATGGAAGGAGCCGACGATCAGCGCGAACATCGGGTTGCGGGACGCCGTGCCGATCGCTTCGTGAAAGGCGATATCATGTTCCATGACCCTGACCGGCTGGTCGAAATCCCGCTGCATCGCTTCGGCAAGCGCGACGATTTCGGCGGCCTCCTTGTCGGTGCGGCGCATGGCTGCCAGCACGACGGTGCGGCGCTCGACAGTTCGGCGGACATCGAAAATCTGCTGGATCGTCACTTGATCGGTATGCACGGCATGGTCGGTCACCAGGGCCAGCACGTCCGCCTTGGGCGCAGCCACCCGCGGACGCCGGCCATTACCGATGTCGATCAGCGTCAGCGCGGCGAGCGAACGATAAGCCTCGCGCACCACACTGCGGGATACGCCCAGCTTCTCGGCAAAGGCCCCCTCGCTCGGCAACGAATCGCCGACCTGAAGACCGTTCTCGCGAATATGAACCTTCACGGCAGTCATGACGCCGCCCAGCAGTCCATCCGCGCCGGACCGTCCGGATGAGGACTCTTCCTCCGCCTTGAGCTCTATCAAGTTAACCTCCTACCTATCAGATAGGTTTGTGACAACCTGTCAATAGCTTCGCCTTCGGCTGTTGTCAACGCCGAATTGCAAAATCTGTTTGGAAGGCACGGAAGCAACCGCTCGACAGAAGCGGCCTAACGGGCATCGCCCGCCGTATCCGACGCGAAATACGCCGAAAACCGCTGAGCAAGCTCCCCCAGATCGACCATCGCGCGCCGCAGATGCAGCCGCATGATCTCCTGGGCCTTGGTCGCGTCCCCTTCGCTCACAGCCTCGAGAACGCGCCGGTGATCCTCGACCAGCTGGTCGAGTTGCCCCGCCTGTATCGACAGACGGCGGACCCGGTCCATATGCTTCTTGGCATCCGAGATGAAGGCCCAGACTCCGTCGCGGCCCGCGAGGCTGCAGTAAAGCGCGTGCATGCGTTCGTCGCACTCGAAAAACAGGTCGGGGTTGTCCTCGAGGATAGCAAGCTCCTGCTCCTCGATGGCCTGCCGTATGCCGAGCAGGACGCGGCGGTTCGATTGCTGCGCCGCTTCGGCAACGATCGCCAGCTCCAGCTGTTCGCGAACGAACTGGGCGGTCCTGACCGCGTCCATGCGGATCGGCGCCACGACGACGCCTGCCCGTGACCGGAGGTCGACAAGTCCTTCCGCACTCAGCCGCGAAAGGGCCTCGCGCACGGGCGTGCGGCTGACTCCCAGGAGCCCGGCCAGCGCATGCTCGCCGATCGGTTCGTTCGGCTTCAATTCGAGCCCGATGATCTTGCGCGAAAGCGTGCGGTAGCAATGCTCCGCGGCCGAGATTTTTATGTCACGCGTCATAAATTGAGAGCCCTATGTATTTTTGCATGCAATCGTTCATCGCAAGCAGATTACCCGGACAACGTTTCGTTTGCTACTCGCCATTGAAGCTCCTTGACCCTCCCTGAAATCTTGCATACAAGAATACAAACGGGTTCGGGAGGACACCAATGACCAACCGCAAGCGGCGACGTCCCGCGGCGTTGCATACCGGTTTCATGGCGCGGCCATGAGTGCCACGGTTTCCCTGCTCCTCGATGCGAAGGACATCGTCGGCGAGAGCATTCTCTGGTCCGGGGACGAGAAGGCGCTTTACTGGGTCGATATCGTCGGCAAACGCATCCATCGGCTCGAACCCGAAAACGGCCGTCATGACACATGGCCGACGCCGGACTTCGTGACGTCGATCGGCATGCGGGCGGATGGCGGGTTCATCGTCGGCCTCAGCCGCAACGTCTGCCTATGGACGCCTGGCGGGCCTTTCGAGGCGTTTGCCGTGCCGGAGCCGGATCTGCCGGAAAATCGCCTCAACGAGGGTCGGGTCGCACCGGACGGCTCCTTCTGGGTCGCGACGATGCAGAGCAATCTTGACGCAAGCGGCTCACCGAAGGCCCTGGACCGGCAATCGGGCGCGGTCTACCGCATCGATCCCGCCGGTCACGTGTCGCAGCTCACGCCCAACGAATACGGCATCACCAACACCATGGGCTGGACGCGGGACAACCGCTTCTTCTTCGCCGACACGCTCGCCAACGAGATCTACGTGTTCGATTGCGATCTTGCCGCCGGGAGGATCGACAACCGGCGCACCGTCGTGGCCGGCTTCGCCCGCGGCCTGCCGGACGGTTCCTGCCTCGATGCGGACGACCGGCTCTGGAACTGCCGGGTGGCGGGAGGCGCAGCCGTCGCGGGCTTCGACGGAACCGGCCGTCTCGTCCAACTGATCGAGCTGCCGGCAAGCTGGCCGACGAGCTGCACATTCGGCGGCACGGATCTTTCCACCCTCTATGTGACCTCGGCGCGTTTCACCATGACGAACGATCATCTCGATACGCATCCGCTGGAGGGCGGGCTCTTTGCGGTCGAGGGCGTGGGGCACGGCGTCGAAGAGCCAAAATTCGGGCCGGCGTCCGACAAGTTCCCCTCTGTTACGGAGACAGCGTGATGAGCGATTTCAACGGCAAGAGCATCGTCGTCACCGGCGGCAGCCTCGGCATGGGTCTCGCCTGTGCCCATCGCTTTGCTGCCGGCGGCGGCAAGGTGACGATCGTGGCAAACGACAAGGCTTCGGTCGACGAGGCCGTTGCTTCCATCGGGGACAATGCCGCCGGGTTCGTCGGCGACGTCCGCTCCAAGGACGACATGGAAGCGGCGGTTCAGACCGCGGTATCGCGCCATGGGGGCGTCGATATTCTTGCCTGCTGCGCCGGCATCCAGCGCTACGGCACCGTGGTCGACACACCGGATGAAGTCTGGGACGACGTTCTCGACATCAATCTGAAGGGCATCTTCCTCGCCTCCAAATTCGCCATTCCCGAAATGCGCAAGCGCGGCGGCGGCGCGATCGTCGCCATCTCTTCCGTGCAGGCCTATGCTTCGCAGGCGGGCGTCGCCGCCTATACGGCGAGCAAAGGCGCGATCAACGCACTTGTGCGCGCCATGGCGTTGGACCATGCCGGGGACAATATTACTGTCAACGCCGTCTGCCCCGCCTCTGTCGATACCCCGATGCTGCGCTGGGCCGCCGATCTGTGGAAAGGCGAAGGCACCGCCGAGGCGACCCTGGAAGCTTGGGGAAGAGGACATCCGCTGGGCCGCGTCGGCAAGCCTTCCGAAATTGCCGAACTGGTTGCCTTTCTTGCCGGCGATAAGGCCCGCTTCATCACGGGCGCCGACATCAAGATCGACGGCGGCGTTCTTTCCAAGCTCGGCATCGTCATTCCAGATTGACCGGAGGCCCGTCATGAAACCGCTTCCCGATTTCCGCTCGAAAGACTTCCTGCGCGCCCATATGCGCGAGATCATGGAATTCTACCATCCGATCTGCCTCAACGAGGAAGACGGAGGCTACTACAACGAATACCGCGACGACGGTTTCATCACCGACCGGAAGACCCAGCATCTCGTCTCCACCACGCGCTTCATCTTCAACTATGCCACCGCCGCGGTGCTCTTCGAGCGCCCGGACTTCGCGGAAGCGGCCGCCCATGGCGTAAGATATCTCGACGAGGTTCACCGCGATCCGAAGCATGGCGGCTATTTCTGGCTGATGCGCGGCCGCGATGCGGTGGATGCGACGAAGCATTGCTACGGCCACGCCTTCGTCTTGCTCGCTTATGCGACAGCCATGAAGGCCGGAATTCCCGGTATGGACGCCCGGGTTTCGCAGACCTGGGAACTTCTTGAAAGCCGCTTCTGGGAGCCGGACCGCGAACTCTACAAGGACGAAATCAGCCGCGACTGGGGGGCGACTTCGCCCTATCGGGGACAGAACGCCAACATGCACATGACCGAGGCGATGCTGGCCGCCTACGAAGCGACCGGCGAGATCCGTTACCTGGACCGCGCCGAAACCCTCGCCCGGCGCATCTGCGTCGAGCTTGCCGCCAACGCTCAGGACGTGGTCTGGGAGCACTATCGCGAGGACTGGTCGATCGACTGGAATTACAACGAGGACGATCCGAAGCACCTCTTCCGGCCCTACGGCTACCAGCCGGGCCACATGACGGAATGGACCAAGCTGCTCCTGATCCTCGAGCGCTATCGCCCGCAGGACTGGATCCTGCCGAAAGCCATCCTTCTCTACGAGACGGCCTTGGCAAAGAGCGCCGATCTCGAATTCGGCGGCATGCATTACAGCTACGGCCCCGACGGCAAGCTCTACGACCTCGACAAATATCATTGGGTCCATTGCGAAACGATTGCCGCCGCGGCCGCGCTCGCCGCACGCACCGGACGGGAGCGCTACTGGCAGGATTACGACAGGCTCTGGCGCTACAGCTGGCGGCACCTGATCGATCACGAAAATGGCTGCTGGTTCCGCATTCTCTCGCCCGACGGCGTGAAGCAGAGCGACATCAAGAGCCCTCCAGGCAAGACCGACTACCATCCATTCGGTGCCTGCTATGAAATCCTGCGCGTGCTGGGGGAGGCGCAATAGCAGGGCGACCTTTTTCGGCCAGCGCCGACGGACACGGCCGGCGCCCCGCACCCTAACCTTCGCACCCGACAGCCTGCATTGGAGCCTCCCATGAAGCGACCCAGGATCACCGATATCCGCGCGACCACCGTCACCGTTCCGCTGGAGGCGCCGCTGCGTCATTCCAATGGTGCACATTGGGGGCGGTTCGTCCGTACGATCGTCGAGGTGGAAACCGATGTTGGCATCGTCGGTCTCGGCGAAATGGGCGGAGGCGGGGAGAGCGCCGAGGCAGCGTTCCGGGCGTTGAAGCCCTATCTCGTCGGCCACGATCCCTTCGAGCTGGAAAATCTCCGCTTCATGATCTGCAATCCGACCGCCAGCCTCTACAACAACCGCACCCAGATGCATGCCGCCATCGAGTTCGCATGTCTCGACATCATGGGCAAATTTCTCGGCGTGCCGGTCTGCGATCTCCTCGGCGGCAAGATGCGCGATGCGGTTCCTTTTGCCAGCTACATGTTTTTCCGCCTTCCCAACAAGGACACCGGCGAGGGCGAGACGCGCACGGCCGATCAGCTCATCGAGCAGACGCTGGCGCTGAAAAAGAAATGCGGATTCACCTCGCACAAGCTGAAGAGCGGCGTCTTCGCGCCGGATTACGAGCTGGAGGTCTTTCGCGCATGGGCGAAGGCCCTCGGTCCCGACAGCGTCCGCTACGACCCGAACGCGGCGTTCAGCGTCGAGGAGGCGATCCGCTTCGCCAAGGGCATCGAGGATCTCAACAACGATTACTACGAGGACCCCACCTGGGGATTGAACGGCATGCGGCGCGTCCGTGAGAACACGACCATGCCGCTCGCCACCAATACCGTCGTGGTGAATTTCGAGCAGCTCGCCGCCAACATCCTCAATCCCGCCGTGGACGTGATCCTGCTCGACACCACGTTCTGGGGCGGCATTCGCCCCTGCGTCAAGGCGGCGGGTGTCTGCGAGACCTTCCAGCTTGGCATCGCGGTTCATTCATCGGGCGAACTCGGCATTCAGCTCGCCACGATGCTGCATCTCGGCGCGGTTCTCCCGAACCTCGTCTTCCACGCGGATGCGCATTATCACCAGCTGACCGACGATATCATCGTCGGCGGTCCGATGCGCTACGAGAACGGTGCCATCAAGGTACCGACGGCGCCCGGTCTCGGAGTCGAGCTCGATCGCGACAAGCTCGGGCAGTACGCCGACCTCCATAAGACGCTCGGCGGCTATCCCTACGACCGGGATCCCTCCCGCCCCGGCTGGTTTTCCGTCGTCCCGAACACCCGATGGGCGGATCCCAACGACGATCGCGCCGTCGATTACTGAGGCTGCACCCGGGACCTATTCGCAACCTCACCGAAATGGAACCCATCCTGCCGAGACCTGATCGTCGTCATTCTAGTAACCGGGGCAAACGGAAGAGAATTGCGATGTGTCTCACCTGACGGCCGACCGCTTGGAGCTGGAAACTGTTCCAACTCTGAAAGGTGGCATATCTGCGAGAGCAGCCGGATATTGGCCGAAGGCTCAGGCTTTAAAACTCGGACCTGGGGCAGCGCAAAAGCCGATACCCACTGTTCAGTGCTCCATGAATGCCATGGTCAAAATTCGGTCTTCCGTCATGTCGGCTCGGTCGACGACGCCGGCGAGCCGTCCCTTGGAGAGAACGGCGACGCGATCACACAGCGCCAGGATCTCCGGGACCTCCGACGAAGCGATGAGGACGGTCAGCCCCTTTTCCGTTTCCCGGGCGACGATGTCGTAGAGCTCGGACTTCGCGCCGACATCCACTCCGTGCGTGGGCTCGTCCAGGAGCAACAATCGCGGTTCGGCCATGAGGGCGCGGGCGAAGATCGCCTTCTGCTGATTGCCGCCCGAAAGCGTCGAGATCGGTTGCGTGTCGCGAACCATGCGAATGCCGAGCGTTTCGCGATAGAACGCCATACGCCCGGCCTCTCCTGCCCGATCGGAGAACAGGCCCTTCGAAAAACGGCGCAGGCTGCTGATCGCGGCATTGTCGCGCACCGAATGCTGCGGCAGGATGCCTGCCGTCTTGCGGCCTTCCGGCACGAGCGCAATCCCCGCCTTCACCGCCTCGCTCGGGTCGGCGAAGGCCACCTTTTCTCCGAACAGCGAGATGTCGCCGGCCTTTGGCCGGTGCACCCCGTGTATAAGCTCCAGCAGCTCGGTGCGGCCGGCACCGACGAGACCGAACAGGCCGAAGATTTCGCCTTTGCGAATGTCGAGGCTGATGTCGTCCAGCAGACGATCGTCCGACAATCCCGCGACCGACAGCGCAGGCGTCCCGCTTGCAAGGGAACGCTGCCTGTACTGGTAGATGGCGGGCTTCCCCGTCATGTCCTTGATCAGCTGTTCGCGGCTCGTTTCGCCGGGGCGTCGCTCGCTGACGATCGCCCCGTTCCGCAGCACGACGACCCGGTCGCAAAGGGCCATCGCCTCCTCGAGGCGATGCGTGATGAAGATGATGGCCGCTCCTGCCTCTCGCGCCTCGCGGACATAGGAGAAGAACCCGGTGACCTCGTGCGGCGTCAGGGATGACGTCGGCTCGTCGAGGATCAGCAACCGTGGCTTTCTTGCCGCCGCCTTGGCGATCTCGACCAGCTGCTGTTCACCCGCCCGCAGGGTCCCTGCTTCCCGGTCCGGCTGGATGTGACCGGCGCCGACCCTTTGAAGCAGGGCACGGGACGCGTGCTGCATCAAGTCGATATCGACGAGGCCCATACCGGTCCGCGGCATCCGACCGAGATGCAGGTTCTCGGCGACGCTCAGCGCGCCGACGACAGACAGTTCCTGATGAACGAAGCTGACGCCCGCTTCGATGCCTTCCGACACTGAGCCGAAACGGACCGACAGGCCGTCCATTTCGATCGTGCCACCGTCGGCCTGAAGGCCGCCGGACAGAATATGCATCAGCGTCGATTTGCCGGCGCCGTTTTCACCGAGCAGGCCCACGATCTCACCCGCCTTCAGGTCGAGGTCGACCGAGTGAAGTACGGAATTGCCCGAGAAACTCTTGGCAATCCGGCGCGCGCGAAGGAGCGGCACGGAGACGGCGCGCGCGGCTTCTGCGCCGGGCGCAGCCGCCGCGCGTGGGCTGTTACTTGGCGTCATCGGGCGTCAGCAGCTTTCCGGTCACCGGGATGACCTTTGCGGGCGGCTCCTGGCCGGCGACGATATAGTTGTAGAGCATAACGCTCGAATCGAGCGCCTGCTGGTAGGGCGCCTGGTCGAGCAGGCCGACCATCTCACCGGTTTTCAGGTACTGGATATTGTCGGGCGTATGGTCGAAGCCGACGACGCCGACCTTGCCGGTCAGGTTGAGATCCTTGACGGCCTTTGCCGCACCGAACGGCCCGCCGGCGGTCACGTAGACCATCGAGAGATCCGGATTGGCGGTCATCATGTCCTGGACGAGCGAATAGGCCGACTCCGCCTTGTCCTTGTTCTCGAAAGGACCGACGATCTGAATGTCCGGGGAGTTCGCCTTCAGATATTCCAGCGCGCCGTTCATGCGCTGCGTGTGCTGGGTGGCGCCGAAATAGCCGGTGATGACGCCGAGCTTGCCCTTTCCGTTCATCTTCTTGGCGATGAATTCGCCGATCTGCTTGCCGGCCGAGGTCGCATCCTGGCCGATGAAGGCAAGGCGCTGCGATTCCGTCGCACCTTCCGCAATGATGTTGAAGACCGGCACGCCCTCTTCCGTGGCTTCGTTGATAATGCGCGCCGTGCCGTCGAAGATCGGCACCACGACGATGCCGTCATATTTCTTGGCGAGTGCGCCCTCGATGCCGGCGACGACCGCCTCGGCGGAGAGGTCGTCCCCGAGATCGACGAAATCGACCTTGGCGTCGTATTTCGACAGATAGTCGTTCGCCGCCCTCGCCCCTTCCGTGACCGGGGTCCAGAACGGATTGTTCTGAAACGACAGGAACGCGATCCTCACCGGCCCCTTGGTGTTTTCCACCGCGGCGACGGTGCCGCCCTGCGGTGCTTCGCCCGCCAGCGAAGGCAATGTGACCGCCGCAACGGCCGCAGCGGCAAAGGCCATGGTTTTAAGTCTCTTGAGCAACATGCTTGTCTCCTCCGATAAATGATCAGTCGTCGTCGCCGCCGCGCTGCAGCCCGTCCAGCCCGACGGCGAAGATGATGACGAGCCCCTTGGTGACGACCTGCCAGTAGGCAGAGATGCCGAGGAGCACAAAAGCGTTGTTGAGCAGCGCCATGAGCAAGGCGCCGATCACGACGCCGAGGATCGAACCGCGGCCGCCGCTCAATGCGGTGCCGCCGAGGATCACGGCGGCGATGACGTCCAGCTCGTATCCCATGCCGAGATTCGGGTCGGCGCTTGCCAGGTTGCCCGCGAGGATGAGCCCGCCGAGCCCTGCCAGCAGGCCGCACAGCGCGAAGACGAACAGCCGGGTCGAGCGCAGGTTCACGCCGGCAAGACGGGAGGCCTTGGGATTGTCGCCGATCGCATAGATCTCCCGGCCTGTGACGGTCCGGCTCGCGAATACATGGACGATCGCGGCGAGCACGATCATCAGCAGGAAGGACACGGGTATGTCGAAGATGCGCCCCGCACCGACGAACTCGGCAAAGCCGCCAAACGATACAGGGATGCCGCCGGTCATGAGGAGCGCGATCCCGCGCGCGATCGAGAGCGTGCCGAGCGTGGCGATGAAAGGATTGATTTTCAGCCGCGTGTAGAGAAGTCCGTTGGCAAGACCGCAGGCGAGTCCGGTCAGAAGGCCGCCGACGAGGCCGACGGTCTCGCTGCCGGTGTCGCGCATCAGCACGGCTGCGACGACAGCGGACAGACCGATGACCGAACCCACGGAAAGATCGATGCCGCGGGCGATGATGACCAGGGCCTGCCCCAAGGCGACGATCGCCACGACCGAGGCCTGGCGGCCGACGTTCAGCAGGTTGCGCGGCTCCAGGAAATAATCGCTGGCGAATGTCAGATAGAGCGCCACGACGGCGAGCATGGCAAGCACCGATGCTTCGCGATGCCGGCCCAGTCCTCGTGCGAAGGTCAATGCTGACTGCATGGTCATCACCGCCTTTCGAAATTGGGGGCGCGCTTCTCCTTGAAGGCCGCCCGGCCCTCGGCCGCGTCCGCGGTCGCAAAACAGATCGTCTGCAGATCGCGTTCGTATTCGATAGCCTTGTCGAGCGGCATCGAAACCGCCGCCTTGAGGTTGGCCTTCGCCGTTTCCGCCGCGATCGGTGCCCGCGAGGCGATGATTTCGGCGATCGCGCGGGCACGTTCCAACAGGTCGGTCTGGGGAACGACCTCGCTGACCAGCCCCCAGGCCAGCGCCTTGCCCGCCGGTATCGGGTCGCCCGTCATCAGCATGAGCGCGGCATTCGAGGCGCCGATGGAATGCATCAGATGTGCCGCCATGCCGCCGCCGCCGATCCATCCGAGCTTGATCTCCGGTGCCGCGAACTGCGCGTTTTCCGAAGCGATCCGGATGTCGCAGGACATGGCCGTTTCCAGGCCGCCACCGAAGGCATAGCCGTTCACCGCGCAAATCGTCGGCTTGAGCAGGGCGCGGAACGCATCGCAATAGTCCGGCCGATTGCGGAACTGCCAGGGCGTCCGGTAGGTGTCGAGCTCGCGGATATCGGAGCCGGCGCAGAAGGCGCGATCACCGGCGCCGGTAAGGATGACGCAGCGAATGCGGTCGCTGTCGTTGCTTTCCTTCACGGCCTCGACGATCGCATCGGCCATTTCCGGCGTCACGGCATTGAGCTTCTGGGGCCGGTTGAGGGTGATCGTGGCGATTGCACCGTCCACGGCATAAAGAACGTCGTCGGTCATTTACCTACCTTTCGCCACCGGCTTTGCGATGGCTTGCATAGAGGGCCTGCAAGCTTTCGAGCACGCCGTCGGCCGGCGCCTTGTCCTCGAAGGCCTGCCGCAGAAGCGCCGAGGCCTTGCCCTGGAAGGCGATGTAGCCGTCGTGACGCGGGCGCACATAGGCCTGCTCGAGCGTATCAGCCGTGTTTTCATAGAATCCGCCCCAGCGGGCGTTGACGCGTGGATCATGCCAGGCCTCGCGCCGAGACGGCTGGCCGTCATGGACGGGGATGAAATCGACCTGGGCCTCGCGGCTCATCAGCCACAGCAGGTGTCGCTTGAAAGCCGGCGTGATTTCGCAGCGCCGCGAGATGCCGATTCCCGTACCGCCGAGCGTCGAACCCGGCCGCCCGCCGGGGATGCGGCGCGGCGCGTCGTGGAAGGCGACCTGATGCCCCGTCTGCGGCGCGGCGTAGTTCACGTAACCGTAGACCAGCGGGCAGAGCACGACGTCGTCGTTCGACGCCATGTGATCGAGTATCCCGATCGGGTTCCGGTCGCGCACAGACCGCGGACTGCGGTTTGCGAGATCGCGCATCAGTTCGTAAACCGGGCGCCCGACGTGCCGGGAGACGAGGACCTCCGGATCCGTCTCTGCCGGAGGGTCGCCGAAGGCCGCGGCTATCGACAGGAACGAGAGCGCCGCGTGCGGACCCGCGAGCGACAGCGCCACCTTGCCGGTGGTCCGGGAGAGCGCCACGACCTCGTCCCAAAGCTCGGGCACCGGTGCCTCGAGAAGATCGGCCCGCGCCGCCATCACCTGCGTGGCCGCATCGAGCGGCAGCGCCCAATGAGCGCCGCCGAAGCGATAGCTCCGCAAGGAGGGACCGATGCTCTCCGCCTCGAGCGCCTGGACGGTCGAATCGCCGAATACGTCCTCGAGAGACCGCAGGCAATTTCCGGCCAGAGCTTCCCCGACATGCGGATGATCGAGAACCACAAGATCGTAGCGCGCGCAAAGATCGGCGATCGGATGGGATTCGAAGCCTTCGAGCGGCTGCTTCTCCCAATCTATGGCGAGCCCCCATTCTGCAAGTTCAGGGCGCGCGGCGGCAGCCGCAAGCGCGTTATAGCCGCGTGGATGATCCCATGTCAGAGCCTTCAGCCGTTGCATCGTCAGACGTCCTCGGCGGCAATGGCACCGGCGGCTTCGAGTGCGGCGATGCGAGCCTCGTCATAGCCCGCGTCCCGCAATATCTCGCGTGTATGCTGACCGACGACCGGCGCCCCGCGGTCGACCGTCGAGGGGGTCTTGGAGAACCTGATCGGAAACCCGGGCGTCTTAACGCGGCCTTCGGTCGGATGGTCATATTCGACGAAGGTACCGTTGTGCCTGATCTGCGCGTCCTCGACGAGATCCGCATAGCCATAGACCGGGCCGCACCAGATGTCTGCCGCACGAAGCCGTGCCAGCCACTCCTCGGAGCTTTTCGTCTTCAGCTTCTCGCGTGTCTTGGCGAAGATCTCGTCCCGCCTGGTCCAGGTGTCGACTTCGTCGTCCATGGTCAGGAAGCTTTCCTCGCCGATCACCTCTCCCAAGGTCTTGAGCTTGGGAAACGCGACGATGATGAAACCATCGCTGGTGGCGAATGCGCCGTAGGGTGCGCGGATGTAGACATGGGCGTGCGGCTCGGCCGAGCGCTTCTGCGGTTTCTGGCCGATCGTGAAGACAGAGAGCTCCTGCATCTGGATCGTGGTGATCGCATCCAGCATATTGACCTGCACGAGTTGTCCCTCGCCGGTCCGCTCCCGGTGAAAGAGAGCTGCAAGGGCGCCTTCGAATGCGTTGTAGGCGGTGATGGCGTCGACCAGATATTGCCCCGCCGCCGTCGGCGCCTCGCCTTCGCGTCCCGCCGAAAGCATTGCGCCGGACATGCCCTGGAGAACGAGATCCTGTCCGGGCCGATCGATATAGGGTCCATCTTCGCCATATCCCGACATCGACACATAGACGAGGCGCGGATTGATGCGGGAGAGCGTGTCGTAATCGACGCCGAGACGTTTCGCGACGCCCGGACGGTAGTTCTGCAGGAAGATGTCGGCCGTCTTCACAAGGTCGAGAAGAACCTTCTTGCCCTCCGGCGACTTCAGGTCGACGGCGAGCGAGCGCTTGTTGCGATTGAGCGACAGGAAGGAGACGTTGACCCTGTTGCCTCCGGCTCCCCCCGCGGCGACGTGGCGCTGCCACTCGCCCGTCACGGGCTCGACCTTGATCACGTCGGCGCCGAGGTCGCCGAGACGCTGTGCCGCAAACGGACCCGCCATGGCGATCGAGCAATCGAGGACGCGAAATCCGCTGAGAATTCCCATTCGTTCAGTTCCTTATGTATTCAAGCGGTCAATGCATCACCCAGCCGCCGTCGACGTTCAGGGTCTGGCCGGTGATGAAGCCCGCAGAGTCGGAGATCAGGAAGGTGAGAGCGGCAGCGATGTCGGCTGGGCGACCACGGCGTTTGACCGCCTGGTGGTCGAGCACGAAACGCGTATAGCCTTCCGGATCCGGATGGATCTTTTCGGCATCCGTCGGGAACGCGCCCGGCGAGATGGCATTGACGGTGATGCCGTAGCCACCGAATTCGCGCGCCCAGGCGCGCGTCAGCCCCACGAGGGCGCCCTTGGACTGCACATAAGGGGCAAGATTGGCCCACCCGCCGGACAGGGTGACGCTGGCGATATTGACGATCCGGCCCCAGCCCCGCTCGCGCATGTGCGGCAAGGCCGCCTGGACGCAGACGATGCCGGCATCGACATTGATCCGCTGCACGCGCTGGAAATCCTCGATCGAATACTCTTCGAACGGCCTCGACGGATAGATCGCGGCATTGTTGATCACCACATCGAAGCCGCCCGCCTTGGCAGCAGCCTGGTCGAGCGCGGCGCGCAGGCCGCTCAGGTCGGCGAGGTCGATCGCCCGCACCGTGAGACCGCCGAGCCCTTCCCTTTCCGAAGCATCCACGAGCGCGCGCGTCTTTGCCTCGTCGTTGTCGATGGCCACGACGCGTGCGCCGGCACGGAGAAAACTCAGTGTCGTCTCCGCTCCCAGGCCGCCGGCGGCACCCGTATAGAGGATGACCTTGCCGGCGATCGACATTCCGGGGACGACCTCCCCTGCGGGCAAAGGTCGGGCAATCATCGCCGTCCTCCGATGGGCAAGTGATTGCCGGTCGGCCGGGGAAACGCGTCGACCGGTTGTTCGGCGAGGCTGCGGATCCGCCTTTCGCTGGCTGCTATCGCATCCGCATCGGGAAGGATCCGGAAGGTGGTGTCATATCTCCGTTCGTCACCATGCTCGAGCCAGATCAGTTCGCCGCGCTCGCGCGCAGCACCATGGCCGAGGACGTGATTGGTTGACGGCTCTATGCCGAGCGCATACTGCCCGGCTTGCAGGTTCTGCCATTCGTACATGCAGGGAAACTGGTCCTTGCGGGTGACGACTTCGAAGCCGATGCCGAGCGCATCGTTGACGAGGGCAACCGGAACCCGGCCTTCGCCGTCCGCGGCCATTTCGTGTTGCCAGACCTGCTCGTGGAAATTGAGCTGCGGAGCCGGCAGCGTATGGTAGCCGACACCCTGCTTCTCGTAGTCGGCGCCGGCATGAGCGGCCCAGACGACCTCCTTGATGGGCGCGAGGTAGCGGGAACTTTCCGCCAGGACCGGATGACCGACATTGATGTGGTAACAATACATGTGGGGGGTGCGGTAGAAGCCGCGATTGACCACCCGGTCGGTGAGCCTGATCTCGTTGGTGCCCGCCTTGATTTCGATGCGGCGCACGAGGTCGAGATGCTCTCCGAACACCGTACCCTGGGTGACGACGCCCTCGCACCAGAGGATGCAGTCGTCGCCCCTCCATTCCTCGCCATAGCCCGTGAGCCTTGCAGGAATCGTTCCGATCCGGCCATGCAGCGAATGGCTGATGGTCCTGCGCGGGCCGTAGACATAGGTGTCGCCCGGCTCGTCCGCCATGAACAGGATATGATCGAGACCGCAGGTCACCATGAGTCCCGAGAAGGAGCGCAGCCAGGAAAGACCGCCCTCGCCTTCATATTCATGCAGGCCGGGATGCTTGAAGCCGGCCGGGGAGTTCCATCCGATCGCCATGCCGCGAAATTCGCAGTCGGCGATATCGAGGGCGCGGTCGACGAGCACGGTGAAGCGCAATCCCGTTCCGCTGCGGAATTCCAGCATGCGGATGCCGCGCTCGACGCCGTCTTCGAGCGTCATCAGGCGCACGCCGGCAAATTGCGAAAAAGACCCGGCCCTGGCGGCGATGTCGCGGCGCGACATCGCCTTCCCGTAGAGTTCGACCATGTGGATGTTCCTGTCGTATGCCCGGCTCGGGCAGTCCTTTCATGCCTTTGGTAGACGCGGCCGAGCCGGTGCCCGGCCGGTCCGGTGATTAGAGGCCGAGCGCCCGAAGCTTCCCGTCGAGGAACCTCTTGGCGCGCGGCACATCGCTTTCGTCGAGATGCTCGATAATGACGGGTATGTTCGGATGCTTCTTCGAAAGCCGCTGGAGATAGAGATCGTAGTTCAGCGAGCCGAGGCCCGGTGCCGGAAGCTCGATCTCGCCCACGCCGCGGAAGGTATGGCTTTCGAGCGCATCCTCATCACCGATATCTGCATGCTTCTCCGTCTTGTCGTCGCCCGAGCGCTTGACGTCCTTGGCATGGGCGATCTTGATCCGGTCCTGCAGGGTGTCGAAGACCTGGTTCAGGATCTCGTCCATGCGGCCGATGTTGTGCGCTTCGAAGTAGTTCGTCGGATCCATCAGCAGACCGAGACCGGGGTGATCCACCTGGGCGAACATCTTCACGGTCTCCTCGACCGAGCCGACGACGTTGTTCACGTAGGTTTCGAGGAGGAAGACGGCACCATGATCATAGGCGTGCTGGGCAAGATCGGCGATGACCTTGCGGCACTCCTCGAAGCCTTCTTCGGTCTTGTTCCTCGGGTGATGCACCCAGTCCGACTCCGTGTTGTAGGTGCCGGTTTCCGAGATGACATAGGGCGTGCCGAGATACTGGGCGTGGCGGATGATCTCCTTGAGGTAACCGACGCGACGCTCGCGCTCTGCCCTGTCCGGATGGATGATGTTGGTGTAGCCGGAGATGCAGGAGATCGGCAGATGGTGATCGCGGAAGGTCTCGCGGATCCGGACGCACTTCTCCCGCGTGATCTGGCCTGCCGACAGGTCGACATCCTTGAAATGCATGTCGAGCTGAACGGTGTTGAAGTCGAGCGCTCTTATTTTTCTCGCCGTCTCTTCCAGGCTGTAGGGGAAATAGCCCGTAAAAATGCCGGTTTGCATCATGATTGAATTCCTCCCTTGCAATCAGTCGACCGAGATCTCGGAAAGCTTGACCGTGCGTGCCTCGGCGATGGAGCGGTAGCCCGCCTCCACCAAAGCGACGGTTTTGACGTTGTCGGCCACGGAGAGTGCCGGGGCTTCGCCGGATTTCAGCGCATATTGCAGCTGTTCCATCACCCCGATGAAGGCATGGGGGAACCACATGGTCTCCCATTCCGGGCTGACCCACTTCCCATCCGTCGTCTTTTTCGACGCGTATGAGAGCGTCGAGGGCGAGCCGTCCGGCCAGCCGATCGTGCCCTGCGCGACGCCTTCCGTGCCCTCGACCCGCCACTTGATGTAGATGTCGCTGTCGAACCCCTCCTCGCGCGGGCCGGACCAGACGTCTTCCATGGAGACGGCGAGAACGCCGTTGGGGAAGGTGAGCGTCGAGACCGTGATCCCGTCGGTATGGGCAAATTCGGTGCGTGGATCCGGCCGGGTGACCGTCGTGATCGCGTCCGGTTCGCCGAACAGGAAACGCAGCACGTCGAGGTGATGCACGCTCATATTGGCGAGGGTCAGCCGGTCGTATTCCTCAAGGAAACCTTGCCAGTGCGGAATCGCCCGCATCTCGATGGTCGCTATGACGACCGTGCCGAGCTCGCCTCTGTCGAGGATCTGCTTCAGAACCCGCATAGACTGGTCATAGCGCATATTCTGGTTGACCGAGAGTATCTTGCCGGCGCTTGCCGCCTCGTCCCGCAAGGCCTTCGCTTCGTCCAGCGTGAGCGCCAATGGCTTCTGCGCGAGGATTGCCTTGATATGCGGCTGCGCAAGTGCTTCGCGGATCAGCGCCGGCTGCTGGTCCGGCGGAAAGGCAATGTCGAGGATCTCGACGTTCGCATCGGCGATCAAAGCGGAAGGCGTCGCATGAACGGCGGGAATTTCCCAACGGGCGGCGACGGCCTCTGCCCGTTGCTGCGTGCGTGAGGCGATCGCAGCGACGGGAAAGCCCGCCTGCCGATAAGCGGCCAGATGACATTCGGCCATGATCATGCCGGCTCCGATGCAGCCGATCTTGTATTCTTTCACCCGCACCGGCGGGTCAGGCACGAAGCCATTGGCAGCGCTCACGAAACTCCTCCCATTCACCTCGCCGGCGGCGCCGCACTCCCGTAGCGGCAAAATTGCGGCCGGCGACTTGTCCGGTTCCATTCTTCCCCGGCACCAAGTCGAGCGGGATACTCATTCCGATACGCATCAAAGTCAACATCATTATCAATCTTTTTACATCATTTTTTTAGTCTTTATGATGTACCTCCCCAACCCTCCATTGTGCCGGCCTGCGGCATGATCGATATTTCAGTGGAAAACCGGGCATTTCTCCTACCCCCTTGTCGCGACGGCCCGGCTCCCTCTTGTTTCTTGGCCAGGAAGGATTACATCAAAACACATCATTTTAAGCGAAGAGGCGGCTTTGCGATCCACACTGACTGATATCGCCCGGGAGGCTGGCGTTTCGAGCGCGACCGTCGATCGCGTCCTTAACAATCGCAGCGGCGTCAAGCACAGGACGCGCGAAATCGTCATGGATGCCGCCCGGCGTCTGGGCTACCTCAGCCCCGCCGCGCACAACGCCTCCGCGGAAGGGCGCGTGCGCCTCGACTTCGTGCTGCCGGCAGGCACCAATACCTTCATCGCCAACCTTCTCCGGCAATTGCAAAGCCAAGGCACGGCCAGACCTGATCTCGACGTGCGCGTCCACTCCATCGAAGGGTTCAATCCGGACACGCTCGCCGGCACCCTTCAGGAATTGAGGGGCGAGACCATGGGCGTGGGCGTAATCGCCTTGGACCATCCGACGGTCAGAGAGGCAATGCGTTCACTCGCCTCTTCGGGAGTGCCGATCGTAACGCTCGTATCCGACATCCTGCACGTACCGCGCACCGGCTATATCGGCATCGACAATCGCGCGGCCGGAAGGCTCGCAGGATACCTGCTCGGACGTTTTCTCGGCCGAGAGACGAAGGGTAAGATCGCGCTGTTCGCCGGCTCTCTCTCCTACCGAGGCCACGAGGAACGGGAGATGGGCTTTCGTCACATCATCGCTGACGAGTTCCCCGCCCTCGAAATCGTCGAGTTGCGCGAGATCCGGGATGACCGCGAGCGCGCCTTCGAAGAAGCCGCTGCATTGTTGAAGCGTCACCCGGACCTGGCGGGCATCTACAATATAGGTGCCGGTAACTCCGGTATCGGCCAGGCCTTGGCCGAGGCCGGAAAGGCCGAAAGCATCATATTCGTCGGTCACGAGCTGACCGAGCACAGTAAGAGGCTGTTGCTAAACGGCGTCATGGACGCAGTGATAGACCAGAATCCGCGGGTGGAAGCCCGCGAGGCGCTTTCGATGCTGGACTGCGCCGTGCGGGGCAAGCCAATCGACTATCATCCGCCGCGTCTGCAAGTGATCTTCCGGGAAAATATACCCGAGACCTGACGGCGGCGCGGCCGACGCGACCGGTTGCAAATCGCGCTCACGTGACTACCTTCAACCGGGCAGCCTCCCTTGGTGACAGGGAGAGAGATGACCGGGAGCAAATCATGTGCCGAAACATAAAACCCCTGTTCAATTTCGACCCGCCGGCGACGGATGAGGAAATCCGTGACGCGGCGCTGCAGTTCGTGCGCAAGCTGAGCGGAACGACCAAGCCGTCGAAACGCAATGAAGCCGCCTTCGAGCGCGCGGTCGATTCGATCGCGGCATGCGCCCGCGAACTTCTGGACGCGCTGGAAACGTCGCAGCCTCCGCGCAATCGTGAGGAAGTCGCGGCAAAGGCGCGCGAGAGATCGGCGATGCGGTTCGCTTGAGCCTATGATCGACCGCTCGCTTGCCCCGCACGGATGTCGCGTTTCTCGTCAGACGGTCACGACGATTTTGCCGAACTGTTCGTTGGACTCCAGAAAACGATGCGCCTCGACGACCTGATCGAACGGGAACGTCCTGGCAATGACGGGTCTCAGGGCACCCGCCTCCAGACCTTCCAGGATGAATTCCTTGGCGAGCTCCAGGCGTTCCGGATCGGCGAGCAGTTCATGGACCAGGTAACCACGCAGCGTCAGTGATTTGCTCAGCACGTCAAACAGCGGGAACGGGGTCTTTTCCGGGCTTAGCCCGCCATACTCGACAAGTATGCCGCCCGATGCCATCGCGGCCGCCAACGGTTCGAAGATCGGGCCGCCGACGGGATCGAACACGATGCGGATTCCCTGCTGTCCGGAAACGCTTTTCAGCTGCGCTTCCAAGTCCTCCTCAATGGAGGCGACGACATGCGCCGCGCCGGCCTCCAGCAGGCGTTGCCGCTTCGCAGAGGTCCGGGTGACGGCTACCGGTATGGCGCCGACCATGTTGGCGATCTGGATTGCGGCAAGCCCGACACTGCTCGATGCCGCGGTAATGGCGACGAAATCTCCCCTGCGAAGCCCTCCGATATCGACCAGGCCGCCGTAAGCGGTGAGATACTGCATCCACACAGCGGCGGCCTCTTCAAAGCTCAGCGATGGCGGATGCCTGACGAGGAGTGCCGCAGGAAATACCGCAAGTTCCCCATAGGCGGGCCACCGGATCATCGATTTCGGCGGCAAAAGGCTGACCGGATCGCCGGGAGCGAACCCTTGAACGCCCGGGCCGATCGTCTCCACAAAGCCTGCTGCCTCAAGGCCGAGGCCGGACGGAAATACGGCCGTTTCGATATAGGCGCCCGAGCGAAGCAAAGCCTCGGCCCGGTTGAGGCCCAACGCCTTGACGCGAATGCGAACCTCATGGGGCCCGGGCTCCGGCACATGCACCTCTTCGATCCTCAGCACCTCCGGACCACCCAACTCGTGAAAGCGAACGACGCGCGCCATGGCAAGACTCCAAAACAAATGTATTGAATGAGCTATGACAGCAGTGGTTCACCCGATAAATGGAGAGAAAGGCAGAACAGTAGAAACGGAGAGTTTTCAATATGGATCGCCTGACCAGCATGGCTGTATTCGTCAAAGCGGTCGATCTCGGCTCGTTCGCCGCCGCAGCGGATGCTCTTGGTCTATCCGGGCCGATGGTCGGAAAGCATGTTCGATCGTTGGAGGATCGGCTTGGCGTGCAGCTTATCAGCCGCACCACGCGCCGACAGAGCCTGACGGAGTTCGGTCATGTCTATTACGAACGCTGCCGGGTGGTGCTCGCCGAAGCGCAAGCTGCGGATGCGCTTGCGGCCGATCAGCTTTCCGAACCCCGGGGCAAACTGCGTGTGACGATGCCGGTCCATTTCGGCCGGCACTGCGTCACCCCGGTGTTGCTGGAACTCGCCCGAAAATACCCGGCGCTGGAACTTGACCTCTCGTTCAACGACCGCATCATCGACCTTGCCGAAGACGGTTATGATCTCTCTATCCGCACGGGCGTCTTGCAGGACAGGGCGGGATTGATTGCTCGTCGTGTGGCACGCCAGCCGATGATCGTGTGCGCCTCGCCCTCTTATCTGGAGTTGCATGGCTATCCGCAGACGCCGGAGGATCTGGCGCAGCACTCGGCAGTCGTATATCGCCGGTCCGGGCCGGTCCCGCCCTGGCTTTTCCCGGGGCCGGGGCAATCTTCATCGGAGGTGACCCCGCTCCACCGGTTCCGTCTCGACGATCTCGATGCGATCGCTGACGCCGCCGCACGAGGGCTGGGGCTTGCATGGCTTCCCTTCTGGCTGGTGCGGAGGCGGATCGAGTCGGGAACGCTCGTCCGCCTTCTGCCGGAGCAGCAGCCGTTTCAATATGATTGCCATGCAGTATGGCTGCAGACGCCGCACCTCCCGCTCAAAGTTCGCGTTGCCGTCGATGCCTTGGCGGCGCAACTGCCGAGTTTCATGAACCTGAAATGAGAGTTGCTCACCACGCTTCGTTGCAGGGCGCCTCCCGACAGGAACTGGTGGGAGAGAGCGTTGAAAACCCCGATATCGCCGCTCTTGGAGCGCACGGAAGGCAGTCTCACGCCGAACAAGGCTCATGCCGGAATGACTGCTATGCGGGCCGGCTCGTTTCCTCCGGATCGAGAGCCCGCAATCGAGCTTGATCGGCCCGCTGTTGCGTCGCGCGGAATACCGTCACCTGTCAACCGGAGACGCAGGCCGCGGAGGCGCGGCCCGTCACCCGCGCAGGCCCGGCGCCTCTTGCCCGGTCCGCTCCACGTATTCGCGGTAACCACCGCCGTATTGATTGATCCCCTCAGGCGTAAGCTCCAAAACGCGATTGGACAGTGCCGACAGGAAACGGCGATCGTGCGAAACGAACAGCATCGTGCCCTGATAGGCCGAGAGCGCCTTGATCAGCATTTCCTTCGTATCGAGGTCGAGATGGTTGGTCGGCTCGTCGAGGACGAGGAAGTTCGGCGGGTCGAACAGCATTGCGGCCATTACAAGCCGCGCCTTCTCACCGCCGGAGAGCACCCGGCATCGCTTCTCGACGTCATCGCCGGAAAAGCCGAAACAGCCGGCCAGCGCTCTAAGCGGCGCCTGTCCGGCCTTGGGGAAGCGGTCCTCCAGCCATTGCAGAATGGTACTCTCGCCGTCGAGCAGATCCATGGAATGCTGGGCGAAATAGCCGACCTTCACGCTGGCGCCGAGTGAGACGCTGCCCTTGTCCGGGTTGGTCGTACCGGTGACCAGCTTGAGCAATGTCGATTTGCCGGCGCCGTTGATGCCCATGATGCACCATCGTTCACGCCGGCGCACCATGAAATCGAGGCCGTCATATATCGTCCGGCTGCCATAGGTCTTGTGGACGCTCTTGAGGTTGACGACGTCTTCGCCGGAGCGCGGAGCCGGCAAGAACTCGAAGGCGACGGTCTGGCGACGACGCGGCGGCTCGACGCGGTCGATCTTTTCAAGCTTCTTCACCCGGCTCTGAACCTGCGAGGCGTGCGAGGCACGGGCCTTGAAACGTTCGATGAACTTGATCTCCTTGGCGAGCATCGCCTGCTGGCGCTCGAACTGAGCTTGCTGTTGTCTCGCGTTCAACGCACGCTGCTCTTCATAGAAGCCATAATCGCCGGCATAAGTCGTCAGCGCGCCGCCGTCGATCTCGATGATCTTGGTGACGATTCGGTTCATGAACTCGCGGTCGTGCGACGTCATCAAGAGAGCGCCGTCATAGCCTTTCAGGAAGTCCTCCAGCCAGATCAGACTTTCGAGATCGAGATGGTTGCTCGGTTCGTCGAGCAGCATGACGTCCGGCCGCATCAGAAGGATGCGGGCGAGCGCCACGCGCATCTTCCAGCCGCCCGACAGTTTGGCGACGTCGCCGTCCATCATCTCCTGGCTGAAACTGAGGCCGGCGAGAACCTCGCGAGCACGTCCCTCGAGCGCATAGCCATCGAGCTCTTCGTATCGCGCCTGCACCTCGCCGTAGCGCTCGACGATCGCATCCATTTCATCCATGCGATCCGGATCCGACATGGCCGTCTCGAGCTCACGCAGCTCCGCCGCCACGGCGCTGACCGGTCCTGCCCCTTCCATCACCTCGGCGACGGCCGACCTGCCGGCCATCTCGCCGACATCCTGATCGAAATAGCCGATGGTCATGCCCTTCTCCACCGAGACCTGCCCCTCGTCGGGCAGTTCCTGACCGGTGATCATCCGGAAGAGGGTTGTTTTTCCCGCTCCGTTCGGCCCGACGAGCCCGATCTTTTCGCCGCGGTTCAACGCTGCCGAAGCTTCGATGTAGAGTATGCGGTGACTGTTGGACTTGCTGATATTTTCGATGCGGATCATGCGGAGAACGGCCTATCTGGTTGCGGGCACCCCTATGCCACGGGTTGGTGTAGCTGTCACGCCGGCCGGCCGCATCTTCTTCTCGGCGAGGCTATGCCCCGCACGGCGGCTCCCAACCAGCGAACACATGGTAGACGCCGCTCCCCTCGCCTCGCTGGCGTGAGCAACCTACAGGTCTAGACCACCTGGCCTGACCCACCCCGACCATCAGGCCGAATTAAGGTGTTAACCCAGACGAGCTATAAGCGCACCTGCGGATCAGATCTCGGCGCATCGCACGCGGGTACTGACCTGACTTCAACTCCGATGGCCTGGGAAAACGATGCCTGCAACCACGACTTATGCAACGACTGGTAACGCCTATGTCAACGGTCTCCTCGGCGACTGGAAATGGGGGATCAAGGACTTCACGTTCAGTTTCCCGACCAGCGCTTCATTCTACGGCTCCGGTTACGGCAATGGCGAGCCGCTGAAGGGCTTTGCCGTCTTGAACGCCGCACAGCAGGCCGCCACGCGAGCAGCCCTCGATCAGTTTTCCTCCGTCGCCAACGTGACATTCACCGAGGTCAC
Source organism: Sinorhizobium sp. KGO-5 (assembly GCF_036245905.1). Classification (NCBI taxonomy): domain Bacteria; kingdom Pseudomonadati; phylum Pseudomonadota; class Alphaproteobacteria; order Hyphomicrobiales; family Rhizobiaceae; genus Sinorhizobium; species Sinorhizobium sp. KGO-5. The sequence continues at coordinate 432,161 of NZ_BDIZ01000002.1, forward strand.
GGAGAGTGCGACCAAGCATGCCGATCTCCGCCTCGCCTCGTCCGACGCTCCGAGCACCGCCTGGGCCTATTTCCCCTCGACCGCGGCGGAAGGCGGCGACGCGTGGTTCAACAAGTCGTCCGGCCACTACAGCCGACCGGTCAAGGGAAACTATGCCTATGTGACATTCCTTCACGAGATCGGCCACGCGCTTGGACTGGAACACGCCCATGAGGGCAACGTCATGCCCGTGAATCGCGACTCGATGGAATACACGGTCATGAGTTACCGTTCCTATGTCGGTGCCTCGACCACGACCGGCTATACCAACGAGACCTGGGGATACGCGCAATCGCTGATGATGTACGATATCGCCGCCTTGCAGCATATGTACGGCGCGGATTTCACCACCGAAAGCGGAAACACCACCTATCGCTGGAGCCCCACGTCGGGCGAGATGTTCATCAATGGTATCGGTGAGGGTGCCCCTGGCGGCAACAAGATCCTGCTTACCGTATGGGACGGCGGCGGAACGGACACCTACGATTTCTCCAATTATACGACTGCACTGAAGGTCGATCTGCGCCCGGGCGAATGGACGACCACCTCGGCCGCGCAATTGGCGAAGCTGCATTATAACGGTTCAAAGGTGGCGATCGGCAATATTGCCAACGCTCTACAGTTTCAGGGCGACGCTCGCTCCCTCATCGAGAACGCGAAGGGTGGCACAGGCAGCGACACGATCACCGGCAATGCCGCTGCAAATGCTCTTTGGGGTAACGGCGGCAACGACAGGCTGATCGGCGGCGATGGCAACGACAATCTTTTCGGCGGTGCGGGCGCCGACCGGCTCGACGGCGGCAATGGCACCGATCTGGCGAATTACTCGAATGCCACAGCCGGCATCGTCGCAGATCTTTCCTCGCCCGGTTCCAACACGGGGGAAGCGGCGGGGGATACATATGTATCGATCGAGCGGCTCTACGGTTCAGCCTTCAACGACTCCTTGCGCGGAGACAATGGCGCAAACCTCCTGAACGGCCTTGCAGGTAACGACGTGCTGAATGGTCGTGACGGCAACGACACCCTGATCGGCGGTAACGGGGCCGATCGGTTGATTGGCGGCGGCGGTGCGGACACCTTCGTCTTTCAGACGACCGCACAATCGGCGCCGGCTGCCAGGGACGTGATCGATGACTTCGCGTCCGGCATTGATCGGATGGATTTGCGTTCAATCGACGCGAACAGCAATGCGGTCGGAGACCAGGCATTTCTATTTATCGGCAGCAGTGCTTTCCACGGCAAAGCAGGTGAACTTAACTTCAGGAGCGGGATAGTCTCGGGTGACGTCAATGGCGACGGCCTTGCAGATTTCCATATCAAGGTGATGAATCTTTCGGCTCTTTCCGGAAGCGATTTCCTGCTGTGAGGGGTTGGAAAAGCCATGAGCGAATGGATCGATTTTGAGCGCTGGCCAGACTGCAAGAGCATGGAGCGACCCGGGATCGTCTTCGAGGTCACCAACGGAGATCAGACACTGCTGACCGACTGCGTCGTCCCGCTGCCGTTGCCGGCTGACTGGGTGGTTCATCCTCAGCGCTTTCGCGCCGTGCCGCAGCCTCGGCCTCGGCACTCTTCGCCGTTACCGAAGCCGGCAGGTCCGCAGTAAACACATCACCGATCAGGCGGCCGATCGGCGGTCTGATCGATCAGGCGCATCATCGATGCCTCACCCCTCGCGGCATCGAAGCGCCATGGAAGTGCTGCGCCACCGCTATTCGACTCGTCGGATTATACGCGGTAGCGATGGTCGCGGCTGACGGCCCACTCTCGCGCCGATCAGGTGAGTCCAACCACGCTGCTGGGAGGATTGATGAACACTCTCCCCCGGCACCTCGCTCACGGTGGCGGTTGCGGCTGCAAACTCGCGCCCTCCGTTCTACAGCAGCTTCTTGCCACGCAACCGGCTGCCCGGCCTTTGCCCAGCTCCAGATGATGCCGCCGTATGGCAGGTAGACGACAGCACCTGCGTGATTGCCACCGATTACCGTTTTCACCGGTTTCGGAGTCCTCGGACACGGACTTGAGATGGCCCGTGCGTGTCAGCTTTCCCGGTCGGCGGCGATTGTTCCCCGCGGGGAACATTTGAAAAGCCCTGCGGCCTAATCTGGTCCGGTTAAGCGAGGCCTCACAGCGTCAGCAGTGGCGGAAGTCATGCGCTATATAGCTTCCGTAAGGCCTTTTAGCCATTATATTTCAATGGCTTACCCAGACAGTCAAAAAACCCAGAAGGACCCGTCAGCCAGCACTATAGAGCGTACCCTAAGTCCGCCGGCTCACGCAAACTGTAATTTCCCGGCTGCCAATGCAAGGCCTTTCATACCGTTTAGCGACCTTTGCCATGAAGCAGAGCGGGAGTCCTTCAGAGGAGATCCGTTACGAGAGGTCTCTACAGCACAAGCCTGCTTTGTCGAACTCAGCCTTGCCCCGATCCCGCTCTCCACCCGCCCGAGGACACCCGGAATGCTGATGGCATATTTGTCTCTCGCTCACTCGACCATCTGCTGGGAGATAAGCTTCGATGCAGCTAAATCCGATCGCCATGCGGTTCTGCGCTAGGGATGCGCATCCAGCCGTGCACCCCCGCCATCCGTGACGCCCTCCCTTCCCCCAGGCAGGGCACGAGCCGACCAACGTCCCTTCGCAAATGCTTGAAGCTTCACGGGGTCGATCAGCGGAGATCCTTCACGGAAGGTCAAAAGCAAAAGCCCGGTTGCGGGCCGACCGGCGCCAAGTGCAGCCGTCACCCACAGGCGTAGCCGAAATGGCTCCGAAAGTTCCCCGCGGGGAACCGAATGAATAGCGGCATCCGGCCGCATCTGAAGCGCTGCACGGCAGACCCGCGGCAAGGCCAGCCGAACATCCATTGGATCTCCGCCTCGCCGCAGGCCGCACAAGGTTTGTGCGGCCGCGAATGAATCCTCACCCAGGCCTGCGGGAACATGCCGTGGAAGTCGAGTTCCTCGGTGGTTGTCGAGCAAAGCGTGGCTGGCGGCATCTCACACCCGCCGCAGATGGCCGCGTCAAGGGAGCACCGGTTAGCCCTCCGTCAAGTTCCCCGCGGGGAACGCCTGGCGTTTCGACCGCCAATTGTCTGAGGCAAGGGTCCAGACGGAAAGCATATTGCCGGAACAGTTCCTGACGACAGCCACAAGGCTCCTGCCCTATGCGGCGCACCATATATACGCCACCGGCAGCATGCAGCGCGCAACCGTCTCCACAATCCTAGTCTCGACGCGATCCTTGTCTCGTGTGGCGGGCGATGCATTGCGTGTCTCTCCAATAGTCCGTTCGCGCCAGGCCGCCGTCGCGTTCCCCGCGGGGAACCGTTCGGTGCAGTCGTCGCCCGCATGCATCCTACGAAGCTGGGGCAGGGGTACGGGCGAACATCGAAAAGCCGGGCTTTTCCCATGCATGCACATATGTGCCGCCTTTGCGGTCAGCCGGTACCGCCTCGCAGCTCTCGCCGTCCAGCCCGTTCCCCGCGGGGAACTCTGGCTAGAGTTCACCAGGTCACCGTTCGAAGCAACGCTGGAGGCTCCGAACCGAGCGCTCGCCGTGAACCACTGTCGCGGCTCAACATGCCCGCGTGGAGGCTCGAGAACCGCAGCGCGGGCGCTTCCCACCGGCACCAAGCGTCATCCACAGCGCGCATTGATGGCCATAGCCGAATCGGAGTACGTCTTAGTTGCGGAGATTTTTCGAATTTGCGTGTTTTCGAGTAGTTACGTGGCGGTTAGCAAACGGTTAACCACTTCACTGCTTATGTGACGGAAACGATCACCAGGGATTCTTTCGATGACGCGACACCTAAGCAGCCTCGCTTTCATGGAAAACTTTTCCAGCAAGCTCGAAATGGCGCTGAACAACTTGAGCATGGCGCAATTTCCCCCGGATGCGCGCCGAACGATGCGCAAGTTCACCTCCACCGAAGTTGCCGCCCTGCTGGGCGTAACGGAGGCCTATATCCGCCAGGTTGCGGCCAAGGAACAGGGCCCCGAACCCGAAATCGCCAACGGACGGCGTTTCTACACGCTCGATCAGGTTCTTGAATTGCGCTTGGCTCTTTCGCAAAACGGCCGGAAGAAGTGGATGAACCCCCGCCGGACAGGCGACGAGCAATGCCAGATCGTTGCCGTCACCAACTTCAAAGGCGGCTCCAGCAAGACCTCCACGACAATCCATCTCGGCCACTATCTGGCACTCAGGGGCTATCGCGTGCTGGCCGTGGATCTCGACCCGCAGGCATCGCTCACCGCCCTTCATGGCAGCCTACCGGAATTCGACTACCGTGCGGGCGACACACTTTTCTCAGCCATTCGTTTCGACGATCCCGTCCCGACGAAGTCCATCATCCATAAGACCCACATCGTCGGTTTCGACGTCATCTGCGCCGGCCTCGAACTGACCGAATTCGAGACGGCCGTCGCGCTCGAGATGCGGCGATCCGCAGGAACGGGCTTCCTGCTTCGCGTTTCCCAAGCGCTTGAGCAGGTCGCCGAGGATTACGACTTCATCCTCATGGACTCGGCTCCGTCGCTGAACTTCCTGACGCTTTCGTCACTGACGGCTGCCACCGGCGTCATCATCCCGGTTCCTGCGCATATGCTGGATGTGGACTCCACGGCGAAGTTTCTGGAGCTTGCCGGGTCCTACATGCAGATCCTGAATGAGGTGGGCACGGCGGCTCAATGGGATTTCGCCAAGTTCCTGATCACCAAATTCGAGCCGAACGATCATCCTCAAGCCAACATGTCCGCGCTGATGAGACAGGTGTTCGGCGAGGACCTGCTCCTCAACTCGGTCATCAAGTCGACGGCCGTGGCCGATGCACTGACTTGGAAGCAGAGCCTGTACGAGGTTCAGAGGTCCCGCTTCTCGGCTCCGAAAACCTACGACCGCGCCATCGAGTCGATCAACGCGGCCAATGCTGAACTCGAAGGCCTGTTCTGGAAGGCATGGGGGAGAGAATGAGCCGCAAGGATTCCAAAGGCCTTTTTGCCAATGTCCTCGGGCAGCTGGAGAATTCTGCGGAGACGGGCGGAATGCAGCGGTCCACGTCACCCCACCTTCTCAAAGTCGCCGCCGGCGTCCGCCAGATGCAGGAACGCAGCGAGCTTGCCGAACGACTTCTCAAGGATGGTGGCCAGATCGTCGAGATCGATCCGGACGAGATCATGGAATCCGCCATCCGGGATCGCTTCGATTCCGGCTACAGCGAAGCCAGCATCGCGGATCTGCTCGAGTCGATGCGTGAGCACGGGCAGAGTACTCCTGGCTTGGTCCGCCCGGTTCGAGGGGCCGCAAGGCCGTTCCAGATCGTATTCGGCCGCCGGCGGCTTGCCGCTGCCAAACTCCTCGGCATTAAGTTCAAGACGATTGCCCGGGAGCTGAGCGACGAAGAGGCGATCGTTCTCCAAGGGGAGGAGAACAGCAACCGCAAGGACCTGTCCTTCATCGAGCGGTGCCTATTTGCGCAGTCGCAGGAGGCTGCGGGTTATCGCCGCGACGTGATCTGCAAGTCGCTGAGCACCGGCAGGTCGCATATCTCAGAAATGATCCGGATAGCGGCAGCATTGCCGCGCGACATCCTGATGCAGATTGGTCCGGCCCCTGAAATCGGACGGCGCAGATGGGTGGAATTTGAGCTGCGCTGGGCGGCCCACAGAGAGCCCTCGAAGGTAGCGCAGTCGGTTCTGGAGAGAGACCAGATGCAGGCCTCATCCAGTGACGCTCGTTTCGCTGCAGTTTTTGAGGCGCTTGCCAAGGCGGATGCCAAGGCTGCAGCCTCTTCCGCCACGGCCGATCTGATCTCTCATGGCCTCGTGCTTGGCCAGATCCAACGCGGCAAGTCGGCTTCGAAGCTCACGTTCAACAAGTCTGTGCCGTCAGGCTTTGTCGATTTCATTGCAGGTCAGATCGAAAGCCTGCACGACCAGTTCATGCAAAAGCAGCATTCGAAACAAGGAGACTAACCCGCAAAAGAAAAAGGCCCCCAACGAACAAGCCGTGGAAGCCTTCCTCAGATTTGTAGCAAGATCGAGAATCGCATTTCCACGAATCACAGTCAAGAGTTCTTGGCACCGTTTTTGGTGAGCTGCTTTCTTTTGCCTTATCGAAGGTGAAGGAAAATGGAGAGTGGAAGTGTGACGACGCCCTTTGGGCGGCGGACGATGACTCTTGCCATGTTGGCAGGCCAGTTCATCTCCCGCGACATCGAACCTGGGAAGTCGGTCGACAAGTGGAAGCTGTTTCGCTCGCTTTGTGCGGCCAAACGCCGTCTGGGCATCAGCGACCGGGCGCTGGCCGTTCTGAACGCGCTGTTGAGCTTCTATCCCGAGAACACGCTGAGCGGAGAGACCGGTCTGGTCGTCTTTCCCTCGAACGTTCAGCTGTCGCTGAGAGCCCACGGCATGGCGGAGGCGACGCTAAGGAGGCACCTGGCCGCATTGGTCGAGGCAGGTCTTGTCGCTCGCAAGGACAGTCCGAACGGCAAGCGCTATGCCCGCAAGTCTCGTGATGGAGCGATCGGCACGGCGTACGGCTTTTCGCTCGCACCGCTCCTGGCTCGCTCCGGCGAAATAGAGCGGCTCGCTGCGGAGGCTGAGGCCGACCGGGTCGAGCTGCAACGGCTGCGCGAGCGGTTGACGCTCTGCCGCAGAGACATCGCCAAGCTGATAGACGTGGTGCTCGAAGAACTGCCCGGCGACTGGACGTCCATGCAGGAGAATTTTCGAAGCCTTGTCCAGGCTATACCGAGGGCGCCCGACATCGCTGACCTCACCCCTCTGGTAGAGGCGTTCGAAACGCTGCGCGAACATGTGGCTAACCAGTTGCAAAAGCGCATAAAACCACAAGAGATGAGCGGCAATCCCGATCAAACTGAGCGGCACAAACAGGAATCAAAACCCGAATCTATTATTGAACTTGAACGTGGCTCTTCGAATGAGCGGTCAGACGGCCAAGCCATTGAACGGGCTCACGAGGCAAAAAGGGCCTTTCCGCTGGGAATGGTACTGAAGGCCTGCCCGGAAATCATGAACTACGGTCCTGACGGCACGGTGAAAAGTTGGCGCGACCTTATGATTGCTGCGGTTACGGTACGATCTATGCTTGGCGTTTACCCCTCGGCCTATCAGGACGCCTGCGAGGTCATGGGACCGGAAAACGCCGGCATTGCCGTGGCCTGCATTCTGGAGAGGGCAGGGCATATCAACTCCGCCGGCGGCTATCTGCGCGATCTGACCGCCAAGGCGCGGCAAGGGAAATTCTCGCTCGGCCCGATGCTGATGGCGTTGCTGAGGGCGAATGGCTCCGATCAGCCGAGGGTGTCGTGATCCTGACGGGCGGCCGTCGCGGGGAACACGATCGGCACGCGCATATTGCCGACCCGCATGGGCCGAGCGATCCCACTCGTGCGAAATAACCAGCGGCATCCACTGTTGCCGCCTTCAACCGTGAGCGTCGGGCGTCCCCAATTTCGTCGGTGGCTTACTAGGAAAGTACGCCGGCCTCCTTGGCTACCTTCCAGTGAGATGCCTACATCCGGGTACAATTCCGGCGGTTTCGCAAACATGCCCGATACGTCGCGCAGGCAGAACACACGTCGTCAAATGTCGCGATCGTGCGACGCAACCGAACGGAGTGTCTGATGACAACGCAGGAAAAGGTTCTCTACACCGGTAAGACCCATACGACCGGCGGCCGTGAAGGGTTCGCCCGCAGCGACGATGCCCAACTGGACGTCAGGCTTTCGCCCCCCGGCAGCGGCAAGGCCGGAACCAATCCTGAGCAGCTCTTCGCCGCCGGCTGGTCGGCCTGTTTTATCGGTGCACTGGGTCTTGCCGCGGCGAAGCGTACGTTGTCGCTCCCGGCCGAAACGGCAGTCGATGCCGAAGTCGATCTCGCCAAATCGGATGGCGGCTTTTTCCTTCGAGCCCGGCTTGCCGTCAGCCTGCCCGGCATCGACGCGGACCTTGCGCGATCGCTCATCGCCGAAGCGCATCAGACCTGCCCCTATTCAAAGGCAACGCGGGGGAACATCGAGGTCGATCTGACGCTCGCCTGACCGAGCTCGTGATTCAAGGAGGTTTAGATGAAGCGCTTCATAGTCGGCATACTGACATTCGCCGTTGTGGCAACGCCTTGCGCCTACGATATATTTTCGGCGGAGCCGTCGGCGCTGGCCGGACTCCTCGCGGCGTCTGTAATGCCGCTCTAACGGAGCGGATGCCGCCATTTCGCGGAGGGATCGGCTGCGAGACCAGCCGATCCTTCACACGTTCAGGCTTTCTGCGGTCGATCGGGTTCGCGTCTCATGGCAGTCTGGAAAATGGCCCAGCGGCTTTCGAACAGGCGAAGATTTTCGGCGTCCGGACACTCGGACCCGCAGAGACGGACACGATTATTCGCGCCTTCAAGCAAATCGACAAGGACGTGGCAAATCTCAATGGCAGACCCCGGCACGATGAGGCCCGCGGCCTGAGCCGATTTGATCGCCTGCACGACGGGCTCCAGTGCAGCACTCGACCACGCCGCCAACCTTTCCCGCAATGGCAAGGAAAACACGGCCTCGGCGGTAACCGACATATAGAAAGCGGAATAATCCCGGTCCGTGCCGAAGCGGAAATAGCTGAAAGCCATATCGCGCAACACTGCGAGAGGTGCATCACCCTGTCCCGCTGCGTCGGCAAGCGTCTTGCGAAAGCGGACGAGGTCACGTTCGACCACGGCTTCCAGAAGCGCCTGCCTGTTCGGATATCTCCGATAAAGCGTGTGTTTCGAGATTCCGAGCTTGGCGGCAATCTCTTCCATGGACGTGTTCGCAACCCCCTTGCGGGCAAAGGTCGAGCGGGCGCTATCCAGAAGACGGCGGGTCAGAGCCTCGGCCTCTTCCCGGGTGGGACGTCCGCCGCCACGTCTGCGAACGATATTCATCTATGTCCGACCCCGTCGATGGGCGGGATGGACAACGCCATTGTTCGCACCGCCCGTTGCTGATAAAAGCACGGTACTGTGCTGTTATTAGCAATGCAACAGGTTCGCGATGCCCTCCATCACTCTCTCCGCACTTTCCTGGTCGAAACCCGACGGGGAGCATGTCTTGACCGATCTCGACCTGGCGTTTGGTCCGGAGCGGACGGGGCTCGTCGGAAGAAATGGCGTCGGAAAAACCATCCTGCTCAACATCCTTGCCGGTACATTGAGACCTTCCTCCGGCACGGTTGCCATCCAGGGACGCGTCGCGCTGGCGAGGCAGATGCTTCGGCCCGGCGCCGGTGAAACCATCGCCGATGTGTTCGGTGCGACGCAGGCGCTTGCGGTGTTACGGCGCGCCGAAACAGGCGAGGCGACCCTTGAAGAACTGGAGAATGCGGACTGGACGGTGGAAGAGCGCATAATGTCCGCCCTTGTCCGGCTTGGACTGGAGGCGCGGGCGGATACGCTCCTGACTGAGCTCTCCGGGGGACAGCGCACGCGGGCGGTGCTCGCGGCGGCAATTTTCTCCGAGCCGGACTTTCTCCTTCTCGACGAGCCGACCAACAATCTGGATCGTGACGGCAGACGGGCGGTTATCGACCTTCTTTCCGCCTGGCGCAGCGGGGCGATTGTCGTCAGCCACGATCGCGAACTGCTCGAAGAAATGGACGCGATTATCGAACTGACCTCGCTCGGGACAAAGCGCTACGGCGGGGGGTGGAGCGCCTATCAGGCGGCGAGGGCGGTTGAGCTGGAGGCGGCGCAACAAAGCCTTGCGCATGCACAGAAGACCGCCGACGAAATCGATCGCAAGGCACGTGCCCTGGCAGAGCGGCAGGACAGGCGTGACGCGTCTGGTACCCGAAAAGCGGCAAAGGGCGACATGCCGAGGATTCTCCTGGGCCGGCGCAAGAACAATGCGGAAGAAAGCCGGGGCAGGGGTGTGGAACTCGCCGAGCGACAGCGCGCAGGCGCGCTCGAGGCCATCACAGCCGCCAAAGCGCGGATCGAGGTGCTGCAGCCCTTTTCCATCCGTCTTCCGCGAACCGAGCTTCCAGCCGGCCGGCAAGTCCTCGCGTTTGAAGGCGTCACGGCGGGCTACGATCCCGCCCGTCCGGTCATTCGGGATCTATCCTTCTCGCTGGTCGGCCCGCTGCGCCTTTCGATCACCGGCCCCAACGGGTCGGGCAAGACGAGCCTTCTGAAGGTGGTCACCGGAGAATTGCCACCCTTCGAAGGAACCGTTTCCGTAAACGTTCCTTTCTCTCTGTTGGACCAAAGCGTCAGCATCCTGGAGCGCGGCGAGACGATCCTCGATAACTTCAAGCGGCTCAACCCCGGTGCCGGCGACAACGCCTGCCGGGCGGCGTTGGCCAGCTTTCGCTTCCGTGCGGATGCGGCATTGCAAAGGGTGGAGACGTTGAGCGGCGGGCAGGTGCTGCGCGCCGGCCTTGCCTGTGCACTCGGCGGTTCCGATCCCCCATCGCTGCTCATTCTCGACGAGCCGACCAACCATCTGGATATCGACTCCATCGAGGCGGTTGAAGCTGGGCTGCTCGCCTATGACGGCGCACTCGTCGTCGTCAGCCATGACGAGACATTCCTTGCCAACGTCGGGATAGACACGCGTCTGGAGCTTTCGATCTGCAGCGGCTGACGCCGATGCCTTGGGGTTACCGACGCTCTTCAGAGGTATTGCGGTCGTGCCCGTGTCGGGTTGCCGCGCCGGGATGTCCTTCGTGATTTGCTCCTTACGGGATCAAAAGCAGTTTGCCGGTGGTTGCACGGCTTGCCATCGCGGCATGGGCGCGGGCGGCGTCGGCAAGGCGATAGGTTTCGCCGATCGTCACCTTGATCGTTCCGTCCCCGATCCAGTCGAAAAGCTGTTTGGTGCGATCGAGAAGGAGTTTGCGAGTGTGGATGTGATCCATGAATGTCGCGTAGCCGATCTTGATGCTCTTCGGCAGGCTCATGATATCGAGCGGTCCGGGCCCGCCGAGCACCGGTCCATACCAGCAGAAGGTGCCGGACCGGCGGAGCGCTTCGATCGAGCCCTTGAAGGTTTTGGGACCGGAGCCATCGTAAACGACGTTCACGCCCTCACCACTAGTCAGGCGCAGGACTTCGTCGGCAAACTGTCCCTCTGTATCGACGATGACGTGCTCGGCTCCGGCCTTTTTGGCGATCGCGACCTTGTCTTCGGAGGAGACGCGTCCGATTACTCGGCCACCCCTTAGCCTGATAATCTGTGTCAGCAGGAGGCCGACCCCGCCGGCCGCCGCATGAACAAGGGCGATGTCGCCCGGCTGCACGGGATAAAAATCCGTCGCGAAGTGACTGGCCGTGAGCCCCTGCATCATCGCGGAAGCAGCCGTTCGATCGTCCACGGTATCGGGAATTTTCACGAGGGAGGCTGTCGGTACCGACTGGCGCTGAGCATAACTTCCGGGAGCATAGACCCAGGCGACGCGATCGCCGACTTCAAACTCGCCCGCTCCATCGCCGACGGCGAGCACGCGGCCAGCGCCCTCGACACCCAGAACTTTCGGGTTAGGGATGTCGGTCCAGGCCATACCTTGGCGCACGCCGATGTCCATGAAGTTCACGCCGGCCGCGGCGACCTCCACCACGACATGTCCCGGCCTTGCGACAGGCTCAGGCCAATCGACGAATTCCATCACGTCGGTACCACCGACCTCTTTCATCACAACGGCTTTCATGCATAGATCCTTTTATTGACTGATCATTCCAAAAAAGAGCAAAGTTTTCTGCCTGCTAGGCGACTGCGCGAAGCGCCAACCGGCTGAGGGACTGCAGATGTTCCCGACCGGCTCCCCCACGTGCGGCTATCCTGATACCGGCGATATTGGCAACGAGGAAATCGGCCACCGCCTCAGCGGGCAATGAACCGGCTAAGTCACCTGCAGCCTGGGCTTCTCTGATGCGTTCAACCGCGGCGTTCTTGAGCCGAAGATCGGCGGCGTGATGCAGTGCCGCCAGGTCGGGCCGCCTCTGACCGAACTCGCAGATCGAGTTCACGCCGAGACAAGCTTCGTTTGCATTGTCCACAACGCGTTCCATCACCAACCGGATACCGTCCAGTGCACGCGGTTTGCCGCGCAACAAGGCGATATGAGCACTCGTCTCACTCGCCGAATAGCGTTCCACCGCGAGGCAGTAGAGCTTCCACTTGTCACCGAAGGTGTCGTAGAGGCTCTGGCGGCCGATTCTCATCGCCCGTATCAGCATCTCCGTCGAGGTGCCTTCAAAGCCATGCTCGCGAAACACGGCAATCGCCGCGTCCAATGCCTCGTCCCTGTCGAATTCCTTGATCCGTGCCATAAAGCCCATATAGGAATACTGGAACGATCTGTCAAGAATATGCTTGCCGGTTGTTCCTCAGGAGATGACCGCACGGGGCTCGAGGAAGGCTTCCAGGCCGAAGACGCCGAATTCGCGGCCGAAGCCGGATTGCTTGAAGCCGCCAAAGGGTGCAAACGGCTCGTGCGGTGCGCCATTGATGATCACGCGACCTGCCTCGATGCGATCAGCAACGCGCTTTGCTCGTTCGAGGTCGGAAGAGAAGACATTGGCCTGCAGGCCGTAGTCGGTATCGTTGGCGATCGCGATCGCCTCTTGCTCGTCGCGATAGGAAAGGACGCAGAGCACCGGGCCAAAGATCTCCTCGCGGGCAATGCGCATGTCGTTGCGGACGCCGGAGAAGATGGTTGGACGAACGAACCAACCTCGCTCGAGGCCTTCGGGACGCCCTTCGCCCCCGATCAGGAGAGTTGCACCTTCTTCCTGGCCGAGACGCAGGTAGCCTTGCACGCGGTCCCATTGCTTCCGGCTCACCAACGGCCCGATCCGCACCTCGCGATCACCGGGATCACCGACCGTGAACACCTTTGCCGCCTCTTTCAGGCGTGCCTCGATCTCCTCGCGACGAGATTCGGGAACAAGGATCCGGGTACCGGCAATGCAGGCCTGTCCGCTGTTGAGGAAGCCGGCAGCCAGAACCTGAGGAATCGCTACTTCGAGATCGGCATCGTCCAGGATGATGCTGGGGCTCTTGCCGCCAAGCTCCATGGTGACCCGCTTCATCGTCGCCGCGGCCGTCTGGGCGATGGCGCGGCCGGTGACGGTAGAGCCCGTGAACGTGATCTTTGAAACATCCCGGTTTGCGGTGAGCGCCACACCGACGACAGCGCCGTAGCCGGTGACGATGTTGAACACCCCCTTCGAGAGAGCCGCTTCATGCAGGCATTCCGTGATGACCTGCGTTTGGATGGCGCTCATCTCGGAAGGTTTGATGACCATCGTGCTGCCCGACGCAATCGCTGCCGACAGCTTTCCGCAGATGAAGCTATAATTGCTATTCCATGGTGTGATCGCCACCGCCACCCCCGAAGGCCGCATCTCCACGTCGGCGCGGCCGATGCGCCGCCGGAAATCGTAGCTCTCCAATGTTTTCGCCATATCGAGGAACACATTTCCTGCTCGCCGCGCCGCAAAGTCGATGAAACTCGACGGCGCTCCGTATTCCACCCGCATGGCCTCCACAAGATCGCCCGCGCGCTCGGAGACTGCCGCATGCAAGCGCTTCAGCATGGTGATCCGCTCTTCCTTCGACGTATTGGAGAATGCGGGAAATGCGCGCCTGGCCGCCGCAACGGCGCGGTTCGCGTCTTCCTCATCCGCCAGGCGCACCTTTCCGATCTGTTCCTCGGTCGCCGGATTAAAGAGCGAGGCCCATTGCTCGCCGTGCGGTTCGACGAAGCTGCCGTCGATGTAGACTCTGTCGATGATACGCATTGCCTCTCTCCTGTTGTGGCTTCACCAGGAAGATGGAATGCATTATCTGTTGCGGCTAGTCGGACAAAATCGGACACGCTGGTGAGCTATATCGCACAATGAGGGCAAGCTTGAGCGAATTGGAGGCGGTTGCCGCGGTTGCCCGCCATGGCGGCTTTCGCGCTGCCGCGCGCGAACTCGGCATGTCGTCGTCGGCATTGAGCCATGCGATAGCAGCGCTGGAAGAGCGCCTGGCAGTCAGGCTGTTCAACCGCACGACGCGCAGCGTCGCGCTCTCTGCTGCAGGAGAACAATTCCTCTCTGAGATCGCACCGGCCCTGCAAACGATCGAGAATGCAATCGAGCATATCGGCGAGCATTCGAGTAGACCCTCGGGCAGGCTTCGGCTCAATATGGCGCCGGGAGCGGCACGCATGCTGCTGGAGCCGCTGCTGCTCGAATACGGCCGCCGCTATCCCGAGGTCGAGCTTGAGGTCGTGACGGAGAATGCGCTTGTCGATGTAATTGGTAAGGGTTTCGACGCCGGGGTACGACTTGCCGAGGCAATTTCGCCCGATATGGTGGCCATTCCGATCACCCGGACCCTCCGTTTCCTGGTTGTCGGATCGCCTGAATATTTCAAGGGGCGTTCCAAGCCAGTCGTCCCGCTCGATTTGGTGCGGCATCGCTGCATCCAGATGCGCATGGCGAACGGCAGACTGTATCGCTGGGAGTTCGAGCGGCGGGGTGAAGCGCACGTGGTCGACGTTCCCGGCAATCTGACGCTCGATGCGACGGATCTTATCCTGGAGGCCGCCCTTTCGGGCGCTGGACTCGCTTATATCGGCGAATATTCGCTCGCTGCGCATATCGCTACCGGGCGCCTTGTTCCGGTGCTGGAAGAGTGGTGCCCCGCCTATCCCGGGCTCAGCCTCTATTTTTCACAGCGCCGTCACATGCCCGCCAAACTGCGCGCCTTCATTGACCTGATCAGGGAACAAGCCGTTTGACCAATGGGGTAAAATTGCGCCAAATCATGGGGAGCATGCGCCGGCCCAATTGAGCCGCTCAATCGACTTTGCGGACAGGCTGCTTTTGGACGCGCACAATCGAGGAAGAGGAGATTACCATGGATCAGAAGAGCGATAGTGCGGGCAAGTGTCCCGTCGCACACACGGCACCGAGAGGCAGATCGAACCGCGACTGGTGGCCGGATCAGTTGGACGTCCAGGTTCTGCACCGGCATTCCGGTCTTTCCGATCCGTTGGGCAACACGTTCAACTACGCCGAGGAGTTCAAGAAGCTCGACCTCGATGCGCTGAAGCGGGACCTGCATGCACTGATGACGGATTCGCAGGACTGGTGGCCGGCCGACTTCGGCCATTATGGCGGGCTCTTCATCCGCATGGCCTGGCACAGCGCCGGCACCTACCGCATCACCGACGGCCGTGGCGGCGCCGGTCAGGGCCAGCAGCGTTTCGCGCCGCTCAACAGCTGGCCGGACAACGCCAATCTCGACAAGGCCCGACGTTTGCTGTGGCCGATCAAGCAGAAGTACGGCAACAGGATTTCCTGGGCGGATCTGTTGATCCTGACCGGCAATGTCGCGCTCGAATCCATGGGCTTCAAGACCTTCGGCTTTGCCGGCGGCCGGGTCGACGTATGGGAACCCGAGGAACTGTTCTGGGGACCGGAAGGCACCTGGCTGGGCGACGAGCGCTACAGCGGCGAACGGCAACTGAGCGAGCCGCTTGCCGCCGTGCAGATGGGCCTCATCTACGTCAACCCGGAAGGCCCGAACGGCAATCCCGATCCGGTTGCTGCCGCGCACGATATCCGAGAAACCTTTGCCCGCATGGCTATGAACGACGAAGAGACGGTGGCGCTGATCGCCGGCGGCCACACCTTCGGCAAGACGCATGGCGCGGGCGATCCCTCGTTCATCGGTGCAGACCCGGAAGGCGGCGCGATCGAGGATCAGGGTCTCGGCTGGAAGAGCACCTTCGGCACGGGCGTCGGCAAGGACGCGATCACGGGCGGGCCGGAAGTGACCTGGTCGCAGACGCCCACCCGCTGGAGCAACCACTTCTTCGAAAACCTGTTCAACCACGAGTGGGAACTGACCAAGAGCCCCGCCGGCGCATATCAATGGAAGGCAAAGAACGCCGAGGCTTCCATCCCCGATGCCTATGACGCCTCCAGGAAGCATGTTCCGACCATGCTGACCACTGATCTGTCGCTGCGTTTCGATCCCGCTTACGAGAAAATCTCGCGCCGCTTCCTCGAAAATCCGGACCAGTTCGCCGACGCTTTCGCCCGCGCCTGGTTCAAGCTGACCCACCGCGACATGGGGCCGAAGGTTCGCTATCTCGGCCCTGAAGTCCCGGCCGAGGACCTGATCTGGCAGGACGTGATCCCGGCCGTCGACCACAGGCTGATCGACGAGATGGATATAGCCGGCCTCAAGGCGAAGGTCCTCGCTTCCGGCCTGTCGGTGCAGGAACTTGTCTCGACCGCATGGGCTTCCGCCTCGACCTTCCGCGGCTCCGACAAGCGCGGCGGCGCCAATGGTGCGCGAATCCTACTGGCGCCCCAGAAAGACTGGGAGGTCAACCAGCCGACTCAGCTCGCCAGGGTTCTCTCTGTGCTTGAGGGCATACAGAGGGACTTCAACGCCGCCCAGACCGGCGGCAAGAGGATCTCGCTTGCGGATCTGATCGTGCTTGCAGGTGGCGCCGCCGTCGAAAAGGCGGCGAAGGCCGGTGGCCACGATATCGCCGTTCCGTTCACGCCGGGTCGCATGGATGCCTCGGAGGCACAGACCGACGCCGCATCCTTCGCCGCGCTGGAGCCTCGTGCCGATGGTTTCCGCAACTATGTGAGCACCAGCCGCCGGCAATTCATGAAACCGGAAGAGGCGCTTGTGGATCGCGCTCAGCTGCTGACGCTGACCGCCCCGGAAATGACCGTTCTCGTCGGCGGCCTGCGCGTGCTGAAGGCGGGCGAGCCCAGGCATGGCGTCTTCACGTCGCGGCCCGAATCGCTGACGAACGACTTCTTCGTCAACCTGCTCGATATGGGTACGCAGTGGTCACCCATCGCAGGCGAAGAAGGCGTATACGAAGGCCGAGACCGCAAGACCGGCGCTGCGCGGTGGACCGGCACCCGCGTCGACCTGATCTTCGGCGCGCATTCACAGCTGCGCGCCTTTGCGGAGGTGTACGCCCATTCTGATGCCGGAGAGAAGTTCGTGAAGGACTTCGTCGCGGCCTGGACCAAGGTCATGAACGCCGACCGCTTCGATCTGGTATGATTGGCGAGGCCAGGACGTGGCTTGAACCATGTCCTGGCCTTCCCCCGGATCGTCGTGAAATGCGCTAACCGTCTTCAGCTTCTTTCGCCGTGCTGCCGATCAGCGTCAGACACAGCAAAGCCAGCAGCGCAGCGAGGCTACTCGCCAAGGCTAGCGGCAACCAGCCTATGTCGATGAAAGGAGCGGCGGCGGCGGTACCTCCGGCAGTGATCCCAAGTATAGCGGCAACGACCAATGCGGCGCCGCGTGAATGATCCCCTCTTGAGGCAAGGATTGCCTGGTGGAAACCGATTGGTCCCCGGATGCCGAACGCGCCGTTTGCGGTCATCCACAGGGGCACGAGCACAGTCAAACTGCGTCCGCCGAGGGATGTGTAGAGAAGGATCAGGAAGAAGCCAAGAACCACAGCTCCGGTACCGATCATGATCATGCGTTCGGTACCGAATCTTCGGGCAAGCGCATTGGACGCGTTCGACGCCAGTATAAAAAGGGCGATGCCGAAAACTTGAAGGAGAATGAAGTCTCCGATCGTCATGCCCAATGCCCCTGTCATCACTGCGGGGGCGCCGAATACAAAGATGAGAATGCTGCCGAGGGAAAGCGCCTGGCTTAAGCCGTGCCGAAGAAAGTCGCGATTGCGGATGATCGACATATAGCTTCGGTGGAGCTCAAGAGCCTCGAGCCGGTCCGGAAGCGATTGACGGTAGGCCCAGCTGCCAATGGCGCAGAGAATTGCAAGTCCGGCCAGCATAAGGAAAGAAGTCTGCCATCCCCCCACCGCCATAAGATAGGCTCCGACGATGGGCGCAAGAGCCGGCGTCAAGGACTCGATGGAGCCGAGCCTGCCGAACATGGAAGGCGCCTTGTCCGCAGGATAAAGCCCGTGAATAAAGCCCGGCGCGAAAACCGCCGGGCCCGAGCCGAACGCGCCTTGCGCGAAACGCAAGACGACCAGCCATTCCAAGGTCGGCGCGTAGGCAGACAGAAGAGACGTGACGGCAAACAGGCCCAGCGACCAGACCAACAGCTTGCGGCGAGAGTACCTCGCCCCGAGTTCCCCGAAGGTAAGCAGTCCCACGAGCGTGCCCCCGGCATAGGCTGCGAGGACCATCTGCGCCAATGCCGCAGTCCCGCCGAATGCCGTCGGCATGGCCGGAATTGCAGGCAGCACCAAGTCAGTCCCCGCGATTCCGAGGACGGTGCCGAATGAGATCAGCAGGAACATGACGGTTGGCGAAGCATTCACGGACATACCCGCCCATAACATGCAGACTTCGCTTAACCAATCGCACTTTGCTTATCGGTTTCACCACAAATCTTGATGGCACAGGGCAGATGCTCCGTCCGGAGCCCGCGTAGCGCTTCAGGGCAGCTGCAGCGCGTCGGGGTGCTGCAGCGGTGCGTCCTTGATCCAGATCTCAGCGCCTTTACGCCCGGTGATCGCTTCGAGCGCCTCTCCTGCGGGCAACCGGCCCCAACTCTGCGGCTCCAGTTGCTCACCCCTGGATGCGAGGCCGCCGGAAAGGACGAGGAACTCGAGCCCACGGCGATTCTCGACGCTGACGGCTGAACCCGGCAGCCAGGTTTCTATCGACACCCGCTCTTTTCCGTCGTCGAACAGGACGCGCGCTGCCTCGACCCCCTCGCGCAGCGGCGCCGATTCACCCTCTCCAGGGTAGCGAACGATTTGCGTGCCGTCGCCCTCACGATATTGCCAGAGCCGCACGAAGATCGTGCAGCCATCCTTCGAGGCAGGTATATGCGAGGTGCCGGGCGGATTGCGGAAATAGCTGCCCGCAGGATAGTCGCCGTGCTCGTCCTCAAACGTCCCTTCGAGCACGAGGATTTCCTCGCCGCCGCTATGGACGTGGCGTGGAAAGGCGCTGCCCGGCGCATAGCGAACGATCGAGGTTGCGCGCGCAACTTCGCCTCCGATACGGTAGAGCATGCGGCGATCCACCCCTGCGGCGGGGCTTGGAACCCAGTCGAGTTTAGCCGAATGGACGATTACGGGTTTCGTCAGGTCTTCATTGATGCGCATCTGACCGGTCTCCCATTGCCACGACTATACGGAACTTCCCGTCACCGGACCTCATTTTTCTCAACAGTTCCGTGGCCCGCTTCAGCGGCATGGGATCAGCGCTGCAGCACCGGGGGAACGTAGTCGCGTCCCATGTCGATCGAGGCGGGACGCCCGGCGAGGAAAAGCTCGCCGACGCGCGGCGCGGTTTTCGCGATGACCTTGCCTGCCTTGATGACGAACAACCGGTTCGGTTTCAGCCTCAACGCCTCGGTCACGTCGGCGGCCTGAAGCACGACCAGGTCGGCATTGCAGCCGGTCTCGAGGCCGTAGCCTTCGAGCCCCATGGTCTTTGCCGAATTGACGGTGAGCGCGTCGAAGATCTTGCGCTTATCGTCAATGCCGGCCATCTGCGCGACATGGATCGCCATATGGCCGACCTCCAGCATGTCGCCGGAGCCCATCGAGTACCAGGGGTCCATGACGCAGTCGTGTCCGAAGGAGACGTTGAGGCCGGCCGCCATCAGCTCGCGCACCCGCGTCATGCCCCGCCGCTTCGGATAGGTGTCGTGACGGCCCTGAAGCATGATGTTGATCAGCGGATTGGGGATCACGTTGATCTCCGCCTCGGCCATCAGCGGGATGAGCTTCGAGACATAGTAGTTGTCCATCGAATGCATCGAGGTGAGATGCGAACCAGCCACGCGCCCCTTGAGCCCGAACCGCACCGTCTGGGCGGCGAGCGTCTCGATGTGGCGCGACAACGGATCGTCGGTTTCGTCACAATGCATGTCGACCGGCAGGCCGCGGTCGGCGGCGATCCGGCACAGCGCCTCGACGGAGCGGGCGCCGTCTTCCATCGTCCGCTCGAAGTGAGGAATGCCGCCAACGATGCCGATGCCCATATCAAGCGCCCGCTCGAGCGAGGCGACGCCGTCGGGCGCGCGGTAATATCCGTCCTGTGGGAAGGCGACAAGCTGCAGTTCGATATAGGGTGCGACCTTTTCCTTGACCTCGAGCAGCGCTTCGGCCGTGACGAGGCGCGGATCGGACGTGTCCACGTGGCTGCGAATATAGAGAAGGCCCTGGGTCACGGCGAGGTCGCAATAGCGAAGCGCTCGTTCGACGAGGGCTTCCTTCGTCAGCAGCGGCCGCAGCTCGCCCCAGAGCGCGATGCCCTCGAGCAGCGTGCCGGAGACGTTCATGCGCGGCAAACCGAGTGACAGCGTCGCATCCATGTGGAAATGGGGATCGCAGAAGGGAGGGCTGACCAGGCGGCCGGACGTGTCGATCTCCTCGCCGGCGGTCGCGGCTATCGACTTCTCGATGGCGGCGATCTTGCCGCCGGCAACGCCGATATCAAAGCCCTGCCGGCCGTCCGGCAGGTTCGCATTGCGGATGATCAGGTCGAACATGGGTCAGTCCTTCGGATTTAGCGCTCGCCGCGCCGGTAGGGTTGCATCAGCGCCTGCGGAACGCGGGCGCGCCGGGCCATGAGCGCCAGCGCTGCGATCGACATCAGATAGGGGATCATCAGGAAGATCTGATAGGGGACGACGCCGCTCAGCCGCGCCTGCAGGCGCAGCTGGAAGCCGTCGAACAGTGCAAACAGCAGCGCTCCGACGAGGGCGCGGCCCGGCCGCCAGGAGGCGAAGACGACGAGCGCTATGCAGATCCAGCCCCGCCCCTGCACCATGGTCGGGAAGAAGCTGTTGAAGGCCGAGAGCGTCAGGAAGGCGCCGCCGATGCCCATCAGCGCGCTACCGACGACGACGGAACCAAAGCGGATCGCCATCGGGTTGATGCCTTGCGCCTCGGCGGCGTGCGGATTTTCCCCCGTCATGCGGATCGCCAGGCCTAGCGGCGTACGGAAAAGGATGTAGCCGAGCGCCAGCGCCAGCAGGATCGCCGCATAGGTCGGCGGCGTCTGCGTGAAGAGCGCCGGACCCAGGAAGGGGAGGGACGATAGCACCGGCACGTCGATCGGCTGGAACGGCTCGATCGTCGGCGGCGTACCCGCGACCGGTACCAGCAGACGGAAGACGTAGTAGCTGAAGCTCGAGGCGAAAAGCGTCACCCCGAGGCCGGACACATGCTGCGACAATCCGAGCGTGACCGTCAGGCCCGCATGCAAGAGGCCGAAGATCCCGCCGGAGAGACCCGCGACGAGAATGCCCGTCCACAGGTCGGCGCCGTTATAGACCGTAAGCCAGCCGATCATCGCGCCGAAAGTCATGATGCCCTCGATGCCGAGATTCAGGACGCCGGAGCGCTCGCACAGGAGCGCGCCGAGCGTGCCGAGGATCAGCGGCGTGGCGATGCGCAGGACGGCCGCCCAGAGGCCCGCGGAAGCGAAAATGTCGATGGCGGCGTTCATCGGCGAATCCTGTACTGGGTGAAGAAGACCCCGGTCAGCATGCTGATCAGCGACAGGGCCACCGTGACATCGGCTATGTAGGAGGGGATACCCATGCTGCGGCTCATCCCGTCGGCTCCGACGAACATGACCGCCGTGAACAGAGCGGCAAGCACCACGCCCAGGGGGTGGAGATTGGCGAGCATGGCGACGACGATGCCGGAATAGCCGTAACCCGGCGACAGGTCCGTCGTCACATAGCCCTGCACGCCCATGACTTCGATAGCCCCCGCAAGGCCCGCGAGCCCGCCTGAAATGCAGGCCACCGTGACCAGGGTACGGCCGAGCGGCACGCCGGCGAAGACCGCCCCGGCCGGATTGAGGCCGGCTGCTCGCGACTGCATGCCGAACACCGTGCGCGACTGAACGAGATGGACGGCGACGGCGAGGACGAGTGCGATCATCAGCCCGATATGGAGGCGGGATCGGGCGAAAAGCTTCGGCAGGACCGCCGCGTCGGCGACCGGTTGCGACTGCGGCCATCCGAAGCCCATCGGGTCCTTGAGCGGGCCGTCGATCAGCATGGAGACGAAGAGCACGGCGACGAAATTGAGGAGAAGCGTGGTCACGACCTCGTCGACGGAAAAGCGCAGCCTCAGCCAAAGCGGCACGAGCAGCAGGACGATGCCGGCTGCTGCGCCGACGACGAGAAGCAGCGGAATCTGCAGCGGGGAGGGGAGACTGCCAAAAAGGTGCGAACTGGCCGCGGCGACGGCAATCGCTCCGAGATAGAACTGACCCTCGGCGCCGATGTTCCAGAGCCTCGCGCGGAACGCGACCGCGGCGGCAAGGCCCGTTAGAATGAGCGGGCTTGCGCGGGTCAAGGTTTCGGTCGCCGAAAGCCGCGAGCCAAAGGCCCCGACGAGAATGCGCCAATAGGCCTCCATGACCGGGGCGCCGGCGATAGCGATGAGCAGGCCGGCCAACGCCAGCGCGCAGAGGATCGCAAGCACGGGCGTCGCGATCACCAAGGCGAGCGAACGATGTTCGCGTCGTTCAAAACGCATGCGGAACCTCGTGCTCTTCATTCCATTCGCCGGCCATCATCAGGCCGAGTTTCGTGGCACTGGCGCTGTCGGCGGCGATTGGAGGCGAAAGCCGACCGTTGACGATGGCCTGAATTCGGTCGGCAAGCGCCATGACTTCTTCCAGGTCCTCGGAGATGAGGAGCACCGCGGTTCCCGCGCGCCGCGCTTCGAGCAGCCGCTCGTGCACCGCGGCGACAGCCCCCTCGTCAAGCCCGCGCGCCGGCTGCGCCGCAAGCAGGATGCGCGGTCGGTCGATCAGATTGCGCCCGAGAATGAGTTTCTGCATGTTGCCGCCCGAGAGCAGCCGCGTGCGTGTCGTCGGCCGGCCGCCGCGCACGTCGAAGGCATCGATGATCTGGCCGGCGAATGCCTGGCCGGATGGCCGATCGACGAGGCCGTAGCGCGAAAATCGCGGCAGGCGCTCGAGAACGGCGTTCTCCCAAATGGCCATTTCGCCGATCGCGCCTTCCTTGTTGCGATCTTCCGGAATGCGGCCGATCCCCGCCCGGACGGCGCCGTCAACCGTAAGGTCGCCGATCGGCTCGCCGAACAGCAGGAGTTCGCCCTTGTCGCGCCTGACCGTACCCGACAGGAGATGCGCCAGCGTCGTCTGGCCGTTGCCGGAAACTCCGATAATGCCGAGAATCTCGCCCGCGCGGAGGCTGAAATCGATGGACTTCAGCCGTTCCACCCCGTCGATGCTGACGCTCACATCCGCGACATCAAGCACCACCTCGCCGGGCGTCGAAGGCTCGCGCACCGGCCGGGCCACCTTGCGGCCGACCATCAGTTCGGCAAGCTCGGCCTTGTTCGTCTCTTTCGCAAGACGCTCGGCCACCTTGCGGCCGCCGCGCAGCACGACGATCCTGTCGGCCGCGGCCATGACCTCGTCCAGCTTGTGCGAAATGAAGATCAGCGAAAGCCCTTCGCGCGCCATGTCCTTCAGTGTCGAGAACAGCCGCTCGGCCTCCAGATTCGTCAGCACCGCCGTCGGCTCGTCGAGCACCAGGATATGCGCATCGTTGTAGAGCGCCTTCAGGATCTCGACGCGCTGCTGCTCGCCGACCGAGAGGTCGCCGACGCGCGCGTCCGGCTCCACCGTCAGACCGAACCGCTGGCAAATGCCGCGCAGTTTCCGCCGCGCCGCGCCGGTGCCGGATCGCAGCTGCCAGAGGCGTTCCGTGCCCGCCATGACGTTTTCCAGCACCGTCAGGTTGGGGGCGAGCGAGAAATGCTGATGCACCATGCCGATGCCGGCGCGGATCGCCGCGCGTGGCTTGCCCGGAGGCAGTTCGCGCCCCTCGACCAGCACCTTGCCGCTATCAGGCACATAATGGCCGAACAGGATGCTCATCAGCGTGGTCTTGCCGGCGCCGTTTTCGCCGAGGAGGGCGACGATCTCGCCCTTTCCGAGACTCAGCGAGATGTCGTCATTGGCGAGATTGTCGCCGAAGCGCTTGCTGACGCTGCAAATGTCGAGAATGGCTTGGCTCATTCCGGAATTCCCGCGACGGCGAAACGGTGCTGCCAGCGGCCCTCTCTTTCCAGGCGCGCCGCAAGCTCGATGAGGAGGCGGTCGCCGCCCATGGGCGCCAGGATCTGCACCGGCAGCGGCAATCCGGCTTCATCCGCGCCGAATGGGAGCGTGAGGGCCGGAAAACCGGTGGCATTGGCGAGTGCGGCAAGTGGCGCAAACGCCGTCATGCGGCGAATCTGAAGGTCGATATCGTCGTGGTCGAAAGGAAAGGATCCGATAGGAAGGGGTGCCGACGCGAGCATGGGCGTCAGGATACAGTCTACCCGGTCGAAAAGCGACCAGACCGCATGGCTCGCATGGACGGCGTCGTCAAGCGTCGCCCAGAGCGCGGTCGCCTCGAGTCGCGTCCCATGTCTGATAAAAGCCTGCGTCAGCCGTTCGGCGCGCCCGGCATCGAGACCGGCGGAAACGACGAAATTGGCCAGGTTGACGGCGACGATGTCGCGCAGGACCCGGCCGCTCGCGGCAATGCCCGCAGCGAACGCGTCCCAACGCATCGCAACGATGCTGTGGCCGCCTCGCTCCAGTGCCCGCGCTGCCTCTTCGACGGCCTCGCTGCGCGCCGGTTCGGTCGGGTATTGGCCGCCGGTCTCGAGAAGAAGGCCGACACGTAAGGGGCCGGACGGGGAGGGGGCGAACCACGGATCGGCAAACGGCCCTCTGGCGCGTCCGGCTGCCGCGTCGAAGATCGCCGCCAGGTCACGGACGGAGCGGCACAGCGCAAGTTCACCGGCAATGCCGCCGAGATGATTGCCGAAGGATGGTCCAGCCGCGATCGCACCCCGGCTCGCCTTGAGGCCGAAGAGACCGCAACATGCCGCGGGGACGCGGATCGACCCGCCCGCATCGGTCGCATGGGCGATCGCCACGATGCCGGCGGCAACGGCAGCCGCCGCTCCGCCGGAAGAGCCGCCGGGCGTCCGGCCCGTATCGAGGGGGTTGCGGCAGATAGGCCCGGCCGCAGGTTCGCTTGCGAGCGACAGGCCCATTTCGGGCACCGTGGTCAGTCCGAAGAAGCAAAGGCCTGCTCCGCGGAGCCGCGCTGCCAGTTCGCTGTCTTCCGCGACGGCGGCACGGCGCTCGAGCAAGTTCGATCCGGCCGCAACCGGAAGGCCGGCAAAGGGGCCGCCCAGATCCTTGGCAAGACTCGGGACGCCGAGAAACGGTGCGGTCTGCCCGCCGTCAGGCAAGTGGCGCAGGCGGGCGTCCGCATTTTCTGCGGCCGTTCGTCCGAGCGTTGGGTCGAGATGGACGATCGCGCCTATTTCTGCCGACCGGCCGGCCGCCGCAAGGGATGCTTCCATCGCTTCGGAAGCGGTGAGGCGGCCCATTCGGATCGCCTCACCGAGAGAGATTGCATCGCCTGCCATGGACAAGCCGGCTACTTCGGCTCGTCCGTGATGCGCGGAACCTCGAAGGCGCCGGATTTGATCTCGGCGCGCTTGGCTTCCATCGCCGCTTCGGCATCTGCCGGGGCGACGCCCTTGACATAGGCAATGTCGCTGCCGCCTTCCTTGAGCAGGCCGAAGGCTGTGTAGTCCTTGCCGACCGGCTTGCCGGCGGAGACGTCGGCAATTGCGGCGTTGAGGATAGGGCGGAAGCCCCAGAGCGCGTTGGCGAAGACCGTGTCGGGATAGCGCGGCGTATAGTCGATCAGCGAACCCACGGATTTGAGCCCGCGTTCCTTCGCGGCATCGGCGGTGCCGATGCGCTCGCCGAAGAGGATGTCGGCACCGGCGTCGATCTGGGCGAGGCCCGCTTCGCGCGCCTTCGGCGGGTCGAAGAAGGTACCGATGAAGGTGACGAGGTGTTTGGCATCGGGATTGACGGCCTTCACGCCCGCAGCGAAGGCGTTGATCAGCATGTTGACTTCCGGGATCGGCATAGCGCCGACGGAGCCGACGACGTTCGACTTCGTCATCTTGCCGGCGAGCATGCCGGCCAGATAGGCGCCGTCGTGGTTCCAGGTGCCGAAAACGCCGAAGTTGTCGCCCGATTCCTTGCCGCTCGAGCCGAGGACGAAGGCGGTCTCCGGATAGTCTGCGGCCACTTCGCGGGCCTGCTTTTCAACGGCATAGGCTTCGCCGATGATGAGCTTTGCACCCTGCTCGGCATATTCGCGCATCGCGCGGGGATAGTCCGTGCCGGAAACGCCTTCGGAGAAGACATACTCGATCACGCCTTCCGCGGCCGCATCCTGCAGCGCCTTGTGCAGGACCGAGTTCCAGGCGTTTTCGACAGGGGAGGCGTGAATACCGGCAACCATAACCGGCGTGCTGGCGCGGACGCCCGGCGCAAAAGCGCTCACGCCAAGCGCCAAGCCCGACGCAAGCACATTGCGCCGGCTCATCATCAGATCTCTTGCCATGGATGGTGTTCCCCATTTTTACCAATTGGTAGAATCTTTATTTTGTACAAAGCTTTGTCAAGCAGTGCGGGTGAATAGAAAAGCGGCAATGAGCGACTTTTCCGGCGATCGCGGATGACGGTCATCGATGCCTGAGCCGCTCGAGGCTACGGGCCTCGCGGAACAAGCGCCATGTGCGTTCGTTTTCCACCTTGCCAAGAAGCAGAGACTGAAGTGAAACAGGAAGCCTCCGTGTGCCGCTGCACATGTGAGGCTTCCTTGTGCGGGGCGGTCGAGCCCCCAACCCGGAGCTGTCCATGGAAGAATTCATCCTGTTCGCATTGGTCGGCTTTCTCGCGCAGGTGATCGATGGCGCTCTCGGGATGGCCTACGGCGTCATCTGCTCAACGGTGCTTCTTGCCTTTGGCGTGCCGCCTGCCCAGGCGTCGGCATCAGCCCATGCGGCGGAATTGTTCACCACTGCCGCTTCCGGATCGGCCCATCTCTATCACCGCAACATCGATTGGAAGCTGTTCTGGCGGCTCATTCCTTTCGGCATCGCCGGTGGAATGCTGGGTGCCTTCGTCGTGACCTCGTTTGACGGAGATCAGGTCAAGCCTTTCGTCACGGCCTATCTTGCAGTGATCGGAGCCTGGCTGCTTTACCGCTCCTTTCATCGCATTCCCACAAACCCGGTCAAGCTGAGGATCGTGGCACCGCTCGGCGCAACCGCGGGGTTTCTGGATGCCGCGGAAGGCGGCGGATGGGGGCCCGTCGCCACCACCGGTCTGCTCGGCGCAGGCGGACAGCCGCGCTACGTCATCGGGACCGTCAATGCGAGCGAGTTTCTGATCGCACTTTCAGTGTCTCTGAGCTTCCTGGCCACGGTTCTAACCGGTCACTGGGAACAGGCTGGCGATTTCCGCGACCATCTTACATCCATCGGCGGGCTGATCACGGGCGGCGTGCTTGCCGCACCCTTTGCAGGATGGGTGGTCAAGGCACTGCGAGAGAAAACGCTCCTGCGGCTCGTCGGATCTTTGATCACGCTGTTGGCCGGCTATCAGACGCTCGAACTTACCGGGTATTTCTGAACCCCGGCTTTCTTCAGATTGCGAAAAGTTCGATCGGCTTCTCAAAGCCCTTGAGAGAGTATTTTCGGCCCTCGCTTGCCGCCGTTTGGCTCTGCGCGCGCTCGCAAACGGCTTTGGTCACCAGAATTCGCCCCGCCTCGGCGGCGGACTGGGCCCGAGCGGCAGTATTCACAACCGTTCCGATTGCAGTCAGGTCGCGGTGGGATCGGCCGAACTCTCCGAAGCTGGCCTCACCGGTGTCGATGCCGATGCCGACACCGAGCTCACTTCCGTCCAGGCCGGCACCCTCCGCCAGGCGAACCTCACGGCGCAATTGGCATCGGCGCTGGATCTCGCGTGCGGCAAGTACGGCGCGCTCGGCGTGATCCGCGTGGGGGATCGGAAAGTTGAAGATTGCCATGATCGCGTCCCCGACCGTCTTGTTGAGAAGGCCGTCGAACTCCCAAATCGCCGCGGCACATTCATCGTAGAAATCATCCAGCAGCGACGAGACAGTATCGGCCGTAAGCGACTGCGAAAGCGCCGTATAGCCTCGCAGATCTGCAAAAAGGACGGAGACGTCAACGGTGATCTTGCGGGCTTTCATCACGCGCGTGAACATGAGTTCGCAGATCGTGCAGGTATTCGGATTCATCCGGCTCGGGCGGATGCCAAAGGCGCGAAAGGGAATGGAAGCCGGCCCGCGCAGGGGCACCGGAATACGCATCTGCTCCCAGCATCCCTTGCAAATCCTGGATTGAGACATGTTGCCGCCGCCCTATTTGCGTAACGCGCTGCGACTCTCGCATATATGGGCCACAAAATCTCTCGAAAACCCTTGCGGTCCGTAACTGAGACCGCGATGGTCCGTTAACCTTCGGACAGTTCTTCGGCCGTGGCCGCTATGGGTGCATTCCACAAGGAATTGTTGACGTATTTGAAAGCTAGTATGCTGACAATTGATGCGACTATAACTATAATGACGATACGCATGAAGATTTACCAGGTTCGTTGCCACACCGAGAAACTCTCCCGGAGACCTCGTTGTTCCAGCACATCCGGTTCGGCGGAAACGCCAACCGACTAACTGAGCAGTAATTCACGGATAAGCCTGACGACGAAAACCGGTACTGCCTTTTCGGCGGCAGCCGACGGCTTTCACCTGTCCGGCCGAGCGGGATCTCCAACTGTCTTTCCTCAACGAACCTGTGTTTGCGCGACAGGCAGATAGACTTTGGAGCCGGCGCGCTCTCCACCACTCAAGGAACCCCCGACCAGCAGATAGGCTGATATTCCGAGGACCGACAACAGCAGAATGCTTACGGGCAGTCCCGTTGAGGCGTGATGTTCCGGTTCCTGATAATTCCATCCAGTCATTCGAACGTACTCCACTCCACACAAAGTGAGAACGAGCCACCGATGCAGCAGTTCCTGCAACGATGGTTGAACCTGGGTAACGATGTTCGAGGCGTTGTAACGAGCCGGCATTATACCATGCCGTCGCTGCCGCGGAGGGGTTATTGGCGGGGTATCATTCCGCCATGTTCACCGGCCGTTCCTAGCTATTTCAGGCGTGGCTCGGGCTAGAGCGGGATAAGGAAAAGTGTGTCCGGTTTGCGGCCGCTTGGGATGCGGACGCATTTGCCGAAGCCATTCACCAGATCACGTCGTAAAGAGTAATAAAGACGATCATTCCAATGCAGAGTGCTGGCGTCGACCTGATCGCGAAATCGACGGGATTGAATTGGTATCCGAAGCTTTCAACATAGGATTTCATTGGTTTCCTCCCGGTGAGCTGTCTGGAATCGAGACGGTTTGGCGAACGGACCACCCGCTTCCTTCGGAAGCGTGATTTGCAAGGCTCGCTCAGAGCCCGCGGAGCAGGTTCGACTCCATGGCAGCACGAACAAGTGCCGCCATATTCTCCATCGGCAACAGAGAAAGCTTTGCGCCCTTATGGAGTCGATCGATGATCGGAGAGATGGGGTAGGATCTTGGAGCCAAGCCCGTCAATGAGTAGCCATTAACTGTTGGGCCATAAATGTGGCGAAACCAAGATTTTCTCAGCTATTCCTGAAGAGATTCCAGGAGACTGAGGGAATTTTTGTAAACGCCTCGGGATTTTTCTTTCTCGCTGAATGCCCCCTCTTCGATATTTTCTTTTTCCGATACGCATAAGTGTTTTTCCCTGCAGCTCTCGGGATTTGATTTTTACTTGGCTGGACTGTCGCGCTTCCTCCCGCGGCAGGCTTTTTCGTTTCTGTCAGGCCGCGGCTTCAAAGCGCCAGGGCGAGCTGCGGCCCGCTCCGATCGTCCACGGGATCGAGAGACGAGAGCGTGACCCCGAGCAATCGAATGCCTTTGGCGGCGGGAAAGATTGGTGACAGCAGCAGTTCCACGATCTCGCCCATTTCGGCGGCGCTCGCAATCGGCGCAACGATGGTCTTGCTTCGGGTGATCTGCGTGAAATCTGCCCACTTCACCTTCAGTGTCACGGTCTTGCCGCGAATGCCGCTGGCTTCACAATAGTGCCAGACCTTGTCGATCAAAGGCTTAAGGCCCGCGCGGGCCGCCTCAAGATCATGAACATCCTCCCGAAACGTATCCTCGGCGCCGATCGATTTCCGGATGCGGTCGGGCTTGACCTCACGCTCGTCGATGCCGCGGGCGATCCAGTAGAAATACGGCCCCGACTTGCCGAAGTGCTGTTGCAGGAAGGCGAGATCACGGGATTTGAGGTCGGCGCCGGTTTCGATGCCGAGCCGTTTCATCTTCTCCGCCGTTGCCGGTCCGACGCCGTGAAACTTCTTGACGGGAAGCGCCTGCACGAAATCTGGGCCGTGCTTCGGCGTGATGACGAATAGCCCATCGGGCTTGCGCTGGTCCGAAGCGATCTTCGCAAGGAACTTGTTGTAGGATACGCCAGCGGATGCGGTGAGCTGGGTCTCGGCCCGGATTCTGGCGCGTATCTGTTCCGCGATCTCGGTTGCGAGCTGCATGCCTTTCAGGTTCTCGGTAACGTCGAGATAGGCTTCATCCAGCGACAAAGGTTCGATCAGCGGCGTGTATTCGGCAAAGATCGCGTGAATCTGCCGCGAGACGGCCCGGTAGACGTCGAAGCGGTGCGGAACGAAGATCAGCTCCGGACATTTGCGCTTGGCCGTCACCGACGGCATAGCCGAGTGAACGCCGAATTTGCGGGCCTCGTAGCTCGCGGCGGCGACCACGCCGCGCGCCTCCGGATACCCGACTGCGAGCGGTTTGCCTCGAAGCTCCGGATTGTCGCGCTGCTCCACCGAAGCATAAAATGCGTCCATGTCGATATGGATGATTTTCCGCACGCGGGCAAAAGTGGAGGAGACAGGTGCCCCTCCACTCCTTTCATCTTCCTCCGGCTCCGCTGGCATCATTTCCTCTCGCTATAGCGCTGTCTATCCTATCCGAACCTCCCATGCTTGCTTAGCCTTAAAGTTACGCCGGGTAGATGCCCTTGGCATGTTCTAGCTGACTTCCGGAAGCTCCTCGATCAGCTTGTCGAGCGTGATGGGATACTCCCGTACCCTTATGCCGGTCGCATTGTAGATGGCGTTCGCGACAGCTGCCGCGACACCGCAGATCCCGAGCTCGGCAATACCCTTGGCCTTCATCGGCGAGGACATCGGATCCGTCTCTTCCAGGAAGACGACCTCCTGGTGCGGGATGTCGGCGTGCACCGGCACCTCGTAGGCGGCGAGATCGTGATTGACGAAGAAGCCACGCTCCTTGTCGACGACGAGTTCCTCGGTCAGCGCGCCGCCGACCCCCATTGTCATCGCGCCGATCACCTGGCTGCGTGCCGTGATCGGATTGAGGATCCGGCCGGCGGCGCAGACCGCCAGCATTCGCCGGATCCGTGTCTCTCCTGTCGCAACGTCGACCGCGACCTCGACGAAATGAGCTCCAAAGGTGGATTGCTGATGGGTCTTGGTGAGGTCGCCGAATTCGATCAGATCCTCAGCGACGAGCCCCTCATCGCCGGCAGCTTGCGCGAGCGGCATTCGGCGGTCACCCGACCGGACTTCGCCGTCTGCGAAGACAAGGTCGTCGGTGCTGTTGAAGCCGAGCTTCTGCGCCACGGCTTCCCGCAGCTTGGCGCAGGCCGCGTATACGCCGGCCGTGGAGCAGTTTCCTCCGAACTGCCCGCCGGAACCCGAGGAAACAGGGAAGCGCGAGTCTCCCAGGCTGACGGCGACCTTCTCGATCGGCACACCGAGCATTTCGGCCGCCGTCTGGGCGATGATCGTGTAACTGCCCGTACCGATATCGGTCATATCGGTTTCGACCGTGACGATGCCCTCGCGGTCGAGCCGGACGCGGGCGCCCGAATTCAGCACAAGATTGTTGCGAAACGCCGCCGCCACTCCCATGCCGATCAGCCAGTTTCCTTCGCGCCGAGCACCGGGTTGCTTGCTCCGGTCTTGCCAGCCGAAGCGCTCCGCGCCCGTGCGCAGGCAGCCGACGAGATTGCGATGCGAGAAGGGCCGTTCGGGATTCTCCGGATCGACCTGGGTGTCGTTGATGATGCGGAATTCGACGGGGTCGAGACCCAGCCTCTCGGCCATCTCGTCGATGGCGATCTCCAGAGCCATCATGCCCGGCGCCTCGCCGGGAGCGCGCATCGCGTTTCCTTCGGGAAGATCGAGGGTGGCAAGCCGCATGGCGGTCATCCGGTTCGCTCCGGCATAAAGCAGACGAGTCTGCTGGACGGCCACTTCGGGACCACCGCCCGGAAGGTCCCCGGACCAGCTTTCATGCGCGATCGCCGTGATCTTGCCGTCGCGTCCTGCGCCGATCCGGATCCTCTGAATCGTCGCTGGGCGATGCGTGGTGTTGTTCATCAGGAAAGGGCGGGGGAGGGCGATCTTTACGGGGCGCTTGGCTTCACGTGCGGCAAGCGCTGCCAACACCGCATCCGCGCGTAGGAACAGCTTCACCCCGAAGCCTCCGCCGATGAACGGCGACATGAGATGCACCCTGTCCTTGTCGATCCCAAGCGTCGTCGCGAGATCGGTCCGCCACCAGTCGATCATCTGGCTCGATGTCCAGACCGTCAGGTCGTCGCCGCTCCACGCGGCAATGGAAGCGTGCGGCTCCATCATGGCATGCGATTGGTCCGGGGTGGTATAGACCTGGTCGAGCTTGACGGAAGCTGCCTCGAAGGCGGCATCGAAGTCGCCCGCTCCGGAGTCTTCCTCGCCTTCCGGCTTGACGGCGCTGTCCTTGGCCGCGGCCAGATCGAAAGCGCCTTTTTCCTCGGCATATTCGACCTTGACGAGCGCCGCGGCGGCGCGGGCCTCCTCGAATGTCTCGGCGACCACGACGGCGATGGCCTGGTTGTAGTGCTGGATCTCGGTGCCACCGAAGAGCTTGGCGGTATTGTATTTACCCTTCTTCAGTTCCCCGACGCCATCGGTGGTGACGACCGCGATCACACCGGGAGCATTTCTCGCGGCGGCGACATCCATCGACCTGATCCGGCCCTTGGCGATTGCCGAACCGACGATATAGCCATAGGCATAGCGGTTATTCGGATCATGCCACTCATAGGCATAGATTGCTTTGCCGGTCGTCTTGAGCGGACCGTCGATGCGGGGGATGGGCTTGCCGATTACCTTGCCCTGGTCGATCGGGTTCGTCGTTGCTGGTGTATCGAATTTCATTGTCTCATCCCTTCGCTTCGACGAGGACCGCGCTCAGCGCGCGTTCCACGAGCG
This sequence comes from Sinorhizobium sp. KGO-5, assembly GCF_036245905.1. Lineage (NCBI taxonomy): Bacteria > Pseudomonadati > Pseudomonadota > Alphaproteobacteria > Hyphomicrobiales > Rhizobiaceae > Sinorhizobium > Sinorhizobium sp. KGO-5. The sequence continues at coordinate 465,460 of NZ_BDIZ01000002.1, forward strand.
TGAGCTTGAAGGTGTTCTGTTCAGTCGGGCGGGCGCCGGCAAGAAGCTTGGCGGCGACCGCCTTTGCTCCGTTCGCCAGCTCCTTGTCGGCCGCCTCGTCACGCCATGGTTTCGGCGCGATGCCGCCGAGCGCGACATGGCCGGTTCCGTCCGGCCGCAAGATGGCGCCGACGGAGACGAGCGCAAATGCGTAGGACGCCCGGTCGCGAACCTTGCGATAGATCTGCTTGCCGCCGGCCGGCTTCGGCAGGACGACCGCGGTGATCAATTCGCCCCGCTCGAGGACATGTTCGATATGCGGCGTGTCACCCGGCAGGCGATGGAGATCTGCGATCGGGAGGCTGCGCGTCGTGCCGTCGGCTCGCACGGTCTCCACGACGGCGTCGAGGGCACGCATGGCGACCGCCATGTCGCTCGGATGGCTGGCGATGCAGGCATCGCTGACGCCAACCACCGCAAGCTGGCGGCTGAAGCCGGCCAGCGCCGAGCAGCCGCTGCCCGGCTGCCTTTTGTTGCACGGCTGGTTGGTATCGTAGAAATACGGACAGCGGGTGCGTTGAAGCAGGTTGCCGGCGGTCGTCGCCCTGTTGCGCAATTGTCCCGATGCCCCTGCGAGCAGGGCGCGCGACAGAAGGGCGTAATCGCGGCGGACCCGTTCGTTGGCGGCAAGATCCGTATTGCGGACGAGGGCACCGATACGCAGCCCCCCTTCCGGTGTGGGTTCGATCCTGTCCAGTGCCAGCCCGTTGACATCGACCAGATGTGTCGGTGTCTCGATCTCCAGCTTCATCAGATCCAGGAGATTGGTGCCGCCGGCGATGAATTTCGCGCCATCCGTGGTGGCAGCGGCCCGGGCCGCGGCCTCGATCGACGAGACGCGTTCGTAGCTGAAAGCTCTCATGCCTTCCTCCCCGCGGCTTCGGTGATGGCTTCGACGATGTTCGAATAGGCGCCGCAACGACAGATGTTGCCGCTCATGCGCTCGCGGATCTCGGCAGGCGTTATTTCGGCCGGCGCCGTAAGATCCACCGTCACATGGCTTGGGATATTGGCCTTGATTTCATCGAGCATTGCAACGGAGGAACAGATCTGGCCGGGCGTGCAGTAGCCGCACTGGAATCCGTCGTGCTGGACGAAGGCGGCCTGCATCGGATGGAGGTTTTCGGGCTGCCCCAATCCCTCGAGCGTCGTGATGCTGTCGCCCTCGTGCATGACGGCGAGCGTCAGGCAAGCGTTGACGCGGCGGCCGTCGATGAGAACCGTGCACGCTCCGCACTGACCGTGATCGCATCCCTTCTTGGTGCCCGTCAAATGCAGATGCTCGCGCAGCGCGTCGAGGAGGGACGTGCGGTTATCAAGCTGAAGCTCCCGGCGTTCTCCGTTCACCGTGAAAGTGACCTTCGTGCTCTGGGGTGTGGTGGAGACATTGGTCTGCGCGTGACCGAGCGAGTGTGCGCTCACCACTGTCACGGTAGCGGCCGAGGCGGCGAGCAGGTCGCGCCGCGAGATTTCAAGTGCGCCAGGACTTTGCATATCCAGCTCCATGTCTTGATGATGAAAGGTCTAGGACGAAGCGGCCTACGCCGCGAACGCGCAACAACCGAGCGCGAGAAATGATCCCGCAGGCGCATTCACAAGTGAGTTAGGGCGGAGAGCGCGTGTGACTACCATCGCGATGCCGATAGTGCCTGTGAACCGATTGTTGAATGGCGGTACTGAATTGGGCGCCTTCACAGGCAGAGGTGACTTGACGAAAGGCGAATCATGTAACAAACATTGTTACATGATTTGGGAGAACCGCACGATGAAATCTCCGAGCGTCGATAGTCCAGCTTTTACCGCCGCCCACGCCAGTTCGTACGTCGAAGGGACGTTGAGAAAAGTACCGGGGTTGGCCGCTCTGCATCGCATGGCATCGATGTTGGTCGCGGAACGTGCACCGGTGCAAGCGCGGGTTCTGGTGCTCGGCGCTGGCGGCGGCATGGAGCTCAAAGCCCTCGCCGACGACAATTCAGGTTGGCGTTTTTGTGGCATCGACCCGTCGCCGGACATGCTTCGCGTCGCAGAACAGACGGTGGGGGCCCATCTGGCGCGTGTCCATCTGCAACAGGGCTACATAGGCGACGCACCGGAGGGGCCGTTCGACGCGGCCGTCTGCCTCCTCACGCTCCACTTTGTTGATCGCCCTCAACGCCTCGACACACTCGAACAGATTCGCCGCCGTCTGGTGCCAGGCGCTCCGTTCGTCGTCGCGCACATCAGTTTCCCGCAATCGGAACCTGAGCGCTCGACCTGGATTGCCCGTCACGTCGCGTTCGGCGGAACAGCCTCCGGCGATGCTGAAAGTGCAAGGCAGGCGATCGCGACGAAGTTATCGGTTCTCTCGCCCGAGGAGGACGAGGCGGTGCTTCGCAAGGCGGGCTTCTCGGATGTTCGCCTGTTCTATGCGGCGATCACCTTCAGGGGCTGGGTAGGATACGCCTGAATTCTCAACATCCTGAGCGCTTATGGTCTCCCCGTCCTGCTTTCGCGATAGAAGATCATGCCGCCGTGATGCAGAACGCCGTCGATAAAATCTCCATCCGCTGTAAAGCCGGTATCGTCCCAATAATCGATATGCGTGCCCGTCACTTGGTAGCGTCCCTCATAGGCCCGTTCACGCGTACCGCGGGCCTCGACATAGCGACCGTTCGGCAGGAGTTCGTGGCGGATGTAACTGTCTTCTGTAACCCAAAGGCCGACATAGGGGTGATTGGCCTGCATTTCGGCTTCCTCGGCTACGGTTTGGCTCAGGAGTGCGGCGGTCATCAAGGTCGAAGCGATCAGCAGCTTGCGGCCGCCGCCGGTGAGGCGATCTGTCAATAAGGAAAAGATCATGGAATATTCCTTTCGTCAGGGGGACGCGGGAAAGCGTCCCGGGAACGCGCCGGGTCAATTGCTCGATGCGGTCGGCCTGATCGTGATCTCGGTGGTGTCCACACTCCGCGGAGCCTCGATCACCTGCCGGACCGCGCGGGCTATGTCGGCGGGCTGAAGCGCGATGGCGCGATAGGCGTCCATTGCCGCCACGGTCTCCTGGTGGGTGATGGTTGCAGCAAGTTCGCTCTCGACGACGCCGGGATTGACGCAGGTGACGCGGATATTGGTACTCTCCTGGCGCAGCCCGTCCGAGATCGCACGAACCGCGAACTTCGTTGCGCAATAGACCGCGGCTGTGGGTACGACCGACAGCGCTCCGATCGAGCCGATATTGATGATCTGCCCGCTGCGCTGTGCCTCCATGATCGGCAATACGGCCGCGATGCCCCAAAGCACGCCCTTTATGTTCACGTTGATCATGCACTCCCACTCGTCCAGCTTGACGGCGGCAAGCGGCGAGAGCGGCATGACGCCGGCATTGTTCACCAGAACGTCGATGCGTCCCCATCTGTCGACCGCGGCCTGCGTAAAGGCTGCCATGGAGTGACGGTCGGTCACGTCCAGCACCTGCGCCTGGGCGGTTCCTCCTGCGTCTCGAATCTCCGCGGCGATGGCCTCGATACGGGCCTGGCGGCGTGCACCGAGCAATATTTTCGCACCCTCGGCGCCAAGCTCGCGAGCAATGCCCTCGCCGATGCCGCTGGAGGCGCCCGTGATCAGAATGACCTTGTCCATGTTGTACTCCGTCCTTTGATTTGCACGGAGAAGATGGACTTCAATGACTGTCGCCGGTATCCATCGATCACTGAACTCAATGGTTAGCACTGCTCTACAATGAAAATAGACATGAACCTTTTGCCGCTCTTCCTGGCCGTCGCGGAGGAGGACAACTTCCGCGCTGCCGCGGATCGCCTCGGTGTGACCCGCTCGGCTGTCAGCCAGGGAGTTCGGCGGCTCGAAGATGCCTTTGGAACGACGCTCGTCACCCGCACGACGCGTTCAGTTCGCCTGACCGGAGCGGGGGAGCGTCTGCGCGAGGCTCTGTCGCAGCCCTTGTCGGATATTGGGGCGGCGCTCGATCGGGTAGCGGGTGAGGATGAGCCCCGCGGTCTTTTGCGGATCGCCGTCACCTCGATCGCCGAGCAATTCCTTTCCGGTCCGCTCATCGCTTCCTTTGCTCGGACCCATCCGAAGGTGACGATAGACATCACCGTCACGGACGAGGAGTTCGACATCGTGGCCGCCGGGTTCGACGCGGGCGTCAGGCTTGGCGAGGTGATCGAGCAGGACATGATCGCGGTGCCGCTGACGGGCGATCAGCGCGAGCTGGCCGTTGCCGCCCCCGCCTATCTTGCAGTCCACGGCACGCCGGCGCACCCGCGTGAGCTCGTCCATCATCGCTGCATAGGCTGGCGGCGAGCGCCGAATGTCGCGCCCTACAGGTGGGAATTCGAGGAGAATGGTGTTCCCTTCGATGTAGCGGTCGAGCCCCAGATCACCACCAATGACCTGCGCTTCATGCTCCGCTCGGCACTGTGCGGGGCCGGGATCACCTTCGCAACGGAAGATACCTTCCGCCCGTTCGTGGAAACCGGCGAACTTGTTCCGCTGCTGCAGGATTTCCTGCCGCCGTTCCCCGGCTTCTTTCTTTATTTCCCTCAGCGCCGCAACATGGCACCAAAGATGCGAGCTTTGATCGAGCATATACGGCGGTGGCGATAACCGGCGAGTTTTCGGGAGATGTGGTTGCGGGGGGTGAGGATGCCGATGCAAAGAGCGTGCCTGCCTCTTACGATGCGTGCCAATAGGTGGCGACCGATTGCTCCTGTTTCGTAACCCCCCGCATCCGAAGCGTTGCCCAGATAGGGTTGAGGTGCGCGTACAGGCTTTCGAAAAGCTGCGCGGCCTCCTTAGCTACGATTGTTGCCTGCAGATGGTACGGTCGGCCGCTCATGAGTTGCTCCAATGCGGACCCGGGGCCGGATGCCACAGCCGATTCGGAAAGAAATGCTGCCTGGAGATCGACATGATCGCGGCGCGTTTTGTCGGAAGGTCGACGGTTCTTGTGTGAGAGAAGCCCGAGCGCTGCAGGTTGCGGAGCTGGCGGTGGTGCGCTGAGCTCGGTTCCTGCACGATCCGTTCGGTTCGAGGATCATCGAGAAACATCAGATGCAGAAGGGAGGGTAGCCAAGCCGTGAACCAGGGCTTGCCGCGACAGGACTCCTCTCCAACTATGACGTGGCAACCGCGGTCGTAGTCGCCGGCACCTGAGAATGGTCCGATCACGTCCTCTTTTGCCCAGTAGATCTCGAAGTAGGAAAAGGCCCGTGCGTTGAAGCGGCCGATCAGCGGTATCGTATGCGGATCGGCGAACATGCGCTCCAGATAGCGTCCATGGGCGGCTTCGCTTCCCGCCTCGTTCCAGAATTCGTCGACCCTCGGGTCATTCATCCAGCGGTGAATGTCGGGAAGGTCATCGAGTGTCGCGACGTGGAGCGACAGCGTGCCCGACAGCCACGGGATGAATCGGGCATAGACGCATCCGGCTGGTTTTGGCGGGCGTAGGGGATGCTCGGTCCTACCGTCAAAGAGGTCGCGCCGTGGGAAGGCGACTGACGGCGAGGCCATCCAGATCTCCGGTATCTGCCAGAACATATCTGCGAAGATCGTTCGATGCGAGATCGCGCTGGTGTTCTCGCCCAAAATGCCACTCCGCTTCAACTCCGGGGAAAGAGCGTTCCAGCCCTCTCCCGCAAGTCTGATTGACGCCAGGTCTCGTCGTGTCGCGAACAGAAATTCGAAGGCTGCGCAGGCAAGCCGAAGACCCTCGGCGTCGCCTAAGTGGAGATCGTCGATGCGGAGTTCCCCCTCCGCAAATGCGAAGCGCGCGCGGTGACCGCGGGCCGCCGAGGCCGACAAGATTGAACCGGCCTCGTAGAGGTCGACGGGTCCGCTAGAATGAAGCTGAAAGGAGCGAAAGGCGCGGCCATCTTGAACGTCGGACCCAGCGTGCCCGCCGCCCGCTCCCGGGGTGGAACCCCACTGTCCTCGGTGACCCCGGTCCATTAAAAAACCTTGGTCAGCGAGACCGCGAATGTGCGGCCGCGGCCCTTGTAGTCGAACACCGACTCGTCGGCCAGGCCGCCGTAAAGGGCTTTGGCGCGAGAACCCCAGATAGTGGTGTAATCAGTATCGAAGATGTTATGGATACCGAAATTCAACGTCGTATCGGTATTCTCGAACCTATAGCCGCCGGTTAGATCAAACAGCGTATAATCGTCGATCTTGAAATCCTGGGCGTCGGTGAGTTCGAATACGTGCTGACCGGAAAACCTCACGCTGAGAGCGTCATTGGTCCAGCCGACATAGCCGCCGAATTTGGAGACGCTCGCGCTGCCGACAGAGTCCTTTTCCCAACCGTCGGCTCCCTTGACCTCGGTTCTGACCCAGTGCCCCAGAACTCCAACGTTGAAACCATGACCGAGCTTTACGCCCGCCTTTCCTTCGATGCCGTAGACGCGTCTCTCCCGATCGATGACCTCAACGGCAAGCGATGAGCGATTGAGATTGATGGAACGATCGGAGAGCGAGTAATAGGCCGCCGTTTCAAGACTGTAGGTGCCGTCATCGAGACGATAGCCGATTTCGAATGAGTTGGTCTTGATCGCCTCGAGCGCGGAATCGCCCACGTTCACGCTATCGAGAAGCGTGTAGTGTCCACCGGAGAAGGAGTAGTTGCCAATTCCATAGTACTTGGCCGGATCCGGCAATTCGAAGCCCTGGCTGAAATTGGCGTAGACCTGCTGCGTATTCGTCAACTGATAGGTCGCGCCTGCACTGAACAAAGCGGCGTCATAATTGACTTCGCCGCCAGGTATGGTGTCGGCAGAAGTTGCTCTGCCCTGCAGGATGGCGACCTGCTGCGCCGCTCCGATAAAGTCGGATACCTTGGTGTTGACGAATTGATAGCGCACCCCGCCGTTTAGAGTGAGCCTGTCGGTAGCCTCGTAGGAGGCCTCAAGAAAGCCGGCGATGGTGGAGACATCGATGGATGGATAAAGACCGGTCCTCCCGATCGTATCGAAATCGAGCCCTCCGGATTGCCCCGCTGTCAGCGTGTCGAAAATGTTCTGACGCGCCTTGAAGGAATCCCTGTCGGCGTCGACGCCATAGGTGATTTTCAGTGCATCGGTGGGTTCCGCGACCAAGGCGGCCCTGATGCCGTAATAATCTGTGTCCTGCGAACTGCCGTAGAAGTAAGGACCCGTCTCACTATTGCCTGAAGCAGGGAAGGGATGGAACTTTATTCGCTCAGTCCGGTAAGATCCTTGAAGCAATAGCTGCTGGCCGAGAACGTCATTATCGGTGTAGGTGAGGTTGAACATCGAGCGGCGTGTCTGCGGATTGAAGTCGGACTCGTATCCGGGACGGGTTTCAAACAGGCTGGGGTCGGCGAGCGCTGCAAAGAAGGGCCCGTAATAAACCCCGTAATCCGAATCCTGCTTGCTGTCGAAGTATTGCCCGGAAAATTCAAGGCGACGGCCGTCGTCGATCTGGTAGCCGACTGACCCCATCAGGTCGATGCGCTCGTTGAAGGCGGTGGACGTCTGCGTAATGTCGGGGATCAGCAGCGTGCCGCTGCCGTCATAAAAGGCGCCGGTCCTGTTGCCGGCAATCGAAAGGCGGGCATCCCAGTTTTCGCCGTTGTAGGTGACCGCACCCGCCGCATTGCGGTCTAAGTCCTGGCTGCCGGCAAAGCCGCTGCCCATGCCGCCGGTCACTTCCGCATGCAGGCCCGGCTCCGCGTCCTTGCCCTTCTTCGTGATGATGTTGATGATGCCGCCGGTCGCGTTTCCGCCGTAGATTGCGGTGGCCCCGGACAGGACCTCCACCCGTTCGATGTTGAACGGATCGATGGCATCGAATTGTCGGCTCAGCGAGCGCGCCGAGTTCATCGAGACACCGTCGATGAGGATCAGTGGTGGCCGGCCACGCAGGTTCTGGCCGAAGGACGTGCGCGCTCCGTCGCTCGCGGGATCGAAGCTCGGAATGGATTCGCCCAGAATCTGCTGCAGCGTCTTGCCCGACCTAGCCTCGGCCTGGATCTGATCCGAATCGACGACGTAAATGGTGCGCGCGATTTCCGAAATTTGCTGAGCGGATCGTCCCCCGGTGACTACGATCTCTTCCAGGCTCGTCGCAGCTTCGGATTGATTCGCCGCCTCCTGCGCGACAGCACTCGTGCCAAGCGTCATTAACAGGAAGCAGACGCACGAGCCTAGGCCGCCCTTCTCAAAATTACCCATAACGCCCCCTGCGGCCCAGAAGACAACTGCCGCTGCCGGTGAATACAAGACTATTTAAGTCATGTTTAATGGGCTAAGGGTGTTCGCCGCTTGGATAATGGCGAACCTTATTTGGACGCATGCGAACGTCAACAGGAAAGGCTGCTCACGACATGGAGACGATCCGACCGCTGAAATTCGGGACGCTTTCTTTGCCTGATCGGGAAAGTAGACTCGTTTGCAGAAGCATTCTTCTGGATATGCTCGGAGAGGCGACCATCGCCGCGGACGAGGGCGATTTGACTGGTGTGACCGGCCTCTTCTGGAAATACGTTTCCCTGTCGCTGGCAACCGTGTATTTTCCCAGAACAATGCTTCGCGTCAAGGCAAGCGGCATGGGAGACGCCGGTATCGTCATCCTTCGTGCGATGGACGGTCCGCTCGTCATCCGTCACCGTCGGATAAAGGTTGAGACGGCGCGCGCAGACGTCATATTTCTTCCCTCGGACGCTTCATCCGAGATCACACTGCCGGAAGGTGGGCGCTTCGATTGTGCGCACCTTCCGGCCTATGCTCTGGCTTCCAAGCGTGATCTTCTAAAGCCGATCATGATGCAACCGCTCGCGGCGGAATGCCTGCCTTTGCAGCTCCTGACGAATTATGCGGGCTATCTTCTAAGGCAGGAGTATCAGAGCGAGGAACATGCCGGTATGATGGTCGCGCATTTCTACGATCTTCTGCCGGTGCTTGCTCAAGATATCGGCAAGGTAACTCCGCGAGAAACGCCCCACAGTCGCATGGCATCCATCAAGATGCACATAGAACAGAACCTTGCGAACGGCTCTTTCTCGATAACCGACGTGGCCGAGGCCGAGCGTATCACCCCGAGGGCAATCCAGAAATTCTTCAGCCGCGAGGGCACAACATTCTCCCGTTATGTGCTCGGAAGACGGCTCTCACTCGCCAAGGGCCTCATACTGGCCGAAGGCGAGGCCACGTCCATCAGCCAGATCGCCTACAATGTCGGCTTCAACGATCTTTCCTATTTCAATCGAACCTTCAGGAGCCGCTACGGCGTGCGCCCCTCCGACCTGCGCCGGCTCGCGGCGGCCGCCTGACGAACTGGCAGACAAAAGGGCGCTCCCGGTTTAGGGAGCCGCCATTCTTCCGTTGCAGCCGCCTTGAAGTCGGTTACGCGGCGTTGCTGCGCTTGTCGAAGGCGACCAGTGGATTGTCCACCATGCCCTGGAAATCCGGTACCGGGCGCTCGTCGTCATCGGCATAGCCATGCGTGAACAGGCGAACCCGGTTCAGGCAAAGGCGCGGATATTCATCGCCGAAGAGATCGAATGTCGCGAAACGAGAGGCCATCTCGGGGAAGCGCTTCTGATAGGCGAGTATGCTGCTGCGCGCCAAAGCCCAGAAGGCTTGCTCGGAGAGGCCGGAGCGCTGGTCGAGCAGGACCGACATGTAGCGGAAGACGCATATAAATAGCGTCGTCTGGATGAAATGGATCAGGAAGTCCGCAGGCAGGCACAGGAGAACCGCCCGGACCTCTTCCGGCAGGGTGGCGCTTTCGGGAAACGCCTGATCGCATACAATAACGTCGTCGATGAAATCGCGCAGTGCCAGACGCTCCGGCCGGCCGTCCTTGAGAATAAGTGTCGCATTCTGACCGTGCGCCGAAAAGGCAAGGCCGTGCTTCGCGAGCAGATGGAAGACCGGCGGGATCACGACGTCGAAGAACCGCGCCATCCATTCCGAAACCGTCATGCCTGTTTTTTCGGCGAGTGCCTGAACCAGCGGCTTGCGGTCCGTGCCGGCATGGAGGAGGGCGGCAAGTGGCATGCCTGTTTCGCCGGACTTCAGATGCGCTGCCAGACTATCGCGCCACATGCAGCCTAGCATTTCGTTGAACTGATAGGGCGCGCCCTCAATCGCGGAGAATTGCGGATGGACGTAGTGCATGCCTGCGCGCTCGCCTAGAAGAACGAGACCGCACTCCTCGGAAAGGAATCGGTCCCTGGCGAGCAGTTGGTCGAGCCACGTCGTCAGCGGCGCAGCCGTCAGCGCCCGCTTGCCGGGTATACCGCGATAGACGGCCGTGTTCAGGATGGTCATGCATAGCTTCAGCGTCGACTTCTCCGGATGGGAGATGTTCGACAAGGTTCGGACCGATTGCTGCGGCAGGTAGAGATCATCACCCTCGCCGAGAAACACGATGTGCCCTGCTGCTATGTCGGCGGCAAAGTGCGCAACGATCATGTGATCCCATTGCCATGGATGCACCGGCATCATGTAATGCGTGTCGACTGAACCGCCTCGCACGGCGAGCGTGGCGCAAAACGTGTCGAAGCGCGACACTCCGACGGCTTCGCGGACAAGCCCCTCGTTGGTCAGCGTCTTTTCCGCGACGAAGGAGGCGCGCTCCTTGCTGACACCGAGCCAAAGCACCTCGGTCGCCGTCCGGTTTTCTGGCGTGTAGGCAAGATAATCGGAATAGCCGAGGCCGATGCGCCCCTTGCTGACGGTGACCCACGGATGACCTGTGGTCTCGCCTTCCATGTTAATGTCATCGAGCTCGGCAAGTTCGGCGCCGGTTTTGGCCGCGCGTGCGGCAATATGGGCGTCGGAAAGGAGCGTGTTGCCGAGTTCTTTGATGAAGTGTGCGACCGTCATCGGCTTGACGCCGAGCATGGGCAGCACCTCAGCGCAAAAGGCCAGCGGATCGTGAAGCGGGGTATCCGTATTGCCGTGTCGCTTCGACAAGCTCGCAGGATCGACCGAAAGGTTGTCGAAGACATAGCGCTTCGCATTGAAGCGATACTGAAACTCGCCGAGATCGATGCGGTAGTGCCCCGGTTTTTCCTCCAGAACGCCGAAGACACGTTCATAGGCGAATTCCTCGACGACTTTGGCCAGAAGGCGTTTGGAGACCTGCTGCCAGAGCTCCTCGGAAAAGGCGCCGGGAAGAAGGGCATCATGATGCATGGGCATAGTAATCTCCTGAAATCGAGGACGAACCGGTCTGACTGGAGGGCAGACCGAACTTTTGGAACGATGCCGGCGCATTGACGCGGTAATGTTCGCGGCCGAGAAGCTGATTGACGATGACGCCATTGCGGAAGGCGCCGAGGCCCAGATCCGGCGCGCCGACGCCGTGGTGGAAGGTTTCGGCATTCTGGACGAACACATGGCCGTAGCCGTCGTCGCTGCGGCGTGCACGGAAATCCTCGCCGACCATCAGGTCGCCCCGCTCGCAAATCGCTAGAACGCTGCCCTTCAGCGACCCCAGCCATTCCGGCCAGGCATGCCGGTACCCCGTTGCGGCCACAATCGCGTCGGTCTCAACCGTTGCCTTCTCATCCAGATGGTTGTGGTTGATGCCGATGCGCAACGACCCCGATGCCCCTGCGCTCTCCAGCGTTTCGACCGCACAATTGGAAAAGAGTGCCAGGCCTGGATCGCGTCCGCCCACCGAACGTTCATACATGAGATCGAAGATCTCACCGATGGTCGAAAAGCTGATGCCCTTGTAGAGCAGGCCTTGATTCGCAACGATCTCGCGACGTCTGGCCGGCGCGATTCGATGGAAATGGCGCATGTAGTCAGGCGTGAAGTATTCGAGTCCCAGCTTCGAATACTCCATCGGGAAGAACCCCGCCGAGCGGGTGATCCATTGGATCGAAGCGCCAGCTGCGACCATCTCCGGCGTCAGATCGTTCAAAAGCGCAAGAACGCATTCTGCGGCGCTTTGCCCTGAGCCGATGACTGTTACACGGCGTCGTTTCGAGAGCTCCAGACGCCGCCTCCCGAATTCGCTGGAATGCATGAGCGGTGCCACGGTCTTGATCTGCGCCCACTTCGGCAGGAAAGGAGCCGTGCCGACACCGACCGCAATGTTTCGGCTTCGATAGTGCTGCTTTCCCCCCAGGGCGGATCTGCTTTCGACAATGAAGCTGTCGGATGCCGGCTCATGGGCGACGTCGACCACTTCCTCGCCGAAGCGGCAAGCGGAAAGTTGCTGCGAGGCCCAGCGGCAATAGTGATCGTATTCCTGCCGCGGGATCATGAAGTTTTCGTAGAAGTAGAACTTGTAGAGGCGATCGTGCACAGCAAGGTAGTTGAGGAAGCTCAGATGATGCGTCGGGTCCGCCATTGTGACGAGATCCGCTATGAAGGGGACCTGCAGCGTCGTCCCGGGAAGAATGAGACCTTCGTGCCACCGGAACACCGGTTTGCGCTCGAGAAACACGCTCGAGAGATTTTCGTGGGAAGAGAGAAGGGCGGCAAGGCCAAGATTGAACGGCCCGATGCCGATCCCCACTAGATCGAAATCCGTCATGATCATAATCCGAATTGTTGAATGAAGCGTTCCCGGTAGCAGAACATCAGTTTGGCGCGCTTGTCGGGAAGGTCGATTTCGCCCTGTTCCTCGAAGGCGCAGGCTGGTGCATAGCGAAGCAGGCGCCGGGCTGCGACGCTCGGCTCACCGACTACCTTTTGCGTTCCCGGGTCATCGAGAAAGAGGAAGCGGGTGAAGGCACGGATGACTGCGGGCGCGATGCCGCGGCCGAAAAATGAAGGTTCGCCGACCAGCATGTGCCAGCCCCTGTCCTTTTTCTCTGCCGGATAGTAGCGGCCAAGCACATCATCCTTCGCCCAGTAGGCTTCCCAATAGCTCATCGGGGTCCCGTCGATGAGGCCGATATACGGATCCTGGTGCGGATCGGCGAGGTTGATATCGATATAGGCTGCGATGTCTTCGATCGGTTGCGCCATCTTCCATTGCGGCACGACATGCGCCTGGTTCATCCACCGCCAAAGGAGCTGAAGATCGCGCTGCTTCTCAAGAAGGCGGAAGCTGATCGTCCCGCGGATGTCGGGGTCGTAGCGCGAATAGGCCAAGGCAGTGTCCAGCTCGCTCCTCTCAAGCATCTGCCAGAACCTTTTCCGGTTCAAACAGGGGGTTGGTGATTTCAAGGTAGACCGATTGCGTTTCAAGCGGGCCGACGAGCTCGTCCATGCGGGCAAGCCGCGTCTTGAGATTCGCCTTGCATTGCAGCGTCGGCGCCAGCATCTTGCGCACAATAGGGGAATTCGCCCCCTCAAGCGCCTCGAGCCGCAGCAGCTCGCTCCGCAACATCGCAAGAAGGGCGGTCTCGCTGACGAGTCCCTCCCGCCCGAGCGCTCCAACCATGCCGAGAACCGAATTGATGAAGGCGTAGTAGAGCAGGCGCTCATCGACCGGCTCTTCGCCAAAGACGGACTCGCTTGGCTCTCCGAAGCCCGGCAGCGCCTCGACAAGCGCTCCGTGTGCACGCTCATGGTGGAAGAAGCCCTGATTATCACGGTAGAACAGGCCGATCGGATAGCCGCGCTCAATTTCGACCAGGATGTTCTGCTGGTGCGCCTCCATGGCGATGCCGTGGCGTAGATAGAGCCCAAAAATCGGCCGGACGAAAATCGCCAGGAACCGCTCGAACCAATCCCTCGCAACGATATCGAGCGGGCGTTTCTCCAGGCGCGCTCGGTTTCGTATCAGCGCCCCGAGCCGGCTGCCGCGGTCCGGCAGATGCTCGCAAACGGCCGCAAGCAGCGACACATTGCGATCGGCATCCGCGCCAGTAAAGGGATTTTCACGCATCGAGAGGGAGAGACCATCGACCAAGGTGCCGTCAATCTTGACGCCCATAAAGGCCGGATCCGGAATGAGTGTCAGGCCCGGATAGCTGCGCGAGAAATCCTGCCATAGCCCGTGGCGGCGGAAGCGGTACATGTCGTCCCCGCGGAGGAGTTCCCGGGCAAGATTGACGCGGACGGAATTGGTGATGCCGACGCCCAGCGACATCTTCAGCATGAAAGGCGCATCCGGGCGGTAAAGGGTGCGCACGGACGATGTCGGGAACCATGGCTTGCCGGCCTCGCCGCAATCGATTATACGCCCGCCCGCCACGAGAGCTGCCACTGTGGGATCCTTCAGCATCTGGTCAGCCTGCCAGGGGTGCACTGGCAATAGAGCGAAGTCGCCTACGGGCAGACGTGCCTTGAGGGCATCGATGTCGCTCCCCATGGCCTCTTTCAGCCATTCTTCCGCCGAAGGCGAGCCCTCGGAATGGCCGGTATGGAAAAGCCCGCCTTCGACGGCGAACCAACGCAGCGGGAAGCCGGCGGCGAATTCGGGGGAGTAGCGCCGCGATTCCGCTTCCGTCATGCCTTCGCGGCTTTTCGGGCAGGGATGAATGCCGTGTTCGGCAATCAGCCCCTGTTCCGCCGCGACGAAAGAGACCTCATTGCCCGCGAGCGCGGCCAGGTCACCGTTGCGGGCTTGAAGCGCCGCTTCGATCAGGAGCCGGCTCGAATGCGTGCGGCTTAGCAGGTCGGCACGGCCGTCTTTCGCAGCATTGGAAGGTTCCAGACGCTCGATAACGGCGGCTATCGCTTGCACGGCATCGACCGCCTTCGCCCCATTTTCGTCCGTCAGCATCACCGGCTCGCCGAAAAGATGGTGACCGGTTGCCGAGCGGTAGTGAGCGGGTAGGCCGAGGCTCCCGCCGCCGTCGGGGAAGGTCAGCATAAAGCGCAATTGGCCTTGCGTCTCCAACCAGCGGACGTGATGGGAATACTCGCGTGCTACGCAGTTGAGAAGGGAGCGCAGGGTAAGCGTCGCAGCGTTATGGGCGTGCATGATGGGTCTCCAGTTCGCGGGCCGTTTCGCCGATCGCATCGAGGATGCGGTGGACGACATCGGGGGTTGAACGCGGATTGAGCAGGGTGAGCTTGAAGTGGACGCGGCCGTCGAGAACGGTCGTCGCAAGCGCCGCGATGCCGGCGTTGAAAAGCGCCGCTCGCGTCTTCAGCGTGATTGCATCGGCGAATTTCGGTCCCCTCGCCGAGACGTAACGGAAGAGAACCGTCGACAAGGAAGGTGGCCTAGCAAGACTCAAGTATTCCCGTGTCTTCACTGCTTCCGCGGCGGCAGACGTATTTTGCAAAGTCTGGCAGATCAGAGCGTCCAGCCCGTCGCGGCCGATAGCGCGCATGGTCATGAGAATCTTCAATGCGTCGGCTCTGCGCGTCGTCTGCATCGAACGCTCGACGAGATTCGGGGCGTCGGCGAAGACTGCATCTTCGGGATTAAGGTAATCCGCCTTGCTCGCAAGCGGTGCGAAATCCGCCCGGTCGCGCAAAAGCAGCGCGCCGCAACTGATCGGCTGAAACAGCATCTTATGAAAATCGAGCGCGACCGAGTGGGCACGCTCCAATCCCTTAAGGCGGCTGCGATGGCGGGAAAACAGAAGCCCGCCGCCGTAGGCAGCATCCACATGCATCCAAAGCTTCTGAGCGGCGGCCAAATCGGCGATGTCGACGAGCGGATCGATGGCGCCGAGGTCGGTCGTTCCCGCCGTGGCGACCACGGCGACCGGTATGCGACCTTCGCCGGCCAGCCGCAGCAACTCGGCTTTAAGCGCGTGCACTGACATCCGGCCATCTGCATCACATGGAATAGCGATGACCGCATCTCCGGCGAAACCCAGTATCGCGGCGCTCTTGCGGATACTGAAATGCGCATGTGCCGACGTCAGGATGACGCCTGCTTTGCGCGCTTCGGGGCCGCACCGCACCGCGGCCAGATATAAGGCGGTCATGTTCGACTGGGTGCCGCCGCTGGTGAAATTGCCGCTTGCCGAGGCCGGCAATTCGGCCAGTTGCGTGAGGCAGGTGAGAACGTGCTCTTCGACGAGCGTGGCGAAGGGCGATTGATCCCACGAATCGAGCGACTGGTTGGTGGCCGAGATCAGGACCTCCGCCGCGAGTGCAGGCACCGCGACGGGGCAATGGAGATGAGCCATTGCCGCCGGATGACCGACTGTCATAGCATGCTCGAGCGCCGGTCTGCCGATATCGGCAAGTGCGGCGGCGATCCCCGTCCCGGCCTCCGGCAGCGGATCGAGATCGTCGAGGAGGCCGCGTAGCCCCTGGACGCTCGTTCCGGAGTAGAGACCGCTTGCGGCTGCCGTTTGATCGACCACCATGTCGATGGCCTGCAGCATCGCGTTGCGGAATACCAGGCGTGACTCGCTGTCGGTGCCGAGTATCTGGTCGGCGTGATCAGGTTGGTTGGTCGGTGGGGTTCTGAATGCAGCGACGTTGATGTTCATGCCGCCTTGCGTCCACGACGCTCGAATGCGGCGGCAAGAGCGCCAGAGACCTGATCGATCTCCGCGTCGGAGATTACCAGCGGGGGCAAGAGGCGTAGCACGCTGCCGTAGCGGCCGCCTGTTTCGAGAATGATCCCGGCACGGAACATCTCGTGCTGGATCGTCCGTGCGATCTCCTGCCCATGCGGCGGATGGCCGAGCGCATCCGGCAGGCCATCTGGATCGACGACTTCGACGCCGAGCATCAGGCCTTCGCCGCGCACTTCACCTATGTAAGGCGTCTGTGCCGCGATCCGTTCGAGATTGGCGCGAAGCCTTCGCCCGGCGATCGCCGCTCGTTCGACAAGCCTGTCGCGCTCAATGATTTCCAGCGTCTTGGACCCGGCAGCCATGGCAAGCTGATTTCCACGGAAGGTTCCGGCATGAGCGCCCGGTTCCCAAAGGTCGAGACCCTCGCGGTAGATCACGACCGCAAGCGGCAGTCCGCCGCCGATCGCCTTGGAGAGCACGACGACGTCGGGAATGATGCCGGCCTTCTGGAAGGCGTAGAAGCTGCCCGTGCGCCCGACACCGCTTTGCACTTCGTCGACAATGAGGGGGATGCCGAGATCGCGCGTCACGCGGCGGACCGCGCGCAGCCATTCGACCGGAGCGGGTATGACGCCGCCTTCTCCCTGCACGGCTTCGAGAATGACCGCGGCTGGGCGGTTGAAGCCCCCCTCCGGGTCACGCAGTGCGCGCTCGAAGTACTCCGCGGCGAGGGTTGCAGTCTCGTTGCCCCCACGGCCGAAGGGGCAACGATAGGCATAGGGGTAGGGAAAGAAATGCGCACCGGGCACCAGCTGGCCAACGGAAGCTTTTGGTCCAAGCGAGCCCATGAGGGAAAGCGAACCCTGCGACATGCCGTGATAGGCGCCCCGGAACGAGACGACGTCGGTGCGGCCTGTCGCCGTCTTCGCAAGTTTGATGGCCGCCTCGACGGCATCAGTACCGCTCGGCGAGCAAAATTGGATCTTTGCCTCGTCACGAAGTCCGGCGGGGAGGGTGCCGAAAATGTCGGCGACAAAGCGGTCCTTCACCGGCGTCGTCAGATCTAGGGTGTGAAGCGGCAGGCCCGAACCGAGGACCTGCTGCAGCGTCTCGATCACTTCCGGGTGGTTATGACCGAGCGCCAATGTTCCAGCGCCTGCGAGGCAATCGAGATAAGATCTGCCGTCGACGTCGGTAACTGTGCAGCCGAAGGCCGATTTCAGCGCGACGGGAAAGCGGCGCGGGTAGCTGCGGGCATTCGACTCGCGTCTTTCCTGTCGGTTGAGATAAAAGGCGTTGTCAGCGCGTGCGGAAGCATCCATGAGATCAACTCCGTTCAAGATTTTCGATGACGTTCGGGCGGCTAACTCAGCCGGCGCCTCGGCCTAACTCTTTACAATCACTCTGCTTCTGCGATTTTCAGGTCGATCGACCTGAACTCATCATGACCTAGAGGTGAAGGACGCGCTTTGATCCTTTCCAGCATCCAGACGGACAATCCGATGCCGAGCACGGAAATGAACGTCGCCGAGGAGAAGAGCGTCGCATACCCGTATCGGTCGGCAAGATAGCCCGCGACCGAGGTACCGATCAGATACACCACCAACTCGGCGCAGCTCAGGATGGTGAAGTCCGTCCCAGGCTGGTCGTCGGACGAGGACGCCATAAAGAAGGAATAGATGGCGACCAATTCCATGTAGCGGATCAGGGTCTGGAAGGCGGAGGCGGACATTACGATGGCTATACCGGGCCATATGCCGAAGGCATTGAGTGCGAAGGCAAGGAAGCAGAGGCTGCGAAGCCCGCCGAGCAGGATGAGCGTCGCCGTCAAGCCCGCCTTGCGGATGATCAGCGCGGCGATCAATGCGCCGAGAAGCCCCGCTGTCGCTGCGGCCGCCCCGGACATGTAGCCGATCCACTCGGTCGGCACTTTACTGTCGACGAGGTAAGGTCCTTCCATGCCGCGCACGAGGCCCTCGCTCGCCCTATAAGTGAGGGCGAAGGCAAGGATCATCCAGGCATTCGGCCGCTGGAAGAAGCTGAAGAGGCTTGGTCGCATGCGCGGCGGCGCTTCCGGACTAGCTATGGCCTTATCTTTCATCCAGACCGCCGCGACCAGCGGCAACAGGGAGAGGCACGCGACAAGCAGGATCGTCGGCCGCCAACCGATCTTGTCGAAAAGGACCAGCGTCAGCGTACCTCCGACAATGACGCCAAGCGCGACCGATCCGGCCTGGACGGCATTGCCGATAGGCCGCGTCCTGCCGCTAAGGTGGCGCACTGCATAGCCATCAGTGGCGATATCCTGCACCGAGGAAAGAAGCGTAATGCAGATGCCGATCGCGAACAGCGCGCCGGCCTGGTCGAGCTCGACCAGCGCCATCGATGCTATACCTGCACTGACGAGAAGCTGTGTCGGCACGACCCAGCCGCGCCGGTGGCCGAGCCCCGGCCACGGCGTCCAACGATCGATGAGAGGCGCAACCGCGAATTTCAGCACAAGCGGCAACATCAGAAGCGAGAACAGACCGATCGCAGTGCGCGATGCGCCGCTCTCGCGCATCAAGGGCGGAAGGGCCACGAGCAGGAGGTAAGTTGGGATCCCCTGGGCGAGATAGAGTCCGCCCAAAACCGCGTAAAGCCTTCCTGCACCTGCCGCCGTCGACCCTTCGCGGACCGCTGGAGAAGTCTTCGCAATTGTCATGATAAGGATCCGATCCTTGGACCACAGCGGCGAACATCGAAAACTGCCACTGCCGGGCAACATTGTTTGATGATAAACATGAGTATCGTCATCATCTTTAAATGGGCGGCCGGTGAACGGCTTGGATGTGAGCGAACCTGATTAAGACAATAGCGAACGCCCTTTTGAGAGTGGCGATAGGACGGCACAAGAGCGCTTACTCTGCTGAAATACTCGGGCGAGGAGAAAGAGACCAGCCGACGCTTCCGGCGCAGCGTCGAAGGCTATGATCACCCTCGGCCCGAACTCCTTATCTTATCTTATGGGGCAGCCACCCGGCGTGGCGGCGCTTGCGGTTTATGCGCGGGCCCTCAGTCAGGTTTAGGAGGATGCAATGGTCGAGGTGTTGATCAAGCTCGTCGTCGCCGTCGCGCTCGCAACCCATCTTATCGTGACGCTTGTCGGCCAGACGTTTCTCGGTTGTAGTGACAATTTAGTCTTGGTCTAGTCACAGAGCGTGATGCTAGGCACACCGGTCGGCGCCTTTCGGTCGACATGGTCAAGCGCGTCGTGACGCGCGACCACGGAGCTCCGCCTGATTCCCGACGGAATACGACTTCCTCGTCGTGCTCGCACATCAGGCCGGCCGCGTGGTCACCCACAGCACACTGCAACCTCCATCTTGGGCGTCGCTCACGGGAGGACATTTGAGAGTCTACATCCAGTCACTGCTTGGCAAGATCGAACGGGATCCCGGCAATCCAAAGATCGTCCGCAGGGACCCGGCGTCGGTTGCGGCTTCGTCGGCGAACGGGGATTGAGGAGCTCGAGCAGCCGACCCCCCATCATGGAGCCCCGGCGGCGGTGAATTCTCTGCAGGGCAATTCCAGGAACAGTGAGCAGCGGTTTCCGAATTGCGGGAAACGAAGCTGGGGCATCTCCGTGCGGAGAAGAGTGGGGGTCGCCATGTTCAACCCCCTTATTCATTGGCCTCTGGGCTGTTACTTCGGGTCGTCGCGCCAGATGCGCTCTACGGCAATGAAAGTAAACGAAGCCGACCAGGCAATCAGAACGAGCCCGTTCAACCCTTCCAGTCCGGCAAGAATTCGCATGTCGCCTGTCGCGTAGACATCGCCAAACCCCATTGTACTGTAGCAGGTCAGCGAGAAATAGAAGAAGTCTGTGGCGTTTGAGCCTGCCAGCCCTTCGAGTGAACCGAATTCAGGATGGTAATGCATCCAGGCAAAGGCCAGAGCGTAAAGGCCGACGCCGAAGAGGTGAGCCATAAAGGCTGACCCAAGAAAAACGACCATTTCAGCTCGTTTTGAAAGCACCTTGCGTCGACGCAGGATCGCTACGCCGGTCATGATTTCAAAATGAGTAGCGCTTGTCACGGTGATGAGTGCGGCGGAAAGCAGGCAGACCAACACAATCCCTGGCACTTATCAACCTCGCCCTGTGCTTGCCGCAGTACGACGGCGCCTCAAACGCACCAACTCGACTCGACGACGCTGGTACAACCACCATAGCAGGACATCGTCCGGATTGGGAGTTTCGGTCTGTCGGACCCGTCCCAATGTGCCGTTGCCGAGACCGACGGTGGGCAATAGCGGGAGTACAGGACAATGCATCTCAGGAATTCGGCGCGGTCCGTCGAGCATTTCCTTATTTTCTCTAATAGGAACCCCTGCGAAGCGCTGCCAGAGGACAGCCAGTGCGATGACCATCACGCATTGCTGAACTCTACTGCCACATGGTGCGCATCCGGGCCGCGACATCGATGCGGATCTGCTTTGCGCTGCGCTCGGAGGCATTGGGGCTGGCGACGGGCCAGATTGCACTCTCGAAGAACTGAAGCAATGTCGCGGGGATAAAGCGTGTGCGGCTCGCGTAGACATGGCGGTCACCCTGCGCGTGCTGACCGCCGGTGAAGAAGCGTTGCGGCACCATCAGCGTCAAACTGTCCTTGGCGCGCGTCATGCCGACATAGAGAAGTCGCCGCTCCTCTTCCAGCTCGTGGCTGGTGCCTGTGGCCAGATCTGACGGAATGCAACCGTCGACGACGTTGAGCATGAAGACGGAGCGCCATTCCTGCCCCTTGGCCGAATGGATGGTCGACAGGATCAGATAGTCCTCGTCGAGCAGCGGTACGCCGGCCTGGTCGCTCGTCGCGTCCGGCGGATCGAGCGTCAGCTCGGTGAGAAAGCGCTCGCGGCTCTGATAGCCGGCGGCGATCTGCTCGAGTTGCACGAGGTCGGCCCGGCGCGTTTCGGCATCCTCGTGTAGTCGTTCGAGATGCGGTTCGTACCATATCCGCGCAATCTCGATTTCCATCGGCCATGCGGGTTTGCGCAGGGCCTGCAGCAGCTCGACCAGGGACAGCCAGTCCGAGCCGCTCCTCGGCGGAGCGGGGACTTCCCCAAGCGCCATCAACGGCTCGGGGTCGGTTGCGATCGTGTCCAGGATCTTGCCTGCGGTCTGCGGGCCGACGCCCGGCAGCATCTGCAGGAGCCGGAAGCCTGCGACGCGGTCACGCGGGTTCTGTGCAAAGCGCAGCACAGCCAGCATGTCCTTGACGTGAGCGCTGTCGAGGAACTTCAGACCTCCGAACTTTACGAAGGGGATGTTGCGGCGGGTCAGTTCCACCTCGAGGGGGCCGCTGTGGCTCGAGGTGCGGAAGAGGACGGCCTGCTGTTTGAGGAGCATTCCGGATTCGCGATTGGCAAGCACCTGCTCGACGATGCAGTTCGCCTGATCGGCCTCGTCCCTCACCGTCAGCAGCTTCGGACGTTCAGCCGACTCGCGATCCGTCCAGAGGTTCTTGGTGAAGCGTTCCCGGGCCAGATCGATGACCCCGTTGGCGGCCGCGAGGATCGGCTGGGTCGAACGGTAGTTGCGGTCGAGGGTGACGATCTCGGCCGGCGGCGAGAACTGCTTCGGAAAATCCAGAATGTTGCGGACCGTCGCCGCCCGGAACGAGTAGATCGACTGCGCGTCGTCGCCGACGACCGTCAGGCCGCGCCCGCCGGGCTTCAGGGCCAGCAGCACTGAGGACTGGAGTCTGTTGGTATCCTGATATTCGTCGACGAGGACATGGTCGAAGCGGTTGCCGATATCGTCGGCTAGGGAGGGATCGCTGACCATCTGCGCCCAATAGAGAAGCAGGTCGTCGTAGTCGAGGACGTTCTGCGCCTGCTTGGCCTCGACGTAGACGGCAAACAGTTCCTTCAACTGCTGTTCCCAGCCGGACACCCACGGGTACCAAGTGCGGAGCACTTCATTCAGCGGCATTTCCGCGTTCACTGCCCGCGAATAGATCGCCAGGCAGGTGCCCTTGGCCGGAAACCGGCTTTCCATCTTCGAGAAGCCGAGTTCGTGCCGCATGAGGTTGATCAGGTCGGCGCTGTCCTCGCGGTCGTGAATGGTGAACTCCGCATTCAGCCCGATCTGTTCGGCATAGATTCTCAGCAGCCGTGCCCCAATACCGTGAAATGTGCCCGCCCACGAAAGAGCGTCGGTCGTCGTTGCGGAACTGGGACCGAGCACCTGCGCGCAGATGCGCCCGACGCGGCGCGACATCTCGGCCGCGGCCCTTCGCGAGAAGGTCATCAGCAGAATGCGGCGCGGATCGGCGCCGTTAACGATCAGGTGAGCAACGCGATGGGCCAGGGTGTTGGTCTTCCCGGAGCCCGCGCCCGCGATGATCAAAAGTGGGCCTGTCCGGGCGCCTTCTCCTGCTCCGATACCATATTCGACGGCGCAGCGCTGTCTCTCGTTCAGTTTCTCCAGATACGCCGCCGTCGCCATTTACTTCCCCTCGATGAGCTCTTTGATATCCGGCCGCGGCCTTAAGAACGGAGGGGGAACATACAAGCCCGATCGGCCCTTGGAAAGTGGGACGTCCCGGATTCGCTCGGACATTGCCGCTTGTAATCAATCGGCCGGCGCGGACCTTTGTCAGCCGGTCGGTGCGGCGGTGAAAACCGCCAGCTGAGCGTCGAAAGCGCGCTTGTATGCGGGCCGCGCTTTGCCGCGGGCCACATAGGCGCAGAGGTTCGGATATTCCTCCAGTATACCCGATCCTTCCAATCTCCGCAGCACCGTCACCATCAGGAGGTCAGCGGCGCTGAACGCTCCGTCGATCCAGTCCGCATTGCCCAGTCGGTCGGAAAGTTCGCCCAGCCGCCTGCGGATGCGTTCGTCGATGAAGGGCAGACGCCGCTCGTACCAGGTCTCGTCGCCTTCCAGATACTCGGCGACCTCGCGATCGACGATCGGCGGCTCCACCGTGTTGAGCGCGGCAAACATCCATGTGATCGCGCGCGCCCGGGCATTCGCATCCTCCGGCAGCAGGCCCGCATGGCGCTCAGCGATATGAAACACGATCGCCCCCGACTCGAACAAAGCGAGATCGCCTTCTTCATAGGTCGGAATTTGCCCGAATGGATGAAGTGCGAGATGCGCGGGTTCGTTCATCGCCTTGAACGAAAGAAGACGAACGTCGTAAGGCTGGCCCACTTCTTCGAGCGCCCAACGAACGCGCATGTCACGCGCCATACCCTGGCCGCCATCGGGCGACCGCTCAAAGGCGGTAATGGTAATAGTCATGCTGCTCTCCATCCTTGTCCATCTTGAAGACGACCGGCTGAACGCGATTCCGACACCCCATGCGCGAGATAATCCTCGCGGCCGATTCAGATACGGCACGATGGTGCGTTCCTGCCGCTGCTAAGCGGAAGAGGCTTCCCGGCAGATTCCGCTCCAAAGCGTCACAGGAGTTCCGAGACCCGCTGGCGCAGAAATGCTGCCGTCCGCTCGCAAGCAGTCTGCCGATCTTGCCAGTCGTCCTTGACCTTGCCCAGATAGGCCTCACGCGCGTAGATCAGCATATCAGCTTCCTCGTCCGGCATCTGGCTTGCCGCCCATGTCGCTGCAGCATCCTTGGGGATGAAGTCACCGGTGGCCGATGTACGCCACATGCGCGCAAGGGTTAGCAACACGTTCCGCTCGTCCCCCTGTAAACTGTCGCCCAATGAGGGGAGTGCATCGCGCATTGCGCGGCGAATTTGTTCTGGCGGAAGCGAGGGCAGAAGCTCCTTTGCATCGGGGCCGAACAGTGGAACGGCCTCTTGTCGTGCCTGGGCCAGCACAAGCGTGTTTTCCGGGTCGGACACAGGTACGGGGAGACCTCCGCATTCGAATGTGTCCCGCAACCATTCGCCATAGATGAATTCAGCCCGAGCAGGAAAATCCGGTGCGGCGATATCTGCCCGCAGAAACACCATCAGTTCAATGCAGCGGGGCGCCCCGACCAGACGGGGATGGCGGCCGGACATTCGCAGCAAAGCCGCCAGAAGATCGCGACGCTGTTCGTCAGCCATGGGGCAGTCGACGATCGCGAGGAGGTCGACGTCACTCTGCGGTCGCAAGCCACCCGAAACTGCCGATCCATGCAGATAAACCGCAAGGAGCGCGTCTCGAAGGATGCTGCGGATGGTTTCTGTCGCTGCCAGTGCCTCGTCAATCTGTTGTCTGTCCGCTCGCATGGCTCGGCTCGATTTGCATGAGTACTACCAGGAGAAAGTGCGTACCGGCTTCCCGTGCGGAAGTGCGCAGTTTCAAAGTGTTAGAGCGTTTCACTGGTCCAATGAAACAGTGAAACGCGCTAGAATACTGCAACGAGCGTATCAAGCTCTTGAACCGATACAAGGCAGCTTTTAGTGCGAGCAGACCTTCAGGCAGCGCTCGACTGGCCCGGGTCGCCATCTCGCAGCCACCGGACGTCACCTGGGGAAAGCGCAATTGAGAAAGCGTCGAGGCTGTGGTTGAGCTCGGAAAGCGAGCGCGGGCCGATCAGCGGGATGACACGGCCCTTCTGCGCCAGAACATAGGCGAGCGCTATTTGAATCGGGTCCTTGCCGAGGTTGCGCCCGAGTGTGATCGCCCGGTCCCGCCGAGCGAAGTTGCTTTCGGAATACCAGGAGCGGGCAAGTTCCGAATCGTCCCGCTTGCCGCGGCCCGCGCGGTCGGTGAAGAAGCCGCGCGCCTGGCTCGACCAAGCGAAATTGGTGACGCCTTTCTCCTCCAGCCAGTGCATCCAGGCGTCGTCCGAGGACGAAATGCAGCCGGCCCAAACCGGCTCGACCATCTCAGCCAGCGAGAAATTGTTGGAAAGCACGCTCGGTTTCGTCTTGCCGGTACGCTCGGCATAGGCGATTGCCTCTTCGAAGCGTTCGCGCGTCCAGTTCGAACCACCGAACGGGCCGCGGATGCGGCCGGCCTTCACCTCCGCGTCCATGGCGTCGACGAATTCGCCGACGGGGATGTCCGGATTGTCGCGGTGCATGAAGTAGATGTCGACATAATCGGTGCCCATGCGCTCGAGGCTGGTCGTCAGTTGCTTGTGGATCACGTCCGGATAGCAGAGCGGACTGTGCGCGCCCTTGGCGATGACGACCGTTTCCTGGCGCACGGCGCGGCTGCGCATCCACTCGCCGACGAGCCGGTCCTGCAGACCATTGCCGTAGAGAAACGCAGTATCAACCAGGTTGCCGCCCGCCTCGAAAAAGGCGTCGAGTACCATGGCAGCGGATGAGAAGGTCGAAAACTCCATGAGGCCGAGCGCAGCAAGCGATATCTCCTTTTGCAGGCCGTCGATGCGGCCGCTCCGCACAAGGCTGGTCTTGCGGGAAAGCTTGTCGCCGCGCACCGTTCGGGTCCGCACCGTGTGTTTCTCGCCTTCGTATTCCAGGCCGATCGCCGCACGCCACTTGTCCATGACACGCAGATTCCCGAGTGTGTCGGCCCGGCTCATGCCCGGATAGGCAAATTCCGTGCGACCTGCGCGGATCGCGTCGCCGGCGGCCTCGACCTCGAAGCTGTAGAGATGGCGTGGCTCGGCGACCGGGACTTCCTCCTGGCGGCCGTCGGCGTGGATTACGCGGATGATGTTGGTGCCTCCCCGCTTACCGCCGGCGAACCAGAAGTGACCGACCTCGATGCGGCCATTCGTGCCGAGGATCCGCAGCACGTTTTCCTGCACGAGAGAGACCGAGCAGGAAAGCTCGGCGATGATGCCGTTCGGGAAGGACAGGAGGGCAGAGGTCCACTCGTCGACGCCCGTCCGACCAAGATGGCCGAGGGCGGTCACCTCGGTCGGCTCCATCACGCCCGACGATGTGCCGATGCCCGCGATGAGGCGCGCCATGGAGGTGGTGTAGCCGCCCACGTCCAGTATGCCGCCGCCCGCCATTTCATTGGAAAAGAGCCGATGCCCCTCATCGTAGGGCAGCTTTGCAAAACCGAAACTCGACTGGATCTTGCGCACCTCGCCGACCATCCCGCTTTTCACGAGCTGCACGATCTTGGCGGTCAGCGGGTGAAGCCGGTACATGTAGGCTTCGGCCATGAAGGTGCCCGCCTTGCGGGCAGCCTCGAACATGGCGTCCGCTTCCGCCGCCGACAGACCCATCGGCTTCTCGCAGAGCACGTGCTTGCCCTTTTCGGCGGCCTTGATTGCGTATTCCGCGTGAAGCGGATGGACCGTGGCGATGTAGACCGCATCGATTTCCGGGTCGTCGAGCAGTGCATCGTAACCGGCGACGATGCGCGTGCCCGGAAAATCGTCCGCAAGGCCGGGCTTTGCCGGATTGCGGGCGCCGATTGCGACGACCTTTCCGTTGGCGGATTGCAGCGCGCCGGCGAAGAAGTCCTTCGCGATGTTGCCGGGGCCGAGAATGCCCCAGCGGATCCTGGTCAGTTCGTTCATATCGTGCCTACTTTGGTTTGGTTTGAATGGATGGCCTTGCGGACCGTCACGGTCCGCTCGCCGTCGCCGGCGAAGAGATAGGCGTCGTGCGGATCGATCGAGAGCGATACCAGGCTATCGGCGGCTATCGGCGTCACCTGGCCGATCTGCACCGTGATGTTGCCCGTGCCGCTCTCCGAACTGACGCATTGCAGGGCGCCGGCGTCGACATAGAGGATCGTTTCGCGGCCGAGATGCTCGACGAGGCGTACCTTGCCGGAGATCGCCGCCCGGGTGGCATCGCCAGCGGCGAGGCGGATGTTCTCGGGCCGGATACCGAGCGTGGCCCTGTCGCCCGATTTCAGTACTGTACCCTCGGCGAGCGATACGGCCAGGGGTGCAAGACCGGGCGCCGAGATCCCGGCCATCGCCCCGGAAACCTCGTCGATCGTCACGTCGAAGAAATTCATGCGCGGCGCGCCCAGAAACCCCGCGACGAAGAGGTTGCCGGGGTTGCGATAGAGTTCGAGCGGCGAACCGACCTGTTCGATCGCACCGCGATTCAGCACGACGATGCGGCTCGCCATCGTCATCGCCTCGACCTGGTCGTGCGTGACGTAGATCATGGTCGCGCCGAGTTCAGCATGGAGGCTCGAAAGCTCCACGCGCATCTGCGTCCGCAACGCCGCATCGAGGTTCGACAGCGGTTCGTCGAACAGGAAGACGTCCGGCGAGCGCGTGATTGCGCGTCCGATCGCGACGCGTTGGCGCTGGCCGCCGGAGAGCTGCTTTGGCCGTTTGTCGAGCTGGTCCGTGATCCGGAGGATCTTCGCTGCGCGTGCGACGGCGGCGTCAATTTCCTCCTTCGGACGCTTAGCCATGCGAAGCCCGAAGCCCATATTCTCTGCGACCGTCATGTGGGGATAGAGCGCGTAGGATTGAAAGACCATGGCGATGCCGCGATCGCCCGGTTCTTCCTTCGTCACATCCCGCCCGCTGATCAGGATCCGCCCCGAGGAGATCGTCTCGAGCCCGGCGATCGTCTTCAGGAGGGTGGACTTGCCGCAGCCGGACGGTCCGACCATGACGATGAACTCGCCGTCTTCGACGGAAAGGTCTATTCCGCGAAGGGCGTGGTAGGCGCCGTAGCTCTTCTCGATCCGGTGAAGTTCAAGGCTTTTCATGGTGTTCCGCTCGCTACGGTTCCTGGACTTGGCAAAGATCGGCGAGGAAGCTGCAGTCATCCCTTCACCGCTCCCATGGTAAGTCCTGAGATGAAGTGTTTTTGCATGAGGAAGAACATGACGACCGGCGGCACGGCGACGATGATCGTGCCGGCCGAGATCAGGTTCCAGGCGGAGACCCATTCGCCGCGCAGGTTCGCAAGTCCTGCCGTCACCGGCTTGACATTGTCGCTCACCGTCAAGACCACCGCCCAGAAGTAGTCGTTCCAGATGAAGGTGAAGAGCAGGATGGCGAGCGCCGCCAGCGCCGGCCGGACGAGGGGTACGACGACATGGTTCAGGGTCTGGAAGGGTGTCGCACCCTCGGCACGCGCGGCCTGGAACAGTTCGTCGGGCAACGCGGCGATGAAGTTGCGCATGAAGAGCGTCGCGAAGCCGGTCTGGAAGGCGACGTGAAAGATGATAAGCGCCGTGGTTGTGTCATAGAGGTTCAGCCTCACCATGAGATCGCGCACCGGGATCATCATGATCTGGTGCGGCAGGAAATTGCCGCCGACGAAGAGCGCGAAGATCAGCATATTGCCCGGGAAGCGGTACCGCGCCAGCACGAAGCCCGCCAGCGTCGAAAGGATCAGCACGCCGATCACCGAGGGAATGGTGATGACGAGGCTGTTGAGGAAATAGCGCGCCATCGGAGTCTGCGTGAAGACCGCCGTGTAGTTCTCGATGACGGCAATTTCCGTGGGCCAGCCCCAGAGATTGCCGCTCATCACGTCCGCCATCGAGCGGAACGAGGTTAGGATCACGGCGAAGAGCGGCGCAAGCCAGATGATGAGGATCGCTCCGACGAGCGTCATGTAGAGCCTGCGGCTCGCATGCGCAGTTTCGGGTATGGGACGGGGATACATCAGGCGCCCCTTTCTTCCGCGCGGATGATGCGCGTGAGATACCAGGCGATGAAGACGGCCATGATCACGAAGAGCACCGAGGCGATCGCCGCGCCATAGCCGAAGCGGTAGGAAAAGATCGACTGCTCGAACATCTGGTAGGCCAGCACAGACGAGGAGCCGAAGGGGCCGCCGCGCGTCATGACGGAAATCATATCGAAGGAGCGCAACGCGCCGACCACCGTCACGGCGATCGCGATGAAGGTGACTTGCGTCAGTTGCGGCAGCACGATGTGGCGCAACATGTTCCATCCGCGCGCGCCGTCGACGCGGCCGGCACCGATCAGCTCCTCGCTCAGGTTGTTGAGCCCGGCGAGGTAGAGAACCATGCAAAAGGCGATCTGCGACCAGAGGGCGGCGACGACGATGGCAAAAGTGACGAAGTGTTCGTCCGACAGCAGCGCCGGAGCGTTCGCCCCGAATGCGCGGAAGATGAGCGCCAGTAGCCCGAACTCAGGCGTGTAGACCCAGGTAAAGACCACGCCGACGGCGACCGAGGCGAGCACCAGCGGTATGAAGAACATCGATTTGATGAGGCGCATACCCTTTATCTTCTGGTTGACCAGCAGCGCGATCGCGAGCCCTATCGGCGGTGCGAGCATGAACATGACGAGCCAGATGACGTTGTTCTTGAGCGAGACGTAGAATTGTGGATCGTCCATCAACTCGCGGTAGTTACCCAGGCCGATCCAGACCATGGGACCGAAGCCGTCCCAGTCGTGCAAGCTGATCCACAAGCTTTGGATGGAGGATGCCAGGATAACCACGGCGAAGAGGATCGCGCCAGGCAGGATCAGGAGTGTCGGGGTCAGCCACCAGCGGTGGCGGCGCCAAAGGCTCGTCATGCGTGGAAGTCCCTGTGTGGGTAAGGGAAGGGCGGGACCGCAGCAGCCCAGCCCCGAGGTTATTGAGGAAGGTCTCAGAGCTTGAAGATCCGCCGGCGAGTTCCCTCCAGCCGCTGCAGGATGGCGTCCCGGCGCTCCGGTCGGGCCATGAACTCCTGGAAGCCGACAAGACCAGCCTGAGCCATGTCAGGATCTGTGTCCCGATCGTAAAATTGCGACGTGCCGGCAACTGCCTTGAGACTCTCTACGGCGGCGTTGACGAGCGGGTCCTTGCTTGGCGGTAGGTCGTTGCGCGGCGGAACATTGCCGCCCGGCTCCAGATAGGCGGCCAGATTCTCCGGCTTGTAGAAATGGGTCAGGAATTCGCGCGCACCCGACTTGTTTTTGGCGTTTGTCGGAATGTGCACGGAGTTCAGCGAGAATTCCTCATACCGGCCGAGGCCATCGTCGATCACCGGGAAGGGAGCGAAGGTGAGTTGCGGCAAGTCTTGTTCGGGGAAAGCCGCCCGGACAAACGCACCGAGGTTCATCATTCCGGCCCGCTTCTGAGCGAGGAAGGCGCCTGCCTCCTGCCACCCGAAGGAGGTATGATCCGGCGTGAAGAAGCCCTGCTTTATCAATTCTTCCCAATGTTTAAAGACCGGCGTCAGCGTCTCATCCGTATAGGCCATCTCCCCGTTCATCAGTGCGAAGTGTTTGTCGAGACCATTGATACGGAGGTTCATCTGGTCGAACCATCCGGCCGCCGGCCAGAGGTCCTTCGTTCCCATGGCGACCGGCGTCAGGCTCGCACTTTTGCACTTCTCGCCGAACGCAAGGAAATCTTCCCAGGAAGCGGGGACCTTCAGCCCGTGCTCGTCGAAGACGTCCTTGCGGTAGAACATGCCCCAGAGGGTGCCGCCTGTCGGCAGGCCGTACTGCTTGCCCTCGACCGTCACCGAGCCGGCGGTAGCGCCCAGCACATCGGCATATTTCTCCTTTTGGAAGAGGTCGGAGATGTCGTCGAACAGACCGCGTGTCACGAAGGCGCGCATGCGGTTGCCCGAAAACCAGAAGCAGACGTCCGGCGCACCGGCGACGAGATAATTGCGGATCGCCGTCTTATGGGCCTCGTGGTCCATATTGTTGACGACGACCTTGGTGCCAGCCGCCTCTTCGAAATCCGCAGCAATGCGCCGCAGGACCTCTGCCGTATTGGCGTTGCTCTCGGCGGAGATGATCGTCACCTCGCTCGATTTCGCGAGAGCGGGAATTGGAAACCCGCTCAAGGCGGTAGAAACTCCGGCGGTGCCCTTGAGGAACGTACGTCGGGACAGGCTGCGCTCAATCCAATTGAAAGTCACTCGATAATCCTCCCTGGAATGGCTCGATTAAGGCGCTTCGCCCCGTCTCCTCCCCGGGCTGGCTGCCGGCAAAAGGATCCCCGTGCCGGCAACGCATTGCGTCGCCTGCTTTCGCTGCGGGATTTCTGCATTTCAGCCGGTCGCGGATCAGGGTTGACCCGCTTGATCGGCGCGCTCAGTTATGCATAGTCGCGGAGACGAGGCAATATTAATTTACAAAATAAAATAAGGACAGACGTGAAGACGAAGGGTGACCAAAGCACGACGCGTGCGATGAACCGCCGGCTTATCCTCAACCTGCTCCGGCGCGAGGGCCCCAAGAGCCGTGCCGAAATAGCCGCCACCACGGGCCTTAGTCCCGCGGCCGTTACCTTTGTGGTGGGCGACCTCATCGAGGAGGGGTTGCTCATCGAAGGTCAATCCGTTGCCGGCGCACAGGGGCGGCGTCCGATCCCGGTCGCCATCGACTATGCCGGCGGTGTGGCGCTAGGCTTCAAGCTGATGGCAGGCAGCGTCGAGTGCGTCGTCACTGATCTAGAGACGACACCGCTCGCTTCCCTGCGGCTGCCGCTGCCGGCGCATGATCCCGATACGATTGCCGATGCCCTCGCGGGAGCGGTGCCGAAGCTGATTGCACTCGCCAACCGGCCGGGCACCCGGCTCGCCGGGATTGGCATCGCCATGCCCGGGGTCATCGACAATCAGCGGGCGGTCTGTATTCGGAGCAACCGGTACGGTTGGGACAATGTACCACTGGGTGATCTCGTGGCGCGCCGAATCGGGGTACCCGTCTGGCTGGAAGACGACACCAATGCCTATGCGATCGCCCAGCAGCTTTTCGGCCTCGGACGGCATTACAAGACCATGGGTGTTCTTGCGATTGGGGTGGGGGTAGCCTGTTCTTTGGTGCTGGATGGTAAGCTTTATCGCGGCGCGCACGGCGCGGCCGGCAAGTTCGGCCATTTCCCACATGTGGAGGGCGGCAGACCCTGCGAATGCGGCAAGCGCGGCTGCCTTATGTCTTACTTCTCAGAGCCGGCAATGCTTCAAACCTGGCACGAACGCAGCGGCCGACCGGAGACGGACGGACGGGCCGAAATGGTCGCCGCGATTGCCGCCGGCGACAAGGCCGCTCATTCGGTCATGCGCGAAGCGGGTGAAACTTTGGGCCGGCACCTCGCCGGTCTGATGAACGTGATCGACCCGGAGGTAATTGTGGTCGGCGGCGAAGCAGTCGCCTACGGAGACGCGCTCTTCGGACCCTTGCGAGCGACCCTTGAACGCTTTGCATTCCGTCAAGCACCGCCTGTTCTACTAGATTGGGAAGACGATTCCTGGGCGCGGGGTGCAGCGGCGCTCGTGACTCAAAAGCTATTCGACTTCGAGACAACGGCGGGCAATGCCTGAGCGCGCCTGACCCGGAAGTCGCGACATTGCACCGCAGCCGCCACGCCTTCCAACGCTCGCGGCAACCGCCGCCACCATTTGCCGTATGGACTGCAACTCGCGAGTTCATACGCCGGTGATCTTGCCAGCAGGAGGTGCTCCCCTAGATGGGCAAGGATGGAGCTTCAGGAAAGCGCAGTTGGTGCCGGTCGCGTGAGCGCCTCTCCGGAAATGCGGTATCAGCCGCGCAATCCGGCTGTCATGGCCGAAGTCGAGCGCCTTCTCACGGGCCGCACGCGTGACATTCGCCTAAGAGGTGAGCTCGGTCGCCTGTTCCAGGAGCGTTCGTGGTCGCGTACGGCCAAGATCATTCGCGCGTGGATGATATGGGTGACCTTGCTGGACGTGCTGACGCTGGGTCTCAACGCGATCCTGCTTCCGAAGGCGGTCGTGCTCTCGATGCTTCCGCCGGCCTGCATTCTGCCGCCCGCGGCGCTGGCCACCGCCTATGTCTGGCGAAAACCGCGCGGTGTGCGGCTGCAAAGGATGTCCCTGCTTGCGGGCCTGTTCCTCATCCTCCTTTCGGTTGCGCTGGTGGGCGTGAGCGCCGGTGGGGAATTCCATGAGCGGCACCTGAACATCATGCTGTTCGTCGCCATCACCGCCATCATCATTTTCGCAGTTCCTTTGGCTTGGACGGTGGCGGTCGCCTCTTTCGCGCTCGGCCTCTACCTGATCTTTCAGTTGCAGAATCCGATGCTGGAGAGGGGCAGTGCCGTGGCTGGAACGCTGTTTTTTGCGAGCGGTATTGTTGCGACCGTCGTTGCCCGACGCACGATAACGATCCTGGCCCAGAAGACCTTCCTTCTCGAACTTCGCGACATGCGGCGGGTAGCGGAGCTGGCCGACGCCAATGCCCGGCTGGAGCGCCTCGCAAAGACCGATCCCTTGACCGGGATCGCCAACAGGCGCTGGATGATGGAAACCCTCAGCCGCCTCTGGAGCGCAGGCGCGGAGCGGCGGCCGGGCACCGCCATGCTGATGTGCGACATCGACGATTTCAAGAACCTGAATGATCGGCTCGGTCATGCCGAGGGCGATCGCTGCCTCGTCAAAGTTGCCGGGATCATTCAGAGCAGCGTCAGGCGAAACCGCGACCATGTAGCCCGTTATGGCGGTGAGGAGTTTCTCGTGGTGCTTCCGGGCGCAGATGAAGAGGCGGCGCTGGCTACGGCTGAACGAATCAGGGCGAGCGTCGAAGCTGCCTCCCTTCCTAACCCCGCATCCCGCGTATCGCCTTACGTCACTCTCAGCATTGGCGTGGCGGCGCAGGCGCCAGGTGAAGAGATCATCGCGCCGGAGAAGCTTCAGAACCAGGCTGACGCTGCACTCTACCTGGCGAAACAAGCGGGCCGTAACCGCGTGGTCCTCTATCAGCCTGACCTGCCGACCGTATAGCGGGAGCGCCCTGCGCCGCGGCGGCACCCAAGCTCGCGCTTCCTCCGCTGCGCGGCGGTCGGGGTTGACGCTCACGGGCGCCTTCTGTGGCTCTTTACGGTGAACAAGTGGGTGGTCGGCGATGACTGGCTCGGCGCGGAAGGCACGATCGCTCTTTTGCCGCGCTTCGACGTGCAGATGCCGCGGCCGTCTTATCTCGTGAACCGTTGGCTGACGGCGATTTTCACCGCCTATGAGCGCGAGATAACCGAACTGATCCGTGAGCGCGACCGCGCCTTGCTCACACACCGCCAGCCTGAAGGCGTCGAAGCGCGCCAGGACCGTGCGCTGGAGGTCACGTCAGAACTCGGGCCCTCAGATTGTAGGTGTAGCCGACCCATGCGGCCGATGCGCGGTGGCGGCATTTCTGCCGCCCCGGGCCACATTAGTTCGGGCAACCCGGATCGCCCGGTTGGCAGACACGTCGCTGCGGCCTGCGGCGGTCATCGTCACCACCGCTCCGGTTGCGGTTGTCGTCGCCGCGGCGGATGACGCGATTGCCATCATCGCCCCCACGTTCGAAGTTCCGGCGGTTGCGATCGCGATCGTTGCGCAGTTCACGGTCAGAGTCCCGCCGCCGATCCACATCGGGCCTGCGGTTGGGCACGCGCTCGACATCCGGAAGGCGATCTGGGCGATCGTCGAAGTCCCGGCGTCTTTCAGAGCTACGACTAGAATCGGGCCTCCGCTCCAATCTCCGGTCAAATTCCGGACGCTGAGCCGGCCTCGGCTCGAAATCAGGTCTGCGGCTGGGCGGGCGGTCGGGTTCCACACGGCGATCCGGGCCGCGATAGAAGTCGGGCCCGCGGCGCCAGCGATCGCGGTCGCGATAAAAGTCACGGTCGCGGTAGTGACGATCCCAATAGCTGCCGAAGCTGAAGACGACGACAGGAATACCGAGGCGGCGATAATATTGAGGGCCCACATAAACCCGGCGCTGTTGATAAAGTGCCTGGATATATCGCCCGTGCACCCATCCACGGCCGTCGTAGAACTCCACGTCGCACCATGGCACGTCGGCAAGACAGCCGTAGATTTCGATAGATTCGCCAGCC
This sequence comes from Sinorhizobium sp. KGO-5, assembly GCF_036245905.1. Classification (NCBI taxonomy): domain Bacteria; kingdom Pseudomonadati; phylum Pseudomonadota; class Alphaproteobacteria; order Hyphomicrobiales; family Rhizobiaceae; genus Sinorhizobium; species Sinorhizobium sp. KGO-5. The sequence continues at coordinate 500,543 of NZ_BDIZ01000002.1, forward strand.
GGTATTACGGTAATCGCCGGATATGCTGTGCTTGGGCCGGCGCGCATATTGACGTTCGCCGTTGCGAAGCCTTCTGCCGCCTGAGCGATCGACGGAGCAAGCAAAAGCATACCGGTCGCGGCAATTTTCAAAAGCGTGGATTTCATGTTTTCAACTCCCTGGGGGCCTGCGTCCTGCCACCGCATCCGGAACTTGCTGTACTTCGGGCTTTTCCGGTCCCGGGCATGGTCGGAGCGCTCGACAGCTTGCGTCAGGCGGCCACCATCCTCTTGTCTTTCAATGGTTTATAGCGCCTTTTGCATGAACGCAGCTTGAACACTTAGGCCGTGAGCCCCAGGCAGGAAGTCGATGGGCACAACGACGGACGCTTCCAGTTTCTTCAGCACCTGTGCCCGCAGAAATGGGCTCTGAGCGCTCCGAGCCCTGCCAGAAGTATCCAGGGGCCATCGGTAACACGCGCCTAGCGCCAATCAGTGAGGGCGGGCACGAAACCGCAGCCGCAACCAAACGACGACCGACCCGCGATCATTCACGCGTTAATCGCTTGAGGGATCTACAGACGGTTCTCCCATCGCCACAGGAACAGCTTCGGCGCCTGGCAGCGATGGGAAAACGGGCGTGAGGAGCATCGGGAGGATGCGATGCAGAAGGGCGCCGCCGAGCGGCACGGCATTCCATCCGGAGGTGCGGTTGCCATGGGTTTCCGCCAGGCCGCGGGGCTCGTCCAGCAAGGTGAGCAGCAGGTACCGGGGATCGTCCGCCGGTACGATGCCCATGAAGGATGTGACGTTGAGAACCTTGGAATAGCGGCCCTGGACCACCTTTTCCGCCGTACCGGTCTTGCCGCCGATCACGTAGCCGGGGACAACGGCCTTCGTGGCTGAGCCGACGGCGGTGTTGAGGCGCAGGAGGTGGCGTATCGCCTCACTGGTGTTCGCAGATACGAGGTTCTCCGCCATGGTTCGTTCGGACACGGGGCTGTCCTTTATGAAGGTGGGCCTGATCAGCCTTCCGCCGTTCGCCAAAGCGGCGACGGCCATGCTGGCTTGCAGGGGCGTCACGGCGATCCCGTGGCCGAAGGAAACCGTTGCCGTGGTCACCTCGCTCCAGGAGGAGGGCCGCAGCGGTGCGGCGCTCTCCGGCAGCTCGGTCGCAAGCTGAGACAAAACGCCGAAACGTCCGAGAAAAGTCCGCAACGCTTCGGGGCCGAGCGCCATCGCCATTTTCGCCATGACGATGTTCGAGGAGTGAATGAAGGCTTCCCGAATGGTGAGCGGCCTGTATTTCCCGCGATAGTCGTGGATGCGCTGCCGTCCGAAACGCAAAGGTCTGCTCGCATCCACGACGGATTGGAGTTCGAACCGGCCCGACTCCAGCGCCATTGCCGTGGTCAGAGCCTTGAACGTCGATCCCATCTCGAAAACGCCGGCGGTGACGCGGTTTATCCGGTCGGGCTTGAAGGCGTCCACCGGATTGTTCGGGTCAAAGGCCGGATAGGAGGCGAGCGCCAGTATTTCGCCATTCGTGACGTCGAGCAGGAGCCCGGCACCCGCGGCAGCTGCGAATTTCGTGACGGCTTTACCGAGTTCCTGCTCCATGGCGTACTGAACGCGCAGGTCGATTGAAAGCTCGACCGGCTGGAGCTCACGCCCCTTAAGTTCGATGCCGGTGCCGCGCAGGTCCGCAAGCCAGTTTGCGTCGATCCATTTTTCTATGCCGGCGATGCCGAAATTGTCGATGTCCACGGCCCCAAGGACATGGGCAGCCAACGGACCGTTCGGATAGAGCCGTTGATTTTCGGGCCGAAAGCCGACCGCCGCCAGTCCGGAATCGATGACCGCCTGCTGCTTGTCCGGTGGTATCTGCCGCTTGATCCACGTGAAGGCATCTTTGCGTCGGAGACGGGTATGGAGTTCGCGTGCGTCGAGTTCGGGGAAGATCGAAGTGAGTTTCTCGACCACCTCGTCCAGATCGGGAATAGACCGCGGCTCGACGTAGAGTGACGCGGTCGGAATGTCGGTCGCGAGCAGCTGTCCGTTCCTGTCGACGATCGCAGGTCGTCCACCGGGAGCCCTGTCATAGGTGAGGCGGGTTTCGCGGCCAGCCTCTTCCTGCATGCCGAGTTGCACAAGTCGTATGAACGCGCCGGCGAAAATGGCGGCGAACGCTGCCATGATGCAGACGATGCGTAACCGCCTGCTGCGTGCCCTGCTCCGCAGGGCGAAGGCGTGCTTCCTCATTTCGATCCCTCGACGAGATAAGAGGCAATGGCTCAATAGAGGCCTTGGGGGGCTGCCAGAAGCTGCTCGCGCAACGCGGCAGGGAGTTCGGCTCCCTCCGCGCCGAACCCGTCTATGACGGGACAGTCCGTCAAGCACGGCCCGGTTCCCGGTTTGAAGACCTCGACAGCCGAACCGGGGTCTCCTGAAGCGGCCCGCCTGCCCGTGCGGCGGTTCACGCTCGCGAAGGTCAGGCCGTGCGGAACGGGGAAGTCCACGGCAGGTTTGCCACGCATTGCCACCTTCATGAAGTCGATGAAGATCGGGGCCGCGAGTCCGCCGCCCGTTTCGCCGTAGCCCATGGGTTTCGGTGCGTCGTATCCCATGAAGATGCCGGTCACCAGCGTCGGGGTGTAGCCGACGAACCAGACATCCTTCTCGTCGTTCGTGGTCCCGGTCTTGCCGGCGACCGGTGCGCCGAGCTGCGCCACCCGGTGCGCCGTTCCACGCTCGACCACGCCGCGCAGCATCGATGTCACCTGATAGGCCGTCATCGGATCGAGCACCTGCTTGCGGGTGTCGCGAAGCACCGGCTCTTCCTGATGCTGCCAGCTTGCGGCGTTGCATCGATCGCAGGCGCGATCGTCGTGACGGAAGATCGTACGACCGTGACGATCCTGGATGCGGTCGATCATCGAGGGCTTAACGGCGTGTCCGCCATTGGCGAGGACCGCATAGGCCGAAACGAGCCGCGTCAGCGTGGTTTCGCCGGCTCCGAGCGACATCGGCAAGTAGGGGGCGAGCTTGTCGTAGAGGCCGAAGGCGCGGCCATATTCGGCAACGACGTCCATGCCCAGATGCCGGGCGAGGCGCACCGTCATCAGGTTGCGGCTTTTCTCAAGGCCGGTGCGCAGAGTGGAAGGACCGCCGAATTTGCCGTCGTAGTTCTTCGGTTTCCAAAGACGGCCCGCCCCGTCCGGCATCGAAAAGGGTGCGTCCATGACCAGCGTCGCCGGCGTGTAGCCGGTATCCAGGGCGGCGGCGTAAACGAAGGGCTTGAAGGCCGAGCCGGGCTGGCGCAAAGCCTGCGTCGCGCGATTGAAGCGTGACTGTGCAAAGGAAAAACCGCCAATGCTCGCCAGCACGCGACCCGTATTCGGGTCCATCGACACGATCGCGCCCTGCACTTCGGGTATTTGTCGCAGGAGGTAACCGTCTTCCGCCTTCTCGACATGAACAACGTCCCCCGGCGAGAGGACCTTGTCGATGGAGTCGACCTGCCTGATCCTGCCTCCGGCAGAAAGCTTCAGCGCCCACTGCATGGTATTGCTGCCGATAAAGCCCGTTTCGGGGCCGGACGGCGAGTGCTCGGGACCGGGCTTTGCACTGCGAAGTCCGATGCGTATACCCGCATCGGAACGGGAGAGCACTACGGCGATCTGCCACTCCTTCACATCCGTCAAAGTCTTCTGCTCAGCCAAGGCGGCCGTCCAGTCGGAGACATCGAAATGTGCGACCGGCCCCCGAAAACCCCGCGCCTGGTCGTACTCGACGAGGCCGGCCCGAAGCGCCTTCAGCGCAGCCGCCTGAAGGGTTGGATCAAGCGTCGTGCGCACCGAAAGCCCGGCATTATAGAGAGCCGCCTCGCCATATTGCCCGGCGACTTCCCGGCGCACTTCCTCGGCGAAATAGTTTGCCTCCGCCATCAAGGGGGTTTCCGCCCGAGGCTTAACGCCGAGAGGTCTCGCCATCATGCTGCTTGCCTCCGCGGCGCTGACGAAGCCGTTGCGCTGCATCTGGCCGATCACCCAGTTGCGCCGGCTGACCGCGCGTTCGGGATGCCGGTGCGGGTTGTAGTTGTTGGGTCCCTTCGGCAGAGCAGCGAGATACGCTGCCTCGGCAACGGTCAATTCGCTGACGGACTTGTCGAAATAGGTCAGCGCACCGGCGGCAATACCGTAGGCCCCGAGCCCCAGGTAGATGTCGTTCAGATAGAGTTCGAGAATTCTGTCTTTGCTGAGCGAGTGCTCGATGCGGATCGAAAGCACCGCCTCCTTGATCTTGCGTTCAAGGGTGCGATCCGAAGAAAGCAGAAAGTTCTTGGCAAGTTGCTGGGTGATCGTCGAGGCTCCGATCATCCGTTGGCCGGAGCCCAGATTCACGGCATTGGACCAGGCAGCCTTGACGATGCTCAAGGCATCGATTCCGGAATGGGTATAGAAGCTCTTGTCTTCCGCCGAGAGAAAGGCTGCCTTCACGCGCTGCGGGATCGCGGCGATAGGCAGATACAGACGCCTTTCCTTGGCGTATTCGGCAATCGGCGTTCCGTCATACGCGTAAAACCGCGTCATGAGCGCCGGCTCCCATTCTGCAAGCTTGCGGTGATCCGGCAGATCCTTCGCGATTCCCGACAGATAAACGGCGCCCGTGCCGAAAATGGCCAGCAATGCAGCCGAGGCGATGCCGAATATATAACCGATGACCTTCATGCCGATACCAGTGGCTCCGACCAGACAAAAACTTGACACAGGAGTAGATGCCGCTTGTGGCGGATGCCGCGACGGTCGTGATTGAATGCCTGGAGCGGGATGAGGAAAGTGTGTGCGGCTTTCCGCCCGCATCCCTCTCTAACTTGTTGGAATCGATCACGTTCGTGATTTTTTGGTCGACTCGACCAGAAATCGTCGTGATCTTGTACTGCCTTGAACTGCGGGGAGAATGGCAGAAGCAAGAGCACTCGACAAACGAGCAATCTTGCGGGTAGGCATGAATCAAACTTGGTCTAAACGAAGCTGATTCCATGGAACTCCCAAAACTGCCCCTCAATGCATTGCGTGCCTTCGAGGCATCGGCGCGCCACTGCAGCTTTACCCGTGCCGGACTGGAGCTACGGGTTTCGCAGACCGCGATCAGCCATCAAGTGAAGTCGCTCGAGGATCTGCTTGGCGTCAAGTTGTTCCGGCGGCTGCCGAGGGGCCTCGCCCTTACCGATGAGGGGTCGGCGCTTGCGCCGGTGATGAGCGACGTGTTCAAGCGCATGTGTGCGACCATAAGCCGTTTCGAAGAAGGAAACTTCCAGGAAGTCGTGACCGTTGGCGTCGTCGGCACCTTTGCGATCGGCTGGCTGATGCAGCGCTTGCCGGATTTTCATGATGCACATCCGAACCTGGACCTGCGCATCCTGAGCAATAACAACCGCGTCGATCTGGCCGGCGACGGCCTCGACTTCGCGATCCGTTTCGGGGACGGGTCATGGCATGGCACGGACGCAATGCATCTGTCGGTCGCACCGCTATCGCCGGTCTGCTCGCCTCGGATTGCTGCTCGGCTCAAGGAACCGGTCGACCTCGCCGGAATCGAGCTGTTGCGTTCGTACCGATCCGATGAGTGGGCCCAATGGTTCCGGGCAGCGGGCGCCCAGCCTCCCATCCTGCGCGGCATGGTTTTCGATACCTCGCTGGCGCTGGCAGAGGCGGCCGCCCGGGGCTCGGGCGCAGCCCTCCTGCCGATCACCATGTTCGAGCATTATATCGAGAGCGGACGGCTGGTTCAGCCTTTCGACATCACGGTGGCAGCGGGCGACTACTGGCTGACTTGGCTGAAGTCACGCCAGTTCACCAGAGGCATGACCGCGTTCAAGTCGTGGCTGAAGCAACAATTGCCCAACCCTGCCGGCGTGCCATAGGCGGCAGGGTAGCTGCCGGGGCATGCCCGCCCCGGCATACCTGGCTTCAGACTGGTCGCCGCGCCCTCATGTCAAGGGCGAGTTCGCTGTCCTTGATTTCGCTGGTCGGCGCGAGCATCGAAAGTTCGAACGGCCGCAATGCGCTGCGTTCGGCCATGCGATGCGGCCAATCGGGATTGACGAGTGCGCCGCGTCCGAGCGCGATCATGTCCGCTCCGGCTTCCACCACCTGCTCAGCGCGCGCAAGATCGTGCAGGCTGCCATTGGCGATGAGGAAGAGACGCGGAGCGTGACGGCGGGCAAGCGACACGAGAGAGATGTCGCCGCCTTCGAAGGCCGGTTGCCAGGCTTCGAACTCCGTCACGTGAGCGAAATCGGCCGGGCTCGCGGCCAATGCCTCGAACACTCTCGCCGCCCCCTGTTCCCGCTCCGCCCATTTGTGCCGGAAGTCGTTGACCTTCCCCTGGGAGAGGCGCAGGCCGAGCGGCACGGATTGGCCGATGGCCGCGCGTACGGCCTTCAGCACTTCCAGGGACAGGCCCAGGCGAGCGACGATGTCGCCGCCCCAACGATCCGTGCGATGGTTGGTATAGTCGGTGAAGAACTGATCCAGGAGATAGCCTTTGGCGCCGTGTATCTCGATGCCGTCGAAACCGGCGACCTCGATCGCCAGGCGCGCGGCACCGGCGAAACCCTCTATCGCGGCGGCGATCTCTGCTTCGCTGATCTCGCGCGGCACGGCATAGGGGCCGTCGCCGCGGTAGCCGGTCATCTGGCTGCCTTTAGGGCGGACGGCCGAGGGACCGACTGTACCGGATCGGTGAGGATTTGCTTGAGACAGCGCGCCGCCATGCATGAGTTGCGCGAAGATCCTGCCGCCGGCGGCATGGACGGCATCGACGACGCGGCGCCAGGCGTCCGCCTGTTCCCGGTCGGTCAGGCCGGGCTGGCCCGAATAGGTCTGCGCATAGACCTTGTCCGTGTAGATGCCTTCTGTCGTCACCAGGCCGAAGCCGCCGCGTGCGAAGCGCTGATAGTAGTGCACCATGCGTTCGCCCGGCACACCGGCGGACGAAGCGCTGATGCGTGTCATCGGAGCGACCGACAGGCGGTTGGCGAAATCGAGACCTTTGAGGCTGGTACCGGTGAAGACCGGTGAGGGGATGATCGCCGGCGCGTTCATGTCAGCGGCTCCCGTCGAGCGCGATGGCCTCGATCTCGATCAGCGCCTTTGGCGAATAGAGCGAGGAAACCTCGATGATGCTGTCGGCTGGATAGGGCGCGGAGAACCACCTGCGGCGCAGTTCTACGATCTTTGCGAAATTTTCCATGGAGCGCAGGAAAATCGTAACCTTGACGACCTTGTCGAGCCCGGAACCGGAGGCCTTCAGGGCGCGATCGAGATTGCCGAAAGCCTGCTCGGCCTGGCGGTCGAAGTCGCCCTCGCCGACGATCTCGCCATCGTCGCCGATCGCCGCCTGACCCGAAACGAAGACGAAGCCATTGGCCTTGATTGCCTGCGAAAGCAGGAACGGAGCATAGGGATCCGGCTTCGTGACGACCTGTTCGAGAAACATGGGGTGTCCTTTCATGATTGAGTTCTTCTCAGCTCGGCACTGCCGCCTTGCTCGTCGAGGGCAATATGTTGGTCCCTTCGCGCATTGACAAAGGAGCATTTCTCAGTCGATAGATGAGTTGAAATCATGCGTGAGGAAGTGATGAGAAAGCTGCCGTCACTTGGCGCATTGCGGGTCTTCGAGGCTGCTGCCCGCCGGCTGAGCTTTAAGGACGCATCCGAGGAACTCAACGTTTCGGCGACCGCCGTCAGCCACCAGATCCGCCAGTTGGAGGAGACGCTGAACGTCAAGCTCTTCGAGCGCGCAACGCGACAGGTGCATCTGACCGCCGCGGGAAAGACGCTGTATCCGGTGCTGCGCGACGGCCTGGACCGCTTCGAACAGGCGATCGCAGACGTGCGCCGCCAGCAGGCGGGACAGGTGGCGCGGCTCACGTCCACCGTCGCCTTCGTCGCGAAGCGGCTGGCGCCGCTCGCAGGCTCGTTTCGCGAGGCGTATCCGGATTGGACGTTGCGGCTCGACGCCTCCAACCTGGCCGTCGATCTAGAGGCGGATGCTGATGCCGCCATCCGTTTCGGCGGCGGCAACTATCCGGGGCTTGTCACGGAGCCGCTGTTTGCGGATCGCTTCGCGCCGGTCTGCGCGCCGCGCCTGGTTCGAACCAGCGCTGCCGATCTCCGGCATGCGACGCTCATCCATTTCGATTGGGGTCCGGCACGGCGCGACGATCCGCGCGCGCCCGTGTGGCGGCAATGGCTGGCACGGGCCGGCGTCGCCGACATCGACGCGAGCGCGGGAATTTCATTCACAGACGAAATCCACGCGGTCCAGGCCGTGGTGGCCGGGCAGGGGATCGGGTTGCTGAGCCTCACCCTGGTCGCGGAAGAGCTCGCTTCCGGCATCCTCGTCCAGCCATTCGAACTGTCGCTCGAAGGCGACCGCTGCGATCTCGTCTACAGCCCGCGCATGGCCGACCGGCCTGCGACGCGCGTGCTGCGCGACTGGGTGATGGCGCAATTCGGCGATACGGAGCATCGACTCGGCCGGCGGTCACCTGCGCAGCCTCGCGCTTAGAGCACGATGTTCGTAGGTCGGGCGGACCTAAAAACATGAACATGATAGATTCCAGGAAGTTGAAGCGGGATGCGGGCGGAAAGCTGCACCCACCGGTGCACCGCGCCGTTGCGGAAATTACGGGAAAACCCGTATGTTCCGGAAAGAAGGAGTGCTGAAATGACATCTACTGTGACCGCCGCGGCGGTTTCCAAGATTTCGGGCCTACCAGGATGCCGCCGTGCGCGAGCCGGTGATCATCACCAAGAATGGCCGGGCCGCGCACCGTGCTCATCGCCTATGAAGACTATCTGCGGCTGGCGCGACGCGATCGCCGGGTCTAGGCGACGGCGGAGCTGAGCGGCGACGAGCTTGCCGCAGTCGAAAAATCCGAAATGGAGCCGGGCCTCGATCATCTCGATGCCGAACTGCTGACGGACAAGAATGCTGCCGACTGAAATCAAGGTCGGCCACGTCTTCCGTTATTTCCTATCTCTGGCCTGGCAATATCTCGAGGGCCGCGAGGAAGGTGACAAGGATCGGCCCTGCCTGGTGCTGGCGCTGGTCACCACGCTCGAGGCGGCACGCCGGTGGTGCGGGTGCTGCCAATCACCCATACGCCACCGGGCAAGCCCGACGAGGCGATCGAGATTCCGCCGACGACCAAGCGCCGCCTTGGGCTTGATGACGAGCCATCCTGGATTGTGCTCAGCGAAAGCAACCGCTTCGCTTGGCCCGGTCCGGATATCCGACCAGTGGATAGCGACAGCGGCTATTTCGGACCGTTGCCACCGGCGTTGTTGTCGAAGTAAAGCGCCGCTTTGTCGAACTTGCCCGGGCTCAGCGGCACCAGCCGACAATCCGCAGCGATTAAGGTGGGCGGCAGAGAGTGCTTTGGCCGCAGCGGCATGAGTGAGGTCCATCGGACAGGGCGCCGCGACGCGTTCGGAAAGCACGCGCTGCGCCCGACTTTATACGTTCCGAGGCCTGAATTTTCAATCAGCATACGATTTCGTGCAGGTTCTCTTTCCTTTTGAATTGGATGCCCTAGCCTTCTGTGAGGCGCTGCGTTTGGAGAGGAGACGCCTAGATGTCCGAGGCCGACCAGACAACGGCGGACCTGTCACGCTTGCGGCGACAAGAACTCATGACCTTTCTCGTGCTGGCCTTCGGCATTTGGCCACTTGTTGCCGTGGGGTTCGTAGGCGCCTACGGCTTTCTCATCTGGATGTTCCAGATCGTCGCCGGGCCGCCGGGGCCGCCGGGACATTGAGGGCGGCATGGGCGAGGGCACGGACACATCGAGACGGAATTTTTTGCGCGGCCGGTACGACACGCCAAGCCATCGTGTCCGTCCCCCCGGAACTACTCCTGCGAGCCTCGATGCCTGCACCGGCTGCGGGAGGTGTGCCGACGCCTGTCCGATGCACATCATCAGGTTGATCTCGGATCGCCCGGCGCTCGATTTCTCCGTCGCAGAGTGTACATTCTGCGGTCAATGCGCGGAACTCTGTCCCGAGCCGGTCTTCACCGGCCGGCTGAGATACTTTCCCCACGTCGTGATGATCGGCGAGAGCTGCCTTGCCAGGAACCGCACCGATTGCCAGGCCTGTCGCGACGTCTGTCCGACAGAGGCGATCCGCTTCCGTCCGCGTGCCGGCGGACCCTTCTCACCCGAGCTTAGCGATGAGGCCTGCACCGGCTGCGGCGCCTGTCTTTCCGTCTGTCCGGTGGCAGCGATAGGCATTCGCGAGGTCGAGTGGGAGCGCGCCCATGTCTGATCGGAGCACGTCCCATCATATATCCAGCGCCGTCATCGTGACGATGCCGCATATGCGGGAGCGTGTCGTGGAAAGCCTCGCCGAGATGCCGAACGTCGAGGTTTACGCCCATGAGGCGGGAAAGATCGTCGTCGTGATCGAGGGCACGAGCACAGGAATGCTCGGCGAAAGTCTTTCGCGCATTGCGGTTCTCGAGGGCGTGGTGGCAGCCAACATGGTGTTTGAGCATGTCGAAACTCAAGGAGAGGTCGGCCATGACCGGCGAACTGACGCGGCGTGATATGTTGAAGGCGCATGCGGCCGGCATTGCCGCAGCTACGGCAGGGATCGCGCTTCCGGCGGCGGCGCAGCCCGTGCCGGGCGGCGTCGAAGCCCTTCAGATAAAGTGGTCGAAGGCGCCCTGCCGTTTCTGCGGTACCGGCTGCGGCGTCATGGTCGGGGTCAAGGAGGGACAGGTCGTCGCCACACATGGCGACATGCAGGCCGAGGTGAACCGCGGCCTCAACTGCATCAAGGGCTATTTCCTGTCCAAAATCATGTACGGCGCCGACCGTCTGAAGACGCCGCTTCTGCGCAAGCGCAACGGCGCCTTTGCCAAGGACGGCGAGTTCGAGCCGGTGAGCTGGGACGAGGCCTTCGACGTCATGGCCGAGCAGGCGAAGCGGGTGCTGAAGGAGAAGGGACCGACCGCCGTCGGCATGTTCGGTTCCGGGCAGTGGACGATCTTCGAGGGTTATGCCGCGACGAAGCTGATGCGCGCCGGTTTCCGCTCCAACAATCTCGATCCGAATGCCCGCCACTGCATGGCCTCGGCGGCCTATGCCTTCATGCGCACTTTCGGCATGGACGAGCCGATGGGCTGCTACGACGACTTCGAGCACGCGGACGCCTTCGTGCTCTGGGGATCGAACATGGCCGAGATGCACCCGATCCTGTGGACGCGCCTCGCCGATCGAAGGCTCGGGCACGAGCATGTCAAAGTCGCGGTGCTCTCGACCTTCACCCATCGCAGCATGGATCTTGCGGATATTCCGATCGTCTTCAAACCGGGGACCGATCTGGCGATCCTCAACTACATCGCCAATCACATCATTCAGACCGGCCGTGTGAACGAGGATTTCGTCAAGAAGCACACAACCTTCATGGTCGGCGCGACCGACATTGGCTATGGCCTGAGGCCTGACAATCCGCTCGAGGTCAAAGCCGTGAACGCCAAGGATGCGGCGAAAATGACGCCGAGCGACTTCGAGAGTTTCAAATCCTTCGTCTCGGAGTACACGCTCGACAAGGTAGTCGAACTCACGGGGGTCGAGGCCGGGTTCCTCGAACAATTGGCAGATCTCTACGCCGATCCCAACCGCAAGGTGATGTCGCTCTGGACCATGGGCTTCAACCAGCATGTGCGCGGCGTCTGGGTTAACCACATGGTCTACAACCTTCATCTGTTGACCGGGAAGATCTCCGAACCCGGCAACAGCCCGTTCTCGCTCACTGGCCAACCCTCGGCCTGCGGAACGGCGCGCGAGGTCGGCACCTTTGCCCATCGGTTGCCGGCCGACATGACCGTTGCAAACCCGGAGCACCGCAAGCATGCCGAGGAGATCTGGCGCGTGCCTCACGGGATCATTCCCGAGAAACCGGGCTACCACGCCGTCGAGCAGGACCGGATGCTGAAGGACGGAAAGCTCAATTTCTATTGGGTGCAGGTCAACAACAACGTCCAGGCGGCTCCCAATACGCAGAACGAGACCTATCAGGGGTATCGCAACCCGGAGAACTTCATCGTCGTCTCCGACGTCTATCCGACGATCACCGCTATGAGCGCGGACCTGATCCTTCCGGCTGCCATGTGGGTGGAGAAAGAAGGCGCCTACGGCAATGCGGAGCGCCGAACCCATGTCTGGCACCAACTGGTGAATGCCCCCGGCGAAGCACGTTCCGATCTCTGGCAAATGGTGGAGTTCTCCAAGCGCTTTACCACCGACGAAGTGTGGCCGGCCGAGACCCTCGACGCCAATCCGGGCTATCGGGGCAAGACCCTCTACGATGTGCTCTTCAAGAACGGCAATGTCGACCGTTTCCCCGCAAGCGAAATCAACAATGAGTATGCCAACCGGGAAGCGGAGGCCTTCGGCTTCTACATCCAGAAAGGCCTTTTCGAGGAATATGCCTCCTTCGGGCGCGGACACGGCCATGACCTGGCGCCCTATGACCGCTACCATGAGGAACGGGGCCTGCGCTGGCCGGTCGTCGACGGCAAGGAGACGCTCTGGCGCTACCGGGAAGGCTACGATCCCTATGTGAAGCCGGGGGAGGGCGTGAAGTTCTATGGTCGCCCGGACGGCAAGGCGGTGATCCTCGCTGTTCCCTACGAGCCGCCGGCGGAATCTCCCGACGACGAGTACAATGTCTGGCTGGTGACAGGCCGCGTCCTCGAGCACTGGCACTCCGGCTCGATGACGATGCGGGTGCCGGAACTCTACAAGGCGTTCCCCGGTGCCGTCTGCTTCATGAATGCCGGTGACGCCCGCGATCGCGGTATCAACCAGGGCGCCGAGGTCAGGATCGTTTCCCGCCGCGGGGAGATTCGCGCGCGCGTCGAGACGCGCGGCCGCAACCGCATGCCGCCAGGCGTCATCTTCGTACCCTGGTTCGACGCCAGCAGGCTGATCAACAAGGTGACGCTCGACGCAACCGATCCCATCTCCAAACAGACGGATTTCAAAAAATGCGCGGTCAAAATCGTCTCTGTCGCATGATGAGAACCCCTGGACCGATGCTGGGGGCGCTGTTGGCGATCCTGTTCGTCGCAACGGGAGCAATCGCGCAAATGGCCGACAAACGGGTGCCGGAGCTTTCCGGCCCGCCGCAGGAAATGGGCGACGTAGCGGCGCACCCGATCCCGAAATGGGTCGTTGACGACGTCCGCAAGGAGCGCGCCTATCCCGACCAGCCGCCTGTCATCCCCCACTCGATCGAGGGCTACCAACTTTCGGTCAACACCAACCGATGCCTTTCCTGCCACAAGCGCGAACTCACGCAGGAATCCGGCGCGCCGATGATCAGCGTCACACATTACATGACGCGCGAAGGCCAGATGCTTGCGGACGTTTCGCCGCGGCGTTACTTCTGCACAACCTGCCATGTGCCGCAGGCCGACGTGCGACCGCTCGTCGGCAACACCTTCCGGGACATGAGCGAGATGGGCGTCAAGCAGGCGGGGAGCGAGTAGGCCATGGCTCGGATAAAGCGCCTCCTGCTCTGGGTGTGGAGGATTCTGACCACGCCGGCCGCAACGCTCAGCCTCGCCTTCCTGACACTCGGCGGCTTCGTCGGCGGTGTGATCTTCTGGGGCGCCTTCAACACCGCCTTGGAGCTTACCAACACGGAGGAGTTTTGCGTCTCATGTCACGAGATGCGGGCCAACGTATATGAGGAGCTTACGCGCACGGTTCATTTCTCCAACCGCTCGGGCGTCCGGGCGTCCTGTCCCGACTGCCACGTGCCGCATGAATGGACGGACAAGATCGCCCGCAAGATGCAGGCCTCCAAGGAAGTGTGGGGCAAGATCTTCGGGACCATCAACACGCGCGAGAAGTTCCTCGACCATCGCCTGGAACTCGCCAAGCACGAATGGGCGCGGCTCAAGGCCAACGACAGCCTCGAGTGCCGCAACTGTCACTCGTCGGCAGCGATGGACCTTTCCAAGCAGACCCAGCGTGCCGCGGAAATCCATACGCGTTACCTGCTGCCGGGCAGGGCGACCTGCATCGACTGCCATAAGGGCATCGCTCACGAACTGCCCAACATGCAGGGCGTCGAGCCCGGATGGAAGCTGCCGCCGGAACTGGAAGGTGAGACGCTGCCCTCCGCTTCCGCGATCGATGACTTGAAGAAGGCCATGGATAACGCCCATAGAATGGTCGCATCCGAACATTGACGTCAGGCGTGCGGACATAGGACGATTTATCTGGATGGAAGGATGACTGCTGGCACAGCGTTGTGCGCGGCCCATGACCAGGTTACGACATTAGCGAAATCCACGCCCGTTCCGCCGACACGGGCCCGCCTCATTGGGAGTCGCTTTGGCATAAATGGCGCGCAAAGGCGCGAGCGCCCCCGTTGCCCTGCGGGAAGTACTTCCGAGAAGGAATGCACCTCCCAGCTTGAGGAGGATGTTAGTGACGTGGTTTCTTCCCTAATCAGTAACTGCGCTCCATTTGTCATCCGGATCGAAACGGTCGATGAATGGTACGATCGCCTCGGTGCTCGGACCGAGGTCCCGTTCGTAGACGATGCCCTGCTGATTGATGACGAAGGTCTTGACCCCGGTTTCGGCATAGGTGACCGGCCAGGTGATCAGCGCGATCCTGCGATACATAGTCCTTCTGCGCCTCGACATAGGCGCGCGCGGTCTCGATCGCTTCCAGTTCGTTCTCGCCAACGCGGCGGTTACGATCTCCTCGAGCGCGACATGGGTGTCGAATGCCCATCTGCCGCCCTCGTCCTTGGCGTTCGGAAACGGCAGTGGCCAAAGCCTGTCGCCGATGACGACGATATTTCGATTGTCGTGATCGCGCACGACCATGTTGCGGACCGCACCCTCGCGCTCCTGACGACATCTCGGGATGAAATCTGCAGCTCTGGTCCAGCCTCCAGCCAACGGTCATCTTGAATCGAGCCCCTAGGCCGTCACGCTCAAGACATCACCTATGAACGCGCGTAGAGCATCTTCGATACCCTCAAAGATCATCTCGGAACCGATCTTCTCAATTACGCCGGCACGCGAGAGCACGGGCGTCGGTGTGCAACTCAGCAGGCGCAAGTGCAATCCCTCGTTTCTTCAGATACGTATGGACTTCCTCCAGCATGATGGTCGCCGTGCTGTCGATTTGCGGTATGGCACTCGCGTCGATGACCAGCCAGCGAGTGTCCGCGGGCAACTCGTCGGCAATCACGCGAAGGCGTTCCTGAACATGGCCGGTATTGTAGAAGAGTCGATTGCCCTGGATCATGCAAATAGTGAGGCCGAACACCGGACGCGCTGCCAAAGATCGTGGTCAAGACCGCTGCCAGCCCGGTCATGGCGGCCGCATCCGGACCGACGATGAGCTGACGCGAAGGGCCAAAAAACGCGTAGGCCACCAACGGGGCGATGTTTGCGTAAAGTCCAGTTGGGGCGGGAGGCCAGCAATGGCCGGATAGGCGATCGCGTTCGGCAGTCCCACAGCAGCGATTGCGAGCCCGGCGGAGACGTCACTGCGCAGCCATGCCGGCCGTCCGGACCTGCAGCGAGGGGGAACCGGGGGAGGGCCAACGGCATGCTGGGGCCTTCTGATCAGTGTCCCGTCAGAACGAGCGTTTGGACGGGCAGCAGCAGCGCCTGCAGCCGCAGGATCATGGCATGCACCAGTCCAACCGCATCAACCATGTGAAGGAAGAACCAGCGCGGCGTACTTACGTTTCCGTTGGTCAGTTCGTCATGATTGCTCGTGTAGGCATTGGCGATGCAATTGCTTCCTGGCGGAATGCCGGTGAACTGGCCTTCATAGAGTGGTTCCAGGAAGCTGGTCAGCGTTCCGGGCCTGGCCATCTGCTGCACGTCTACGAGCTGATCCGCGGGCCGGACCTGGCCACCGGCAATCACATCCTGGACCTCGGTCACGACCATTGGAATGATGGTAAAGGGCTTCCCGATACATGTGACTTCGGCAATCATCCCCGGTTTCAGGACCTGAGCCTCGATCTGTCCGAACCCTGCTATCAACCCTACGCGGCGATCCTCGGGAATCAGGATCCCGGCCGACCGGATCATCGGATTGACGATATCGCCGGGTCTCAGAGCGAACTGTTGAACCATTCCGGCGGTTCCAGCGCGCACGACAGTCTTGTCCAATTCCACCTGCGCCTGGGCAAGTGCAGCTTCGGCGCTTGCCTTCTGTGCCGGCAGGAGCGAGGCGATTTTCGTTTGCAAAGTCTGCTTGTTGGAAACCGCGGCGGCGAGCGCGCCTTCTCGGCTGTTTACCGCCACTTGGCGTCTCTCGATTTCGCGCTTTGCGACCACGTTCGGATTGCGCCGATTGAGTTCAACCTGTGTCTGGAATTCGTCCACGGCCTGCTGGTACGCGCCCTCTGCCTGTGCGATCAAACCGTCTGCCGCCACCAGCTCCGTTTGCGCCACCGCCAACTCGGCATCCAGTTCGGAGACGCGCCGGCGAGCGGTTTCCAGCGCCGCTTCCTGTCCCGTGCTGTCCAGGCGAAATAGGGGGGCACCAGCGGCAACCTTCTCATTTGTGCCAACGAAAACTTCCGCAACGCGGCCATTCGTCTCGGGCAATATGGTAACGGTGCGGAACACCGCGGTGACGTTTTTGGTGGAAGGATGATAGTAGAAGATGAGCGTAATCAGGGAAAGGGTCAGGATCACACAGGCGGTGATGCCCCAGCGCAGCTCAAACCACATGGAATAGAGATTGATCTCCCGGCCGAGCCTCTTGCCCTGGGCATAGCGGCGGAAAAGAAAGTCCGGAAAGATCGTGAGCATGGAGCAGATCATGAACTCAAGCATGGCTTATCCCCTCCGCTCCGAAAGGTTGCTATCGCTAGCCGGGACTTCATTTTCTACCGGTGCCCACGGAGGTTCTGTCGGCATGGGACGCGGATTGACCACTGGTTCGAGGCCGGTTGGGTTGGCCTCGGCCGGAGAGGCGGCGGCGTCCCGAGCAGCAATCGATCGGAGCGAGTCGGCAATCGAAGCCATCGGACTGGAGAAATCAGGAAACTCGATCATCGCCAGCAGCAGGGCAGCGATCCAGAAGAGGTGGTTATGCGTAAACAGTGCAATCAGGCCGAGTACCGCCACCAGCTGTAGTTGACCCTTGCTCGCCCCGTGAGCCATGTGTTCGGGAAGCGCGTGGAGGCGTAAGTATAAGACGCCGATGAGGAATATCAGAAGCAGGACGAAGACGGTCATGATATTGAAAAGGATGTCCGTCTCCCCGGGTGCGGTGATGAACGCAGGCAAATGATTAACTGCCGCGGGGTGCACGGACTCTGCCATTTGCGCTCTCCTCCGGAGACTACGTCTTTTCAGACGTACACGTGTTTACCGCAGAGCTTCGATTGCTGCATGTTTCGAAAAACATGCAGCAGGCGAGACGCTCCTGCTGCAGAATAATTTCAACTCGATAAGCAAAGGGCCGGTCAAAAGCTTTCGTATCTCACGATGATACGCGAAAAGGGATGACTGGCAATGACTCGCGTCAATCGCTGAGCACTTCCGAGCTCATGTCAGGAATCGAAGATCTGACCTGAGCGTCGGAGCGCGCGGCATTTTTCCTAACCCGCGCCGGCGACGGGATTGTCTTCGAAATGCGAAGAATGGATTCACCCGAATGCTGGATGCGTATCCTACGGTATTTTACTTTGGCTTCCACAGAGGGGGCGTTACAATCGAAGCATCGTTCTCCAAGCTTCTTCACGCACTATCGCGAAGTGAGTTGCAGCAGACCTTAGCGGCCGTGCCACAAAATAGGAGTGCCGCTTGCAAAGATGCATGTGCGCGATGATGCAGCCTAGGGGAGCGACGAAGAGGGACCGCACAGGCAGGTAGAAGAGGCAAAAGAATCAGAGTTCGGGATCGGCCATTCGAACAAATGTGCTTGAATTTCAACCGTCGTCCGAGCAAGCGGACTGTATGATCAGACGGCTTGTGCGAGACGAAGCGATTGGATGTCGAGCGCGCTGGTCCCGTGCGGCTTGTTTTCTCTTGTTTTGACGGCTATATGTAGGTAACTACCTACATGGAGGTGAGTTGTGGGTATTACGACCCTTTCCAGCCGAGAGTTGAACCACGACGTGAGTAGCGCCAAGAAGGCAGCAAAAAGCGGCCCGGTCATCATTACGGATCGCGGCAAGCCTTCCCATGTGCTCATGACCTACAATGAATTTGAGCGCTTGACCGGCAAGCACCGCAGTCTTGTCGAGGCTCTCGCCATGCCCGGCCTGTCGGGGATCGATTTCGAGCCGCACCGCGTTGAAATCAGTCCCCGCGACGTGGACCTGTCTTGAGATATCTGCTCGATACTAATGTGGTTTCCGAACTGCGCAAGATCGGTGACGGCAAAGCCGATGCCAATGTCGTCGCATGGATCGGAGCGGAAGATGCATCGCGCTTTTTCCTTTCGGCGATCACAATTCTCGAACTGGAGCGGGGCGTAGTCGGGGTGTACCGCCGAGACGCCGCACAAGGCGCTCGGTTGCGTTCCTGGCTCGACAGTCACGTGCGTCCGGAATTCGCCGGCCGTATTCTGCCGGTTGACGATGCGGTTGCGACACGTTGCGCCCACCTGCACATCCCCGACCGGCGCAATGAGGCCGACGCGCTAATTGCGGCGACGGCTCTGGTTCACGACATGACCGTTGTGACACGAAACACCAGAGACTTCGAAGGCACCGGCGTCGTTATCGTCGATCCTTGGCAAAGGTTGACCCTTCACTTCTATCCGAATACAGGCGCGGGTACTCCAGTCTCGCAAATGCGCACCCGTTGGACGCTCACGCCGCCGCGCCCGTCACCCTCCAGATCACGTCGCCGACATCGTCCGCTACCAGCAAGGAACCGTTCGGGCCGAGGCTGACTCCGACCGGCCGTCCATAGGACGCCCGCTCGTCGGGCGAAAGGAAGCCGGTCAGAATGTCGCGCGGGGGGCCGGCGGGGCGTCCGTCTACGAACGGTATGAAGACAACCTTGTAGCCGCTCAGCGAGCTGCGGTTCCAGGAACCATGCTGACCGATC
This sequence comes from Sinorhizobium sp. KGO-5, assembly GCF_036245905.1. NCBI lineage: Bacteria > Pseudomonadati > Pseudomonadota > Alphaproteobacteria > Hyphomicrobiales > Rhizobiaceae > Sinorhizobium > Sinorhizobium sp. KGO-5. Next base: position 519,655 of record NZ_BDIZ01000002.1, read on the forward strand.
ACCATCCCATCCGGAAAGCCGGGCAGAGTGCCTGCGGGAAGCCAGCAAAGACCGAGCGATGCAGTGTGTCCGCCCAGGGCATAGTCCGGCGTCAAAGCGGTTGCGACCAAGGCCGGATCCTGCGGCACCCGGTGGTCCACGATCTGCCCCCAGTAGCAATAGGGCCATCCATAAAAACCACCGTCGCGGACGGATGTCAGATAGTCGGGAGGCGTCTCGTCGCCCAGCCCGTCGCGTTCATTGACGACCGTCCAGAGTGCACCTGTCGTTGGCTCCCATGCCATGCCTACCGGGTTCCGCAAACCGGAGGCAAATATGCGGTGTTCACCACTCTCGAGGTCAAGCTCGTGAATGGCCGCCCGTCCTTCCTCGGCCGCCATGCCGCGCTCGCCTATGTTGCTGAGCGACCCGACGCCGATGAAGAGCTTTCGTCCATCGCGACTGGCAAGCAGGCTGCGTGTCCAGTGCCCGCCGCCCTTGAAGTCTGCCAGCGTTCGCCCTGTCGCGCCGATGCTGGTGTCGCCCGTTTCATAGGGGAACGCGACCACCCCGTCCGTGTTGCCGACATGTAAGGTATCGCCCAGCAACGCCATGCCGAACGGCTGATTGAGCCCGTCGAGAAATACGGTGCGTATTTCGGCCACGCCGTCGCCGTCAGCATCACGCAAAAGCGAGATGCGGTTCGGACTTGCGCCCACTGCAGCGGCGCGTTTCATTGTGGTGAACATGGCGTAGTCGAAGGCAGATTTGATGCCCCCCGGCTCGCTGAGCGCCTCGGCGACCAGTACGTCGCCATTCGGCAACACCTCAATCCAGCGAGGATGTTTGAGCCCGGCCGCGAATGCGTTCACCTTCAGCCCAGCCACGGCAGTCGGCATTTGCCCATCGGTCCATCCCCTGGCCGTAGGCATTTTCAGGGTGGGAATGCCCTGGGGCTTGGCTCCCGGGATCTTCGGGGCGGTACCATAGGCGGGTTCCAGAGAAGCGCCGTTCTGGCGGCGCACAAGGATTGCGGCGGCACCGATCAGTGCGACCAATCGACCAAAAACGTCTGACAGGCCCATGTGTCCTCCTAACCTTTTGCGAAAGCTAGCCGAAGCGCCCGCGGGTGGATACCCTCAAACTGCATTGTTCTGTGGCTGGGAAACGTCTCCTGTTGCCGATTGCCTGATTCGCCAGCGCTGCTATCGCGGTCGCTCGCATCTCCTTCGCACGCGTCGGAGGACGGGAGGCCAAAGCCGCCCTATCGGAACAATCGGCGTCGTGGTCGATTACAATGGAACTTGCCAGCTACGTTGGATGGGATGATGGCAAAGATCCCCGGGACGCAATCTCTCCCGCCAGTGCTTGAGCCGCGAACGGGAACGCCGAGCCCCAGGCTGGCCGAGAACGAATTTCGCCGCCGCTTCCTCAGCCGTTTCCAAGACCCGGTTTTCAGCGGTCTTCGATCGGAGCTGGATAAGATCGCCGCGGCGGCTTGGGATGCCTATTCCAACGAGCGAAAAGCACCCAACACGCGCAAGGCCGGCACTGCCTTCAAGGACCCCGATTACGACCTGTCCGTCGATTGGCTCGCGGCGCGCGACGCAATTCATGCTGCGCAAGAGCGTCATTCGGACCGTTGGGGTCCCGCGCGCATCCTGTTGATCAGCGGGTCATCGCGCAGCGAACACACTTGTCCCGGCGAAATGTCGAAATCCTATCGGCTGACGCGGATCGCGCAGGAAACGATTGATCAAACGGCGGGGGTCAAGACCAGCATACTCGAGCTGCACCGCCTTACTTCGGAATATGGGCGAACGATCCACCCGTGCAAGGCCTGCTTTTCCACCTCGCCGGCCCTCTGCCACTGGCCGTGCTCCTGCTATCCCAACTACTCGCTCGGCCAGGTCGACGACTGGATGAACGACATCTATCCGATGTGGGTAGAGGCGCACGGCATCATGATCGTCACGCCTGTGAACTGGTATCAGGTCTCGTCGCCGGTAAAGCTGATGATGGATCGGCTGGTTTGCGCGGATGGCGGCAATCCGGACCCTACCCTGACACAGGGCAAGGATGCGAAGCTCGCAAAGGCGCTTGAACTCCAAGGCTGGAACTATCCTCGGCATCTCGCCGGGCGGCTCTTCTCCGTCATCGTTCACGGGGACGTGGAGGGGGCCGAGAACGTTCGACGCAGCCTGTCCGACTGGCTGTGCTACATGCATCTCGAGCCGGCGGGGCCCTTGGCGGAGATGGATCGCTATATCGGCTACTGGAAGCCATACGCGCTCAGTCACCAGGAGCTTGATGCGGACGAGGCCGTGCAGGAAGAGGTCCGCAATGCGGCGCGAACATTGGTCGAGGCGGTGATGCTCAAGCGCGCCGGCAAGCTCGTTTCGGCGGGTGGCGAGCTCTCGGCCCCACGGCAGAAATAGTCAAGCTCTTGCCCTTGGGAAGCGATCCGCGGAACAACTCATATCCAGGAGCGTTGGGCCACCACAGGAGGAATAACGATGGCCGACCCTAATCTGCATCAATCGCATGACCTCATCGCCAGCGACATGGTCGTGGGCACCACTGTCTACGACATGAACGGCAATCAGGTAGGCTCAATAGAGAGGATCATTCTGGAAAAACGCGGTGGACGCGTCGCCTATGCCGTGATGAGCTTTGGCGGCTTTCTCGGGGTTGGACATGAACATTATCCGCTTCCCTGGGAAATGCTCGACTACAATACGGATCTCGGCGGTTTCCAGGTGAACATCACAAAGGAACAGGTCGAGGGAGCCCCGCGCTATCCCGCAGACCGGGAATATGACTGGGGGCCCGAAAGCGGCCGTAAAGTCTACGACTATTATGGCATTCCGCCCTATTGGGTATGAATTCGCAAATGCTCAGCGCTCCCCGTTCCGCGTTGATCGCGGCGTGCTGTCCATGGCCGCTTCGCTGCCGGATTGCGATTTCGAGCGGCGTTCACCGAGGAGCGCCTTGACGGCAAGCGCCAACAGGACGTGATCTATCCGCCTGGATCGGGACTACTCCGAAAGCGCGCTGCTAGGTACTCTCCCGCGCTGCTCTTGTAGCTCTCCAGGTCTGGTGTCTTTGCGCCCCCGGGCGGGGGCCTCGTGCAATTCGGCTGCGTCATCGGCTCGTTGACGGGTGAGACGGCCGGCCGCATACCCAGCTTCAAATGCTTCGCGTGTTCGTGCCATGTCACGGTTGCACCGGGCAACATGTCCCAACCCTCGCCACCATTCTTCCCAAGCATCCGTTACTTGCATCTGAACCTCCCTGGCGCAGCCGGGACCGCTTCGTGCGGAAGTTGAGCCGAACGGGTCGTCGGCCGCATTGCTGGCGAGGTCGTCCGAGGTGACACTATTCAGCAATGCAACTCGCGAGCGCGCCGTTTGCCCTTTGGAACTACGTCGCGCGCGCACTCCCGGCTGAGTGCCAAGCAATATATATCATAGCATGATATATGCAGAGAATGTAATCGGTGCCTTTCGCTCACATAATGGCGCCGTTCAGCTCGTCAAGCGTTGTTTGTCGTGCTTCGGTCCTAAGGGCCCCTTGCAAACCTCAGCACGATTGCTCGCCTCTCGCGAACGCGAATTCAAGTTGCCTCCACGCGAAGTCATTAGCACCCGGCGCGGTGGGCGTTCTGGTGTCAGACACCGGTTAGTCGCCCATTCAACACCAATTGCTCAGCGTTCCCCGAAAACGGAAGGCCGATTCGGGCGCATGAAGCTAATGTGATCCTGGTTTCACGGTCGTCCTGATCTTCGCCACTGCCTCGAGCGTGCGATGGACCGGGCACTTGTCGGCAATTTCGGCGATCTTGCCGCGAAGCTCCTCCGAGACCTCGCCATCGATGGAAATGACGCGTTCGAAACGATCGATCCTGCCCCCGCCGCTGCGTTCCGGTTCGGTGCACTCTTCGCAATCGTTTGCATGGATCTTCGCATGCGAGACGTCGACGCCGATGCGTCCGAGCGACAGCTGCTTATGGTCGGCATAGAGGCGCAGCGTCATCGAGGTGCAGGCGCCAAGAGCAATGGACAGGAAGTCATAGGGCGATGGTCCGGAATCGAGCCCACCCACGCTCTCTGGTTCATCGGCGAACAGCCGATGACCGCCAGCCTGAATCGCGTTCTGAAACTTGCCTTCGCCCGTTTCCATCACACGCACATGTTCAATCGGCCCGGTGCCCTGCGGCGTATCGGCGGCAAGATAGCGGGTCAGCCATGACGAAATGATCCGTCCGGCAAAGGCCGCATCCTTGGGGTCGGTGAGCAGGTGATCGGCACTGTCGAGCGAAACAAAACTTTTCGGATGCCTCGCCGCGCTGAAGATCTCAGTAGCGTTCTCGATTCCGACCGTCTGGTCCAACGGCGCGTGAAGAATGAGAAGCGGTTTTCTCAGGCTCGCAACAGAGTCTTTTATGCGCTGTGCACGCGCGTCTTCGACAAATTGCTTTCTGATGAGGAACCTGCGCCCGGCAAAATCAACTTCGGCCGACCCGGTCTTCTCGATCTCCTCGAGACTCGCTCCGAAGTTCTTCAAGACGTGGCGGACATCGGCCGGCGCACCGATCGTAGCAACGGCGCGGACCTCAGGAATGTCCCCGGCGACGGCCAGGACGGCGGCGCCGCCGAGTGAGTGGCCGACCAGAAGCGACGGCGCTTGATAGTGTTGGCGCAGATAGTCGGCGGCTGAGAGCAGGTCGGCAACATTGGAGGAGAAATTGGTCGAGCCGAACTCACCTTCGCTCGACCCCAAACCCGTGAAATCGAAACGCAGAACAGCGATACCTTCGCGCGCCAGCTCTGCTGCAACGCGGCGCGCTCCCGCGAGATCCTTGGAACAGGTGAAGCAATGGGCAAAAAGCGCGTAGGCGCGCAATGGCCCGTTCGGTAGATCGAGGCGCGCGGCGAGCGTCGCGCCGGAATGGCCGGAAAATTGAAGCCGTTGCGAGTTGAAAGACATGGTGACTTCTCCGCTGCAAGGAAATCATCATTCTACATCCGCAAGACCATACGGCGAGACAGAATGGCGCCGGCGCGCTCGCCGCCTTTGAACTCGGGCCCACTCCAAGAGTTTGCTTGAACAGAAATTATATCATACTATGATATAAAACGGAGGAGGAGAGACATGGCCGAAACGAATGACAGCGGTTGGGCGGCGTACCGACCTTCCAAGAGTGTATGGTTCTGGTCGGTTGTCGGCTCATCGATACTGACTATGGTCGTCGGTTTCACATGGGGCGGTTGGACGACAGCAGGGCGTGCCGGAACCATGGCCGATCTCGCGGTCCGGCAGGCTCGTGCAGAGCTCATTTCAAACGTTTGCGTGCACAATTTCGTGTCCGCCCCCGACGCGGCACAAAAGCTTGTGGAACTCAAGTCCAAGTCCAGTTGGGAACAAGACAATTTCATCGAGGAGGGAGGCTGGGCGGTCGTTGCTGGTCTGTCGAAGCCGGTTCCGGATGCGGCCGATACCTGTGCCGATGCGCTTGTAAGCTTGGAGGAACTTCCATCGCTCTCGGAAGTCGAGACGAGCAGCTGAACGGCGTCTTTGGACGAATATTGGCTGTGGCGGCTGGGGCGAGGGAAGGGGCAGCCTGAAATGATTTCAGGCTGCCCCTTCGGCATTTGATTTATACCTCAGCTTGCCAAAGACATGCCCTCGCAATGACAGTATTTGGCGATATAGTTAGCGAGCGCGGCACTTGCGGCATTCGCCGTTCAGATAAGTGGGCGCGCTCGCGCCTCCTCCCTCCTGAGGTGCAACCAGTATATATCATAACGTGATGTAAACAAAGGATGTTACGAATGCCCTCCGGCGCAGGTTCTAGGTCCCGCACACAAGTCCCTGAGATTGCCGATGAGGAGGCGCTTGATCCGGGGGTGTTCGAGGGGCTGGCCGGAGTCAGGCTGGCCATGCGTCGCTTCCTCTCCTTCAGCGAGGCGGTCCTTTCCGAGGCGGGCGTGACTTCGCAACAATACCAAGCACTGCTGGTACTCAAAGTTGCTCCCCAAAGCCGAATCATGCTCCGACAACTCGCCGAAGAGATGCTGATACAACATCACGGCGCGGTTCAGCTCGTTGACCGGCTGGTGGCGGCTGGACTGGCCCTGCGGATCCCATCGGCCGACGACAAGCGCCGCGTCCTTGTCGGCCTCACCGATTATGGCGAACGGGTTCTGAACTTCCTGGCCAAAAGACATCTGGGTGCGATGCTCGATAACGAGCCGTTGCTGATTGAATCTCTCTCGCGTCTCCGCGCATTGGCTCGGACCGGGTAACCCCGGTCCAGTCCGCTGGTCGCGTCACGTGGCGAACTGCCCAAACTACCTGATCCCGATCACCGACTCGGAGATGAATTCGAGGTCGGAGACCGCAAGGTTTCTCAGAGTGGCCCCCTTTACGGAGGCGACCCCGCCGTGTCGTAGTCCGATCAGTGACAAGGACCACGCTTCCTCCGGCCGTTTGGTGCGGGTGGAAACGGCCGGGCAGCCATTCCCTGTAATGCAACACAACGGATGTTCAGCGGTTGCAGGAGCGAGCCCTCTCGCCCGCCGCTGGGGCTTCCACGCGATTGGATCGCTGACCGCCAAGTGGCATTGGCGTTCAAGGTATTGGACACCAAAGGTTCGCACGTCTGCCGGAGAAACGGGATGCAGTGGATTGAAGATCATCGCGAACTTATCACCGCGCTTACCGGGCTGGGGACCCTGGCCGTCTGGGTGGTTTACCTGCAGGTGTTCGTCAGCAACTATCGAAGGCAGCTCCGCGCCACCTTGTTGATTACGCGCGGCGCGGGAGCCGGATTGGACGCTCACTGCTTCCTCAGCAATATGAGCTCGGGACCAGTCCACGTGGCGAGCGTGTTTGTTAAACTGGAGACCACTGCGGGGTCGCTCATCTGCCCTGTAACGGACATGCTGCATCCGGAAGGAGAGTCTCCGGCCGAAGCTCGGCAGCGCACCCGGCAAGGCCCTTTAGGGAGCGGCGAGATCAGGGATCTGGGTTCCTTCGGGACCCTGATGCGCCACGCGCTGCATGCCAGATCGGAAAGCCCGCCTGCCGGCGAATGGCACAGCGAAGTTCGCTCCATCATGGTCGAAATCGTAGGCCATTACGGCTCGGAAGACCTTCCCATCGGCGCGCGCCGAGTTTTCGTTGTGCTCGAAAATGCCGGCGGACCGGTGATCCGTGGAAGAGAGCTACAAACGGAGCAAATCAGAAGCAGGCGGGACAGAAGAAGGCTGATGGCCGATTTGGAACGTGATCGTTGAGTGTGTTCCCGGCATCGCATGATGTATCGAGTAGAAAGCTGCAGCGCCGGACATCGCCATTGAACCCCTGGTGCACGCGCTGGTCCCGTGCGGCTTGTTTTCTCTTGTTTTGACGGCTATATGTAGGTAACTACCTACATGGAGGTGAGTTGTGGGTATTACGACCCTTTCCAGCCGAGAGTTGAACCACGACGTGAGTAGCGCCAAGAAGGCAGCAAAAAGCGGCCCGGTCATCATTACGGATCGCGGCAAGCCTTCCCATGTGCTCATGACCTACAATGAATTTGAGCGCTTGACCGGCAAGCACCGCAGTCTTGTCGAGGCTCTCGCCATGCCCGGCCTGTCGGGGATCGATTTCGAGCCGCACCGCGTTGAAATCAGTCCCCGCGACGTGGACCTGTCTTGAGATATCTGCTCGATACTAATGTGGTTTCCGAACTGCGCAAGATCGGTGACGGCAAAGCCGATGCCAATGTCGTCGCATGGATCGGAGCGGAAGATGCATCGCGCTTTTTCCTTTCGGCGATCACAATTCTCGAACTGGAGCGGGGCGTAGTCGGGGTGTACCGCCGAGACGCCGCACAAGGCGCTCGGTTGCGTTCCTGGCTCGACAGTCACGTGCGTCCGGAATTCGCCGGCCGTATTCTGCCGGTTGACGATGCGGTTGCGACACGTTGCGCCCACCTGCACATCCCCGACCGGCGCAATGAGGCCGACGCGCTGATTGCGGCGACGGCTCTGGTTCACGACATGACCGTTGTGACACGAAACACCAGAGACTTCGAAGGCACCGGCCTTGTTACCGTCGATCCCTGGCAAGGCTGACCTTTCACTTCTATCCGAATACGGGCGGTCGCGGCCGGGCAGCTGGATCGCCGGATAGAATCCGTTCAAGGCGACGGATAGGAATCGACCTTCTCACCGAAGCGCCGGGCGCATCTGCCTGTAGCCATCGTCCGCGATCGGGCGGAGAGCCCGAAGAATAGAGATAATGCGGCAGCCGGCGACATTGCGTGCAAAATCGGAGACATTGGTGGATCAACTCCTATGGGAAAGACGTTGCGGTCCGCCCTGCCAATTGCCGCATTGGAGGAAAGCGGCAGTACGCTATCTCTCGACATTTGAAGCCGCGTTGCGTGCACCTACTGGAGGAAATAATGAGCGGAGAACTCGCTGACATTTATCGTGCCTACCTGGATTGCCTCAATCGACAAGCCTGGGACGAGCTTGGTCAATTCGTTGACAACGATGTGCGGCATAACGATCGCCTTCTAAGACTATCGGGCTACCGGGAAATGCTGGTGCAGGACTTCGTAGACATTCCGAATTTGCAGTTCAACATTCAACTGCTTGTCTGCGAACCGCCGCGCCTTGCTGCCCGCCTTTCATTCGATTGCTCCCCGAAAGGCGAGTTCATGGGTCTAAGCGTCAATGGACGTCGAGTGTCCTTCACGGAGAACGTTTTCTACGAGTTCGTAGGATCGAAGATCCGGTCGGTATGGTCGGTAATCGACAAGTCCGCGATAGAGGCCCAGCTCCCATACTAAAAAAAGAGAGAGAGAGAGAGAGAGTGTTGAAACGGTCCTGACGCCACCAGCAAGAGCAACGGTCATGGCCTTTTATTCAGTGTTCAGTTCCGCGTATGGGGGGTGTGCAACGACGCCCCCGCCTTTTCGGCCGCCGCCCGCAAACGCTTGTCTCTCGTCCACAAAGCCACTCGCTGATCGAGGAGAACCGATGCCAGCAAATGGGCATCCGTGTAGCCAATCCCCATGCTGAAAATGGCGTGGCGATCAACCATCATCATGACCTCGTGGTGCGTTGCGACGAGTGCTTCGCGCTGAGCCATCAGGAATGCTATCACACTACTGCGTTCCCGAAGACTGCCGAGTGCAAGCTCTCCGATCACGGCCGGATGGCAGAGGAGACGATCGTCCTCAATAATCCTACGCAGCTCGGCATCGGTATGCCGGAAATGATCAATCCAGATTGAAGTGTCGGCAAGAATCACTTGGCAGCTGCGCTCCGGCGGCGTGGAGCTGCCGCCGCATCCGGCATAGTTCCCCCGAGCGCGATGAGGCGTTTTCCTGACTCCACACGGACAAGCGTCTCCAATGCCTGGCGGACCAGAGCGGCGGTTTCTTTCGTGCCGGTTAGGGACTTGGCCCTTTCCATGAGAGCGTCGTCGAGGTTGATAGTCGATCGCATCGTTCGGGTTCCTGATTTTGGTGCTACAAATAGCACCATTTGGTGAAGAAATCTACGCCTGGATTGGCCATCGTAGCGACCGCGTCGGCCGCACGAGCCTAAGGCTGGCTAGGGCCGAGGGTTCGAATCCGCTCAAGGCGAGGGATGCAGGTCGATCTTCCCGAACTCCGGAGCGATGCTGAAGTGTAGCGGCATTCGTGACCGGAGAGGCGCTTCTGTCTTTAGTAATTTGTTTCAAATTTCGATCATAATTAAATATAATATCAGACTATTATTGTAATTGAACTTGCCGAGAAGCAGAACTATATTTCCCTGATCAACTATTAGGTATCGGCTTATCTTCCGGACGCCTCGTGTCTCAGCTGGGAGGAGCGGTTTCATGACGACGATCGTGGGGACGGGCGGGGGCGATACGCTGCGCGGGACGGACGAGACGGATCGCATCTGGGGCCTTGCCGGCAATGACGACATCGATGGCGGTGGCGGAGATGACCTTGTCGATGCCGGTGCGGGAGACGACGTCGTCAGGAGCACAAGCGGCTATGACCGCCTCGACGGCGGCGACGGCGACGACCGGTTGATCCTCGCCGGGACGGGCGGCGCGGTCACCGGCGGCGCTGGCCACGATACCCTCGCCGTCAATGCCTCCTTGGCGACGGAGGACGTGATCTTCAACGGTCTGCAGGGTCACGCCATGATAGGCCGCGATCCCTCGACCGCCCAGCATGTCTTCTTCCGGGATATCGAGCGCCTGGAGCTGCTCACCGGCAGTGGAAATGACATCGTCTACGGCAGTACGCGCGACGATGTCATCGTGACCGGTGACGGGTCCGACGCGATCACCACGACGCTGTATTCGGCTGTGATCGATGGCGGCGCCGGACGGGATTTGGTTACAATCGACAATTCCGAAGACGTGGATGGCGTCACCATCGACTTCGCCGCGGGCAGTGCATCGACCGGCACGGTCCTGCGCAACCTCGAGACGGCCCGTGTCTGGACCGGAAGCGGCGACGATACCGTGATCGCCGGCGGCCTCGACGATCTCCTCGCCAATACCGGTGCGGGTGACGATCGAATCGAAGGCGGAGACGGCAACGACAACCTGAACGGCGGCTTGGACAATGACGTTTTGTCGGGCGGAGACGGCAATGACGGCCTGACCGGCGATGCCGGCAATGACCGCCTCTTCGGCGGGGCGGGGAATGACGGCCTGTCCGGCGGGAGCGGAGCCGACTCGATGTCCGGCGGCGACGGGGATGACAATGTCAGGGCGGGAGCCGGCAATGATATCCTCGAGGGCGGCGCCGGCGATGACAGAATGGACGGTGGCCCGGGAGACGATCGCCTCTTTGGCGGATCGGGCAACGACATCATGGAAAGCTTCGACGGTCGCGACGTCATCGACGGCGGCGATGGCGACGACCGGATTTCGCGTTTCTCCGGCAGCGGCCCGGCAACGATCAGCGGCGGCGCGGGGAATGACCAGATCAGAGCGTGGGGTTCGGACAGCGTCGACGGCGGCACAGGGGATGACCGGATCGGAGCGGGGAGCTCGGGCAGCGTCGACGGGGGGGAAGGCAACGATCACCTCGCGTTCGAAGTGTCCCATCTGCTTGGGCCTGTCGATTTCGACGCGACGCGTGGATCGATCTCGACCGGGCTGACATGGACCGACATCGAGAGCTTCACCGTGTCGAGCGGGAGATTTGGCGATCTTGACGATACGCTGCGTGGCGCCGACGGGGCTGATCAGCTCTCAGCCTTTTTCGGTGACGATCTTTTGGAAGGACGGGCCGGAGACGACCGCCTGTTCGGTGGCGATGACAACGACCGCCTGCTCGGCGGCGACGGCGACGACTTCCTGTCCGGCGATTTTGGCGACGACCGCCTGCTTGGCGGCGTCGGCTCCGACGATCTGCGGGGCGAAGCTGGGGTCGACGATCTGAGCGGCGGTTCGGGTGACGATCACTTGTGGGGACATACGGGCAGGGACCGGCTGTCAGGCCAGGAGGGAGCCGATTATCTGCACGGTGGCGGCGATGCTGACATCTTCCAGTGGTACGTCTCGTCTCTTGAGACCGACAGCGTCGACCGCATCGCGGATTTCAGCGCTTTGGCGGGCGACATCCTCAGCTTCGCCATCGACGCCGACGGCCAGATCGCCTCGATCCGCAGCTACGCGGATTTCCTGGCGGCCTCGCATGACACGCAGGACGGCGTTTTCGTCACGCTCGACGGGTTCCACGATGCCGGCATCCTGATCGAGGGCGTCACCCTCACGGAGATTTCGGCCGAGAACCTGTCCTTCACCGAGTTCTACTTTTGAGGCGCATGGGGGTGCCCGAACCGGGGATGTCAATGGGCGTCGAATGGGATGTGGCGCTCGCCGTGAGGTACCGCCCAAGGGAGTTCATCCTTCCTCCACGAGGCGGTTGCAGGCCGTCTTCCCGGGATGTTCACGTCCTGCGTTAAGAGGATCGCAAGCCGGCCACTCATGAGGGCCGGCGATTGCGATGGTCGTAGCTCCTCGTCGCGACTCTGGCATGCGCGCCGAGTAACCGAAGGGGCGGCGTTGCGGTTATCGACGGCACTCATCCGGAATATCGAGTTCGAACTCATTTCGATTTGAGCTATCCACGTCGTTCTGGCGACCCTATGAGAGTCGCATCAGAAGAATCGCACGGGAGAGACGGCATATGAGCCATGAGGCACAGAAAACCATCACCACATGGTACGTCGACCCGGACGCGGAAGACAGGATGGCGGACGGACACGCCCCGATCTGGCGGCATCTCGTAGGGCTCATCGTCGAGCGCGATCTTTCGGAAAAGAACGTCCTCGACTTCGGTTGCAACCAGGGCGGCCTGCTGCGGCATCTTTATGCGATCAGGCCGTTCCGCAAGGCGCTAGGCATCGACATTGCAGAGCAATCCATCGCGAAGGCCGAGACTTTGAAGGGCAACATTCCCGTCCAACACGCTGTTGGTGGAACTCTCGAAGGCTGGGTCGACGAGTTCGATCTCGCGATCAGCCATGAGGTCATTTACCTCCTCGAGGACATCGGCGCCCATGCCGCCGACATCTTCAAGGCTCTGAAGCCGGGTGGAGTGTACTACGCCGTTACGGGTTGCCACACGGACAACCCGCTCTGGCCGAAATGGCGGGAGCTCGTGGCGAGGCGCACGAACACCGTCGTCCAGGATCGCTCCATTTCCGATTACTGCCGCGCCTTTGCGAAGGCTGGCTTCGAGGTCTCCGGCCGGAAGCTGGAGTATGACGGGTACATTCCATTCGTCGAGGATGGCTGGACTCCGGATTTTGCCGATGCCCTGAACTATTACACCCAGACCAAGATCGTGTTCCGCCTGATCAAGCGCCGGAACGCAGGAAGCGTGTAAGCTCGACGTCGAAATGCGGCGGCTTGTCCGGGGCGACCTCGACGAACCGCCCCTTCACCCGGAATGTCTTTTCGATCAGGCCGCTTTCGGCGAGTGCCTTCGGCTCCCCGTCGAAGCGCAACTCGCCTTTCTCCAGCAGCGAGATGCGGTCGCTGATGGCAATCGCCTGGTTGATGTCATGAATCGCCATGACGATCGTCACGCCTTTCTCTCGGCTGAGGCGATGGACGAGGTCCAGAACCTCCACCTGATATCCGATGTCCAGGAATGACGTCGGCTCGTCGAGCAGAAGGATGGCTGCCTCCTGCGCCAGCGCCGCCGATATCCACGCCCGCTGCCGTTCGCCGCCCGAGAGTTCCTGAAGCGTTCGATTCGCCAGACGCGTGAGGCCGGTGCTTTCAAGCGCCCATTCGATGGCCGCCTCGTCCTTGTGGTCGTAGGAGCGGAAGAGCCCGACATGAGGAAAGCGCCCCTGCCGCACAAGCTGGGCGATCGTCATCTCCTCGGGGGCGGAGGGCTGCTGCGGCAAGAAGGCCAGCTTTTTGGCGATGGTGCGCCGCGACATCGAAGTCACCGCAACATCCCCGATCTTCGCCTGCCCCTCCGCGGGGCGGATCAAGCCTGCCATTGCCTGTAGTGCCGTGCTTTTTCCGGAGCCGTTCGGTCCGATAAGGGTGCGGATTTCGCCTTTCTGCACCGATAGCCGAAAGCCGCTCAGCGCCTTCCGGCGACCGTAGTTAACCGATAATTGCGTACATCTCAGAGGCATGGGCGATCTCAGGGAGCTTTGCGTACAAGGGCGAGCAGTACCGGCACCCCGACGATGGCAGTGACCACTCCGATCGGCACTTCTTCGGCTTGCCCGACCAGACGACCAATCAGGTCCCCGAGGGTGACGATGACCGCTCCGAGGACGACCGTCAGGGGAAGCACCAGCGGGAAATCGCGCCCGGCGAGGAAGCGCGCCAGATGCGGCACCATGAGCCCTACGAAAACGATCGGGCCCACTGCACCCACGGCGCTTGCGGCGAGCGTGCAGGATACGAGCAGGGCAAGCGAAAACTGCTTGCGATAGGAGAGCCCAAAGGAACGGGCGACAGCGGAGTCGAACTGCAAGAGGACCAGCGGACGATAGATCAGAGGGAGGGCGGCCAGGCCGGCGATCGTAAACGGCAGCAGGAAGATCGCGTGATCCCATGTGCGCGCATAAAGGCTTCCGGAGAGCCATTCGAGAATGATCTCGATGCGGGCCGAGCCCCAGCCCGCAATCAGGCCTATGGCAAGCGCGTGCAGCACCGCCCCAATCGCGATCCCGCAGAGCGTGATCCTGAGCGGACTGAGGTCGAGCCGGAAAGCCATAATGTAGATGACGCCTCCCGCCGCGATGCCACCCATCATTCCCGCCAGCGGCAGCCATGCGATCGGCAGCTCGGCCACGGTGTTGGAACCGGGATTAAAGATGTAGACGGTGAACAGCAAGAACGCTGTGACCGTCAAAGTCGCGCCCTGCGACACCCCCATCAATGACGGATCGGCGAGAGGGTTTCGGGTTATCGTCTGGAGCAATAGTCCTGCGACGGCGAATTGAATCCCGGCAAGGATGCCCGTGACGATACGTGGCAGACGGATGTCGAGAATGATCGAACGCGCTTCAGGCGAACCGCTCCCGGACAGAACCGAGACGACGTCCGCTGCGGGAATGTCGACCACGCCAAGGAGCACAGCGGCGACGAACGAGAACAGGACCAGCAGAATGACCGCGGGCAGGAGCCACGGTTTCGGTCGGGTAAGGCCGAGCGGGACTGGAGTCATGCGGTCTTTCCCTTGATACCGACGCGTCCTCGCTGGATGAGATAGATGAAAATCGGCCCGCCGAGAAGCGCGGTGATAATGCCGACGGGAAGCTCCTTCGGGATGGCAATGGTGCGGGCGATGAAGTCGGCGCAGGTCACCATTAGCGCCCCGATGGCCGCCGTGAGCGCGATCTCAAACGCAGTTCCCGAGGGCCGCAGGAGCTGGGCGATATGCGGGGCTGCCAGACCGACGAAGGCGACGGGGCCTGCAACGGGGGCGACGCCCGCTACCGGACAGATGCCGAGAAGCAGCAGGACGGGTTTCCAGAAATGAAGCTGCACGCCCATTCCGGCGGCGGCGTGATCGCTCAGGGCGAACATGGCGATTACCCGGTGCAGCGACAGCGCTCCCACTACCCCAAGGCCCACCCAGGGAAGCATATGGACGAGGTGCGACCAGGTGCGTCCGGCGAAGCCGCCCGATAGCCAGAACAGCAGTGCGGTCGATTGCGGCCCCGCCAGGAGCAGCATGTAAATCGTGATCGCCCCGAGAAACAGCGACACGCTGACGCCCGCGAGGGCGAGATGAAGCGGGCGCCCGGTTCCGCCGCGTGCCACCCAGAACGTCACCCAAGCGGCGGCGAGACCGCCCGCAAGGCCTACGAACGGGTAGTAGGCGGATGAAAACCATGGCAGCAAGACGAAGCAGCCAACGATGGGCGCAACGGCGCCGGCGGTGACGCCCGTAATCCCCGGATCGGCGAGCGGGTTGCGGGTCAGTGCCTGCAGCAGATAGCCCGAGACAGCGAGGCCCGAACCCGCGACGGCGGCCGCGAGGCTTCGCGGCAGCCTCAGGGTCCAAACCAGGATCGACTCGATCTTGCCGTCGGGAGCAAAGAGCACGCGCAGAACGGCATCGATGGAAAGTGTCCGCGCCCCATACAGCAGCCCGACGAGAACAATCAGCAGTGTCGCCGCGAAGACGAGGCCTATGGCTATGGAGGATTTCCGGGTGCCCATCGCCGTCGCGATCGCTCGTCCGCTATTTCTGAGCCTCGGCGGGAATGATCTTGGCGGCTTCCGCCTTCACGTCCACGGCAGGGAAGACGTCGGGATAGAGGTAGTGGGCCGCCTCGCGCAGAACGATTTCGCGCGCGATAGGGCCGTTGGTCTCGACCCACTGGTCACCGACATAGAAAACCCGATTGTTCTTGACGGCCGTCAGTTCCTGCCAGATCGGGTTGTTCTCATGCGGCCGATCGGGGCCCGAGTCATAGATAAAGAGGACTTCAGGGTCTTTCTCGAGCATGGTCTCCAGGCTGAGATCGACACCGAACTCTCCGCCCGGCGTCATGTTGCCGGCGATGTTCTCGCCACCAATCGCCGCGACGATGGACGCAGCCGTGTTTTCCGTGTGGAATGCGAACGGCGTCTCGCCACCCCACATGATCGCGAAGCGAGGGTTCACCTCCTTCGGAGCCCCGGCGGCGAATTTCGCCAGGTGCTCGCGGAACTCCTTGTTCAACTGGAGGCCGCGCTCGGGCTTGCCGAGGATCTTCGAGAGCTCGGCGATCTCACGGTCGCTCCCGTCCAAAAGCTCCATGTTGTAAGCGACATAGGGGGCAATCTTCTCGAGGTGCGGCGCATTGCCGACGGTGTAGCGGCGGATGGCGACGATCAGGTCGGGCTTGGCTTCCGCAAGAAGTTCCAGGTTTGGCTTGGCCCGCTGGCCGATCTGCTTCATGCCTGCCGTCATGCCGAGGAGGAAGTCCGGCTCCCGTCCCGCGGTCATATAGGTGCTCGCCACGGGCTTGATGCCAAGGGCAAGAGCCACGTCATCCGCGAAGTAGGAGATCGAGGCGATGCGTTTCGGCTGAAGGGGGACCTCCACCTTCACGCCACGGTCGTCGGTGATCGTCAGTGTCTTGCTGTCCTGGGCGTGAGCGGGGCCTCCTGCCATCACTGCCAGAAGAGCAGAGAGAATTGCGATTCTACGTGCGTTCGCCACGGCGATGTCCTCCACATGAATGTCGACACCGCTTTAGCTATTAAAGAGGAGTCCTGCAATCCACTTACCTGCACTTCCGATCAATTCCGAGAGTCGCTTCCGCGTATGGGCCGGTGCGTTGCCCAGTGCTCGAAGGCATGGTTCACGGCATCGACGCTTGACACTGTCCACATTTCGAGTATTCTCGACATATGGAACAGGAAAATGCAATTCTGGCCCTTGCGGCGCTCGCTCAATCGACCCGGCTGGAGACCTTCCGCCTTCTTGTCCGGCATGAGCCCCACGGGCTGCCCGCCGGCGATATCGCGCGCACCTTGGCGGTCCCCCACAACACCATGTCGACGCATCTGAATATTCTTGCTCGGGCGGGCTTGGTGTCTTCGGAGCGCCGCAGCCGCCTCATCGTTTACCGCGCGGATGTTTCGCGTCTGCGCGATCTCACCCTTTTTCTCCTCAAGGATTGCTGCGGAGGGGATGCCGATCTCTGCGCTCCGCTGATCGAGGAACTCAATCCCTGTCGTTCAAAGGAAAAGGTAACCGGATGACCAAGACGACGTTCAATGTGATGTTTCTCTGCACGGGCAATTCAGCACGTTCGATCATCGCAGAAAGCGTTCTGCGAAAGGACGGAGCCGGCAAGTTCAATGCCTATTCCGCGGGGAGCCAACCCAAGGGCGAGGTCAATCCGTTCGCCATCGAGACGCTCGCAGGCCACCACTATCCCGTCGAAGGGCTTCGGTCGAAAAGCTGGGACGAATTTGCCGTGCCCGGCGCTCCCCAACTCGATTTCGTCTTCACCGTCTGCGACAATGCCGCGGGCGAGGCGTGCCCCGTCTGGCCGGGACAGCCCGTGACAGCGCACTGGGGCGTCGAAGACCCGGCAGCCGTCGAGGGGACGGACGCCGAGAAGCGCGTCGCGTTCGCCACGACGCTTCGTTACATGAAACTCCGCATTGCCGCCTTCGCAGCGCTTCCGGTGGAAAGCCTGGAGCGGCTGAGCTTGACGGCAAAACTGCACGAGATCGGCCAGATGGAAGGTTCCACTGCACGGAGGCCCGACGTCGCATGAAAGACCCGATCGACATCGTCATTTATCACAACCCCGATTGCGGCACGTCTCGGAACACCTTGGCAATGATACGCAACGCCGGAATCGAACCGCATGTGGTCGAGTATTTGAAGACTCCGCCAAGCCGGCGGCTGCTGGAGCAGCTGGTCGTGCGTATGAGTATACCCGTTCGCGAGTTGGTTCGGGAAAAGGGTACACCTTACGCAGAACTCGGCCTCGGCGATCCGGCTCTCACCGATGAGCAGCTCCTCGACGCGATGATGCAGCATCCGATCCTGATCAACCGCCCCATTGTCGTCTCGCCGCTTGGCGTCAGGCTGTGCCGACCTTCCGAGGTCGTCCTTGAGATCCTGCCCCAGGAGCAGAAGGGCGCTTTCGCGAAGGAAGACGGCCAGGTCGTCGTCGACGCGAGCGGTCGGCGCGTCTAGCCGAAGCAGAGCAGACCAGAGCAAGCGAAGCGACGCCTCGAGCGAGGCTGCGCACCGGACTTCATTTTCAAGGAGAACGCAGTTGCGTCCCGCCCAACCCACA
Organism: Sinorhizobium sp. KGO-5; assembly: GCF_036245905.1. Classification (NCBI taxonomy): domain Bacteria; kingdom Pseudomonadati; phylum Pseudomonadota; class Alphaproteobacteria; order Hyphomicrobiales; family Rhizobiaceae; genus Sinorhizobium; species Sinorhizobium sp. KGO-5. The sequence goes on from NZ_BDIZ01000002.1 coordinate 537,945, forward strand.
ATCCGCCTCTCGTTTCTCGATCGCTATCTTACGGTCTGGATATTTGCCGCCATGACGCTCGGCCTTGTGCTCGGCACCGTGTTCACGGGCTTGCCGGCAGCCCTCGACAGTCTTTCCGTGGGGACCACTAACGTTCCGATTGCGATCGGACTCATCCTGATGATGTATCCGCCGCTGGCCAAGGTGCGTTACGAGGAACTCCATCAGGTCTTTGCCGACAAGCGCATACTAACGCTCTCCCTGGTGCAGAACTGGTTGATCGGCCCGGTGCTTATGTTCGGGCTCGCCGTGTTGTTCCTGCGCGACTATCCGGAATATATGACGGGCCTTATCCTGATTGGTCTCGCGCGCTGCATCGCCATGGTTCTCGTCTGGAACCAGCTGGCCCGCGGCGACAATCAATACGTTGCAGGTCTCGTCGCCTTCAATTCGATCTTCCAGATACTCTTCTTCAGCATATACGCCTGGTTCTTCCTCACTTTTCTGCCGCCGCTTTTCGGCCTGGAAGGAAGCGTGATCGACGTGTCCTTCTGGACGATCGCCGAAGCAGTGCTGATCTATCTCGGGATACCGTTCCTCGCCGGTTACCTGTCGCGCCGCATTCTTACGAAGGCAAAAGGCACGGACTGGTACGAGAACGCCTTCCTTCCGAAGATCAGCCCAATCACCCTTGCGGCGCTGCTGTTCACCATCGTGGCGATGTTCAGTCTGAAGGGCGGCGATGTCGTAAGGCTGCCGTTCGATGTCGTCCTGATCGCAATCCCCCTGACGATCTACTTCGTCATTATGTTCACCGTCAGCTTCTTCATGGCGAAACTGATCGACACCGACTATCCGCGCACCACCGCCGTGGCATTCACGGCAGCCGGCAACAATTTTGAACTGGCGATCGCTGTTGCCATTGCCGCCTTCGGTCTTGCATCGCCAGTGGCCTTCGCCGCGGTCATCGGACCGCTCGTGGAGGTGCCCGTGCTGATTCTGCTGGTGCAGCTCGCACTGTGGCTCGGCCGCCGCTACTTCGCCGAAACGGCTCCCGCGGCTGTCTGAAGCATAGGAGACCCTGAAAAATGAGATTGCGCACCGTTCCCGACATCAACCACCTGCCGGCTCTCGACCCTGCCTACGCGCATCGCAATCCAGCGGAAGGTCTCGGTCCGTTGGACCACAAGCCGCGCATCCTGCTCCTCTACGGATCGCTGCGCGAGCACTCTTACTCCCGGTTCTCGGTAGAAGAGGCGGCGCGAATTCTCGAGTACTTCGGCGCGGAGACCCGCATATTCGACCCTTCGGACCTGCCGCTGCCCGACCAGGTCAAGGGCGACGATCACCCGGCCGTCAAGGAGCTCCGTGAGCATGCGATTTGGTCCGAAGGAATGGTCTGGTGCTCACCAGAGCGCCATGGCCAGATCACCGGACTCATGAAGGCGCAGATCGATCATCTGCCGCTGAACATGGGCGGCATCCGTCCGACGCAAGGCCGTACCCTCGCTGTCATGCAGGTGTCGGGCGGCTCGCAGAGCTTCAACGCAGTCAATACGCTGCGTATCCTTGGACGTTGGATGCGCATGTACACCATCCCAAACCAGTCGAGCGTCGCCAAGGCGTTCCAGGAATTCGATGCGAACGGGCGCATGAAGCCTTCCAGCTACTACAGCCGCATCGTCGATGTCATGGAGGAACTCGTCCGCTTTACGATCCTCCTGCGGCCGCACTCGGCTCAATTGGTCGACCGCTATTCAGAGCGCAAGGAAGCGAAAACGCCGGTTAACCCGGAGACCGACCTCTCCGCCATCGCGATCGCCCCGCAAAAGGGTGCGGCGTAAAGGCCGACACCGTTCACAGCGGCAACCGATCCAAAGCTCTTGCACGCTTTGAGTATTCAATCGCCGAAGGAGGCGATCGAACGGTGAGGCGGTTTCTTCGGTGCGCAGTGACGCTTAGACAATCAGCCGGGCCGCTCGTCCGTTCTTCCGTTCCGCGTTGCTGTAATAACTCGCCGCCACTTTTCTTGAGACGAGCACCTTCTGCGCATAGTTCGCATCGAGCTCGGCACAGTAGGCGCTCCGGCGCAGCGAACGACCGGAAAATTTGTCTGGCTCGTCTCAATACAGGCGAGCGTCAAGGATCGCGCCCCTACGAGCGTCGACCGCCTTCTCGTTGAAGCAGTCCGGTCTAACGTCTTTGCGGCGTCCGGTGACTCGGCACACTCGTCGACAATTGTTTCGCAAACTGCTGAAGCCGCTGTCGATGGTTGATCTTGCAATCGGCTTAGCACACAGGCGCATTCGCTCTAGTCGGACGCCACCGAGCGGGGTAAGTATCGGACTTTCACGCCGGCATCTCGCAAAATCCTCAGAGCTGCACGTTGGGCATCAATCCATCTACTTTCCCCGGCAAACCCGTTGGGTACAACCAACCGTGAAATCCCGGAGAACGCTATCATCGGCCTGCCACAGGTAGCTGCCTTCGAGCAGCGCCCGCAGTTCGGCGGGTCGAGCTCAAATGGCTCGGGAATGGCCGTAGCGCGGCGACGTCTTCGAGAAGAGGGGAGACGTTGCCGTTCAAGCCTTCAAGACTGAGCGCATAGATGAGGCGAGAAGTGGAGAGAAGCTGCTCGGCATCGTGGATGGCAAGGGCAGCGGGGCCCGCGGCGTAGGCATTGGAACTGAGGATCGCGAGGCCATCCTTGCCAAACGGTTTCAGCGGCTCAATGCCGGCGGATTTTAGAGCCTCTGCGGCCGACATGCGGCGACCCTGGTAATCAACGTCGCCTTCACCGAGCATGGCGAGACCGATGTGGCTTAGCAGCGTCATATCCGCCTGACCGACGGAGCCGCGCGAAGGCATGGTCGGTGTGATGCCGTTGTTCAGGAACGCGATAAGCATCTCGGCGACGTGAGGCTGAACGCCCGGTCCGCCGGTCAGAACGTTGTTGAGGCGGACGGCCATGGCGGCGCGAACGACGGGAACTGCGGTATCCGGGCCGACCCCAACGGAATGGGCGCGCAGTAGCCCTTCGTTGAATTCGCGCGACGCCTCCATGAGCTCTGGCGTGAGTTCCCCGGTGGCATCGACCATCTTCCGGTCTTTATTCCACCCGACGCCGACGGTCAGACCATAGATCTCCTGCCCTTCCTTCGCGCCCTGCAAAAGCACGGCATAGGAGCGTTCGACCTTATCGAGGCTTTCGCCGTCGACGGCAACGGCTTCACCCTTTGCCACACGGACGATCATTTCGGGCGTGGCGTCCCGACCGTTCAAAAGAACATCGGCATGACTGGACTGGAAAAGAATAGGCGAGCGTCGACAACACTGTGGAAAAGAGTATCTATTCGCATCAGAATTCCCCTACCATTGGAATGCGGGAACTATCAGAGGTGGGAGACTTTACTGCAAATGAGTGAGATTTAAACTACTTGAATGATATTCATGTGGAGACCGCAGATACCAGACGCGTCGATCGATGACCGGGGAGCACCGTCGGCGAACTGACATTCTAGTGCTCTCGCGCCGACCGATGAAAGTTTTTCCCTCGCCAAGGCTGAGGAGCGTAGCACCAGCTTTCTGAAGCTCTGGGATACAGCGGTTTGATGCGATGACGGGTGAGCATCGCGGAAGGATTGCATAATGTATCAAGTGGACCTATCCGGAGTCCCGGTCCTTACGCGTGCAGCGGGAAGGATTCTGGCTTTTGCTGGACCGGCCAGGCTCTGGACATAGCCGCCTACCGCGGGCCGCTTTTACCATCCTTGGGACCTTCTGCGAGAGCTCGTCGAGCGTCGCCATAACGCGGTTCACTTGCGAGAGCGTGGACGTCAGCTCAGGAGCATACCTCACCACCAGATACTCTGTGCTTGAGGAGAGCGTTCCTAAGTGCGCAACCGTACGCTTGCGCAGGACAAGCCCAGCAGCTACGGCCATTCGGGTGCTCTCGCCAAGATCATGCCGAATGTCACGGATCGTTTCGTGATCAACACCTTTGGCGCGCAGCAGGGCATTCAGATAGAGCTCGATCGCGTGAAGCGCCAGGAGCCGCTGGGGAATGTGGTAGGGTTTGGTCGAGCCAGCGCTCAGCTTCACGGCGGCGCCTCTGTACTGCGTCGCCATGTTTAGAATCTCTTGTGCGCTTGCTGTCTGGCCAGAATAAAGAAGGTCCATCCCATCGCCCTTCAGGTCGAAGTGAAAGTTCCGCTTGGTTTTGTTCGCGCCTCCATCAGCCGTGCGGATGCTTTTGCGCTGCGTGCACCGGCGATACGAATGAGATCCTTCAGCATCGTTCGCAGTTCCGGCCACGGAGGATCTTCGAGCTTGAGGCCCGGATCATGGGTGACGATCAGGCAATGAAGCTTTGCTGTGACTTCGATGAACGAGGAGGGCCGCATGATCAACATCACCCGGGCCAAGACCCCGGCTTGCTCTGCGAGTTCCTGTTCCAGAGCGGCTGCCGCACTGTAGCCAAGACGCTGGTCGGCTTGTCTCCATAGTTTCCGGCGCTCGCGAAATTCGGCCCTAGTCTGAGCCGGTGTTTCGGCCTCGACTTGCGTCCGGCGCTCGATATCGGCAACCGGAGTACCGCCGGCCTCTTTTAGCATTTCCGCCGCAAGCCTCTTTCGAAGGCGAGTGGCGCGTACGCAATGCCGTTGGCGCGCGTACCATTGGGGCCACAGTTCTCTCACGGGAGTGGGGCCGCTCTCTCTTCGAGCAGCGCCTGATTCTGCGAGACGTGCGCTGAGCAGCTCAGCGGCAACGGGAAGAAGGTTTCGACGATCGATCTGGTAGGGCAGGTTTTCGGGAGTGTGGTTCGCCGGGCATTTTTTTCTACGCGAAATTGCATGCAAAGTTCTGCTAGTCTCAGAATCAGCCATGATCCAAGCTCCAACAAGCTAGATTGTGGTTAGGCTGGTCCCGCGTGGTACGAACACGTGGGGACCAGCCGATTGCAGCTTAGGAGGGTACCGTTGCCGAGCGAAATGGGCAAGTCAAATCACAACAGTGTGGTGAAATGAACCCTATTCAGTGCAAGCTTGCTCGTGTCGCGTTGGGTTGGGGCGTGCGGGAGTTGGCCAACGCGGCGAATGTTTCGACGCAGACGATAAGTCGTTTGGAACGAGGTGACCAGCTGCGTACCAGCACCATTGATGGCATCCGCCAGGTGTTCGAAGCCGCTGGGGTAGAATTCATCGTCGAAGGCAGCGATCGCTTTGGAATAATAATCAAAAAGCCGAACTCACCTTTGACCGACGGTTAGGTGTTTCACAAAACGCATGCGTGCGCATTTTGCGGCCGTCGCGAGTTTTCCTATCCGAATTGCCATCCTCGACCTGGAGCTTGGACTCGAACGGGCACCCACATTGCTTCCGACGACGGAGCCGAGTTCATCCCCGCCGAAAGGGAACAACGGCAACCCACGGAACACCGTTGAGAGATCAATCGAACGGGTTATGTAGAACTCCTCGCCTTGACAAGTCCAAACAGCTGCGAGGCAAGTACCTGCGCGAACGCTTCGAGGTCGCCGCCCGGCCGAGTCGATTACGCGGGGATAGAGGCGAAGTCCATCAGCGCGAGCGCAACACGACAGCGGGTGAGGACCGTGTGAAAGTCTTCGACGGTCTTGCCGCGCCCTCGTCGACTTTAGATCCTCCAGCCTGACGGGTTCGGTTGTCATTCCCTCGAACTCCTTCACAAATGCCTCATCGAGGTCTGCGAGAGAAGGCTTGACCAGTTCGTGCGGTGGTCGCCCCGCGCTTGCAACATAGATCAGGAATGTTCGGAACAGCGCATCGGTCAGCCCCTCGTTTTCATAGAGCAGCTTCACATCGAACAGGTCGCGAGGATGCTGCCGGTCAACCGCCGCATGCAACTTTCCCCCGAACAGATCTTCGAAGGAGACGACCGGCATCTCGGCGAAGCCGAACGTCTCTTCGACGCTCTCGCTGACCCGACGCAGTTGTGGAGCATGAACGGTGCCCCGCGCGACAGGTGATGTTTCGATCTTGATCTCGGCATTTCCCTGCCGGACGAGAACGCGAGTGTCGTTGTTGCCTCCGCCGGCGACCCTCTGGACGTTCACACCACGCAGATTTCGCAGCAGGTCTTCGCGGATGTGCTCAAGGATCGTATCGATGTTTCTCAGCGTCGTTTCGCGGTCCTCGATCGGCAGATAGGTCAGGTCGATGTCGACGGAGAGGCGCGGCATGTTGCGAAAGAAGAGGTTGATTGCCGTACCACCCTTCAGCGCGAAGGCCTCATGGCGGGCGATGAAAGGCAGGGTCCGCACGAGAAGGTCGACCTGGCGCATGTACTGCTCACGTGCCATGCGGGGTCTGCTTTGGCATTAAGTCGGCGGGGATCGTGATGCGGTAGGTGGGATGCAGCCGTCCGCCCGGTGTCAGCGCCCGGTCACCCTTGCCAAGGTTTACGGCGGACATGTCTATATGCCGACGCCAGGCATGATCGTGCTTGTCTGCATAAACGAAGAAGAGGCGCTTGGTTTTCACGGTCCGGCATAGGGCAAGGAGTGTCGTCAGCAGTCTCGGGCGCAGATTAGCGAGGCTCTCGAACGCCACGTCGACCTTGTGAAAGCTTTCGCGCTTCGGAACCTCGTCGAGCATCTCGAGGATCGCTCGTTCAGGTGACGACATCGGCATTGGCCAGCGCCACGGGCTCTGCGCCAGTTCAAAATCCTCATCATCCGAGAGGTCGAAATCCGCATTGTCGACTCCGGTCGCTCCCTCGCCGAACAGGGCGTTACTTCTGACCCTCACATCGGCGTCCGTCCGCAGTTTTGGCAGCCATGAGGGGATATGGGATCCGTAGAGATAGAGGGGGAATTCGTCGCTGAAGGAGAGGTAGTGGGCATGCCCCCGCAACGAGAGGGAACTGGCCCCGCCGACATGGAGTCTATAGTGCATGAGCCAGACGGCCGAGAGCAGGGGTATCTTCCAGCCGAGAACGGCTGCTGGATTGGCATCCGAAGAAAACGGGCGGCGATACACCCCCGGCACGACCGGCTCGAGCCAGCCCTGTTTGATGTACCCTGAGACGGACTGTCGTGAGATGGCGTGACGGGTCATCCGCGAGTGCCTCTTTATCGAGGAGCAAAATTGTCAATCATAGATTGACGTGGAACTTTGGTTTCAAAGTGGCTATCGTTCGACCCGGGGCCTGACGACTCCGCCAATCCCTACAATAAGGATGCGCAGTGTCATCGGTGTGGATTCCGCGCACAAGTCTTCGAAGACGCTATCAGAAAGCAATTCGCGGCAATTGACGGCATGCATATCGCGCCGGGCCGGGACGATTTTGTTAGTCGTACGCCTGGTCCGCCGCTACCGGCGTAGTCCCCCTCGATGAAAACCACGCCGGCTTCTTCCAACACCGAACGTATGTCAGCAACCGTGCGAGATTTAAGTTCTTCGCCGCGCTCGAATGAGATTGACGTCTTGAGTGGCGGAGCCGGCGCGGACACGTTCGTCTGGGCTAGTCAAGCAGGTAACACGCAGGGCGTCGATCGCATCGTGGACTTCGACGCGCACGGCGGGGACGTTATCGAATTCACCGCCACTCCTACGGCATGTGGGACTACGACGCTTTCCTCGACGCTTCGAAAGATACTGCAGAAGGCATTTACGTCGAGTTCCGCGAGGAGCCGGCATTTTGATCGAAGGCGTCACGCTCATTGATCTCTCTCCGAGCGACGTAATCTTCTGACTAAGTCCGCAGACGCAACCAACCCAATGATGTACTTGGCGAAAGGTTAAGCAGGCGTCTGCTCGCAGCGCTTGAACAGAAGTACCGCTCCGTCTCTCGCCTGCTGCAAACATTTCTGCAGGATCAGACTGCCGGAAAACAACCGCAATTGGCGCTTTCTTGCCGGACCTTCGTATCCTTCTGACCCTTGAGAGAAACCAGCTTCCAGCCTAGATCGGGAGGCTGTCAGGCCAACTCAAGCTGCGAGCCCTTCGCCCCTTGCGCGATCAACCGCGCGGGAGACTTCCTTTGCAGGTGGGAAGCATTAAGTCGGCGCGCCACGATATCGTGGTTGAGCCACGAATGGGGCCGGAGGGATCTGAGGACGCGCCAAAAATAGGCTGCCCGGTCGCCTCCACCACGAGAGCACTCAGGATATAAGCAACAGGTCCGCCTTCTCAATGTGGATACCGAAAGGACGCAGTCATTGAACCAATCTGTTCACCGAAGGAAACGCGACAAGTTCCGACTGCCGATGCGTTTCCGTCTTCAGGAAGATTATTTCAAGAGTGGATCGGGCCGTCTCGCGGGTAATGCCAAGCACCGCGGCCGCTTCGGGCCGACCGGCTCCCCCCAAGTGACGGCGTTTCGAGCAGCCCTTTCTAGAACGCCCCATTCTGACAGGTGTTGGACAGGTATCGAGGACACCATCCCGTCCCCGAGCGCGATCTGCTCGTGATCATTCGAAAGGGAATGTGAATGGAAAGGCGTGATTTCCTCAGGGGCCTGGTCTTGCTTGCGGCCTGCCCGCTCTGCGTCAGGACGGCATACGCGGCCGAGGGCGTGCACTGGGGCTATGAAGGCGAAGAGGGGCCTGAGCATTGGGGTACCTTGAGCTCTGAGAACAGTGCTTGTTCGGCCGGCTCACAGCAATCACCGATCGACATCCGGGGCGCGATCAAGGCCGAAATCCCCAATCTGGCGACGGACTGGAGGCGCGGCGGCACGATCCTCAACAATGGCCATACGATCCAGGTGAAGGCCGCTGGCGGTACGCTTCGCCGCGGCGACAAGACCTTTGATCTTGTGCAATATCACTTCCACGCGCCGAGCGAGCATCTTGTCGACGGCAAGAATTTCCCGATGGAAGCGCATTTCGTTCACAAGAATGCGGAGACCGGCGCGCTCGGCGTTCTCGGCGTTTTCTTTGTCCCCGGCGCGGCCAACCCGACCTTCGCGAGCCTCGCGGCGAAGTTCCCGCAGAACGCCGGCGAAGAAACCCAACTCGATGCCGTCGACCCGAAAGGCCTCTTGCCCACCTCGCTGAGGTATTGGAGCTATGAGGGATCGCTCACCACCCCTCCTTGCAGCGAGATCGTCGACTGGATGGTCGCGATGGAACCGATCGAGGTCGATCCGGCCGACATCAAGAAGTTCACCGGGCTTTATTCAATGAACGCACGGCCGGCGCTTTCCGGCAACCGTCGCTACGTTTTGACCTCCAGTTAATCGACGAGACCCAACCGGGGGCTTCTCCTCACGGCCGCAAGGCCACCTCGGCAAAAGCGTTGCTTTCGAAGAGGTGGCCGTTTGCGTGCCGGCGCATGCAACTCTCAACAATGCCCACACGGGAGGTGCGATCTCTCGCATCGACTCTCTGTCGAGTTGGCGTTCAAACCAGGCCGCCACCCGGGCCGCACGACGAGGCGTCAGCCGCGCCGCGCCGCCTCGATTGCGGCGACGTCAATCTTTCCGATGTCCATCTCGCCTCGAACGCGCGATTTGCTTCGCCCCCCGTTTCGACCGGACAGTCGGCATAAGATGGTGAAGCGAGCTCGAAGTGCGCGGCGACAATCAAGGTGAGACTCAGCGTCAATCAGGTCGGTTCCGGTAGAGGGTGAAGTGATACACCGTGCCAAAGCGGAAACGGGTGGACTATTTGTCCGGGACGAACTTACCTTCATAGCGGGCGCGAAAGTTGCGGCGATCAGAATCTTCCCGGAAGCAGACAAAGATCAATTCAAGATCGCTTTCGCCGTCAGTGCGTCCGAGCAAGCTGAGCGTGACGACAGCAGTTTCGGGATAACCTTGGCTCAATCGGATGGCGGCAGTTCTGATTTCGTTGATGTTGAGATCGTTGCGGCTGTCGCTGCGCTGATAGACCAGCCAAAAACGCGCTCGTTGCCAGGTCGAACGTAAGGCATCGGTCACCTGCTCCTTGAACGCACCGGCGCTGATCCCGCGAGTCCAGGTGACGGTCACGCGTTGCTGTTGAGGGTGACCGCGACATGGACATCAAGGTTGTGCCGTTCGCGTCCGACAATGAAAAGGCCCCGACGCACCGCGTCTACGCCAAGTCACCGCGCGGCCATGACATCGAGGTCGGGGCATCTGGAAGAAAGAGAACCAGGACGGCGAGCCCTACTACACGCTCTCGATCCGCAAGTTGCGCTACAACGCCAATCTCGGCCGATTCCCCGGCCAGGACGACTCCTCTATGCAGGCGATCATCGAATGGGAACCGCGCGATTAATCCGCTCACAGCGCCCGGCGAGCAGCCGGGCGCCCACCTTCGAAAGGCCGGAAAATCCCGCAAACTGCTGATTTACAGCACTTTTCCTGCAAGGGTGGCCCGTAACTGGAGATTTGCCGATGAACGTTCATTCCCGCCGTCCGGATCGTTCCCCGGAAGCCATCGAGAAGCGGCGCAAGGCCGTCGAGCAGGCGCGCGCTGCCAACATCCGGCAGGGCTACGTTCACGATCCGGTGCTCGAGGCGGCCAACGCCCGCTATGTCGCCGGGGACATTACCACGGAAGAGTTTCGCGAAGAGATGCTGGCGCGCTTCAAGCGCGCCTGATCTTCGATCAGTGATTGAACAAGCCGCCTGCATTCCCGGGCGGCTTTTTTCATCAGGAATCGATTGGCAAGCGACCAGCCGAAGGGCTCTTACACCTACCCCGACGTACCCGGTGACCCAGATCGCACTGGCGTCCTGCGCAACAAACTGAGCCTGACGACGCACTCCGAACTTGGACCGGCCGAATACCCTGCGGCGAGTTCTCGCTTGGGCCAATGTTGATGGCGTTGTTGCGGGCGAACGGCGCCCAGGCCGTAAGGCTTCGTAGCGTCCCCTAGGTCTTTGCGCCAGTGCAGATGGTTTCCAGGAGTTCAACCGTCATTGACTGAGCCACGCGCGGAATATCGGAGAAGCTCTCTCGGTACAGAAGTCTCGTCATGATGGTTTCCGCGAACTGCGGGTTCATCTGGCGAGCAACTTTCAACGCCGCCTCGCATTTATCCTGGAAGGCCTTTAAGGCCTCATCGAGGTATTCCACGCCGTGAGTTTTCATGACGCAAGCGATGTCGAACATGTCGCGGGGCTGCATCGCGGCGCCCCGGTAGTAAACCTTCTTTGCGATGATCTCGCGGGGGTCTCGAGCAGAACGTGTCGTCCGCGCACCTCCGCTCTCACCGTCGGATTGCCGGTGAGGCTAGGGGCACAGATAAAGTCGATTTCGCCAACGTTCTCGAACACAATCTTCAATGTCCGCGATCCATCGGACTCATAGCCGTCAGGGTTGATGCCGAGGGCGTATCCCTGTGTCTTCGGATTCAGGTATGGCAGGAGTTGCGGATCATCGAGGAAAATGTCGACGTCGAAACTCTCACGGTGATCGATCTGGAGCATCAGGGCTGTACCGCCCCCAAAAGTCCAACTGTCGATCATAGTAAGTTCGGAGTTTGCTTGTTCGATGATGCGGCAAGCCTGTTCAAACAGGTCGCTCCATCTGCTGACCGGGTGTTCGACCAACTACGCCGCCCGCGCCAAAGGGAGGGGGTAGCCAGCAAGTGCCGAGAACTTCCGTGCCAGATCGGAGGCGGCCGTCGGATCAACGTGCATTTCGTCCAGGAACGAGATCTGAAGGCTCTCGTCGACCTCGGAAAAGAAGGAAAATGCTGAAGGATCGAAAGAGACTGCGCTGGCAGGATCGGAAATCTTCGACGCCAGCTGCTCAGCCGAAAGGGTCGTCCCATAAGGGGCGTTAACAGTGGACAGAACCTTTACTGCAACGATCGACATCTTCCCGAACCATAGAACACCTGGAACTGTACATATACCGCGACGATGTCTGCGAAACAAGGATCGCAGCTGAGGAGGTCGACTCCGGCGAACTTGAGTTCTGCCGGGGCCGCACGCGACGGCGCACGCTTTGCGGATGGTTTTTGTCTCGGGATCGTTTAAGTCAGTCCGGCCGCAACGGCTCTGAAGCTTCCTTTCCGACCGAAAAAGATCGCCGGAAATGTCGATGGCGACGACATGTCATGAGAACGTGTCGATGGGACCGCAATTTATCGACATGTCGCGTCTTCAGCAATGCCGGTGGACGTGCAAATTTCCGCCCGCCGACGGCTTCGAAGCAAGCTGACGTGGCTCGGATGCCTCGCCACGCGGCATCCCTTCGACTGGTAAAGCGATGCGCCCGCTCTGAGCCGCTCGGTACGGCCGACAGCTCTCCTCCTCGTAGGCTGTCAGTCACTATGCAGCCCGTGCATCTCTTCCCGCGCCGGGCTTTTGTTGTTTTCGCAGGAACTCTATCGCGATTTTGCCATCCTCATAGGTCAATTCCCCAATGGGGAATTACAAGGAGGAGGGATCGTGGAAATCAGCGCCAGTGACCGCGACCTTGTCGCGGTGATGAGACGGTATTTTTGCGGCTCAGGCCGAGCTGGAGAGCTTGAAAGCACAATTGGAGGCGGCAACGACAGGCGGCCGGGGAGGCGATCTGCGTGTTCTACGAAACGCCGAGCACGCCGCCGAGCTGCAACGCTCGCATCGCTTGAGGGAAGAGATGGCGTCGCTGATGCAGCGTGCTGAGGCCTGGGGCAGGGCAGCATTGGGTGCTGAGGAGCACGATAGATCGGCGGCGGAAGCCGAGCCGGAAGAATGGGGGTCGTTTGAGAACCAAGCCGATGCTCTCTTCGGTGCGTAGTTACGCTTAGACGATCAGCCGGGCCGCTCGTCCATGCTTGCGTTCTGCATTGTTGTAATAGCTCGCCGCTTGCGTCACCGATTTGTGCAGAGACTGCTGCATTGCTTCGGGCAGCGGAATACCGCGATTGGCGGCCTCGGTCAGATAGCCGGATCTCAACCCATGTGCCGAAAACAGCGCCGGATCAAGCCCCGCCTGTTTGCAACGTGATTTCAGGATCAGGTTGATGGATTGTGGCGTCAGCGCCCGTCTGTCGACGTTGCCCCACTGATCGACGCGCCGGAACACCGGTCCGTCCTTGATTTGCGCTTCAGCCAGCCACCTTTTTAAGGCGGTGACGGGCCGGCCGATCAACAGCACATGTTCGTTATCGGCGGCATTAGTCGTCTTCGTGCGGCCAAGGCGGATCGACAGACAGGGCAGGGGAGGGGAGTTCTTGTCGGACGGATCGGCGCGGACCGGCTCCTCGTCGGCGAGATCCTCGACCCGAAGCCCCGCCACTTCCGAACGGCGACGGCCGCCGGAGGCAAACGCGGTCAAAAGCAGCGCGGAGTCACGGAAGTCGACCAGCCGATCGCCGGCACAGGCTTCGAGAAGCTTCACTAGGACGTCACTGGTTACCGCCTTTTTGCTCTTGCTTTGCCGCGGCCGGTTGCTTGCTTTCACCGCCAGCCTGAGCGCGCTCTTCAGCGACGGCGCGCCGAAGGAACCGGTCAGGCCCCGCCAGCGCGTCAAGATCGACCAGGAGGTCAGCCGTCGCCGCACCGTGGCCGGCGCGTGCGGGCCGATGGCTTTGAGCAGATGGCCGGCGCGCAGGCCGCTTTCCACCTCGATAGGCATGCCGTGGGTCGGATCCTCAGCGCGCTTGGCTGGATCCCAAAGATGGTGAGCGACGAATTTTAGCAGCAGCGCTTCCGGCGCCGGCCAGGGGAGGGGGTCACCGGTGGCGAGGCGGCACCAGGCCTCGAGGTAGCCGAGGTCGGAGGCCAGCGCGCGTAGCGTATTCTCGCCCATGCCCTCCTGCGCCAGATGCTTGAGTGTGGCGACGTCACCGTCAGTCAGCAGCGCGGCGAGCTGGTCGCGGCGGTCGAAGGGCAGGATGGCGTCGAGCGCGTCGAGTTCATCGGCGCGGCTGGCAATGGGTGTCGATGGCACGATCGTCATCGCGGCAGTCCGTCTTCGTCATAGAGATCATCGTGCGCCGACGTCGTATCATGGTCCCGTCTCGGCTTTCCTTCCGCAGCGAGCCTCCAAACCGCGTCGACCGAAGAGACTTTTCCACCCTCAACCAGTTTGCTGCCCGGGCGGTGGGCCGTGTCAGGAAGGGTCTCTTCGATTTCGTATGAGGGGGAACCATCCTCTCCCGAGAAGGAGCTGAGCTGAGCTACAGGCCATCCGGCCCGGCACACATAGACTTCGTCCTGCCGGCACGCCAAATCGATCAGCTCTTCCAGCCGTTCTGCCGCCTCCTCGACGTCTATGAATATCTTCATCGGCATCGCTACCAAACCCGTTCATGCAGCACCGCATCGAAGGCGCCGTCGACGGAAACAAACGCGCAATGCTCGAGCCGGGCCTGTGCGGCGAGTATGCGGTCCCATGGATCGCGGTGATCCCATTCGAAAGCGGCCGCCAGTTCGGCATGCAAATCGGTGATGGCAAGGGTCTGCAAACCGCTCTCCGAGACTGCGGCACGCAACTCCTGTGGTTTGAGATCAAGCTTTTTCAGGCGCATCTTGTTGTCCAGCTCGTAGAAGGAGACAGCGCTGACAAGGATGGTGTTTGCCTTGTCCTCAATCAGCGATCGTGCCGTCAAGGAAAGGCGGTCACTGCCGATTGTCCACCAGTAGACCGCGTGGCTGTCGAGCAGCACCTTCATTTGGAGGTCTCGCGGTCGTCGGGTCCGCCCCGCCAGATACCGACATCGTCATTCCAGTCGCCGGCGTCGATTCCAGCCTGCTCGGCGTCGACCTCGTCGAACAGTTCATCAGGCAGACCGCGCTGGCGAAGGAGGCCGAAGGGGCGTTTTCCGCCATCGGCCGGCCCGATTCGTGCATAGACTTCGTTGCCGCGCATGATCGTGATTTCCTCGCCCTGGTTGGCGCGTTCGAGCACCTCGGCGAAATGCTTGCGGGCTTCACTGATCTTGTACGTGGTCTGGGGCATCAAGGCCTCCGTCGTTCGGCGCGTATGGCCACCATATCATTGGTTTGAGAAGCGTACAACAACGATGTACATCTTACTAGCGATACTTGAATACTATCGAAAGTGAGGGGGCTGCGAAAGTGTGCGTCCATATGACGGAAACGATTTGGCGATTATCTTCCGTTTGTGAAAGTACCATAAGTTAATTCATATGGTTAATGGTTCATGACATCGGTCGCGGTGCCGGAGAAGTGCTCTCTGACATCTGCGCTGGTACGACGAGCGCGTCGCCCGCTCGCCCGTTAGCGAGGGCTGGATCTAACGCATGCACTTTGCCGACGCCTGAGCCTCGCTGTGGATCGATGGCGAACTCGTCCACCTCGAGGACCTGGTGTTGCACGACGCCGGCCACGGCATCCGCACCCCGACCCACAAACTCACCATCGGCCGCGACGTGCTGCGCAGCCGCCGGCGCATCGCAGCGCAGCCGCCCGGCTGGGCGCTCAGTCCCAACGACCTCCGCACGCTTCGGCAGGTGTCGCCTGCAGCATCCCTTCGAGACCGACAGTGACGGGGGAAGTGTCGGGGTACGACGAATCCTGCTGCAGTCGAAGCAGGGGAGGGGGAGGACGCATACGAGCAAGACCCCAGTCCGTTCGATGCCGAGCTGGCGGCCATCGATGCGCTGCTCGCCCGATCGGGCGCGATCATGGAAGAGGCAAGGCAAGCCGGCCCCGCCAAAAGCGCTCGTGCCGCCCGGGAAAGGGATCCGCTTGGTCTGCGATCTTGATTTGGTACGAGGACGGGCGTCTGGGGGAATGGCGCGGTGTGTTCGACCAAATCGGTGATCTGCGGCCAGTGTTGCAGGCGATCGTTGCCCTTTACGCTTGGAACGAGCCCGCGGTGCTGCATGCGCCCTGGGTTGGCCGGCTGCTGTCGGGGTCCCTGGAACGATGCCATTGCCGGCGAGAAGGTCGCCCCCTCGGCTGACGAGATGAACGCGGCACAAGATCGTATCGACGCCAAGGCGCGCGCCGGTGCGACGTAGCCAACCTTGAGAAGGCGGTGGGCGATAAGCTGAAGCGCTGGGGCGTGTTGGAGGATGATTGCGAGATAGTCGATATCCGGCTGCTTTGGGGCTGGGCGAATGAAATAAAATCCGGCAAGGCGTCGAGGGCGGAGCCCCAACCTTAAGCGAAAAAAGACATTTGAAAACAACTCTAAGACGTTGCTTTCTGCTGCCGTAGATATAGCCTCTCCGCAACGTGGGGGACAGCATGGCAGATTTCGATTTCAGCAGAGATACTAATGATGAGCGGTTGTTGCTCATCGCATTCAATAATGAACGTCCCATGAGTGCGGCACAGGTGGCCTCGGTTCTCCGTGCTTTGGACAGCGACTATAAGAACATGACGGGCAGGGATTTGGTCCTCGGCCACATGGAGCTCGGCTCCGTTTGGATATGGCTGATGGATGCTGCGATATACACGGGCGGCGGGATTATCGGGACCGCAGCTGTCGCGAAGGCGGTTGAAGAGCTGGCCGGGTTTGCGAAAAGGCTGAGAGATGGCTTCAAAGATAAGCAGAAGTTGCCAAGCGAGGAGTGGCGTATTCCGGCTCCGTCGGTAGACAAATCCCTTCTTGCCATTGCGAAGGCGTCCATCGAGACGCGCGCCAACTTCCGCATAAAGCACACACGCGAAAGCACAAACGCCCGCGATACAATCGAAATTGAAGTCACACCTGCTGAGGCTTCAGAAACACAAAAACGGGTAAAGAATAGGCCCAAGACGGGCAAGGCGGTCGAGCCACCAAAACTGATTTCCACGCACATGGACATCCAAACTATTGCCCAAACCATGCGGGAGCTTCCGCCCGCGACAGGCGATATTGAGTCCGTTATTCGCGCGCTCGTTCAGGCACATATGTTGCTCGGCAGTACTTACGTTCTGGAACAGGTCGCCGCGACCTTGGAGTTCGAGGGCCGATCCGACATCGCCATGATCATTCGCCAGATGCTTGGCAAGGACAAAGGTTTAGTCCACGTCGAAGTTTGAGGGTCAGTGATCTATGAGCGTAGAGATTGATATTTTCACCAAACGTCTGGGCAAGTTCGTCCTCAGAGTGTTCCTCAACTCGGTTGGCGTCGGTATCGGCGTTGATGTGTTCGATTCCAAAACCTCCTGGAAGCCCTGAGCGCTATTGATGACATCAAGGCGACCGCTCAGGAGCATAAGAAGGAATTGGCGACCATCCAGCATTCTGTGATCGAAATTGGCAAGGAGCGGGACAAGCTCACCGCTGATAAGAATTTGTTGTTGCAAATGACCTCGGCGGAACGGGATAGACTGCGCGATATGCTCGGCGTGCCGACGCGCCTGCAATCCATCCTGATCTGGTGCGGAACTTTCCTCTTTGGTGCCGCGACGACGTGGGTCCTGACCTACGCCTACGACACGAAGATAAAGGGCATGTTTGATGCGTTAGCGGTGCAAGTCGGCGGTTGATAAGCGAAACAACAGCTAGTGTGGTCCAAAAGCAGCCGCTCGGAAATCGTCGCGAAAGATCACCTATCGCCGGCCGAAGCTCAGGCAACCGACCAAACTTGCCTTTGCTGGGGCAGACTGGCCAGATGGTTGCCCCAGTGCTCTCGATATCTCGGACCCATGCGACTCGGGTTGCTGGCCGTTCTCTGGCTTAATCATCCAAATTGACAAAGGCGCCGGGAGGTCGGGACCGACGACAATCACTTCACCTTGCCGGAGAGACGGGATGAATGCGGCTGCGCTACGATCCATGTCTCCACACGCTTTTTCAATAGTTTCGCGATCCCGCTCATTGGTGAGGCGGTGGGCGAACAAGGTGTGGCGAACAGCCGGTGGCAAGGGTCAATCCCCCTTCGCGGGGAACCATTGCAGATGGGTGGAAGGGGATGCAGGCGCGGGAGGGCGGAGCCCGAGGCCCTTGTGCTGGTTCCGGATCGTCTAAAGAACGGGATAACCGAGATTTAGCAAGGAAACAAGATTGTTTGGGCTGTCAGGAACTATTATTTCAGTAGCGTGGTGGTCAGATGGGGACGCTTTAGTGCCGGACTTTGAAAACTTTCCCGACGATGATGAAATTGCTCTGCTTCAATACATCGAAGAGTTCACCGCCCTTTATCAGGAGGAGCTAGGCAAATGCGGCGAGAACGACGATACCCGGCAGATCGGGATCGAGTTCATGAACAACGTCCTGTCGGCGGCGAAAGCCCTCGAAGTGAAGGACTTCAACGGCTGGCGTATCCCCGATTGGGATGCAGCCTACTCGACCATCAACGAATTCAAACTCTTTACGCGAAGCTACGTGATCCGGTCGCAGGTGAAAGCCGCTAGGCTCGTGAAGGTGTATTCCGTCAGCCTTGATGCTCCAACGCGAGAGCGCGTTCATTCTCTGATTAAAGCCATCAGGGAGGTTCTGGATAAAGCCGATATTGAAGAGCGGAAGCGAAATTCGCTCTACGGCAAACTCAACGCCTTTGCGGCCGACGTGGACCGAGCCCGGACAAGGTTCGATAACGCGATGGCATTCATGATTGATGCCGCCGACGCGGTGAAAAAGGTTGGGGACGGGCTTAATCCGCTTACTGAACTCATCAAGCGCATCAACGAACTCCTCGGCCACGTAAAGGATTTGGAAGGCGACGTTAAATTGCCTCCCCCTGTCGAGCGCAAGCGCATTGCGGGACCGAAGAAGGTTGAGCCGACATTCAGCCGCGACCTTGACGATGACATCCCGTTCTGAGGAACTACCGTGGCGAAACACACCGATGAGATTGTAGGGGACGTCTTCGTTGCCATTCTGAGAACGGCGGCTGATCTTGTTATCGACAGCATATTCATGCTTCGCCCCCCGCTGAAAAAGCTGGGGTTGGAGCGGAAACTGAACTCGTACTTCGGTGACCTATGAATCCTGACCTGGTGAGCAACGCCCATGTGGGAAGCGCAAGAACCTAACAGCGGAGCCTGTTAATGCTTAATTTCGACCCGTCCTGGCGATTTTCCAGCCCGGGGCCTGCGCCTGCAACCCTGGCCCGAGCGTTTTACGAATTCATCGAGAAAATCGCCGCGCAGGGAAATACTTGGCGTATTGTTGAAAGCTTTAAGGAAGCGTTCGGCGGTTCGGGCACCAGCAGCAGCCTGAGCTGGGCGTGGTCTGATCTGGATAGCGCGATGCGTCGAGCAGAAGAGAACGCCCCGCTGTTCATCGAGGCGTTTTACAACGTCTGCCTCGAATGCGCGGCCGGTGGGCTCGCGGTACCTGACGTTTCGCTGATAAATCGGACCCTGGCACAACACAACGCCGGCTATCAGATCCAGCCGCCTAACCTCGTTGCAACCAATCCACAGGCGCGGCCAATCCCCGTACCCGATGTCACGCCCTCTCTGGACGCGCAGGCGCGGAACCTGATCGAGGCGGCCCTTGAGGAATCGGACCGCCTTTTAGGCGAGGGCAAGAGCCGGCAGGCGGTTTCTGAAATCCTGTGGCTCCTGGAGTCAGTCTCGACCGTCTTCCGGGGCACAGGCACAAGTGACGGCACGGTCCAGGGAAAATACTTCAACAAGATCATTGGCGAGTTGAAGGATAGCAACCGCGGCACGGCTCAGGGGCAGATTCTGGAATGGATGACGAAGTTGCACGGTTATCTATCCTCGCCGACCGGCGGCGGCGTGCGCCATGGCATTGATCTCAAAGCCGGCATCGCTATCCAGCAAAACGAGGCGCGGCTCTATTGCAATCTTATCCGGAGCTACATCACGTATCTTATCGAAGAGCATGAACGCCTTCGAAAGACGGGACACGCGGCCGCGTAAGGAGGCGCGCCCGCACTAAGCAGAAGTGGGATCGTTTTGGTGCGCATTTGCCTTCGAGAGGCGACGCCCCGAGCCGCGCGGTGCGTCTCGGTCTGGGGATGACGGTCCCTTGCGCAAGAAAAGAGGCTCGGGAACGCACCACCAAAGCAGCGCTGCCATCTGGATCGCCGTCGCCCTTCTAGGGTGAGGCGACGGACGGCTCCAGCCGGAGCAGATTGCAAGCTATGAAGCTGAAGGGACATCGGGCGGAAATTATATGTACTGCTATGTAGATGAAAGCGGAAACACCGGCCTGGAGTTGTTCGACGCGAACCAGCCCATCCTCTACTATGGCCTGCTGACGGCCAAGGCAACCCTTGATGTGGTGGCAGAACCGCTGCTGAAGGAATTGCGTCAGAGCCTCGGAGTTAACCGGCTTCACGCCAACCAGCTGGGCGTGGGGCGCCTGACGACAATTGGCGAGAAACTCGCCCGGTTCAGCAAGAAGAACGATCTGCGCTTCTCCATGCTGCGGGTCAAAAAGCCGGACCACGCGCTCATCAGTTTTTTCGATCAGGTGTTCGATTCAGGGATGAACAACGCCGTTCCCTGGCATCACTATTTTACGCCCCTGCGGTACATACTGCTCTTCAAGGTCGCGCACTTGTTCGACGACGCTTTGGCGAAGGAGGCCTGGAAAGCGCGGCGCGAGCGCAATCCTGCCCGCGCGGCGCAGATGCTGACAAGGCTCTGTAACGACCTCTTGCCGCGTGTCGCTACACTGCCCGATGCGCGGTCGCGGGAGCTGGTGTCCGGCGCGCTTCGATGGGCGGCGGCCAACCCGCATGAGATCAGCTATGGCGTAGGCAATTACGACAGCGCCTTGCAGATTTCGCCGAACCTTGTCGGGTTTCAGCAGGTCCTGCAAACGATAGCGCTGCAATCCTCTGCGCAGAATCGGCAGGTGAGGAAGATCACCGTGGACCGCCAGACCGAGTTCAACAACGCTCAGGGCGAGCTGGCGGAGTTCTACCGCGCGCTGCGAGGCCACAAGGGCGAGATGGGACCGGGCATGCCGACATTCGATTACACGCAGATGCCGGAGGTCCCGCCGACATTCACGCCTGGGGACGCCAGCGCGGGTCTGGAGCTCGTGGATATCACCCTTTGGATCGCCAAGCGCCTTGAAGAGGGCAAACCTCTTTCCCCGGAATTGGAGCAGCTGTTCTGGTCCCAGGCAAAACGGGGCGTCACCGACGAGGTATCACTCAGAGGGCTCGACAGGCGGTGGCGTCATCTGATGGATTTGCCGGAGCCTGACAAGCCGCTCCCCGAAGAGATGCAGAAGCACTTCGCTGCGCTCGAAGAGCGGCGCCTGAAGGAAATAGCCGAACTGCCGGCCAGGCAGGTCGCGGGGGCATAGCGGTTGGGAGAAGGCTCAGTCATCGGCATTGATGTAGGGTGCTCGACGGCGCGGCGATCGAGCGCCATTTGCCGTCTGGACTGGTCTGCCTCGACAATCTCCTGGGAGATCGAGCGATTTCGGGCAGTCGAGCCAGAGCGCGAACGCATCATCGCAAAGGTCGGCGGGCTGCCCTGTCGAGGTGGCGGCCTTCGACGGGCCCTTGCGGCGGGGCTTCGACATTATCGGGCGTTACCGGACGGCGGAACGCATGCTCACAAGACGTCTGGGCCGTCTGATCGGAAAGCCCGGGCAGTCGAGCGCGCCGGTCGGCAAACTGCTGAACCAGCATGCGAACGCATGCGCCGCACTTGTTCTTGCGCTTGCGGACCTGAAGGAGGCGCGTCACGGCGTTCCGCTGGACAATAAAGCACTGGTCGAGGCGTTTCCGGGAGTGTTTCTTGGCGTGATAATCGAGAACCCCCAGGAACTCGCCGCGCGGCGCGGAGACCGGTCGGATACATTCTTCCGCCACCTCGCCGGGAATGGGTGGCTGCAGGCGCTGATCGAACATCTGCTCCCGGGACGAACGCTGACAGGCGATCTGACGGCAGTCATCAATCACGACGGCAGGGCAGCGCTCGTCTGCGCCTTGTCAGCACTCGGCGTGGCAGCACGCACCTTCGTTGCGGTAGGCGACGATGACGGATGGATTATCCTGCCGCCGCGGGCCTTCATCCGGCCCATGCAATGGGCACCGCTGGAGGCTAACGCATCAGGTCAGGGCGCGGGGTTCGCTGCTCGTCGAGACGCCACACGCCATCAGGTAAAGGAGCACTATGCAGAGCAAAATGACAGGCGACGGGGTATCGAACTGAAGCGCGCAGAGCCGGCGGTCTGGCGCATGCTGCTAAAACCTTCCTTCGATCGGTTCGCGGAGGACATCAAAGACGAACGGGGTGACTACATAGTCCTGCTGTCATCGACCTTTCAGTCGCTGGCAATGTCATCGGAGGTTCATGCTGCCGCCAAGCCGCTGCTCAAGTTTTTGAATGTTGCTATGGCTACTCGGGACCTGTCCCCCTATCGCGTATTGAGCAACAATCTCATATCCCAGGCCGAGGCGGCGGAGATGCGGGCGAAATACCTCGCCTTCAACGATGGAAAGACTTCTTCGCAAATCTCAAATTGGAAAAACCCCAACCGGGTCGATGTCGGCATCGTGCGACTGCGAAATAACATCTGCCATGGTAATGTCATGGACTTTGTAAATGTCGAACCGGGGCCGGATAGTGCGTTCTTTTCGCCCGAACTTCTGAGTCCCGTAACAGAGAGAGTCTTAGCCATTTGCGCAGACTGGTGCGAGGCATTGGGTCCATTTCGGAAGGCCCATGGCCTAAGTCATTTTGATCGAAAGCCAGCTTCAGAATGACAGTCCCGTTCTCACCCCGCGCATTTCTTCGAGACCGCCAGGCGCTGCTGGTTCACTTCTCAACCGTTATGGCCAGACGCCCCGAGCTGACCTTCCCCGAAGATCTTCGCCGGGCCGCGACATTGCAGAAGGTCCCGTTGGCGTTCTCAACAATCCAGAGAGGCGACACGAACCCCAATGGCAGTGGCCGCGGCGGGGCTGAGGGCAGCGTTGGTATGCTTGTGGATATTGGTCCAGGAACAATCATCAAGTCGGTTTCCCATCAAGATAGCGGCAGCAACGAACAGGGCTCGCTCGGGTTCGGACCGACTGAGGAAAACTGCGCCAGCAGCATCGACCAGCGCGTAACCAGCAATGAATGGCACGTTCAGGACTATCTGCCGGTAGGGCTGTTCATCCTGCCGCCGATTTTCGTGCGCAGGATGGTCGATATTGGAGGCGCGCTGACGCCAGTGCAGGTGCGCTTGCAAGTTCCCGAAACGGTTGAGCCTTTCCCCGGCGTTCGGGTATTCAGCGCCAATGCAGAGAAGTTTCTTGAGCTTGACCGCCCCTCGGGTGAATGGCGTGCTCTCAGCTATGACGAAATCATCCCACCACGCTGATGACGCCTCGTCCGGCGCGCCAGACACGATTCGAACTTTCGAACAAACTTCGTCTCGAAGCAAGCGCATGTCTGCCTTCCTGGGATCGGGCAGGGACACCTTAGACCGCGGGTCTGCGGTTCGACTTCGCTCGAGGCGCACATTGTTGGTTCGGCGTCCTTGCGGCGCCTTGATGGAGGGTAAGCTCTTTGGGCGGACGAGAAAATGAGAAACGAAAGAGAAAGAAGGACCGATCGCGCATCAGTCCTTCTGCCGCCGCTTTTCCTCTCCTCCATCATGCGCACGTACTTGGTTGCGGCTTAGACGGCGACCACGGCCGCTGCCGTGTTGTCGATGGCGACCTGTACCTCGGTGTAGAGCTCGGCCGGGACAGTGCCGGCGTCGATTTCGACGACCAGCGCAAAGCGCGCATTAAGGTTATGGGGATTGGGAATGCTCTTCGCTTTCCACCATCCGGTCACGGGATGGACTGCAATCAGATTGCGGCGTGCAAGGTCAGAGGCAGCACATGTCAGCTGATCGATTTGCAGCGATCCGACATCGCGCCGGTTCGGCCCAAACATCCAGCCATCCGGTTCCTCGATCGTTCCTTCATCTGTTTGCTCGGCAATCTTGCTGATCCGCTTAATAAAGGCGCCCGCCTTTTCGTTCGGCCTGTTCAACTTGAAGCGCAGATTGTGCGACGCATAGCGGTATTTGTTGCCGCGGGCCGGTTCTGACGGGTTTGGCAACATAAAGGTGCTGAGGCTGATACGCAGCTTGACCTCGGCAGCGCCGAGCCGGCGCAGCTCTTGGACCGGCCAAGGAAGCTCGAACAGCTTCAGCTCGTTATGGATGTGCTCGGCATTCTTCGTGGCGCTCTTCTTGTAGGGCTGGATCGCGTCCTCGACGATCAGCGTCAGAGAATTCGACGCGCTGCGCCGTGCCCGCTCCATATCCGGCACGCCATAGCCATAGCGTCTGAACAGGATCCCGAGATCCGTCTTTGATGGCTGCGCCGGAACATGGGCGAGCATCTGGCTAGTCCATCGGGCGGACGACACGAAAATCGCCCGAACTGTTTCCGGCCAGAGCTCTGGATAATCCGACCAAAGCGCGGTGATGTCGCGTGAGGCAAGCGCTGTTGCCGCACTGGTCTCACTGCAGGTGGTGAAAGCGCGCTGCGGATATTGGTGATCGGTCGTGAGCGGGGCAAGGGCCGGATGTTTCATCGGTGGTGGCGCGCCATGCATAAACCAGTTGCCACCCTCGTAGACGACGTCTGGCTTAATCGGCCAGTAGGATTGCCAGCTTGCGGTGCGCGATGATGGCGCCAGATCGCCCAAGGGAGCAACGCAAACGCCGGGCTCCCCCGGCGGCAGTATGACCTTCTGCGTATAAGCGCCGACGGTGATTGCATTCCATGCCTGCGCCGGCGATTCCAACTCATTATCCGGATGATCGGAGACAGCGAGATAATTGCCACCGGTGAAGGCGTTCTGATCGCTGTTTCCCGCCGAAACCAGAATGAGCCGCTGGCGTTTCTGTAATCCAGAAGCGCCTGACGCAAGTTGATCGATCTCGCTTGACCACGAGGTCGGCGCGCCGTCATGCGGCGTGTCGTCTTCCGTCGTGCTCGCCAGGCAGAAGGTCCGCCGCCTGGCCACGCTCGCTTCCGCAGCATCGATGCCCTCGCGCGTCACGGTTCCAAGTAAATGATGTGGATTGTGACCGGCATCCGGCATGATCTTCGCTGATTCCAACCGGTGACCGATCGTGATCGGCAAGGTCGTCTGCAAGGCTGTGCTAAGGTCGCCGAAGAGTGCCAGGCCAGCCAGCTGCGTTCCGTGGCCAACGGTATCGTTCACATCCCATGCCGGCTTGGCCGCATGCCTATCGGCTGCCGCCAATGCCGGCTGGATCAGGGGATGCGCCCGGCTGACGCCGCGATCGAGAAGCGTGATATAATTCGGATCTGCATTGGCGGCGTAGGTCGTCCGGCCCACCAGATCATCAACCCACTGGTGCTGCTCCTCGATCGGCATGGCATCGAAATCGTCCGCCGTGCGGGTCGGCGTCGCAAGCGCCCGGACGCCACCAAGGTTTCGGACGGCCGCCGCCAGCTCGACAGCGGTCGCAACCGCGATCACCACCAGATCTTCCGGGAATTTCAGTCTATCCGTCCCGACAGCAACACCATAATCCGCAGCGTTGGCTAGGAAGCCGGCCGCCTCCGCCTTGCCGAGCCACACTTCCCAAGCCTGTTTGTCGGGCCCGGTCGGAAACCTGCCGCCAGGACTGCGCCACAAGGCGCGAAGCCCCGCCTCAGAAATCGCACTAATGCTTTGCACCAGGTCGGCGTTCTTCGGCGGCTTGAAGCTTCCGTCCTGGTTGACCGGGAGATCGCCGCCAAAATCCTCGATCTTCTTGCGAAGCTTCTCAATCCCCTTTTCGGTCGCGAATACCGTCGCTTCCGCCGGCGCGCCGGGCTGCTTTTCGACCTTGAGAAGCGTCAGCCCGCTGGCGTTCAGGCTCTTAGTGACCATCACCTCATGCGGCCGGCCTTCGATCGCAAGATAGACGCCCGGAAGATTGTTCTCGGCAATATTTGGAAGGTGATCGAGAGCTGTCAGCAGTGCCTGTGCATGCGCCTCACGGTGGTTGACATCACTTGGATGTTTTGACGATCCGCCGGTTTTTGCTCCGAACGGGCGCGCTTTTCCGATTCCGCTCAGTATGAAGTGGCGCCGATCTCGAGCCATGCTTGTCTGTTCCTATGCCTTGCAGCGAACGCCTCCGCTCTAGCGATGCCACCACGGCTGAAGTCTCGACGGCGCCCGAGTCGAGAATGACAGCGCGGCGCGCCGCGTCTTCAGCAGCCGCGATCACGTCGGCCGTCGACAGACCGCTTGCATAACCAGCGATCTGACCCCAGTTGATCGCACTGACGTCGAAGCCGTGCAGCCGGCGGCGCATCGCCTTTTCGATCGCGTCCCCGTTCGGCAAATCGTAGGACAGGACCAGATCGAAGCGGCGCAAAACCGCGCGGTCGAGCAGTTCGGGAAGGTTTGTGGTCGCGATGATGATCGACGGACCAGTGTCCTCGTCTAGGAACTGCAGGAACGAGTTCAGGACGCGCCTTGCCTCGCCGATATCGTTCTCGTTGCCGCGGCTTGAGGCCAGCGCATCGATCTCGTCGAAGAGGTAGACGCCGCGCGTCGTCTTGATCGCGTCGAACACCATGCGAAGCTTCTGGGCCGTCTCGCCCATGAACTTCGTGATTAGCCCGTGTAGAAGAACGGTGAAGAGCGGATAGCGAAGTTCGGCAGAGAGAGCCGCGGCCGTCAAGGTCTTGCCGGTCCCGGGTGGGCCGGCAAGCAGCACCCGCCGCCGTGGCCGCAGGCCGCGCTCTTCGAGCTTTTCGGCATGATGGATTTCAACAACCAGATGCCGGAGCTCATCTTCAATGACCGGTGGAACAATCACATCCGCCATGCGAGCCGTCGGATAGCTGGCGCCGAGGAAACCTGACAGCTCGCCGCGCGGTGCGGCAAGCGGCGTCAGGTTGGGTCGCTTCTGCTCAGGCGCGCTGGCGCCGGCCTCGGCCCATTGGCGAAGCTGTTCGGCAAGACGGCTGTGGCCCTTCTGGGATTCGGCTGCAGCCAGCTGCATCGCAAGGTCGTAGAAACGATCCTTGTCGCCTTCAGCATGGCTCTTCACGAGCCCTATGATCTGTTGTGCCGATGCCATGGTCTAACTCTAAGCGTGTTGCCGGATTTAGAAAGCCCGGAACGATTATAAAGGAACTTTCTGAACAGATTTACCTGGATCCTGCCCGCCCCAGCTCGCCCGGTCCTTACGATCCGGAAGGAGCCACAGGCATAACGCTCCGCCCCGACAGTTGTTCGCAAGCTGATAGCAGCCGGGATCCGCCGACACCACCCGGTTGAGGGAGAAAGGGAAGAGGCGGAGAAGGGTGGGAAGGAACATGATCGCAGGGCGTTCAGGCCGGCGCCACTTGCGCGTAACCGCCGTTTTGTCTTACAGGGCTGTGAGCCGCGCTCGCCTATCATGGCAAGGATGCTCGACGTCGGTTGCGCCTCCCCGATCGCCCGGCGTTTGGGCGTATGTTTTCCAAGGACTGAAGAGGGAGTAGGAGTGGCTTTCCCGTCGTTCCGCGAACCGGGTAAGCCAAGCTAAGTAAAAGTCTCTTAGTTCAGATATTCGGCAGCTCCCATTGAGAAAATCAACATGTAGGGTTGACGGTTCGAATCCTTTCAACTGCCTCGACTTGCATTTTGCATCGGAGACTCGCCTTCAAATGGATGACGGCGTGTGCGCGTTCGAATCTGCTCACACCTTGGCGTCTGTTTCACCATAGCCGAGAGAGCAAAGCGGGCGCCCTTCAGAACGTGGCAACAAGGACGCAATGAAAACAATCTGATAGAGGCCTCTGTCGACGATGCGTTACATCATTGCCGTGGACTCAGGGGGTCTTTACCTCCCCTGACGTCGAACGCATCACTAAGCGGCGGCCTCCCAGACTTGGTACAGGATCTTGGCTGCAAGCGCGGCCTTGTCCTGGGGCAAGAAGCGGCCATAGTGGTTGGCGACCATTTCGGGGGTGTCCTGGATGGCGTAGCTCGCCTGCTCGTAGGAGCCCGTCTGTTTACGGATGTGCGTTGCGAGCACGTCACGGACATTGTGTGGCCCATGCGGCAGCAGGCTGAGCAGGACTGCAGCGGCCTGGCTGCAAGCAGGCGTCGTGACGATTGCGTTATACTCGAAAGGGTCATGCGGCGCACGGTCGCCGGTTCGGTGGAGAAAATGGCGGCGAGACGGATGACCTGATCACCGTTCAGACTGCGATTAGCCGCGTGCAACGATGACGCCTCGGGCAGACAATGCCGAAGCATAGCAAGGGGCGGGACCGCATAGAACTCGGCGTGTCGGCTGATCCACGACGTCAGGAGTTCGTCGGTGTGGGGAGCGAGTGTTACCGGCAAATTGCCGCGAGGATGTTCCGGCGTCATGCGAAGGCGGCTTCGGCATCAAACTCCGGCTCCCATTTCTCGATGGCGTCGTCGGTAATCTGCTCGCGTCCGCTTTCGATGGCCTCAATGGCGAGGGTGTTGATGATATGGAAGATGTTGGCAGTAATGCCCTCGGTGATCTGCAGCATCCGCCGCAGCGATTTCGCGCTGAGCACCGACGGCTGACGCAACGGCGTATTGCGCAGGATGGAGACCACCAGGGTCTCGAACTGTTCGTTTGCAGCCCAGCGGCCCAGCGTGAATTGCTCGAACCGGCGGGCCAGTTGCGCGTCGCCGCTGATTGCTTCACGCGCCTCGTTGACGCCGAAGCAGACAAGCGAGATCCGGAGACGGTTGCTTAGAAAACGAAGGGTGTTGAGGACGATGCGCTGCTCGCGATAGGTTCCGGCGAGAATGTTGTGCACCTCGTCGATTACCAGCACCTGCACTCCGATCGCTTCCATGATCCGCAAGGCCGCCTGCTCCATCTGAGCGATGTCTGCCCGCGGTCGCTGCGGTGCGCCGAGCAGGGTCAGCAGTTCTGCGTAGAACCGCCGTTCACCGGGCCGGCTGGTCATCTCCATGGCCAGCACCGGTGTCTTGAAATTGAAGATTACGCCAACTTCGGGCTCCCCTTTCTATAAGTGGACAGCTATACACTTCGAATTCTCAAAAAGGGCATGCACGCCTGAGTAGTCTGCGGAGTGACCATCTTAACATGCACACGATTGAAAGCGCCCTTGAAAAGTCGCTCGTCACCAAACTGCAGGATCTCAAATATGAACATCGTCCCGACATCCGGGACCGCGCTGCGCTAGAGCGTAACTTTCGTGAGAAGTTCGAAGCGCTGAACCGCGTTAAACTAACAGAAGCTGAATTCACCCGTCTCTTAGACGAGATCGTCACGCCCGACGTCTTCGCGGCATCCCGGATCCTGCGTGAGCGTAATAGCTTCACCCGCGATGATGGCACACCGCTCAACTTCACGCTCGTCAACATCCGGGACTGGTGCAAGAACAGTTTCGAAGTAGTCAATCAGCTCCGCATTAACACGGACAACAGCCATCATCGCTACGATGTCGTTCTGCTAATCAACGGTGTGCCGGTTACTCAAATTGAACTGAAGACCCTCGGCATTAGCCCTCGCCGGGCGATGGAGCAAATCGTCGAATACAAGAACGACCCCGGAAATGGCTATACCAAGACGATCTTGTGTTTTCTTCAGCTATTCATTGTCAGCAACCGGGATCGAACGTTCTATTTCGCGAACAACAATGCGCGCCACTTCACCTTCAATACCGAAGAGCGTTTTCTGCCGGTCTATGAGTTCGCTGATGTAGACAATAAGAAGATCGTCCATCTCGACAGCTTCGCCGAGACCTTCCTAGTCAAATGCACCCTTGGGCAGACGATCAGCCGCTACATGGTTCTGGTCGCAAGCGAGCAGAAGCTCCTGATGATGCGGCCTTATCAAGTCTACGCGGTGAAGGCGATCGTCGATTCTATCGCGCAGGATTGTGGCAATGGTTACATCTGGCACACCACAGGCAGCGGCAAGACGCTGACGTCTTTCAAGGCATCAACACTGTTGAAGGACAATCCTGACATTGAGAAGTGTCTCTTCGTAGTGGACCGAAAGGACCTCGATCGGCAGACGCGCGAGGAGTTCAACAGGTTTCAGGAAGGCTGCGTCGAGGAAAACACCAACACCGCCTCCCTCGTTCGACGTCTCCTTTCAGACGACTATGCCGACAAGGTCATCGTCTGCACGATTCAGAAACTCGGCCTCGCGCTGGACGAAAACAGCAAGCGCAACAAGCAACAGAAGAAGGACGGCAAGAAGAGCTTCAAGGAACAGCTTGAGCCGCTGCGCGACAAGCGCATTGCCTTCATCTTCGACGAATGCCACCGGTCGCAGTTCGGCGAGAATCACAAGGCCATCAAGGAGTTCTTCCCGCGCGCCCAGCTTTTTGGCTTCACCGGTACGCCTATTTTCGATCAGAATGCTGCCCAGCAGAAGATCGAAGACACCCAGGCCAGCATGAAGACGACGGAAGACCTCTTTCAGCTGCGACTTCACACCTACACGATTACCCATGCTATAGAGGACGGAAACGTCCTTCGGTTCCATGTCGACTATTTCAAGCCGCAGGGCAAAACCCTGCCCAAACCGGGCGAAGCGCTGGCCAAGCGGGCGGTCATCGAGGCGATCCTCTCCAAGCATGGCCAAGCCACAGGTCAACGCCGGTTCAACGCCTTGCTCGCAACCTCGTCGATCAATGACGCCATCGAGTATCACTCTCTGTTCAAGACTATGCAGGCAGAGAAGCTGGCCGCCGATCCTAGCTTCCAGCCGCTGAACATCGCCTGCGTCTTCTCCCCGCCCGCTGAGGGCGATCCTGATGTGAAGCAGATCCAGGAAGACCTGCCGCAGGAGAAGGAAGACAACGCGGTCGAGCCGGAGAAGAAGAAGGAGGCGCTGAAGGCCATCCTTGCCGACTACAACGCCCGCTACGGCACCAACCACAAGATTGGCGAGTTCGATCTGTATTATCAAGACGTGCAGAAGCGCATCAAAGACCAGCAATGGCCGGATGCTGATCTGCGCAAGGCCTATCCCAATCAACCGCACCACAAAATCGACATCACGATCGTGGTGGACATGCTGCTGACTGGCTTTGACTCCAAGTTCCTGAACACCCTCTACGTCGACAAGAACCTGAGGCATCACGGCCTGATCCAGGCCTTCTCACGCACCAACCGGGTGCTGAACGCGACCAAGCCATATGGCAACATCCTTGACTTCCGTCAGCAACAGGGCGCGGTTGATGCCGCCATAGCCCTCTTCTCGGGCGAGGCTACCGCCGAAAAGGCCCGCGAAATCTGGCTTGTCGACAAGGCCCCCGTAGTCATCCAGAAACTGGAAACCGCAGTCCAGAAGCTCGACGCCTTCATGAAGTCGCAGGGCCTTGAATGCGCCCCCGAAGCGGTGCCGAACCTCAAGGGCGATGCGGCCCGTGCAGCGTTTATCGAACATTTCAAGGAGGTTCAGCGGCTTAAGACCCAGCTCGACCAGTACACCGACCTGACCGAAGAGAACCGCAACACCATTGAGCAGGTCCTGCCGCGCGACAACCTCCTTGGCTACCGCGGCGCCTATCTGGAAACGGCCCAGCGCCTTCGTGCCCAGCAGGGCAAGGGCGCGGACAAGCCGATGCAGGAAGCGGACCAGCTGGATTTCGAGTTCGTTCTCTTTGCCTCGGCCGTCATCGACTATGACTACATCATGGGTCTGATCGCCCGCTATTCGGAAGCAACGCCCGGCAAGCAGAAGATGAGCCGCGAGGAGCTGATCGGCGTGATCCAGTCCGATGCTAAGTTCATGGACGAGCGTGAGGACATCGCGGCCTATATTCACACCCTCAAGGCAGGCGAAGGCTTAAGCGAAAAAGCCATCCGCGAGGGCTACAAGCGGTTCAAGGCGGAAAAGAACGCGGCGGAACTGGCGGGCATTGCGGGCAAGCAGGGGCTGGCCACCGAGGCGCTGCGAGGATTTGTCGACACCATCCTGCAACGCATGATCTTTGACGGCGAGGCATTGACCGATCTGATGGAACCCCTTGGCCTGAACTGGAAGGCGCGGCGCGTGAAGGAACTGGACCTGATGGCCGACCTATTGCCGCTGCTGATCAAGCGGGCCGGTGGGCGCGAGATTTCGGGGCTGAGCGCTTATGAGCAGTAAGGGAAAACCATCAGCCGAGATGGGCGGTGGGGCTACGCTGGTGCCGAAGCTGCGGTTTCCAGAGTTTATCGGTCACCCAATTCAGGATCTGCACCTGGCGGACGCTACGGTCGAAAGCACAGAACGAAATGGCTCAGGTCAGGCCCCATCGCAAATTATGGGGGTGTCCAAGGTCGAAGGCATCGTACCCATGGAGGAACGCATCGTCGCGGCTGACACGGCACGTTACAAATTCGTTCGGAAAGACTGGTTCGCCTACAATCCGATGCGGCTTAACATCGGCTCAATCGCTCGTTGGCAAGGTAACAACGACATTCTGGTCAGCCCGGACTATGTCGTATTCAAATGCAAGGGCGCAGGCCATCACAGGCTCGACCCCGCCTATCTCGATCACTTTCGGCGCTCCGACGCCTGGGAGGAGTTTGTCTCGGAGAAGGGCGATGGAAGCGTCCGCGTGCGGATCTATTACAAGGACCTTGCGCGTCTTCAACTGGCGCTGCCTTCTTTGCCCGAGCAACAAAAGATTGCCGACTGTCTGGACTCTGTGGACGCGCTGATTGCCTCGCAAGGGCGGAAGGTGGAGGCGCTGGGGGCCCACAAGAAGGGCCTGATGCAGCAGCTTTTCCCCCAGGAAGGCGAAGGTCAACCCCGCCTCCGCTTCCCCGAGTTTGAGGGAGCGGGGGAGTGGGAGGAGAAGCCTTTCTCTGCGATTGTTGACCTCATTTCGGGACTGCATTTGTCGCCGGATGAATACAGCGAGAGCGGCGAAGTTCCATACTTTTCAGGCCCATCGGACTTCACGGATGAATTGTCTGGCGCAAGTAAGTGGACCGCTTCAACAACCAGTGCAGCCAGAAGTGGCGACACTCTCATCACCGTTAAGGGCAGCGGAGTGGGAGAAGTTTGGTTTTCCAATTTGCCCGCAATAGCGCTTGGCAGACAGCTAATGGCAGTACGACCGAAGGAAGGTCAAATCCGCCGTTTTGTTTTTCAATTTCTGCTTACGAAGAAACGGCGCTTCAAAGTCTTGGGGGCGGGCAATCTAATTCCAGGCTTATCACGCCCTGATATTCTCGAACTAAAGGCTTTCTTTCCGAGGGGCCCAGAACAACAGCGCATCGCCGACTGCCTCACCTCCCTCGACGACCTCATCACCACCGAGACCCGAAAGCTCGACACGCTCAAGACCCACAAGAAGGGCCTAATGCAACAGCTTTTCCCACAAGTTGGGGAGGCTGGCGCATGAGCACCTACAAGAACCTGAAAAGCCTGGTGGCCCGACTTCGTGACGATCTGAATAATCCCACAGGGCCAGCCTCTCTGTTATTAATCTACGCTTACAACCGCACCGGTAAGACCCGCTTGTCGATGGAGTTCAAGGACTCGGGGAAGCGCAAGAACAAGAAGAACCCGACCGGAACACCCGACACGCTTTATTTCAACGCATTCACTGAGGACCTGTTCGTCTGGGAGAACGACCTTGAAGGCGACAGCTTACGCCGCCTGCAACTGAACGAGAAGTCATCCTTCTTCAATGCGATGACGGAACTCGCGCTTGACGAGACGATTGCCCGCTATCTTTCACGCTATGCCGATTTCGATTTCGACTTCACCTACAAGGAAGTTCAGCAGGGCAAGGATACAGTCTCCAAGCCCGATTTCGTGAGCTTTCGAAAGGGCAATCAGACCAACATCAAGGTGTCACGGGGCGAACAAAACATCTTCATCTGGTGCATCTTCATGGCCATCTGCGAACGGATGCTGGATGGGCATGAATCCTATCGGGGGAAGAAGTACCTTTATATAGACGACCCGATCTCGTCGTTGGATGACAACAACGCGATTTCGGTGGCCTGCGACCTGGCCAAACTCCTCCGCCGGGCCGCCACGCGAAAGAATGCCACCGGTGCGTCCACCCCGATCAAGGTGATCTTCTCTTCCCACCATGCGCTGTTCTTCAACGTCATGTGCAACGAAGTCGGCAGAAAGATTGATGACGCGCCTTCGGTCGACCATCGGCGCTATTTCCTTCACCGGCCGAGCGGCGACGGCACCTACACGCTTCAGGCGACGGAAGACACGCCCTTCTTCCACCATGTGGCGACGCTCGCCGAATTGCAGCGTGCGGCTGATCCGAAGAAGGGGAACCTCTACACCTTCCACTTCAACGCGCTGCGCAGTGTCATGGAGAAGACGGCATCTTTCTTCGGGCACCCGAGCATAGCCTTCTGCCTGAAGGCGCTGGACAACGACGATGATAGGGCGCTGTTCAATCGCGCGCTGAACCTTTTGAGCCACGGCGCCTATGCCATCCACGAGCCCACGGAGATGGGCGAGGACAACAAACAATTGTTCCGCCGCATCCTGCGCGAATTCATCACGCGGTTTGAGTTCGCTCTACCAGGAATGTTTCCGGTCCAGGCCACAGCACCGGCGCCTGCGCCCGCCCCCGAGGAAGTATCTATAAAATGAACGACCAAACCCAAAAACAACTGGGCAAGACGCTCTGGAACATCGCCGATACGCTCCGCGGGGCGATGAACGCGGACGATTTCCGCGACTACATGCTGTCGTTCCTCTTCCTACGCTACCTCTCGGACAATTACGAGATGGCCGCGAAGAAGGAGCTTGGGCGTGACTACCCCGATCCCAATGCGATCGGCAATGGCGGGCGCTCACCCCTATCTGTTTGGTACGCGCAGAACCCCGATGATGTCGTGGCTTTCGAACAGCAGATGCGCCTCAAGGCGCACTACGTCATCAAGCCGGAACACCTCTGGACCAGCATTGCCTATATGGCGCGCACACAGAACGACGAACTGCTGAATACCCTCCAGGCCGGCTTCAAATACATTGAGAACGAGTCGTTTCAGAGTACGTTCGGAGGCCTTTTCTCGGAAATCAATCTTGGCTCGGAAAAGCTCGGCCGGACATATGCGGACCGCAACGCCAAACTCTGCACTATCATCACCGAGATTGCCAAAGGGCTCGTCGACTTCTCGTCCGACGTGGATGCGCTGGGAGACGCCTACGAATTTCTGATCGGCCAATTTGCCGCCGGCTCCGGAAAGAAGGCAGGCGAGTTTTATACCCCGCAGCAGGTTTCAGACATCCTTTCCGCGATCGTGACGCTCGACAGCCAGGAGCCTGCAACCGGAAAGAAGGAGCGGCTCGCCAGCGTGCTCGATTTTGCCTGCGGCTCCGGCTCGCTGCTGTTGAACGTGCGCAAGCGCATGGGGCCGCACGGCATCGGCAAAATCTACGGGCAGGAAAAGAACATAACCACCTACAACCTCGCCCGAATGAACATGCTGTTGCATGGCGTGAAGGACACGGAATTCGAGATCTACCACGGCGACACGCTGACCAATGACTGGGACATCCTGCGCGAGTTGAATCCCGCCAAGAAGCCGTCCTTCGATGCGATCGTGGCCAACCCGCCCTTCAGCTTGCGCTGGGAACCGACTGAGGCGATGGGCGATGATGTGCGGTTCAAGAACCACGGACTGGCGCCCAAATCGGCCGCCGACTTTGCCTTCCTGCTGCACGGGTTCCACTACCTGAAGGATGAGGGTGTGATGGCCATCATTCTCCCCCACGGGGTACTGTTCAGAGGCGGGGCGGAAGAGCGCATCCGAACCAAATTGCTGAAGGATGGCCACATCGACACGGTCATCGGCCTGCCCGCGAACCTGTTCTATTCGACTGGTATCCCGGTCTGCATCCTTGTGCTGAAGAAGTGTAAGAAGTTCGATGACGTGCTTTTCATCAACGCTGCCGAGCATTTCTTGAAAGACAAGCGCCAGAACAAGTTGGGAGATGGCAAGAATGGAACGCCGGATCATATCGGCAAGATCGTCTCGACCTACCAATTTCGCACGGAAGAGGACCGCTACTCCAAGCGTGTGAGCATGGAGCGAATCGCGGAGGAAGGTTACAATCTGAACATCTCCCGCTACATCAGCACAACCCTGGGAGAGGAAGAAATCGATCTGTCGGTCACGCAGAGGGAGTTGGTCGAGATCGAGAAGCAGGTTCGCGATGCAACGGCGAAACACAACACTTTTCTAAACGAGCTTGGTCTACCTCTTTTACCAGCGGTCAATTAGTGACGGTGGTCTTTTAGCTCGATGGTGGGCAGGCCCCGCGGTTGAGTGTCTCGAAAAGATGTCGGCGGCTGACGCCCAGCCGGCGCATGACAGGACGGTTCGGTGTTTGCGGCTGCAAACAGTTTCCGGATTGCAGTCGGACTGAGCGAGGTCCAGTGCGGTCAGCGCCTCACTGCGAAGAAGACGCTAAGTCCAGTTGCGCCTTGAACGAAGCGCTCGTTCATTTGATGTTCCCGCTTTGTGCGTTCAGGATCGCATAATGTATCGAGTGGGACGGGAAGCTATGGCCGGTAGCTAATCCGTTTTTACCTGCACGTGATCGTGATCTGTATCCATTGGGAGAAGTCCGTCTGACAGGATTTCTGCGTCGGTGATAAGTCCAGGGCCCGGCCGTCGGGACTGTGGAGTGCGCCGGCTGCGCCTCGCTACCAAGTTTCGACCGCGCCGCCGGAATTTGCTACAGTGGGTTCTTTGGGGGAGGATATCATGGGTATACTTGATCGGCTGTTTTCGTCGCCAGACCCATTCATCAGCGACGGGGGCATGGAAACAGACCTGATCTTCCACGAAGGCGCCGAAATGCCGCTGTTCGCCTCCTTCGTCCTGCTCGACAGCCCAGAGGGGCGCGAGATGCTGCGGTGTTACGCGCTTTCGTATTTCGACTTGGCCCAGGTCGCGGGGCGCGGCTTTGTGATGGGCACGCCGACCTGGCGCGCCAATGGCGGCTGGGGGCCGAAGCTCGAGCTCGACGAGGCAGGGATCCGGGACGTCAACCGGCGCGCCGTCGCCTTCGCCCGCGACCTGCGGAGCGCCCATCCCTGGCGTGACCATATCCTGATTGAGGGGGTGCTCGGGCCGGCAGGCGATGGCTATGCACCCGAGCAGCTTCTGACCCCGACCGAAGCGGCCCGCCTGCACAGCGCCCAGCTGGAGACCTTTGCCGAGGAGGGTGTGGACATCGCGTCGGCCTTCACCATCACCCATCCGGGCGAGGCCATCGGCATGGTCAACCGGGCGCGCGATCTTGGCCTTCCTTTCGCACTCTCATTCACGGTCGAGACCGACGGGCGGTTGCCGACCGGGCAGGACCTCGATTCCGCTCTCAGCGAGGTCGAAGCCGCGACTGGCGGCTACGTTCGCTATTACGGGATCAACTGCGCCCATCCCGAGCATTTCGGGGAAAAGCTGCCATCGCGCTGGCTCAACCGGATTGGCATGATCCGCCCAAACGCCTCACGCCGAAGCCATGCCGAACTGGACGAAGCCACCGAGCTCGATGACGGTGACCCGCAGGAGTTCGGCGCGCTCTACGCTGAAATGGCAGATCGGCTCCCCGGACTGCGCGTCGTCGGGGGATGTTGCGGCTCGGACATGCGGCACATCAAGGCTCTGATCGCGGCGGGCGTCTGAGCGCCGGGTCGGCTGGGCTTCAAGAGTAGTTGCGGCCAACAACGACGACACCGGTGTCGTGGCTGATGTTCCAGGTGCCGCCGTGGGCCGCGTATGAGGATCGGCAGCGACTTCAATCCAATACCGCCTCGTCTACAGAGCTCATAGAGGATGACAGCTTCGACGGCACGATGTCGAAAACGAACGCTCTGCATTGGCGGGACTAACAAAGTTTGAGCAGGAGCAGTTCAATGCGCTAACGATCAAACTTCTCGCAAGCATAAAGGACCTGCCAAAACGGTGACCGTAGCCCGCGACGTGCAAACGGCCGGAAACCCTGTGCCGCGAGGCTGTCGAACTCACGCTGGTATCCAGCCGCGTCAAAGCCGGGGTCAGTTCCGGGAGAGTGTCAAATCCTACGCTAAAGACATGAAGCATGGTGCCCTTCATAAACTCTCTGGGCTTGAGAGGCCTATTTAACGAGTAATTTCGATACCATCCCTATTCACCGCTCCCCGAAGCTGCCTTGAACGGCTTTCACCACCGGCTCGAAGAAATAGCTGATCAGCCGCCGTTCTCCGGTGACCACATCGATCGTCGCGGTCATACCTGGCACGAATTTCAGCTCCCGCTCGGGC
Organism: Sinorhizobium sp. KGO-5; assembly: GCF_036245905.1. Taxonomy (NCBI): domain Bacteria; kingdom Pseudomonadati; phylum Pseudomonadota; class Alphaproteobacteria; order Hyphomicrobiales; family Rhizobiaceae; genus Sinorhizobium; species Sinorhizobium sp. KGO-5. The sequence continues at coordinate 575,930 of NZ_BDIZ01000002.1, forward strand.
GCGTGGATACTGGCTTGGTCAAGCTTCAACCGCACAGCATAAACCCATTTCCCGCTAACCGCATCGTCGCGGGCATCAGCGCCGACACTCGTCACGCGGCCGCGCACAATACCGAAGCGTTCTGCTGGAAAGGCGTCGAACTTGACGAAGACTCTCTGGCCCACCTCTCCAGGAAGCCGACGTCCCGATTATCGAAAAAGGCTTCGACCTCGATGTCTTCGCTGGATGGAGCGATGGACATTAGCGTGGATCCTGCCTCGACAAAGCCTCCAACGGTGAACACCGACAGCCTCGACACGGCCACTGACGGGAGCTTTGAGCGACAGGCTCCGCAAGTGATTATCGGCAGCCTTTAGTTCCGCTTCCAAACTCTGCAGCGTGATCTGGGCCTCGTTCAACTGCTCTCTGTAGGTGGAATGCGTTGTTGATATCAGGCTCGTGCGCTGCTTTGACAGAACCGCGGCCTCGGCGACCAATTCGTCGAGTTCGCTCGCCGCGATCGTCGCATCGCCCTCAAGCGCCTTCAGCTCTCGCAGTCGGGCCAAATACTCGAATTCGCTGATCGTCCCGCGGTTGCGCAGCGCTTCCGCAGCTCCAAATTTCAACGCGACGATCTCCCGATCGGCACGGATTTTTTCGAGCCGTGCCGACTGCGCGGCCTGGCTTTCTTTGATGCGGTCGATTTGCGCCTCGACCTGCGCGATTTGATCGCGAAGAGCCGACAGGATGGAGATCACCAAGGCTTCGGCGTCGGCATGGTGGCCATCGCCAATAGCGGTGCGGCGAAACATGGCCCTTCCAGCCTCCACAAAGCCATTGCTTGCGGGATCAGCTTCAGCAAGCGGCGTATTTATTGCCCTGGCGACAGCCGCGTCTTGGCGTTGGCGCTCGATGTTTGCCTTGATACGCTTGATCTCGCTCTCGGCTGTCGCCGCGTCGAGCGTCATCAAGAGATCGCCGGCCCGGACGAATTGTCCCTCCGATACGAGAATTTTGACGATCTTGCCGTCTGCCAATGGCTGCACGACTTGAACTCGACCGAAAGGGATGATCTTCCCTTGGCCGCGCGCGACGATTTCGACCCTGGCTACGATGCTGCCGACGACGATCGCCAGAAACAGGGTGATCACCAGCCAAGACGTCACGCTGATGGTTGGCGACAACGGCCGATCGATCTCGTCGATATCGGTGCTCATGGCGTCGCAAGCTCCGGCGGGGCATCATCTCGCTCAGCCGCATTCAGCTTGATGACCCTCACATTCTTACCGAGCAGGTCCGAATCACGACCAGCGTCTTGTCCTCGGCAAGGCGCTTCAACGTCTCTACGACACGCGCTGTCGCCTGCACGTCGAGCGCGCTTGTTGGTTCGTCTAAGACGAGGGCGCGCGGCTTGGTCAAGAGCGCCCGTGCCAAGGCGATGCGCTGCCGCTGGCCACCGGAGAGGTAACCGCCGCGCTCGCCGACTTCAGTGTGGATGCCTTGCGGCAGTCGCGCGATGATACAATCACTGGCGCTGTAGACCAGCGCCCTCTCGATTTCCTCTTCAGTTGCGGCCGGTTTCACAAGCAATAGGTTGTCAAGGATTGACCCGGAAAATAGCGCCGGCTCCTGCGGTAGGTAGGCGATCGCCCGCCGAACGCTGTGAGGATCGTGATCCGCCAGACTACGGCCATTTGCCTCAACATGTCCCTTGTCCGGCGCGTAGAGACCGCATATCAGCTTCGCCAAGGTGGACTTTCCGCATCCTGATTCGCCAATGATCAGCGTCGGTACACGGGAACCGATGTCGATGCTCATATCACGAATAATCGTCTGATCCGGGCTGTATCCGAACGAGATGTTTCTCAGGCTCAGTGTCAGGAAGTCATTAATGCGCAGAGGCGGTTTGGCACGCTCGCTTTCGGCCGGAGTGTTGAGAAAGTCGCCGAGGCGCAACCGGGCAATCTTCAACCCCTGCCACTGCTCCCAGATCGTCGACAGCGACATGATCGGCCCCGCAACTTTGTCAGCCAGAAGGTGGAAAGCGACCAACTCGCCCAGAGTGATCTCGTTGCGGAATACCAATTGCGATCCGAGAAAGATGATCAGGATCACCGGAGCGTTCCCGAGTATCTGGCCGACAAAGCTATTGATGATGTCGAGTTTGGCGACGCGGAACGATGCAGTGAGGCTCGCGCTCAGCGTTTCGTGAAGGGGATGCCGAGCGCCAGTTCGAGCGCGCCCGACATGATCGAGGCCTCGATCGCGAAGAGGATGAAGGTGACGCTGGCATAAATCAGCGAGGTCACCGTGGAGCCGATATAGCCGAAACTGGCGCCGCGGGTGAGCAGATCGATATCGACGCCGTGGCGGATCGCCTAGCGGCTGATCGGCAGCCCCACGGTAAGGATCATCAGGCTGGCGACGACAATCGCAACGATCGCATTGGTGGTGCCATAGGACATGGTGATGGCGCCGCCGATCGCTTCCAGCGCCAGAAAGGAGATCGCGCCAATGGCGGTCTGGGAAATGCGTTCGGAAGAGAAGCGCCGGGCGCTCTTGGCGGTGAAGCGCAGCGCATAGTCTTCAAGCGTCTGGTTGGCGACCCAACGATTGTATCCCCCGGACGGGAATGATGCGCTGGCGTGCCGCCATGGGGGTCCTAACGTGCTGTCGCGGGAGTCTCTGCCTTTTTTCTTCGCACGGAATTTTTCTGCTTAAAACTGGTGCAATCGTAAAATGTGTCGGTAAGGCGGAAAATATGAGCGTGCCGAAATCGGACGCCCCATACTTCGAGAATGAGATCAGTTGCGGAGTGCAGCGGCCGTTAATTGGGCCGGCAATAGATCGGATTGCTGATGGCCCGGCGGATCGTCTGTTTCGAGAGATCGTGCTCCGAGAGCACCCAGGGCAAATTTTTGCCGTGAAGGGCCTCCCGGGATGTCTCGACGATCGCGCTCCGGTTGGCGGCCGCGGCGATTTCGGTCCGCAGGAACCGATCGGGCGAACCGGCAAAGTGGGCGGTCCAGTCGTCAGCTTCGATGGTCTCTTCACCGACGATGCCGGAGGCGTCGAACCACAGCAGCCGGTCGCCCTTAGCGCCGCGAACCAACGCCTCGGCCACAACGTGGCCGCTGACGCTCGATCCCATCGGTTCGCCGTTGGCGGTGAGTTCCAGATGCGGTCCCGTTGGGCTTTCCGTCACATACCCGCGACCGGATTTCATGGCGTCGAGCACGGCTTCTTCGGAAAGCTCTTCCATGTAGAGCACGGTCGTTGGCCGCGCGAGCACCAGCGGTCCCTCGGGCATCAGCCGCGCCGGCTGGTGGAAATCGCTGCCGCCGATGGCGGAGATCTTCAGGCCTGAGGCGAGGCGCTGCTGGTAGCGCTCGAGCGACACCCAGTTCCAAGCGAGCCAATGGGATTGCCAGACCTCCATGCAGTCGATCTTAGGCAGTTCGTAGTCCCAGGGGATGGTCGGCTTGTCGTGGTTGACCGAGAGCAGGCCGCCGCGCTCATGCACCATGCTTGCGAGTGTGTGGGCATGTTCCGGCTTCGTCATGCGAAAATCGACCCAATCGTCGACGCCGAAGACATTGGCGTGGCCGACGGCGGTGGTGATTTCCATGGCGCGGATGAAGATGAGGTCGGCGGAGGAATGCGGATGGAAGTAGCGCCGCTGGGTGATGGTGTTGTGGTCGGCGACCGCAAGGAAATCGAGACCCGCCTGCTTGGCGGCGGCGTGCAGCAGTTCGGGCGAGCCAGCCGCATCCGAGTGGAAGGTGTGGCAGTGCAGATCGCCGCGATACCATCCGGACTGTTTGCGTACGGGGAACGTTCTTTCCGGCGGCGGCACGATGGGGCGCGGGCTTCTGTCGAAATCGATCGTCACGCGAACCTCGGCGCCTTCTTCGGGGATCTTGTAGAGGCCGAGCATCACCTTCCACTGGCCGGGCGGCATCTCGCCGTGAATGTAGCCGGGCGTGGCGTCGTCGGTGGCGATGAAGAAACGGTCACGCGCGCCACCGCTCCAGCCGCGAAAACCTTGGCCGGTCGGATACTCGGTCGCCCGCGGATCAAGCGCGCCGAGATCGATGATGCATGCCTCTGACTTCGGATAGCTGAGCGTCGCGTCGATGCGCGTTACACCTTCGGGCACCTCGAAGGGCAGATAGAAATACGGATCGGCCGCCTGATGCTTACGGGTGATGCGCACGGCAAATTCCTGCATGGCGGCCTCAGCGTTCGTCTGCCGCGGGAATGCGGGCGCCGCTGTCGTCGAAGAGGGTGATGTGCCTGGCGTCGAAGACGAGATGGACCGAGGTTCCGACCTTGATCTCGTCGTCGGTGAAGATGCGCGCGGTGACGCGACCGTTGTCGCCGCGCTCCAACGTGACGAGGCTCTCCGGCCCCATGTTCTCGTTGGCGAAGAGTTCGCCGGAAACCACGTTCAGGTCGCCTGCGGCCGCGATACGCAAATGTTCGGGGCGGACACCGAGTGTCATCCTGCCTGATTTCGCCGCCTTGGAGATGGCGTCGGTGAGCGCGATCGGTGCGAGCTTCAGGCCATCGGCGCGCAGATGCAGGGCGCCTTCGCCGATCGATGTCTCGACGGGGACGAGGTTCATCGGCGGGTTGCCGACGAAATTGGCGACGAAGGTCGTTGCCGGCCGGCGGTAGATTTCGATCGGCGGCGCTAACTGCACGATCCGGCCCTTGTCCATGACGGCGATGCGGGTTGCGAGCGCCATGGCTTCGGCCTGATCGTGCGTGACATAGACGGCGGTCATGCCCATGTCGCGCTGCAGATGATTGAGGAAGCCGCGCGCTTCGAGCCGCAGCTTGGCATCGAGGTTCGAAAGCGGCTCGTCGAAAAGATAGACCTCGCTCGGATAGACGAGCGCACGTGCGAGCGACGTGCGCTGCTGCTGGCCGCCGGAGATCTGGCTCGGCAGCCGCTTCATCAGGTCGCCGATCTTGAGGACGTCGGCCACTTCCTTGGCGCGGGCGTGGCGCTTGGTCTCCTGCTCGCCGCGCACCTTCAAGGGATAGGCGATGTTGTCGGCGATGTTCATGTGCGGGTAGAGCGCATAGTCCTGAAAGACCATGGAGATGCCGCGGTCCTTCGGATGCAGGTAGGTGACGTCGCGGCCGCCGATCATCACCCGGCCAGAGGTTGGCGTTTCGAGACCTGCGATCATGCGCAAGCTCGTCGTCTTGCCGCAGCCCGACGGGCCGAGCAGGCAGATGAACTCGCCGTCGGCGATCTGGAAGCTGATGTCGGGCACGGCGACGAAGGCGCCGAAGGTCTTGGAGATGTTCTGGAATTCGACAGAGGCCATGACGGGTTTCCGATTACGACTTTATGCCACCGAAGAACCGGAAACCGAATTTCCAATTCACGAAGAGGTAGAGGGCGATGACGGGGAGCGAATAGATCAGCGAATAGGCGGCCAGCAGCGTGACGATCGGCGTGCCGGCTTCCGAGTAGAAGGAGTAGATGGCGACGGATGCCGGCATCAGCTTGTCGCTGCGCAACAGGATGAAGGGGATGAGGAAGCTGCCCCAGATGTTGACGAAGGCCCAGACGACAACCACGACGATGCCCGGCCGGATAACCGGCAGCGCCACATCGAAGAACGCCTGGAGCGGCGAGGCGCCGGCGACCATCGCGCTCTCTTCATAGGAGCGCGGGATGGCGTCGATGAAATCGCGAAGAATGAACATCGCTGTCGGCAACAGCCCGCCGGCAAAGACGAGAATGACGGCAAGATGGGTGTCGATAAGGCCCGCTGCCGAGATGATCAGGAAAATCGGCACCATCGCCGCCGAGCCTGAAACGACCGACGAGAAGAGCAGCAGGATATAGGTGACTGCGCCCTTGCCCGGGATCGGCGAGCGCGAGAGGGCATAGGCCGCAAGCGTCGCCGCCGCGCCGACCAGCACCACGCCGCCCGCCGCCTGGATGAGGCTGTTCAGCAGCGCCTGCATCGCGAAGGTGTTCTGGAAGACGGTGGCAAAATTCGAAAGCGTGAAGGGTGAGGGGATGGCAAGGCCGAGTTCGGCACGGGCATTGAAGGGCGCAAAGATGAACCAGACGAGCGGCAGTGCGAAGATCGTACCGAGGAAGGTGGCGGCGGCGGCAAAGATCGCGCGCCGCACGAAGATGTTCTGAAACTTCTGCATCATTCCGCCTCCACCGGCTTCTTGTGGGCAAGGCGAAGGTAGACGAGCGCGAAGGCGAGATTGATCAGCATGATGACCACGCCGACGGCAGCGCCCTTGCCGAACTCGAAATCCTTGAACGCGATGCGGTAGGTGTAGATCGACAGGATCTCGGTGCGATAGGACGGCCCGCCATGGGTGAGCAGGAACGGCGTGAAGACGTTGAAGGTCCACATGGTGATGAGGATCAGGTCGGTGACGACATGACCGCGGATCAAAGGCAGCGAGATATCGCGCAGCTTCTGCCAAGACGTGGCGCCGGCGACGTCGGCGGCTTGAAAATAGCTCGGGGGGATCGACTGGAAGGCCGAGTTGAAGAGCATCATAGAAAAGGCGGCGCCCCGCCAGGTGTTGAAGAACACGATCACCCAGAACGGTTGCTGCAGCAGCCAGTCGCCCGGAGGCAGGCCGAGGCCGCGCAGGATCATGTTGAGGGTGCCGTTGTCATAGTCGAGGAAGGCGAACCAGGCAAAGCCGATCACCACCTCCGGCAGGATCCAGGCGGCGATCACCGCGGTCTGCAGGAAGGATTTGAGCGTCGGCGTGACCGTCTGGCTGAGCCAGGCGAGCAGCAGCCCGAGCAACGCCTGGCCGATCAGCGCCGAGAGCAGCACGAACTGGATCGTCAGGATCAGCGAAAACCCGAACTGGCCGCGGGTAAAGAAGGTCGCCGGATTGAAGAGCGCGAAATAGTTCTGCAGGCCGACGAAATCGGGGTCGACGGCCGTGCGGCCGAGCAGTGTGCGGTTGGTGAAGGAAACGAAAATCACCCAGAAGAAGGGAACGATGACGAAGACCCCGACGAGGGCCGTGGCCGGTGCCAGAAAAAGCGCGCCGGCGCGCGTCGAAAGCAGGGAGAATTTCTTCATGCGCGTTTCATGCCCATATCCTGGATCGGGAGCCCGGCCACGGATGGCAGCCGGGCGCTCTGTCGTTGGATCGAAGCGGGATGAGGGCACCGTTGCGGCCACATCCCGCATTGGCTTTAGAGCTTGCTGACGGTGTTTTCTTCACCGACGATGGCGATGACGGCCGACTTGTACTGGGCCATCGCGTCCTCAGGCGAGAGCTCGCCGGAAACGACGCTTTCGGTCATGCGCTGGATCTCTGTCGAGACCTTGTTGTAATTGGCGTCGTTCGGACGGGCCGTGGTGATTGGTAGCAGCGTCGTTGCCGTTTCCGTCAGGAACGGCGAGTTCGGGATCGCCACGTCGTCGCGGATGCGGATGGCGGGCTGGATTTCCTGGAACGCGTCGAGCTGCTCCTTGCTGTTCATGAACGAGAGCAGCGCCCAGGATTCGGCAGGCGCGTCCGTATGCGGATTGATGACGAAGCCGGTGCCGCCGGACATCGTGACGAAATCCTGGCCGCGTAAGCCCTTTCCGGGTGCTGCGGCGGGCATCTTCTTCCAGGTCATGGTGTTGTCGCGATCGGCGACGGCGAATTCGGCGCCGGGCGCTGTGACCGAGCGATAGAACCAATCGCCCTCGACGAGCATCGCCGTCTTGCCATCGCGGAAATTGGCGAAGGTGCGGTTGCGGCCGTCGGCAAGCAGCTGCGCGCGCTGGTCGCCGAGCTTGTCGTCGACATAGATGGTCTTGTAGAGCTTCAGCGTGTCGAGGATGCCCTGGCTCGACACGATGTATTTGCCGCTGTCGTCGGTGACCTGTTCGCCGGTGCCGAGCAGCGCCATCCAGTAGCCCTGCATCGTGGTCGCCTCGCCCATGGAGACGCCGGCGTTGAGCTGCAACGGGAAGCTGTCGGGGGCGACCGCCTTGATCTTGCGGGCGGCGTCGAGCAACTCATCCCAGGACTTCGGCTGCCAGCTGTCGGCATCGAGCCCAGCCGATTTGAAGAGGTCCTTGCGCACGAAGATCATGCGGGCGTCGGTGCCGAGCGCGATGCCATAGGGCTTGCCCTGGTAGCTCATCAGCGCCTTGGTGCCGTCGGAGATATGCTGCCAGCCCTCCCACTTCGGAACGTCTGGGCCGGCCACTTCCTCGAGCGACTTCAGGAGATTGCCCTGGACGAAGCTCGGGATCAGGAAGCCGTCGAAGCCGGAGACGTCAGGGCCGGCGCCGGTGGAGAAATCGAGCGCGAGCTGCTGCGTCAGCTGCTCGTCCTCGCCGCCGAACTGGGTGAGCTTGACGGTGACGTCCTTGCCTTCGGCCTTCATCTTCTCGGTAAAGGCCGGAATGACCTTCTTTTCGATCCACTCGGCCATGCCGCTGTTTACGCCGCCGATGATGCAGCGGCAGGTGATGTTGAGTTCGGTGGCGCTCACTGGTGCTGCAAAGGCGATGGCCGCGGCTGCGCTGAGCAATAGGGAATGAAACCTGGTACGCATGCTTTCTCCTCCCGGTCGATCCACTCAAGGACCTATGTGTCTGGCTGCGACAGTCCGTCCCTCCTCCAGGTCCGGCGTCCCGACGACGGTCAAGAATGAACACGCTTTCATCTTTGTCAACATGGATCATGTGTTCCGTTGGTAAAAAACGGCGGAATACCTATTCCGCTTGACGAAATCGTCGCGTTGCTCTCTTTTGTGAATGAACACGTTTTCATTTTGTGACGGATAGATGAACGAGCGCGCCGACAAGAAAGCTGCCCGAGCCACCGCAGACCAGGTGGCGCGCGAGGCCAATGTTTCCCGTGTGGCGGTCTCGCGGGCCTTCAACCCGAATGCGTCGCTGAAGCCGGAAAAGCGCGACCGCATCCTGCAGGTGGCGCGGGAGCTGAACTACACGCCCGACATGGCGGCACGCTCGCTGGTGACCGGTCGCTCGCATCTCGTCGGCATGATCGTGCCCGACGTCTGCAGCCCCTGGGAGAGCCAGGAGATCGACGCGTTGACGACGGCGCTGCAGGCGGAGGGCTTCGCGACGCTGCTCTTCAAGGCCAAGGCTGATTTCAGCATGGATCCGCGCCTGCTCACCTATATGCGCGGCTTCAATCCGGATTCCGTGATCGCCTTTACCGAGAACATCCTGCCCGATGTGCTCTGCGGCTTTCTCGACCGCGCCGTGCCGATCTACGTGATCTACGACGACGTGAAGCAGTTTGCAGGCGCCGCATCCGGTACGCTCTATGACCGGCTGCTCGTCCGGCAGAAAAACGGTATCGAACAGGCGGTGGCCCTGCTTCAGGGCTATGGCGCGCGCCGCATCGCCTATCTCGGCGGCAAGGCGCAGTCGCTCGCCAATGCCGAGCGCGAGCGCACACTGAAGGAGACGCTCGCGGAGCGCGGCATGGATGCGCCGATCCTGCTTGCCGGCGATTACACCTACGACACCGCCTACCAGGCAACGCTCGATCTGTTCCGCATCGGCGAAGGTGCCGATGCGATCTTTGCGGCCAATGACGTCGGCGCCTTCGGCGCGATCGACGCGCTGCGCCACGAGCTCGGGCTTTCGGTGCCTGGAGACGTCAAGGTCGTCGGTTTCGACGACATCCCGCAGGCGCACTGGAAGAGCTACAACCTCACCACCGTGCGCATCGACCTCGAAGAGCGCGTGCGTGCGCTCGTCCGCCTCATCCTGATGCGGCTTCGTGCGCCCGATTCCGAGCCGTTTACCGAGACACTCAACACCCGCCTGATCGTGCGGGGCACCGTCGGCTGAAGGTAGCGAACATGACCGAAAAACGCATCCACGTCGTCTTTAAGACCCATCTCGACATCGGTTTTACCGATCACGCCGAGAAGATCCGAAAGCAGTATCACGAGCGCTTCATTCCGCAGGCAATCGAGACCGGCGCGCACTTCTACAATGAGAACCCGGACGAGCCGCTGTTCGTCTGGACGACGGGCGCCTGGCTGATCTGGGATCACCTGAATTCTCGCTCGAAGGAAGAGGTCGCCCGCCTGGAGCAGGCGATCGAGCGCGGCCTGATCCGCTGGCACGCGCTGCCCTTCACCACCCATACGGAGCTGATGTCGCCGGATCTTTTCGAGGCGGGGCTTTCCTATGCGCAGGAGCTGGACCATCGCTTCGGCCTGAAGACGATCGCCGCCAAGATGACCGATGTGCCCGGGCATACGCTCGGCATGGTGCCGCTGCTGGCCGAAGCCGGCGTGCGCTTCCTGCATATCGGCGTGAACTCCGCTTCGCCGCCGCCGGAAATCCCGGATATTTTTCGCTGGCGGGCGGCGGGCGGCGAGGAAATCGTCGTCATGTACCAGCGCTCCTATGGCGAGACCTATTTCCCCGAGGGTCTCTCCGACGGCTTGAGCTTCGCCCATACCAGCGACAACATCGGCCCGCAGAGCGTGTCGCAGACGGCCGAAGCCTATCGCGAGATCCTGAAACACGAGCCGGGTGCCGCCGTACGCGCGGCGACGCTGGAGGACTACGGCAGGCTTATTTGGGAGGCGCGCAAGCGTTTCCCGGTGGTGGAAAAGGAACTCGGCGACAGCTGGATCCACGGCAGCGGCACCGATCCGGAAAAGATCGCCCGCTATCTGACGCTGCAGCGGCTCTACGACAAATTTGCCGGCGAGCGGATGACCACAAGCCGCCAGGCCTTCGGCCGCAAGCTGGCGCTGGTCGCCGAACACACCTGCGGCGTCGACATCAAATCCTTCCTGCGCGACGAGAAGGCCTGGGCACGCCCCGCCTTCGAGGCGGCGCGAAAGACTGATCCTCGCTTCCATTATACCGAAGCGTCCTGGGCGGAGCAGCGGGCCTATCTCGACCAGGCGGTTGCGGAGCTGGACGGCGAGGATGCGGTCCGCGCCGAGGCGGCCCTTGCCGAGATTGCCGTTCCATCACGGCCCGAGGCGACCGAGGCTGCTACGCGGCTCGATGTCGGCGGCTGGATCATCGAGCTTGATCCGGTAACCGGCGACGTTTCCGCGCTGACTGCGCCCGACGGTCGGACGGTCCGTGGCGCCAACGGTTCGCTGATCGCCTATCGCTACGAAAGCTATGACGCCGGCGACGTTCGCCGCCACATGAATACGTACCTTACACATTGGATGGATTGGGCGGTGCTCGACCACGACAAGCCCGGGCTTGCGAAGGTTGCGGAAGCGCGCTCGCAGGCCTACGCGCCCAAGCTCTACGGCACGACCGCAGCATCCGTCCTTGCAGTCATGCCGGCAGAAGCGGTGGAGCAATTGGGCGCGCCTGCCGAAATCGCCATCGAATTTTCCGCCGGCAAGGACGGGCTCGATGTCCGGCTGTCCCTCTATGGCAAGAACGCCAACCGTATGCCGGAAGCGAGCTTTCTGTCGTTCACGCCCGAGGGACGTTCTGCCTGGGATGTGTGCAAGATGGGGCACTGGCACGCCACCGACAATTTCGCCCGCGCGGGCGGTGCACAGCTGCAGGCGGTCACGGCGGTGAGGGGGCGCTCGGAACCGGGCGTCGAGCTGATGGTCGAAAACCTCGACACGCCGCTGGTGGCGCCGCAGTCCTGGCCGTTCATGGCCTTCTGCAAGGACCTGCCTGACTATTCCGCCGGTGTCCGCTTCAACATCCACAACAACAAATGGGGCACCAACTTCCCCATGTGGTGGGGCGGTGATTTCACCACGCGCTTCAAGCTTAGCTTCAGCGGTCGGTGATCGTCAGCGACTGCGGTGTCGCTTGGCAGTTAAACGGGTTCATCCTCAAATTCTGTGATTCAGCGGCAGCATTCTCGCCCTCATCAGTTCTGGGCCGGCGCGACCGTACATTTGCTCGTTTCAGCATCTTGAGGCGGTTGATCTGCCCTTTCGCTTGACCGTTGCTCCAGGGGAGTTCGAGTGCATTTTTGACGGCATCGATATCCCGGCGCAAAACGCTGGCGAAGCGCATGATCGCCGTGAGTTCGGTAGCAATGACATCGTCGATCCATTCATCCAGTGCCTCCGAGCTCCTGCTGCTATGCCGTTGAAGCGCATGGCCAGCCCACGCATTATGGCGAAGACCGTCGAGCCCTGCTTCAAGGCATTGACCTTTCCGGCCTGACGATCGGTCAGAAGGCCGCGCGGTTTTATGCACAACGCTGCGGCCACCACAGACGAGATCATATGGCCGGTGTCAGGATCGCGGACGGGTTCTGAAACATCCATATCCGGAGGCGGCTCGTCGGATTGAAGGTTTTCGACTTCACGCCACACCTTCAACAGCCGCTCCAGATTGGAGCGGCTGCCCGTGTAACCGCGGTTCTTGATATCGTAAAACAGATGGCGCCCAACCGGTTTCCATTTTTCCAGCATTCAGCCAGGAAAGCTTCAAAATATAGTGGCGATGTCGGATTCAATGCCGCCCGATTTCTGTCTCGAGGTGCGTTGGAAGTAAGCCAATTCGCGATGCTGCGGCGCTCGTATCCGGTCCTCCTTGCAATCTCGCTGTAGGTGAGGCCCTGCTGGCGCAAAGCTTGAAGCGTCTCGAATATTTCCTGACGGGATTGTCTGTGCGCCAAGCGGGCGCGGCGGTGTTGTGCCGTAGCGCTGGCGATAGCGTCTTCGGAGAGAATGGGTCTCACATGGGCGTGACCATAAACGCTCATCTGTTCCTTGATCGCCGCCCTGAGATTTTGGACCAGATGAAAACGGTCAGCCACCTGGCGGGCCTGCGGTGCGCCCTCCCGGGCTGCCTGGGCATACAGACCACAGCGATCTCGGCTAACGACCTCGATACTCGGACGTTCTTGCAACCATGCTTTGACGCTCTCGACGCTGCGGTCGTCCAGAACATCGACGACCGAATGACGCTCGAGATCGACCATGATCGTGCCGTACCGCGAGGAATGCCGCCAGCTCCAATCATCAATGCCCAGAACCCGAATGTTGTCTTTTTGCATGGACGCCGGATTCTTCCGCTTCAATTGCCGCAAGATCGTGTCGTCGCTGACCGGCATGCCGAGCCGATGCATCAAGTATGCACCCGGGCGACCGCCCATCCTGTGGCCAATCAAGCCCACAATCTCAGCCATCCGTTCAGTTCGTCGCATGTAGGGTGAAGTAATCTCGGGCAACCTGTCGGTGAACGTCCGTCGTGAATTAGCCCCCGAAAGGCCCGGACATGCTCCACCACTTAGCTAAGTGGGTAGGAGTAATGTTGGTAATATGACTAGCAGCAATTTTAAGATGGAAGTCCTCGCCGTGCCGGAACGTCGGCGGCGCTGGAGCACGGCAGAGAAGCTGGCGATCATCCACGAGACCTATGAGGCGGACGCGACGGTGAGCATCGTCGCGCGTCGGCACGGCATCCAGCCGAACCAGTTGTTCGCCTGGCGCAAGCTAGCGTCCCAAGGGGCTCTGACGGCGACGGCCGCCGAAGAGGAGGTCGTTCCGGCTTCCGAATACCGGGCGCTTCAGGCCCAGGTGAAAGAGTTGCAACGCTTGTTGGGCAAGAAGACGATTCTGACGTTCGGCGCATGCACAACTCGACGCCCCCCTTCTTGTGGCTCAATCTGACTGCTCTTGGCTGGGGGTAGGTTTCTGTGTAATTGCCGATGAAGATGCCGGCTAATTCCTCCGCTTCGTGCCGGACTTGATGTATTCGGGTTTGTCGCAGTCACTCGACCTGCCCAGTAGTCCTTTGTCGAGAAGTGCTAAATTTTTCTTCATGGTCACCGACCGCGCAAACTGAGGCTTTCTCAAGTCTGTGAAGGGTGATACAAATCCTCGGACAATAGGCTCTATTCTCCGAGTTTCCGTATCAATGTCTGGCTCCGTCACTCAACGTCAAATCGCCCGGACCGTGCTCATTGAGCGCGGAATAGCACGCCTAGCGGAGCTTCGGAACGCTGGTGTCACAGCGGCAACCATGAGCCGGATGGAACGGGATGGTGAGGTGCTGCGGCTTGCTCGGGGTCTCTATCAACTTCCCAATGCCGAGCTCGATGCCAACCATAGTCTGGCAGAGATAGCCAAGCGTGTTCCGAAAGCCGTTGTCTGCCTTGTTTCAGCTCTGGCATTCCACGGCCTGACCGATCAGCTGCCGAAACACGTGTGGCTTGCCATAGGCCGCAAAGACTGGGCGCCGAAACCAGATGGCACACCAATTCGTATTGTGCGTTTCACGGGAAGCCTACTCAACGAAAGCGTCGAAACCCATGTCATTGAAGGCGTTACGGTGAAGATTTTTGGAGTTGCCAAAACAATTGCCGATTGCTTCCGCTATCGCGGCAAAATCGGCCTTTCTGTGGCGATCGAGGGACTTCAGGAAGCGCTGCGGCAGCGCAAGGCCACGCCCGGCGACATTATTAACCAAGCCGAACGCGGTGGTGTCGGCACCGTGATCCGCCCTTATCTCGAGGCACTGACCGCCAATGGCTAAGGAAATCAGAAATGTCGGCGCCTCGGTGCGCGCCCGCCTGCTGCAACTCGCCAAGGCAAGCGGGCAAAGCTTTGATCTGGTTCTGACGCGTTTTGCCCTCGAGCGGTTGCTGTTTCGGATCAGCCAATCGACCCATGCTGGTCGTTTCGTGCTGAAGGGCGCCATGCTGATGATGAGCTGGTTCGACGATCCGCACCGCGGCACGCGCGACCTCGACCTTCTGGGATTTGGTGATCCCGAACCGGACCCGATGCTGGAGACATTTCGGGCATTCCTGGCGCACGAGGTTGATGACGGTGTCATATTCTATGCCGACACCCTGCGGGTGGATCGCATCCGCGAAGAGCTGGAGTATGGTGGGCTCCGGCTACGAGCGGTCGCTTCGATCAGCGGCGCCCGGATCAACCTACCATCGACATTGGCTTTGGTGATGCGCTTGAGCCCGGGGCGGAGATGCTGGACTATCCTTCCATACTGGATTTCCCAGCGCCACGACTCCGGGCCTATGCGCGGGAGACGGTCATCGCCGAAAAGTTCCAGGCGATGGTCATGCTCGGGCGTGTGAACAGCCGGATGAAGGACTTTTACGACATCTGGCTTCTCAGCAGGTGCTTTGATTTCGATGGTGACAGGCTGGCGCGCGCAATCGCCGCCACCTTCGAGCGCCGCGAAACGCCGATCCCAGAAGTCCCACCAGATGCTTTGACGGATGCTTTTGCTAAGGACGTTCAAAAGCAAAGGCAATGGCGCGCGTTTGTCGAAGGCGTTGCGCACAATCCGGGAGATCTGACGCACGTCACAGTGGAGATTGCCGCATTCCTGATGCCGCACGCTATTGCCGCCGCGAAGCTGGGAAAATAATGAGCTTGGCTTCAGACCGTCGAACTGTGGAGAAATGGCATGACCGGCTATTCGACGATTCCGTTACCTGCGAAATCCCCTCGGGGGAATCCGTACTACGCTGCCTCCCAGACCTGATTGAGAATCCGGGCCGCGAACGTCGCCTTATCCTGCGGCAGGAAACGACCATGGATGTAGTCGCAGATGGTAGGCATCGTAATCAGCGGAGCTTCGCTTGGAAACTGGCCAGCCACTCCTGCGCCATCGCTGAATAAGGTGCTCTTGGTGGAGGATCTAGTCCAAATGCAACAATGACGTGTGAAGGGTACGCCGCCGGATCGGAGACCGTCCACACCAACACTTGAAAATAGAATGTACCTTATGTGCCCGTAGATCGCATGATGTATCGACGGGAACGTGCACCGGCTTCCCGTTTTCCGTGTGGTGGCAGTTAAGCGATCCAATCTTGCCAAATTTTTGCCATTGCCGTTATGGTCTCTCGTATGGGCACGATGAACATTTCTCTACCGGACCACTTGAAGAGCTTCGTCGATGAGCAGGTTGCGAGGCGGGGCTACGGGACGAGCAGCGAGTATATCCGCGAATTGATCCGTCGAGATCAGGACCGTCTTGTTCTGCGCCAGCTTTTGCTTGACGGAGGATCGTCCGCACGGTCCGAACCGGTCGATGGGCATTACTTCAGCAGCCTTCGCGATCGAGCACGTGGTCTGCACAGCAAGTGAATAAATCGATTGTTCCCCGAGAGCTTGCTCGCAGTGATGTCGAGGCAGCCGTCGATTACTATCCTCGCGAAGCTGGGTCCGAGGTCGCTCTCGGCTTCATCGACGCACTTGAAGATGCTTATGATCTGATCGCAAGCCATCCGGAGGCCGGATCATTGCGGTATGCATACGAGTTGGGTTGCCTGATCTGCGGAGCGTTTCGCTGAAGCGATATCCCTATGTAATCCAGCCAGATCATGTCGACGTCTGGCGTGTGCTTCATGCCAAACGCGACATTCCGCAGGGGATGCAGGAGCTGGATAATCATTGAAGGCAACTTTTCCGCAGCCGCGGGGCCTTGATAGATTGTGGGGCTGCGGTTCGAATCCACTCAAGGCGAGCGATCGTAGGTTTTGAGGCGTAGTTGCCTCATCAGTGCCTTTACCGGGCCAGAAACCGTGCTCATCTTGAACCGTTGTCAACCCCCCGCCAACCTCGGCAGCAGATAGATTTCCGCTCCCGCAGGTAGTTGCTTCGACCAGGTGTCGCGATAGATGGTTCCATCTATTGCGACCGCAATGCCTCGATCCATGAGCGGCTCCAGCCCAGGGAACCGTTCGATCAATCTCTTGAACAGTTCCCTGATGTCTTTTGCCTCGATCTCGACCTTGCTGTTGCCCTCGGCCGCCGCGGCGAGCGCACCCCAGAGCGTCACCTCGACCATCGGACCGCCTCACGCTTCGAGTGCTTCCAGGATCCGCGGCGGCGACATCGGAATATGCTGCATCCGCACGCCGACTGCACTGGATACTGCATTGGCCACCGCCGCGAGCGGGGGAACGATGGATGTTTCCCCGACGCCGCGAACCCCATAGGGGTGGTTGGGATTGGGAATTTCCAGAATCTGCGTGTCTATCATGGGCAGGTCCGAACATACGGGAATGCGGTAGTCGAGAAAACCGGCATTCTGCAGCCGGCCGTCTTTGCCATAGATATACTCTTCGTTGAGCGCCCAGCCGATGCCTTGCGCGGCGCCGCCCTGGTACTGTCCTTCGACATAGGTCGGATGGACGGCTTTGCCGGCATCCTGCACCACGGTGTAACGCAGCACCTTTGTCGCGCCGGTTTCGGGATCGACCTCGATATCGCAGATATGAGTGGCGAAGGACACGCCCGCGCCATCGGCCACGATCTCGCTGTGACCCGCAATCGGGCCACCCGTGGTGCCCGATGCTGCCGCTATCTCCTTCAGGGAGAGTTTCGGTAGGTTTCCATGCGTCTCGCCCTTGGCGACGGCGTGGCCCTGTTCCCAGGTCACATCCTCGACCGGAATGTCCCACATCTGCGCCGCACGCCCGCGGAGGACTTTGATCGCGTTGCGGGCGGCAGAAATTGTGGCCATAGAGGATGAGAACGTTCCTCGGCTGCCGTCGGTCATGTCATTGTAGCCGAGACTTGACGTGTCGGCGATCACCGTTCTGACCTGCGAATAGTCGATCCCGAGCTCCTCTGCGGCCACCAGCGAGAGCGATGCACGCGAACCGCCGACATCCACCGTGCCAACCGCGAGCGAGACCGTGCCGTCCATTCCGATGTTCAAATCGGTACATGTCTGACCCCCGAAGTTGAACCAGAAGCCACAGGCCATGCCGCGCCCCTGGTTCTTGCCAAGGGGTGCCTTCATGTGAGGATGGTTCTTCGCGGCCTCCAGCGTCGGGCCAATGCCGATCGGACCGTAGACCGGACCGTAAGAAGCCTTGGTCCCTTCCTGTGCCGCGTTCCGGATACGGAAGTCGACGGGATCCATGCCGACCTTCTTCGCAAGTTCATCGATGGCGCTTTCCACTGCAAACGCTGCCATCGGCGCGGAAGGCGCACGGTATGCTGCGGTCTTCGGCCGGTTTACCAGCACTTCGTAGCCGACGGTCCTGACATTCTCGAGCTTGTAGCAGGCGAACGCGGTCATGGCGCCGATCTCGGCCCATGATCCGGCATAGGGACCACCGGAATAGCGAAGTGTCGCTTCGGCAGCGATGATCGTTCCATCCTTCAATGCGCCAATCTTCACGTCGATCGACGTGGCGCTGGTCGGGCCGGAGGCGCGAAACACCTCGTCACGCGTCATCACCAGCTTGACCGGCCTGCCAGCCTTGCGCGACAGCGCGAGCGCGACAGGCTCGGCCCAGACATGGGTCTTGCCCCCGAAACCGCCGCCGATTTCGGACGACGTCACGCGCAGCTTGGAGGTATCCAGGCCGAGAAGTTGTGCGCAATGCTGGCGATAGACAAAGTGGCCCTGCGTGCAGACCCACAGATCCGCCGTACCGTCCGGACTGACATTGGCTACACAGGCGTGAGGTTCGATATAGCCCTGATGCGTCTGTTCGGTCTTGAATGTCCGCTCGACCACGAAATCGGCCTTTGCCATGCCGGCATCGACTTCGCCATGCCCGAACTGACTCCGCATCGAGACATTCGAAGGGCGATCGGGCTTCGGATCAACGCCCGTAGTGAAGATCGTGTCGTTGACGAGCGGAGCATCCGGCGCAAACGCTTGGTCAACGTCGGTGACGTGCGGCAGCAGTTCATACTCGACCTCGATGAGCTTGAGTGCCTGCTTGGCGGTGCGTGCATCGATTGCCGCCACGGCGGCCACGGCGTGACCGTCGTAAAGCGCCTTCTTGCGCGCCATGCAGTTGTCGAGAATGTCATACATCGCCGCGTCGCCATGCGTGAGGTCGGGCAGATCCGCTGCCGTCAAAACCGCCTTGACGCCAGGAAGCTGCGCGGCCTTCGACGTGTCGATCTTGCGAATGATGGCATGGGCATGCGGACTGCGCAGGATCCGTCCGACCAGTTGGCCCGGCATATTGAAGTCCGCGCCGTAGCGCGCGCGGCCCGTCACCTTGTCGACTCCATCCGGCCGGATGGGTCGGGTGCCCACGGAGGAGAAGCTGCGCGTCGAGTGGCTGGGATCGAAATTCATGGTCATGCTCCTCTCATAACGCTTGCGGCGTCCTGAACGGCACGCACGATTTTGTCATAGCCGGTGCAGCGACAGAGATTTCCGGCAAGGCCGAACCGTATTTCTTCTTCGGTCGGATCCGGATTCTTGGCCAGCAGATCCTTGGCCGCAATGAGGAAGCCGGGTGTGCAGATGCCACATTGCAAGGCGGCATGTTCGAGGAACTTCTGTTGCAGCGGATGAAGCTTGTCACCCTGCGCCATGCCCTCGACCGTCTCGATGCGCCGGCCTTCCGCCTCGGCCCCAAGCACGAGGCAGGAGCAAACGAGGCGGTCGTCGAGAATGATGCTGCAAGCGCCGCAGTCGCCTGTGCCGCAACCTTCCTTCACCCCCATAAGCCCCAGGCGATCGCGCAACACATCAAGCAACGTCTCGTCTGCGTGACAGAGAAACTCGGCTTTATCGCCATTGATGATCGTCGAAACTGCTATGCCTGCCATCACTTCTGTCCTGCACGTTGATAGGCGGTCAGTGCGACCCGCTTGGCCAGCACTCCCGCGACTTTCCTTCGGAATTCCACGGTGCCCCGCTTGTCGTCTATGGGGCGACAGGCGCCGGAACATGCCTCGGCAAGGCGGTCCAATGTTCTATCGTCGACTCGGGAGCCAACCAGGATCTTGGCTGCTTCCTCGACGAGGAGCACCGTCGGCGCTGCGGCGCCAAGCGCGACACGCGCGGATTGGACGACACCCTGATCATCAAGGGTGAGATTCACTGCGGCACTGACGACGGCAATGTCCATTTCGGTGCGTGGCGTGAACCGCTGATAGGCGTCGCCCGAACGTAGCCGGCGCTTGGCGAGCAGGATCGCCTCGATGATCTCGCCGGGCGCAAGCGATGTCCTGCCAGGTCCCACCGGCACCGTTTCGACGGCAATCGTGCGCGAGCCGGCCGGTCCTCTGATCAGAACCTTGGCGCCCGCCGCCACCAATGCCGGCACGCTGTCAGCCGCAGGTGACGCATTGCAGAGGTTCCCGACGATGGTGCAACGCCCCTGTACTTGCTTGGAGCCAATGAGATTGGCTCCCTCTACCACTCCAGGCCATGCTCCTCGGAGCGCCGCATTTTCGCTGAGGACTGCGCATGGCACGGCGGCTCCGATGACGAAACCTTCGTCGCTTTCGGTAATGTGGCCCAGGGCGTCTATGGCTTTGATGTCGATGATGAGTTCAGGCTCGACAAAGCCGCCCTTCATTCTCACCAGCAGATCGCTCCCGCCGGCCAGAACCGCCGCCTTGCCTGAGGCCTCAGCCAACAGGCCAACCGCGTCCTCCAACGTACTCGGACGAACATAGCGCAATAGAATCCTCCTCGTGATCAACTCGAGTCAGAAGCGAACACTGCCGACCCATGGGATACTGCGGGTACGTCTTGTTGTGGAGCTAAGACCCGAAACTCTGCTATCAACGCTACGGGATGCATTGGCTGCTTGCAAGCCAGCGTCTCGTTCTCGGCCTTATCTATGGTCCTCCTTGCCCGATGGCCACCTTCTCCGAGATATGGCATTGATCGGCTTGAGGATGGCAGCGGCAAATGGCGCTACCGTAAGACAACAGCAACCACTCCGCAGTGAGGCCGAGCGGCAGGAAACGGTGGCTCGGTACCGGGAACTACGGCTGCCGCCCAAAAATGGCGGTCAGGGGCGATACCCTCTGTGCATTCTTGATAATGCTCAGTCAAGGAGACTTGGACAGGTGTTCGTGAAAAGCGAGCCAATCGCCGCCTTCGCGGCTGAAGACGATGGTTTCGCGCTCGCGGCCGCTGTGCCTCGCCATTCATGGAGATGTCTGTCTCCACGTTATGGGTGAAGACCGCGACCATCGCCCGCCATCGGATTGCTGGCATAACCGCCGCCGCCAGGACTTGCCTGTTCAGGGTCGAGTTGTGAAACGCACTGAACCGGTGGCAGTGTAGAGACCGAAGATGCAGGCGACCGACCCTCACCGACAGGTTGCCCGAGATTGCTTCGCCCTACATGCGACGAATTGAACGGATGGCTGAGATTGTCGGGTTGATTGGCCACAGGATGGGTGGTCGCCGGGGTGAACTTGATGCATCGGCTTGGCATGCCGGTCAGGAACGACACGATCTTGCGGCAATTGAAGCGCGATAATCCGGCGTCCATACAGAAAGACAATATTCGGGTCGTGGGCATTGATGATTGGAGCTGGCGGCATTCCTTGCGGTACGGCACGATCATGGTCGATCTCGAGCGTCATTCGGCCGTCATGAATGCAGCTCGAATGGCCGGCATGGGCTCAATGCTGTCGTTTTCAGACCCAAGCGTGGACGCGTTTTAAGGGCCGGACAGAATTGTTCTTCCACGAGCCCGGCAAGCCTTGTTGCTGTGATGTTCACTCTTTGGGCCACGAAGATCGCATAATGTATCACGGGGAACCGGCGCTGATCCCGAGCGGCTCTACAGTTCCGATCCCTTTCAGCCAAACTGTTTAGAACGACGCCTTCACGGCGGCATAGCCGCCTAACTCAGACGCGGTCCAGGAATTCAAGCACTCGGTTGGTGAGTAGCGCGGTCGCATTCGCGTCGCATGACGGAAGTGAGCTGTCGGCGAAGTAGTGCTGATCGCCGGGATACAGGAACAGCTCTGCGTCCTCGACCTTCTCCACAATCTCGCGGGCGGCGTCGATGTCGCCCAACGCCGACGAAGATCGGATCGTTCTCCATACCATGGACCTGGACCGCGACGCCATCCGGCCAGGGTCCGAAGGCCCACTCGCCACTGATCGGCAGGCAAGAGTAGAAGAGCAGTGCTCGCGGGCTCCGGCCCGCGTCTGTGCAAGCTTCTGCGCCGGCAGCACTCCGAACGAGAACCCAGCGTAGACGAGCGCGGGAGGCAGTTCGTCGGCGACGCGGACGCCGCGCTCGCGCATTTCGTCGAACCCGATCTCAGCGATGTAGGCAAGACCCTCGTCGATGCTCTGAAACGTGCGTCCGTCGAACAGGTCCGGCGTGTGCACGATGTGACCACCGGCCCGCAAGTCGTCGGCGAACGCGCGCACACCCGGGGTCAGCCCCTGTGCGTGATGGAACAGCAAGATTTCGGTCATTGGAACTCCGGGGGTAGGCTGCACGTTCATCACCCTACAGCGTCATTGCCTCGCCGGGAAGAATACGCACACGCTTAGGAGTAACGCCTTTCGGCGACAGATTCAGCGCCTGAAACGGCTCCTCGACCGTAGGAACGAAGGGGCATCCTAGCGTTCTCAGGATCCCAGAGGTGAAAGGTGTCGCTGCTCAGGAGATCTCAAATGGATATCACCACATTACTCATCATCGTTCTGATCGTATTGCTGCTCGGGGGTGGCTGGTACGGCCGAGGTCGCTGGTATTGATCACGAATAGCACCAGCTTGCTGCAAACCATTGCTGGCGCCGGTGACGATCACCGCGTTCGTGCTGCCGTTCATCAGCTCGTAGCTTTAGCCTATGCCGGTCTCGCCAGACTTCGCGCCAGGAAGGCATGCCGCCTCGCAATTCCGAGCCGGAACCGTGAGGGCTGTCGACTTGCGCATCGGGCCCCGGATGGCGTTCGACAAGGAGCGTCCGACCGCCGGGCGTGACGACATCATTGTTATCGCCTGGTCGCTGGCGCAGGGGAGGTGAGGCGGTCCCGCTCAGAAGAGCGCTTTGCTGAGAGAGGGCGGTCCAGGGTCCGCTTCTCTGCGGCGCGATGCTCTAGCTGACAGCCCAATCTGCGCGTCCGGCAGGGCTCTGCTGACGCCTGGAGTTTTCGACGGTGGACATTATCCCACTCCAAGGCAGCGCCGGTAGGCGGTCACCAAGCCACGCTTACTGAGCAAGTCGCATCGGTAATACCAAGTCCCCATAATAGCCGCAGCACCCGCCAGCGCCCTTGGTCCTTTGGCCGCAACGCACGGAACGACGTCCTGACCACTTCGGATTCAGGTGCAGGGCGAGGATGTCGGTGAAACCAAAGCTTACGGCTGGAGGGACGCAGCCTGGTGCTGATGTATGCCGCCTGATCCAGATCAAATGGGAACAAAGCGCCGAGCCGCTCGTTCGAGCGCCTGGGGGGGCGCAAGTCGCGTCCTCCAAATCGGGAGACCCCGCATGGGCAGTGCAAAGGACAAAGTGGCCGGCAAGGCCAATGAGCTCGCTGGTAAGGCCAAGCAGGCCGCAGGCGATGCAACCGACAACAACTCGCTCCGCGCCAAAGGCGCGGCGCAAAAGGCAAAGGGCGGTGCCCAGCAAGCCAAGGGAAAGCTAAAGGACGCAGTTAAGAACGCTGTCGACAAGACTTAAAGCATTGAAGCTTCGGTTGGTGCGAACCTGTTCTGCGCCCTGCCGGAACAGGTTTCTCCTTGTGAGCAAAGGAAAGCCGATACGGCCGCTCCCTCGAAGGCGATTAGACACGCTCGGCAGCGATTGAGGCCCCACTAAAGGCGGCAGTCTCATCGCTTATGAATTTACCTTCGGTCTGGATGGGCGATCGACCCTGTGGGAATCGCGCTATCGACGTTCAAGTCAGTGTCGATGATGTAGGAGCATTCATCGACGCCAGCAGAGCCGCCATGGCTGCAACCTCTTCGGGCTGCCCTAGCGGCCTGTTGGCAGTAAGCGCCTCCATTTGCGCCTCGCGGGTTCCTGCATTGGCTCCCACCGGCGTCAGGATAGCCGCGGGATGAACGAAGTAGCAACCCTACCAAGTCTCCGCTTGTGTCAGAAACCGAGCTTCTTCCGGAGGCGTTCTGAAGGGCTCGGCGAACCAGGGCTTCAACATGCGCTTTGGGAGGGGACCTGAACGGCCTTCGACGACTCAGCCACACGCTCGTAGGCCATCGGCTAAGGGAGATCTCGCTGATCTCCTTTGGGCCGAAGCTCCGGCTGATCGGCCTTACCGGAAGAAACCGTTTTCCGGCGACGGTCGAGCCAGCGCATCGTCGGCGTGACGGTCAGCCCATGGGTGACGATGGATATAAGGACGATCAGAGCAACAGCAGACCAGAGCCTGCCCACCTCTTCGAAATTGGCCATGCCCGTTGCGAACGCAAGATAATATATTGAGCCGAGCCCGCGGATACCGAAAATGGCAATCGCGGCTCTTTCTTCCTGCGGTAGGGCTGAGGGCATGCTAAGCCAACCGGCGGCCGGTCTGACAATCAATAAGATGAAAAGCGCGAATGAAACCAAGCGCCAGTCGAGTTCGTCGACAAGCTGGCCTACACTGACGGCCGCGCCGAAGCAGACGAGAAGCACCATCATCATCAGTCTTTCGACCTGCTCGGAGAAGTCATGAAGCTCTCTGTGAAATTCGTGGTGCCGTTCAACGGTACGGAAGGAAAGGGCCGCGACGAAGACGGCCACAAACCCGTAGCCGTGGACGAGTTCGGTAGAGCTATAAGCGAGGCAGGTGATCCCCAAGGCGACAAAGCCGTCGCCGGTGCGCACGAGCGCGGCCCCCTTTGGGAGATAGAACGTGGCAAAACCAAGCAATTTGCCGATTATCCATCCCATCAGGACGCCTGCGAATAGCCGCCATACGACGTCTAGAAGGAGCCAATGAGAAAACCAGTCAGGTTCCTCGTGGGCAAGTGCGATTGCGATCGCCAAATATACGAAAGGGAAACTGAGGCCATCGTTTAAGCCAGCTTCAGATGTGAGTGCGAACCGGACTTCGTCCTCTGTTCCAGTCTGCGGCGGCCCCACCTGGACGTCACTGGCGAGCACTGGATCGGTCGGCGCAAGACAGGCCGCCAGAAGGATCGCCGAAGCAGCTCCAAGTTCAAGTATCCAGGAGGCGCCAACGGCCATCGCGGCGATGCTCAATGGCATTGCGACACCGAGGAGTCGCCAGGTGAGCGCCCAGCTACGAAGACCGACCGGGCGATCAATCTTCAATCCCGCGCCCATAAGCGCGACGATGACGGTGAACTCCGTCATACGTTCAATGATATGCCGGCTGTCGAAAGAGCCTAATAGGCCGATCGGATTAAAGACGGTCTGTCCAACCAGTATGCCAATAGCGATGCAGAAGATGGGCAGCGAAAGCGGCAGTCGACGAAAGGCCATGGGGATCCAGGCCGTCAGCAGCACCACGATCCCGAATAGTCCAAGTGCTATTATATAGTAGCGCTCCATATTGGCCGTCTCATCGATTCCCGCAGGCTGAGCCGTGCGGTTTCAGTTTGCCGTGTCGTGAGAAGGAGTTGCGAGCCTGATGGTTCCAAAAGGTGAGCGCCGCCAGAGGCGCCGAAACGCGCCGGCCACGCGAATTAGGAAGCGATCGTCGGCTCGGTCCTTTGGGCGAGGGGGCGTAAATGCAGTACGGGCTACGTTGCACTTGGCCGGACCTCGGCGTTCCGGCCGTGAAGTCGCCAAGCTGCGGAGGTGGCGGGGTGAAAAACCTCAATCAGCTGTAGGTGACATCAGTTCTACGCACCGAGGCATAAGTCCGACATCGGCAGGATGTCGGCATCCGTTCCGGCGAGCCGGAGACGACGAAGGTAGCGCGGCCCAGGGGCGAATGAATACGCCGCCCTGAGGGAGGCAAATCCTAGTCGCGTGAGGGCAGTGGAATACCAAGGCACGAGGTGGCTCTCGGGCCGCTGGGACAAGTGCTTCAAGGAAGTCGCGCGGCCTTAGTAGGAGCGGTTGCACTCGCGTCGTATGCCCGGGGGACATACATCGAGACATCTCGTTTTCGTTTATCTATGAACGCGCCTCCGACGATCAGGTAAACGGCCATCGTCAACATCGAGATGAGCATTATGCCCACGGGCAGGCCGTTGGATGCTCTCTGTTCAGGTAGGCCGTGATCGTCTCTGTCGCGCATCAGGCAATTCCTCCCGGGTGTCCGTCGTAAGGCTCTGCGTCGGCGCGCTATGGCGGAAAAGCCTCAGGGCGGCCGAGAAGGGACGATATAGGCAGTTCTGAGGCCATCACTCACCGAACGGCTGACGAGGGTGCCGCTCGGGTGTGACAACTCCGACTATGCAACGAAGGTTTCGTTCGGCCACCCGCTTAAGACCTTTGCCGGCAGTGAGCCAAGACTAAGGTCCGATACGTCTTTTGCAGGGCTGGAGGCCCAGCGCTGAACGGCGGAAACGCAGCCGTTCTTTACTGCTTTGGCCTGCTCCTCGTCTTCACGGGCCCAGGTGCATGGAGCTTCGGGCCGAAGCTTATTGGGCGGTGACATCGCGAGCGAGCCCCGCAGGCCGGCCATGTCCCAGGCCGCGCTCTCCATTGCGTTGGTGATCTCAGCAAGCATCGGACGCAGTCGTAGGGATATCGATCTGGAGGCGATCCGACAAGGAACCGACTATCCCAATTGACTTCTTGTTCTTGCGGAGCGACCAAGGCTCAGCTTGCCGGCGTGCGGAGAAGGGCGGCGCCCTGCGTTAGATCGAGGGATGCCACCGCTCTGGTCCTGCGTCGCCATCTGTGAGCCGCACGCGCGTGGATACAGTGCCTGGCGAGCCGGGCGAAGGAGAGTTGAGTGGCTAAAGACCTGTCGTCGCGACTTCTCGCCATAGTGGATGCGCTGCCGCTGCGGCGGGGCATGCGGGTGCTGGAGATCGGCTGCGGGCCCGGTGCAATGGCCCGCGAGATCGCGGGCCGGATTGGCGACGGGCACGTTCTCGCCATCGACCGATCCGCCAGGGCGATCGCGCAGGCACGAGCCGCATCCCAGTCGGAAATCGAGTCGGGAAGGCTGAGCTTGCGCCACGTTGCCGCCGAGGATTTCGAGCTGGAACCGGGTGAGATGCCGTACGATATCGTAGTCGCCGTGCGCGTCGGTGCATTGGATGGACGTCATCCGGAAGTGGGCGACGGGCGAAACGTCGTATTGCGGCGGCGTTGACGCCGGAAGGACAATTGTTCATCGACGGAGGCGATCCCCTGCGCAAGCTCTCGGTAAACGATTGATCGTCACGGTCCCGCGACGTTCGGATTTCGTACGACGCCCAAATTCTGCGTCAGGTCAGGTACTAAGCCAACCCCTCTGCCCCGAGTGTCTTTTGTACGGCCGGCCGCGCCTCGACCCGCTCGGCATAGATGGTCAGCCTGGCCATGCTCGCGCTGCCATTTGTCGTAAAGCCTCGCCAGGCTCGGGTTACATTTTCTTGTGCCAAGATACCGGCGGAATCTCGTGGTCAGACACAGGGAGAAGATCCCTGGTGCGATACCAAGATATTCGGCCGCTTGCGACCAATGAGGCGAGGGCGCTAACTCCTCGCCGTCACGCCTGACCAAATGTAAAGCGAAAAGAGCCGGACATCATCCTGCTCTCATAAGCGTCTTGTCGTACACCCGTGGTCACCAGCGGTTAATGGCGTCATGCAGCGCGGAGCTGCATACGGAGGTCTTGTCGCGGCGCTCGAGCTCGAAGCCGGATTTCTGACCCGCGACAATCGAATTCATCCTTCGCATTCCACAGCAGAGATGTCGATGCCCCCAAACCGGCATTCCGGGAGCCGCTCGACGGCGTGGCATCACATGTCCCGCCGCGGCAGAGGGTACGCGTCGGCTTCGTAAAGCGTTCGCATCTGCTGGCTATTATAACGGGTCTCCTCGACCTCCAAAACGGTGCCGCGGAGCATGGATGCCGGCATGTCCTCGATCGCAAAGCGAAGGGCTTCAGCAACTGAATCAAAGCGCTTGTACCGAAGCTGGCTCGTTCTTCTTACCGTCTTGCAGGGATATAGTCCCGCGCCGGCACTGTAATCAAATGTCGCCATGGGTTCGCTCGTTGGTTACAAAGAGAGTGTCGCGGGAGAGCCTCATACGTCTGTCAAGGCGCTGCTGCTGCTCAATGGGCTTCAGCTCCCTTCTTGCCTGGCCTTTGGCCATCAGGTCCTCCTGCATTTTCAGTTGGTTGACTTTCAATGGTCGGCATCGCCAGCCCCCTGCGTCCAGTCAGCAAGGACGAAGCGTTCCAACTCGGAGGAAGGAGAGCCTCGCGCCCGGTGCTGCTGACTTGAACCGCTTGATGCGTGGTGCGGCTGCGGGCTCGCCTTCACGCATCTGCCGAAGCCGAGCGTTCGCGCCGTATCCAAACCCGCTGACGCTGACGAGATTACGAGCTGTACTGTTAAGGTGGAGGTCGGAAGACATGCTGTCCTCCTTTCGTTGGGGCCAGGACACCAAGGCCCCGAAGCAGCAGTGCCCTTGATCCGCCTGCTGAAGCTAGCAGCATGCATGCTTTAACGGACATGCGCAATGGCGACCGGGTCTTTGTTATCGATCAAAGCGTGAAAGGTTTCGCACGACGAGTCGACTCCGAGCGAAGCGGCCGACGATAACATCCCTTGCATCCGAGGATTCCGATCGAGCCTATCGGCGAAGCCCGCGCCACCGCCGTATTTAACGCGCGCTTCGAGCAGTTCAGAGTTTATTGCGCGCGTTGGGCATTTCAGAGCTTCTACTACGCGTGCTGGTCTTTTTCCGTGGGGGCGGTCGCGGAACAGATAGTCGAGAGACCGCCTTCGCCATGAACCCTCCGTCACAGCGAACTGCATTAACGTCTGCCCGGAGAAACCTGCCAGGTTAACAGGAAACCAAGAGCTGCCGAGATGACGGAGGCACCGAGGATGCCGAGATTGACGGAGTTCGGACGCTCCGGGTCGAAAGCAAGGTCGGCAATGGATAGAGAGATGGTGAAGCCGATACTGGTCAGCAGGCTTCCCGCCGTCAACAGGCTCAACGGGACTCGTCTAAACGAGTCCCGAAGCGGAGTTGCACAGCGAGGAAACTGAAGAGCAGATTGGCAACGCGCTTGCCGATCCGCTGGTATTTAATGCGTCTCGGGGCTGTGACGGATCAGCATGTGGTTGATCTTAGCGGACATCCGGGTGTAGGGATCGCGGCGGCCACTGCAGTAGGCCTTGCGTGCGACATCGTGGATGGACGCACGCGATGCGTCGAAAGCAGGTAGGAGCTTCGATTCCGGGATTTCCGATCTGCCCAATTCGGCATCGGCTGTGAGCACCGCGTCGGCCTCGACGAAGAACCGCACTTCGAACATACCGTCAATAACAGCGTCACAATCAGCGTGCCTCTGTTTCGCCCGACGCCCAGACGCGCGGATCCAACGTCCCGCCGTTCTGTTAGGGCTCCCAGCACGCGCCGGTTCTTGGCTAGCTTGGTGTCCTTGCCATTACGAACGAAGCGAGTTCCCGCGCCGGACCGGCGCGAGACGTTTGTATCGAAACTCGTGGTGAATAGCCGTCCTCTGAGGGCGGGAAGCCAGATCGAGTGCCTCAGCTAAATCAACAAGTTGTGTAGGTGTCCCTCAAGTGGGCCTTAAACAAGGTCTTCGGTATCTTTAATTCGGATAACACAAGGTGAGTCCCACTGAACCGATCGGCCGGCTCGGTCCGCCGTTAGGACTGCGAGAAGGCTCCGTCGAACTGATCCACAGGCCGCCAAGATCAAGTGGGTGGTCGCGCGGAACTAGGAACATCCGGACGCAGGCAGCGTTTACATTCCAAGCCATCATGCACGGGGAGGTGACGATGAGAAAGCACTCCCGCAAAATTTCGCCTGAGGTGCGCTCGGCGATCAGCGCCTTTCTCAGCGCGTGTCAGAAAGAAGCCCGGCCATTTGCGACTTCTGAAGCCCTCGGGGCGGTGCGGCGCGTCTTCCCTGATCTTGATATTTCAGATGCCGACCTTTTGGATGCAATCATCAGCGAAGCATCCGCGGCAGGTTTCGACGTGGATATCCCGGGTCCTGCTTCCGCGGCGCGTATGAGGAATTCGCTTGAGGAATGGGATAGGGAAGGCGGCGCAATTGACAGACCAGGCCGCGCCGGCACGAAGGGCAGGCGCGACAACGATACGAGTGGCACGAGACGGCGGGCAAAGGCGACCAAGGACCGTAATGAGTTGCTCTAGCGGGCTGCGACTAAGCATCTGGTAGTTGGATCGGCCGCATCGTTCACATCGGTTGCAGTGGACCTCGCCGCCGGCTCAATGAATCCCTTTTGCGGAGCAGTTCTCCTTCGAACATCCCGATGCTTGGATCATTTACAACAGAGCGACAAAAGCTCAGCTGCCGGCGCAAGGAAAAGAGCGGCGTTACTGGGAAAGCTCTTTTCCGTCTTCGGCGGGACTTCCCCCGCGTGCCTGTCAGGGCTCATCCCGCAAACCCGCCCTCGTCCAAAAACTGCTGCTCCTCCGCTGTCAACGTCCGCCCGAGTATCTCGTTTCGGTGCGGGAAGCGGCCGAAGCGGTGGATGATGTCCCGATGACGCTTGGCGTGGGAAAGGCTCGGCTCGCCCAGGCGCTGGGCAAGCTCGACCGATCGTTCCTGATCGGCGCGGCTTTCAGAATGGCCGAAGGGGAGATAGAAGAAGAGTTGCAGATCTGGCGGCCCCTCGAGATCGTAGCCGGCGTCGACGGCGGCCCGCGCAATGCCGAGCGCCAGGGAGTCCGTGTCGTACATGCGCGGTGTGCCGCGAAAGGCATTGCGCGGGAATTGATCGAGGAGAATGAGCAGCGCCAGCGTCTTTTCCGGCGACGCCGTCCACTTAAAAAGTTCCCCGCGCGCAGCCGCCTCGTGGGCAGCGAGGAAACGTTCGCGAAACGCGCGATCGAATTCGCCGTTCTTGGCAAACCAGCGTGCCGGCCCGGCCTGGCGCCAGAACGCGATTACAGCAGCCGCTTCGTCCGGCGCCGCAAGCGCTTTGCGCAGCCGCGTGTTGAAGGCTGGGTCTGTCGGGGTCGGGGCGGGGCTTTGCGCCTCGGTTGGCTGAAGACTGCGCAGCGTCAGGGATTCGATATACCAGCTGAAGTCGTTCATATCTTCCTCCGCTTGAGTTGCGGCGAGGCCACGTCGCCTAGCCCATTGCAGAGAGAGATACGCCGTTGCCGATACTGAATGAAGTGATATGATTGCAGGATTATGCTGAACCAGGTCGATCTTTCTCGCGCCGATCTCAACCTGCTGGTACTGTTCGAAACGGTGCTCGAGGAAAGGAATGTCGGCCGCGCGGCCGCGCGACTGAACCTCTCCGCCTCCGCCGTCAGCCACGGTCTCGGCCGCCTGCGCCGGCTGCTCAATGATCCGCTCTTCCTCAAGACACCGAAGGGTGTGGTACCGAGTGAGCGCGCCAAGGAGCTGGCGGCGCCGATCGCCGACATTCTGGCGCGGGTGAGAAGCGTTGTCTCCAGCGCGGAACCGTTCGATCCGGAGCGCTCCCGCCGCCGGTTCACCATCGGCACTGCCGACGGTTTCTCGGTATTCCTGCCACCGCTGCTTGACGAAATCGCCCGCACGGCGCCGGCTATCGACATCGTCGTACGGCACATGCAGATGGAGTCGGCGATTACCGACCTCGATGGGCGGCTGATCGATGTCGCGGTCGCGCCATTTTACGAGCTGCCGGCCCGTTTTGCCGCCCAAACGCTCTACGAGGAAGAATTCGTGGTCGCGGCGCGGATCGGCCACCCGTTCCTGCAAAACCCGACGCTCGAAAACTATTGCCGCATGCAGCACCTGCTTGTCGCGCCCCGGGGCGATCCCACCGGCCTCGTCGATCGACTGCTCGAAAGCCGTAACCTTTCCCGCCGGGTGGCGCTCGCCGTGCCAAATTTCATGTTGGCGCTCGATCTCGTCGTGAAAACCGAGCTAGTCTCGGTTTTGCCGAAGCGCTTCATTGAGATGCACGCGGGGCGGTTCGCCATTGCCACCGCAAAGTTGCCGCTGGACCTTCCCGTGGGGAGCGTCCAGGCAGTTGCGCCAAAGGCGGCGCTGATGGATGACGGTCTCGTCTGGCTTCTAGAGGTGCTCGGGCGGGCCGGGCGGCAAAGCTGCTCCATTGCATGAAGGCGAGCGAAATCGCTAGTAAGTGGCAGGTAAGATTGGGCATCGCCTACCGAGTGTCGGACCGTTATTGTTGTTCTGGAAACTCGCTTGGGCGGATCACGGGCGTTCTTCCGACGTCAGGAGCGGGCTCGAACACTTCGGTGTCGCTGGCTGTTGGCGGCTTCAGAACTCCGGCGCAATCATCGAAGCTTTCTGTGCGCGCCCCATTGGCGTCCGCACCGGAGCGACGCGGCAACTCTCATTCTGAGCGCCAGTATCGGTGTCCTTGGAGAAACCCATTGGATGTGGTTCATCTTCGCGCAACTGCGTGCGCTTGGACGGTCTCACACCGCGAACTTCTACGGCATCGGCTCTATCGAGGAGGCTCGGGCTTATCTCCGACATCCCGTGCTTGCCGATAGATTGGCGCTGGCGGTCAATGCGGTCCTCGGGGTATCTGACCGTTCCGCCCACGAGATTTTCGGCTCGCCCGACGAGCTGAAATTCCGCTCGTCGATGACGCTGTTCAAGCTGCAGCGGAGGACGGGGAACGATTCCGGCTCGCTCTTGAGCGTTTCTCTGCCGGCGAACCAGATCATCGTACCCTCGAACTCATTGGCGGCGGCAACGACCCGCCGCGTCCCACAGAGGTCGCTCAAATCGCGCGAACGTCTTCCGCTTTCGACTTTCCGGCCGTGCAATCCTGACCGATAACGTAGCTTACCTTCGCGCTATCTCTCAGAGGCACGCCCGACAGCACCGCCGAGACATGGACAAACACATCCTAGCCCAGCGTCCCCACGAACAGGTGAATCCGTACCCGCTCATCGCCGATCCACACCTTCGTGTCACCGAAGTCGATCTGCATCTGATGGCCCGGCGCCGTTTCGAAGCGGACCGTCGCTCGGTTCTGTGCCTTTAGCTCTCGCCGCCATTGCCGTACCTGGCCATGCCGCTTGCGCTGCTACGAATGCCGGCCGTTCGATACAAGCGCGACCTGCTGGGTGACCGTGATAGCGGTTTTGTTGCAGGTCTCACCTTCGGCACGTTCGTCTTCCTGGTCCTTATTTGGACGTTGGTCTGGGAACTTAACAAACTCGCACGGAGACCTCGGATTTGAGTTGTGGGTCCGACGACGATCGGCATTTCTAGGTAGCGAGCGGAACAGGATTTAAGGCTTGCGGGGACCCTTCTGGCGGGGCGGCTCGAGGGTTTCCATGAGCCTGCTGGCTTCGAGCAGCGCAGCGTTCTGCACATCCTCCTTCTTCTTCAATTCGAGGACGTGGAAGAAGTTGAACGTGATTTTGCCCTCCGTCTCTCGGTAGGGAAGGACCCCTGCATTTTTCCTTCTTTCAAGCAGCACGAGGTCAATGCCGAGAATTTCGGACGCTCCTCCGGTGTGGACTCCCGACGAGCGAATGCGCGGCGGGCCGTCCGTACCGAGCAGTCGTTCTCCATCCCCGAATTCGACCTCAAGGCTTTCGATCAAAGCCCGCTCGTCATCCGTCAGATCGTCTGCCAGATGAACGCCAGTTCCCGATACAGCGCCCATGCCGTCTCCCGATCGATGGGCCGAGCAGCATCCCTGTTCCAGCACAAGCCAGCGAGGCCGGGGTAGTCCGTGGGCGCGATTTCCCCTGTCATGTCCCTAGTGCTTGCCGAGTTCTTCCGGTTTCACGCCAAGGGCGTCCGCAAGAGCTTCCTTCCCATCATCAGGCATCAGGGCGAGGCCAGCCGCAAGCCCTTCCTGCCACGACGGCCCGCGATCCCATGCCTCCTGGTATGCGTCCGCCAGAGCGACGCCCTGCCGAGTTAGCAGCATGGCCTCGAAGAGCGTTGCCGCCTGCAAGAGGTCCTTTGCCCGCTTCGCCCTCCCGAGTGCGTCTGTGAGCCGCCTAGAGGCCACGATAAGCTTGTGGACCGCATACCTCTCGGGAGCCGGGACATTCACGCTCACGCCTTCCCTATGCAGCAGCACGGTCCTGACAGGCTCGTAGATCAGGTAGTCGAGGAACCGGAGGCTTTCTGCCGATGCGCCACCGAGGGCAGGCATGGGCGAGGGCCTGCCCGTGTATTCATCCGATCCCCGGTTGCTCGTCAGGAATTCCACCCGGTAGTTGTTCCGGTTGACGAACGCAGTCACCCGCGCCTTGTCGGCCTGATGTGGGACCGCCCGAAACGACGGATCAACCCCGTGCAGGATGTCCAAGATTGGCGGCAGGCTGTCATCGTCCTCCTGCGAAATCGCAAAATCCATTGCCAGGTCGGCATCACCAGTCTGCATCGCCGTCGTCGGCAGTCGCACGCCAAGGACGCCCGAATAGCAGCCATAGGCGACCGATCCGACGAGGACGCCACGCAGGCGAAAGAAACCCGCGTCAGCGAGCGCCTTTGTCACATCGCCAGCGAACCGATCAGGACCCGACATGCCACCCGATCGTATCAACGTCGAAACCAATCGCCGCCGCTCCCGCATGTTGTCCTTGATGTCCCGGTGTCGTTGGACACGAGCCGCGATCTCGGAATCGGCAGCGGGGCCGACATAGCTCCGCTTGTCCTTTCCCTCGGGAGTAGGGATGTCGAAATAGAAGTAGTCCTTGCCCTTCACGGGGACCGTGACGAAGCGGCCCTCGAGCGGGAAGTCGGCGTGAAACTGCGCGTCGAGAGACTGTTGAGCCAACTCCGCGAACATTGTGCGGAATACAAGGTCCATTTCCCGCATCTCCAAATGCCCCTCGTTATAATGTTCCTGCGAAAACATTATAACATCGCTTTTC
Source organism: Sinorhizobium sp. KGO-5 (assembly GCF_036245905.1). Lineage (NCBI taxonomy): Bacteria > Pseudomonadati > Pseudomonadota > Alphaproteobacteria > Hyphomicrobiales > Rhizobiaceae > Sinorhizobium > Sinorhizobium sp. KGO-5. Next base: position 610,557 of record NZ_BDIZ01000002.1, read on the forward strand.
ATTGTCAAGCAGGGGCTTTGTCAAGCCGGTGCTTGGGCGGGGAAAATAAACTCCGGTTTCCCGGGGTTAAGTGGATGTCGTTAAGTTCAATTTGATGACGGCTCTGCCTGCGGCCCGCACAGCCAGGGCGATAACATGATGCACGAGGAAAGCATCTATGAGGTAGTCGGAATAACCCAGCGTCATCGGCAGCATCCCCTCCTTAAAAAAGTGGTTGTCGATGTAGTCGACAGGGTCCCACAGCTTGCGGGTCAGGCTTTCAATCTCAGGTTCGACCCGATCGACGACCTTTTCGAACGCGCGGTTGGCTATCTCCATGAGCGCGGCTCGTTCGTCTCCGGTTACGGGCAGCGTTTCGATGACGGCATGGGAATCCATGTCGAATATCCGTCGAGGACTTGGCGAGAACTTGTCACCAGCATTTTCGGTTCGCCGACCGATGCTGGTTCTAGCTACGCTGCCTGTATTCCATGACGACCGGCAACCGCTTTATGCTCACATTGCGCTAGCGTAGGATATGGCGGACATTGGAAACGCAAGCTCCCCGGCGATTTACCCACAGCGTCGCTCAAAACTGCGCTCTGTTATAATGTTTTTGCGAAAAAATTATAACTCCGGCGAGTTCCTGCAAACGCGGGCTTTCTTTACGGTTGTTTCACTTTGAACCAATGCCGCCGGATCGCATTAAGGATGTCGCTTGGCAGAGATCCCGAACGGCAGCTTCGCGGACGTTTCGGACGGTTGGCGACACCACGTCGAAGATGCTATCGCCAGCGCCAATCGGGGGACGCTCACAGAAAAACTTGATGATTGCACGGAGTTCTGAAGCCGCCAGCAGTCGGCGACAGCGAGATGGTCGAGCCTGCTCCTGACGTCGGAAGAACGCTTGTGATCCGTCCAGACGAGTTGCCAGAACAACAGTAACGGTCCGAAGCCCGTAGGCTATGGCCAAGAGCCGCCCCCTTACTTGCAATCGCCGCCCTGTTCACAACTTCAGCACTCTCCAACGACCCCGGAACTGGCGCGCAGAATGAGCCTTGCCGCGTCGCTCCGGGTGCGGGCGGACGAAATCTCAGTTTGTACCTCATAGGACTCGTCCTTCAGTTTGGGCGCCGCGGAGTTGCAGCCCTTCCGTGGCGATAGAGGCTCGAAGTTGGGATCTCTAGAAAACCCGAGCTCGCCAGCAATAGTTCCGCTGAGTAGCTGCCAAGCGAACGCCAGTCACAGACATCCCGTAATGGGCGGAACGGCCTATCGCAGGAACCATCGGCGATCGCCAGGCGACGCGTTGCTGACGCCGAAGTTGTCGCCCCTGGTGAGCCTTCGCCTTACGCCTCTGAGGCAGAGCTGCCATCGCACTCCAGAGGTCTGCCGTTCTAGTGATGACAGCGACACGCCCAATAGGTATGCCTTTTCGGTCGAATGGGGGCCCGTGAGCAAGCGGAGCGGTATTATGGGAAACGCAGGTCCGGTTGCCAGGCCTCTCCCGATGCGGTTGAGGCTTGAAGCCGCGATGGCGCTCAAACAGTACAACAAGGCGCAATGCCACGCCGACCGGCTTCGCCAGCGAAGGCGCGAACTCGACAGCCGAGGACGGGCTCTCCTGCAGGAATGGGTTGAACGTCAGGCGCAGAAGGCGCCGCCCGCAGAGCTGGACGCACTTCTATCCAAATCTCGAATAATCGCCAAACAGCGCTGCATGCTCATGCAACAATTGATCGAGGCTGAACGCGCGCTCATAGCAGCCTTCGAGCGTGCTCAAGTGGTCCTGCGGAAACTGGGTTTCGGCAGACAATCGTATCTCGGGTGAGGCGCACGCCGTGTCCGATCTGGACTGTCATGTCAGGTGGAAACCGGTAGCTCTGGCAAGTCGTCTGGCACTCGATCCCAGGGAGCATGGCTGTGCCGAAAGAATGACCAGGTCGGCTTGAACACTGAGGGATCGTCGAGCGTGCCCGCGTAGATGTTCACGAAATCGGGAATGACCTCGGGCGTGCTAAAGAGAAGACTGCCACAGGTGGGGCAAAAGTGGCGGACCGTCATCTTCCCGCTCCCTCCCGGAGCCGCGTAGCTTCTTGTCGCGCCGCTAATCGTTACCCTCTCGCGTGGCATGCTCATCGCGGGGACATGGCCCGAACCGGAAGCCCTTTGGCAATCCCGACAATAGCAGACCAATGAGCAATCCGGATCACCCTCGCACTCGTAGCGCACCGCACCGCACAAACAGCCACCTGCTATCATCACCATCTCCTGAACCGGGGGCGGGCTTCCCAGAGGCCCGCAGTTGCGTTCGCGAGACGATATTGCTATGCGCGGCACAGTCAATCGGGCTGCTCTCTGCTTTTGCTGGCCGGCAACTTACGGGGCCAGGAGCAGAATGCTGTGAGCGTCGATCACGCCGCCATGGACGATGTCGCCCTCCTTGAAGTGTCTCTGAAACCACTTGGCGATCTGGGGGTTCTTTCCGACGATCCGGACGGCTCCGCTACGGTTCGCCGTCCGGTAATCGTCGAGATCACCGGTTCGCTTCCATCATCGAAGAAAATTCGTATGGGGTCGCCGTCTTTCCCAGAAAGCGGCTGGCTCCTACACCGGGATTTAGGAAAACCTTCTCGTAGTAGGTCGGCACCCTACCGTGACGGTGAAGGTCGCCAAGGCCGGGGGAGTCGGCAAATCGAGTCATGGCCGAAGCGTTCCTCCGGGCGTTTTCGATCTTCTGTCAACGGCGCGCCAGCGAGAAGCCCATCTCGATGGTGTCGGGCGAAATGAAAAACTGACCCTAACGAAGCGAAGAACTCACAGCACCTGCCAGCCAGGGGCTTCTTGTAGGTGCTATTGGCAGCTATTTGCCGAGTTGCGCCGATCGAGCCGCTAATGTAGCTTTTGCACCGGCTCGTCTAGGAAGCTGCGAATGCCGTCGCGCTGAACGGTGGCGAGAAATTTCTTCAAATGCCTCTCGATCGGTATCGGCCGTCGCACATGTCGAACATCGGGGGTCCGGAATGTCGGATCACCCTCATCATCACGATCATGACCACGGTCACGGAGAGGATCGGTGGAAGCGTCGTCAAGGGGACCAGCTCGATGACAACACCCGCGCAGACTCCGGGCATGTATCGGCAGGCGGCCATCAATCACGGGGGTCGGCGCCCACTCCCAAGACCGGCGTGGACCCCATGGGCCGCTGAAAGCGCCATCTTCGTGGTCGCCGCAAGGCGCGAAGCCGCCCACGGTGCGCATATGTAGCCGAGGCTGGGCTAGGTCGACCTTCGTGACGCACCATAAAATCTATGCCGGTCCCAACAATGTGCTCGAATGCGTGCTGGTGCGATCAGACAACAGCGGTGGTGGTCAACATCACCCTTGTCGACCGGTGAAAGCCGGATGACGTCTATGAGCGGTTAGGGATGGCTTTCCGCGCGAAATCCCGTGACATCTGCTTGGGTCCTTGCCGTGTCGCTTCCCTCATGTTTTCCCGGATGTGCCAGCTTGTTGTCCTTCGCCTTGCTTGTCGGATCGCCTGCCAGACGTTGAGGTGATCTCCTGATGACCGCTGTGCTGCACCTGAATCTTGCGACTCTTTTCTTGCTCCCTTCCTTTGGGCAACGCCAAGGTGAGCACGCCGTCGGCAAAGTCTGCCCGGATCTTTTCGGGATCTACTGAGTAGGGTAGTCGCAACGAACGCTGGAACGTGCCGTAGGAGCGTTCCCTGAAGTGGAAATTCTCCTGATCGTCCTTGCGCTCGAATTTTTTCTCGGCGCGGATGGTGAGCGTATCGTCGTTAAGCGAAACGTCGATATCTTCACCTTTCACTCCGGGCAGCTCGGCACATATTCGCACTTCTTTTTCCGTTTCGCTCACGTCGATCTCCGGCATCATCCTGCCGGCCTCTTGCGTGCCGCGCTGCAAGGGCCTGCCGCGCAAGACATCGTCGAACAGACGGTTCATCTCCTGATGCAGGGAGAGGAACGGATCGCCAAAGCCGCGCTCGGTCAAACCTGGCTGGAAGGGGGATAAGGGATTCCGTGCCATTATTTTCCTCCTTTGGGGCTGGGCTGGGGGCTCCTGGAGGTTAGCTCTGGGCGCGCCCCAGTCGGCGCGGGACCGGCAGCACTGCGAAAGCGACGCCGCCCAGCGCGCACTCCGAACTCCAGATGTGAGCTTAAGTTCCCTTGGGCCTTTGCCGGGGGTGAAGCAGTTTCAGCAGGCTTGAGGGGAGCCTCTGTTTCGTTTGGCGGGTCGTGCGTCGGCGGAGAATGCTAGAGTTTATCCGCCAATCTACGCGTGGCGTGGTCGGTGAAGGACATGCCGATAATCATCATGGCGTCCGCGCATTGACGGGGTCTTCGGTTCAGATCCCATCGAGGCGAGCGGATGAACGATAATCTCTGGCGTGGGGGTGGGAAGCCGACGTTCGGCAGCCGCTCATCTATTTCCCGCCGTAGCCGGGTATTTTTCTCGGGTGCTCTGATCTTGGCCTCAGCTCGAGAGCCCAGATTCGCAGCTCCGCTGCAAGCAAGTGACGCTTCGATGCAGGCCGCCCTGAAGCAATTTCTTGCGGCATTCGCATATTCGGGGTGCTGCAATGCTTCACGACAGACTTTGGAAGCCCGTGCGTGCTGCTTTCGATGGTTCGACCATTCATTCTCGAGGAAATCAGAGCGTCATAGAGCCCGCAGAACCGTCGTCTCATACCGTTTTGCAGCGTCGCCCACAGCATCGCACTTCTCTCATTATCGGACCTCCTCAAAGGTCAGATTGAAAACCGCCAGTGCCTCCTGTTCGTTCCGAACACTACAGTGATTGTTTACCCTTGGTCACCATTCGTCGACCGCGTAAGATATTGCCCATCCGGTAGGTTTACCCAGGCGATTGAGGAGTGTGCTTCCGCCAATTCGCCACCATAAGAGGAGACCAGGCCATGCACAGATATGCGTTTTCCCTTCATCCAGACGAAGTCGATCTGCTGTCTCAGCTCTTTGAGGATGAGCTTGATCGCAGGCATCTTGACCGCGACGAAGGTGCGGCGGAGGAGCTGGCGGCGAAGATATTCCGTCTCTATCAATCTGGGGTTCGAGAGATCGATGACTTGCGTCAAAAGATCAGCGGCTCGTGACCGCCTGTTAGGTGTGTTTCGTGTCGATGTAGTGGTCAAGTTCCTGCTTTTCTCCTTTGTCTGGGTGCATGGGCTGAGCTGTTCTTGAACCGGAAGCTGCCGTTTCCGGTTTCGAGGATGTGGCAGTGATGGGTCAGGCGGTCGAGCTAGGCGGTGGTCATCTTGGCGTCGCCAAAGACGCTGGCCCATTCGCTGAAGCTCAGGTTGGTGGTGATGATGACGCAGGTGCGCTCGTAGGCCTTGCTGAGCAGATGGAAGAGCAATGCCCCGCCTGATACGCTGAAGGACAGGTAGCCAAGCTCATCCAGGATGACGAGATCGAAGCGTGCGAGCCAATAGCGATCTTACCGGAACGACCCTGGGCTTTCTCCCGTTCAAGGGCATTGACCAGTTCGACGGTCGAGAAGAACCGAACCCGTCATGGTGATGCTCGATGGCCTGAACGCCGATCGCGATGGCGACGTGCGTCTTGCCCGTACCGATCCGCCGACCAGGACGATGTTGTTGGCCTCGTCGGGGAAGTCGCAGCGATGAAGCTGACGCACGAGAGCTTCGTTGACCTCGCTTGAGAAGTCGAAGCCTCAGATCACGATAGGCGGGAAATCGTGCCGTCTTGAGCTGATAGGCTGTCGATCTGACTTCACTCTCTCTGAAGTTCTCTCTGCCGATTGGCCCGCCATTCCGAGCAAAGGCGGCGCCACGACAATAAGACGCCCGTAGCCCAAGCTCAGCAGGTCGGCATGGAGCTGCTTGAGAGTCCGCTTCTGTGTTTGCGGGATTTGTTGGCATCCGTCTTGCTGACACCATTTGTTCTGTAGAAACGGCATCACCGGCCGATGGCTTCGCCCGTGCTCTTCAGGAACAGATGCATCCTAGCCATGTCGATGGGCACATCGATGGCGTCCTCCGGCGATATGCGGGCGCCTGCATGCACTTGGGCAGTGAACGAAGCCGGACCCACCTTTCCAATTGCGAGCGTATGAGGGCCGAGCGGCTCCACGTCTCGCACCTGCACGCTGATCTTTGGCAAGTTCGGTTCGATCACCATCGTATGTTCAGGCCGGATACCGAGCACCACTGCCTGGCCCAGATAGGCGGCGAGTTTTTGCGCCCTTTCACCCGGCAGCTGAAGCGTGACATTGCCGGGCGCACGGAAGGAGAGTCCGCCGTCTCCGCGCTCGAGGATACCATCGATGAAATTCATGCTCGGTGCGCCGATGAAGGCCGCGACGAAGAGATTAGAAGGCGCCTGGTAAAGGGTGATCGGATCGGCAGCCTGTTCGACACGGCCCTGATTCATCACCACGACGCGGTCGGCCATGGTCATCGCCTCGACCTGATCGTGCGTCACGTAGACAGCCGTCGTCTGAAGACGCCGGTGTAGAAGTTTGATTTCCGTGCGCATTTCGATGCGGAGCTTCGCATCCAGATTCGACAGCGGTTCGTCAAAGAGAAAGACGTCCGGCTGGCGCACGATCGCGCGGCCGATAGCGACGCGTTGGCGCTGTCCGCCGGAAAGCGCATTGGGTTTGCGGTTGAGGTAGGCGCCCAGGTTTAGAATGCGCGCAGCCTCTGCAACCGACTTGTCGATTTCGGTCTTCGGTGTGCCGCGTACCTTCATCCCGTAGCCGATGTTTTCGGCCACGGTCATATGGGGATAGAGCGCGTAGTTCTGGAACACCATCGAACAGTTGCGCAAGCCCGGCCTCAGTTCCGTCACATCGCGCTCGCCTATCCGGATCGTGCCAGAGGAAGCTGTCTCCAGGCCGGCAATCATTCTGAGCGTCGTCGTCTTGCCGCAGCCAGAAGGGCCGACGAGAACAACGAACTCCCGATCGGCAATAGAAAGGTCAAGGGGCGGAATGACGGTGATGCTGCCGAAGGATTTTGTGACTTGTTCCAAGCGGACCTGGGACATACTGGAGCCTTTTCTGATGAGCCCGCAATTGGCTGTGGGCGAAATGCGACTACAAAAAATGGCGCACGGAGCCGCCATTCAAAAAGGGCATACCCGCTTCGAAAGCTCGAAGCGGGTATGCTGGGCGTCATTTCTGCGGCAGACCCATGGAGGAGCGGTAGGCGGCGAGTTGCTTGTCGCGGCCGAACTCATCCGTCAGCTTGTTCCATTGTTCGGCAACGCTATCGAGCGCCTCTTGCGGCGTGACTTCACCCGCCAGTGCCTTGGACAGCTCGATCTCGAGCACCTCCGTATAGGAGAAATAGCCGGGAAGGCGCATGTCGAGCGCGACGTTCTTCGCGGTGACTGCCTCCTTCTGCGCTCCCAGATATTCCTTTGCCTCACGCTCGGTGAAGATCTTCGACCAGAGGTCGAGATTGGTGGTGTGCGAAATGCGGTAGGGGTTGACGCCCGTGCCGCCGGTAATAGCTGCCTGACCGGAAACCTCCGGACTGGTCAGATACTGGATATAGTTCCAGGCCGCTTCCTGCTTGGTGGAGGAGCTCGGAACCGCTGCTTGCCAGCCGCCAAAGGCCATGAAGGAAGTCTGCACGACCTGGTCGAGCTTGTCCCACTTCTTGGTCTTGTAGTTCCAGATCTCGTCCGAGCCCGGCAACGGTGCCGAGCCGACGTTGCCGGCAACCTTCGACTGTTTAGGATCCGCCGCGATAACGCCGGTGTCGCCCCAGCCGATTGACTCAGCTACCTGTCCGCCTGCGAAGGCGGCGTTGACCTCACCGAAGGAGAAGTTCAACGCGTTCGGCGGTGCGAGCTTCGACGCGCGGATATATTCCTCAAGGCCCTTCACCCAGCCCGGGTTGTTGACCTGAGCATCCATGGTGTCCGGATCGAAGAACATGCCGCCTGGGTTGTCCGGGTGGCTGGTATAACCGGCGACGTGGCTGAACAGGAACCAGAATTGCTGCCCGCCGCGACGGAAGGCTTCCGCCGTGCCCCAGAGATTGTTCGCCGGCTGATTGAAGAACTCGGCGATGTCCAGATATTGCTTCCAGGTCTTTGCCGGCGCGAGATCGTAGCCGTATTTTTCCTTGAACGCTTTCTGATTGTCCGGGTTCTCGAAGAGATCGATGCGGTAGGTGTAGGTATGGGCGTCGCCATCCATGGTCTGCGACAGCACCTTGCCTTTCCAGACCATCAACTGTTCCCGGTAGACCGGCGCGATATCCTCCCAAGCCGCGCCCTTCTGCATGTCGGCCGGCATTTCCGACAGGAAATCGGTGAAGTCCGGCGCCCAGGCCGGAGCGAAGGCGATCACGTCGAAGGCGTCTTCGCCGGAGGTCAGCGAGGTGACGATCTTGGGATAGAGCTCCGACCACGGAAATTCGACGACCTTTACCTTGCCGCAGGTCTTCTCCTCCCAACCCTTGGCGGCAAGCTGAAGCGCCGAGGCAATATAGGGCCCGGTCTGCGTCGTGGCCGTCAGTTCGACGCCTGAATAGTCCGGTTCGCAGGCAAAGGCCGTTCCTGCGCCGCCAGCGGCCAGGAGCCCGGCGGCAGTCGATGTGAGTAGTAGCTTTCTCATTCTTTCCTCCCTCTGAATGAACCTTGCTAAAAGAGACACGCAGTCATTTAATCGCACCGAGAAGCAGGCCTGACCGCATCAGCCTGCTCAAGAGTCCTGCCATCACAACCATCGGGATGATTGCCACCAGAGCGGCGGCAGAGATCGACCACCATTCGTCGCCGCGCTGGCTGTTCTGGCCGGCGACGAGGATCGGCAACGTCTGCCATTTCGAGCTGGTCAGAAAGAGCGCGAAGAGGAACTCATTCCACACGAAGGCGAGCGTAATCATAAAGGTTGCGATGAGCCCTGGTTTCGACATCGGCAGAACGATGCCAAAAAAGATCCGCCACGTTGGTACATTATCGACCATTGCAGCCTCTTCCACTTCGACAGGCAGGGCCTCGAAGAAGTCGCGCATCAACCAGACGACGATCGGCAGCGAGAAGGCGATATAGGCAAAGGTTAGGCCGATATAGCTATCGACGAGCTTGAAACCGAGCTTTCCCACTTCCGTATACATAAGATAGAGCGCAAAGGCCGCAACAATTGGCGGAAACATGCGCTGGCTGACGAACCAGAAGACGATGTCGTTGTTGCCAAGCTCAGGTCCCGGCAGACGAAAACGGCCTGAGATCACCGCAAGCGCGAGCGCCGCGACGAAGGCACAAATCAGAGAAATCCCCTGGCCGAAACCGAGCACGTTGCGCCCCAACAGAAAGCCGCCAAAGGCAATGACGATAAAGATCAACGCCGACAGGAGGCGGAAGCGGAACGTGAAGCGGACGAGTGCATAGGCTGCCATGGCACCAATGCCGGTCGCAAGCACCGCCGCCGACAAACTGACGATCAGCGATGCAATGAAGGTATTGTAGAACTGCCCGCGCTGGCCGGACAGCAACTCGTTCCAAGCCGTCAGGGTCGGTTCGAAATCGCCAAATGGTAAGTAGGTCGGACCACCGACGACGGCAATTGGCGTTTTGAACGAGGTGATCGCTACCCAATAGAGCGGAAACAAGGTGAAGGCCAGCCAGAGAAGACATCCGCCAAGTGCCAGCCAACGGCGGGTTCCCTTCAGGGTGCGCACACTCATTTGTGCTTCTCCAGATACGGCTTAAGAATGGCGAGGTAGACGAGCCCGATGACTGTAATGAACGTCAAAAAGAGGAAGGACAGCGCCGACGTGTAGCCGAGATTGAACTTCTTGAATCCCTCCTGATAGGCAAACAGCGTGAGCGTCTCGGTCGAGATACCGGGACCTCCTCCGGTCATCACGAAGACCGTGTCCATGATTTTGTAGCTTTCGATCAGCCGGATAAAGGCGACCGCCACCGAGATCGGCAGCAACATTGGAAAGGTAATGTCGCGGAACTGCTGCCAGGGCGTTGCGTTCTCAAGGGCGGCCGCCTCGTAGACATCGTCGGGCAAAGTTTGAAGGCCGGCAAGCAGCATCAAGATGACGAAGGGCGTCCATTGCCAGACCTCCACCACTATGATCGAACCCAATGCCCAACGCGTCTGAGTGAGGAACGGAAGATTCGGAAAACCGATAAGGCTCATAAACTCGTTCAAGGGTCCCATTGTTGGGTTGAGTATCTGGCGAGCGACGAGCGCTACGGCAACGGGCGCAACGAGCATCGGTAGCAGGAAACCGACGCGGAAAATCCCTTCGCCTGGCACGCGCGAATTGAGAGCAAGGGCAACGGAAAGCCCTATGACATATTGCAGCCCGACTGAAATGAAAGCGATCAATGTCGTTGTCGTCGCCACATGCCAGAAACGCGGGTTCTGCAGCAGATCGGCATAGTTACCGAAGCCGACAAAACGCGGTGGCATCGGCGGCACGAGCCGCATGCTCATGAAGCTCGTCGTAAGCGAATAGATCAACGGAAAAATCGAAATCAGCAGAACGATAATCAGCGCCGGCCAGATAAAGAAGTGCTTGATCGGGTCGTTGCGTGTCACGCTGCCGCCCCCTTCTCGAGAAGAGCCTCGATTTCGGCAAGATTCGGCATCGCCGGCGCAGTGCCGCGGCGTGTGACGGATATGCCGGCGGTGGCGCAACCAAAGCGCACCGCATCCACGGGCGTCAGCCCCCGCGCCAGCGCAGCCGAAAAACCGCCGACGAAAGCATCACCGGCCCCGGTCGTATCGATCACCGGCCCGCTTGCAATGGCGGGCACCAGAACCGACTGCCCATCCGTGTGGTAGAGCGCCCCGCGCTCGCCAAGCGTGATCAGCGCCGTCCTCACACCTTTCTTCAAGAGCACGTCACCGGCGCGGCGCGCGTCTTCAAGCGTCGGCAATGCAAAGCCGACAATTGCTGCCGCCTCCGTCTCATTCGGAACGATATAGTCGCAAAGCGGGTAAATGCTTTCCGAGAAAGGCTCCGCTGGAGCAGGGTTGAATACCGTCGTGACGCCGGCGGCACGCGCGAGTTCAAGCGCTCGTTCGGCGGCTGCCGCCGGCTGCTCGAGCTGGGTTACGAAAACGCGCGAACTTTCGATCGTCTCGCGCGCACCCTCAACGTCGCTGATATCGATCGAGCCAGCGGCACCCGGGTAGACGATGATAGCATTTTCGCCGTTCTGGTCGTTGACGTAGATGAAGGCTGCACCGGTCGGTATGTCGTCCATTTGAAAGATCTTGGGCGTCACGCCGACCTCGGCATAGGTCTTGAGTGCCATCTCACCGAACGTGTCGCGTCCGAGCCTGGAGATGAACGAAACCCGGCTGCCGGCGCGCGCCGCCGCCACGGCCTGGTTCGAACCCTTGCCGCCCGGGCCGACGGAAAATCCGCTCCCGGTGATCGTTTCACCGATCCGCGGCATACGCGGCGCCAGATAAGCCGTGTCGGCCACGAAGATCCCGAGGATCGAAACACCAGTTTTCATGTCTAGCCTCCCCTCAAAAGCAGTCAATAGAATGTGTCAGGCCGATTCCGGCGGGATGACCCCTTTGGTGAAAAGAAAGCAGCCATAAAAACGCGCTTCACCCGTGGTGATAACGCAATAGGCCTTCTTTGCCTCTTCGTAGAAGGCGAAGCGCTCAATGCCGTACATGGGTGTCGGCTCGCCCTGGGCGCGATCGATCTCTTCCTGGACCTCGCGCTGCACGGGCGGAATCTCGTCTGGCGCTCCCATAATTTCCATGCGCCCGGCTGAGGGCTGCAAGGGTGCGTCGAGTGGCATCACTGAGAGGATTGCCTTTACGGCACGAGCGGCCGAAACGTTATCTATGCGCAGCAATTTGCCAAGTTGGGTCTGCCGCGCGATCGCGTCCGAGGGGAAGTTGGTGTCGGAGATCACCAGCGTATCCGCATGCCCCATGGATCGAAGCGCGTGCAGGACGTCCGCATTCAGGGCCGGGTCGATATTCTTGAGCATACCTGTCCTCCTCCAAAGTACTATGTGCGGCTGTCGGCGGCGCAATGACGTCAGGTGGCGCATCCGCGGCTATGTCTCCAAGTTGTCTCTGCTCCCTCCTTCGCCGGGCTCCTCCACCAGGAAGAAGGAGTGGGATCCCCTATTCTCCGTAGGGGATCCAGATGTTCTTGACGTCGACGGCGCGGCGCAGGAACGGCTGACCCTCGGCCGCCGCACGATCCATCCAGTCGAGCGCCCTGCCGTAATCGACGAAAGTGCGTTTCAGATTGCCAGCAGAAAGCTTCTCGACCAGCGTCGAGAGTTCCGCTGTGCCGAAAGCCCAGAGCGCGTCCACGTCGTTGTGAGCGGCGAGCGTCTTCGAGAGCTCGATTGCCGATCCCGTAACGATATTGATTACGCCGCCTGGCACGTCCGACGTCTCGATAACGGAATAGAAATCGGTGGCGGCGAGCGGATGCTGTTCACTTGGCACGGCGACCACGCGATTGCCGACCGCAATGAGCGGCGCCACCAGGCTGATGAAGCCGAGCAGCGGCGCCTCCGGTGGGCAGATGACCCCTACGACGCCCTGCGGCTCCGGCATCGCCAGAGCGACCCCCCGTAACGGCGGCTGATGTACGACGCCCTCGTATTTGTCCGCCCAGGCACCGTAAGTGAAGAGACGCGCGATCGAGGCCTCGACTTCGGTTCTCGCATTCGACGCCGAAGCGCCCGTCATCGTCCCAATGCGTTCGGCAAACTCGGCCGCGCGGCCGCTCAGGTTTTCCGCGAGATAAAAAAGGATCTGCGCGCGATTATGCGCCGTCGCCGAGGACCAGGCCGATGCGCTTCGAGCGGCGACGACAGCGTTTCGGATGTCCTTGCGGTTGCCCTCGCCGACTTCGCCGATGACCTTGCCCTTGGTCGACAGAACGGGTCGCGAATAATTCCCGTCGGGCCGCACCTGTTTGCCGCCGATGAAAAGTTTGGCGGTCCGATCCAGCGCCGGCATGGCAAAATCAAGCGCCGCCGGTTTCGCGATCGGCAGAATCGGCTCACTGCGCGCCTTGCGGCCGAGCCACGCCTTCGGCTTCAGATATTCATAGCAACCCTCACGCCCACCTTCGCGGCCGAAGCCGGATTCACGCTTGCCGCCGAAGCCAGCCGCTGCGTCGAAGAGATTGGTGGCGTTGACCCAAACGACGCCGGCGGCAAGCTTAGCCGCGACGTGCAGCGCCAGTCCGATCGTTTCGCTCCAGACGCTTGCGGCAAGGCCGTAGCGGGAATGGTTGGCCAGTTGTATGGCCTCTTCCGGCGTGCGGAAGGTCATGGACACCGCCACCGGACCGAAGATTTCTTCCGTGGCGACGATGGATGTTGGCTGAACATTGGTGAGCAAGGTCGGCGGATAGAAACTGCCGCCTCTTGGCAATTGGAGCTTCGGCTGGTGCAGCGCCGCTCCCTCGGTTACGCCTTGGGCAACGAGGCTCTCGATCCGCTGCAACTGGACCGGCGCCACGATTGCCGCCATATCGATCGCCTTGTCCAAGGGATGGCCGACACGCAGGGTCTCCATTCGCAGCTTCAGCCGCTCGTGAAAAAGCGGTGCAACGCCCTCCTGGACGAGCAGACGCGATCCGGCGCAGCAGACCTGGCCTTGATTGAACCAGACGGCGTCCACTACACCTTCAACCGCTCCGTCTATATCGGCGTCCTCGAAGACGATGAAAGGCGATTTGCCCCCGAGTTCCAGGGTCAGCGATTTGCCCGTGCCTGCCGTCTTCTCGCGGATCAGGCGACCGACCTCCGTGGAACCGGTGAAAGCGATCTTGTCGATATCCGCATGCTCGACGATCAGCGCGCCGGTTTCGCCCTCGCCCGTCACCACGTTCAGGACGCCCGGCGGAAGGCCGGCCGCAGCCGCAAGTTCGGCGAAGAGAAGTGCGGTGAGGGGTGTGAACTCCGCCGGTTTCAGAATGACCGTGTTGCCGAGCGCTAGCGCTGGCGCGACCTTCCAGGCAAGCATCAGGAAAGGGAAGTTCCAGGGAATGACCTGTCCGACGACTCCAACCGGCAGCTGGTCGGCAAATTCCACCTCCTGAAGCTGCGCCCACCCGGCGTGATGGTAGAAATGGCGGGCAGCGAGGGGAATATCAATGTCGCGCGTTTCGCGGATCGGCTTTCCGTTGTCGATGGCTTCGACGACAGCGATCAACCGGGCGTGGCGCTGGATCATGCGGGCAAGCGCATAGAGATGGCGCGCACGGGCATGACCGGGGAGCTTCGCCCAGACGCCTTGCGCCTTGCGAGCCGAGGCAACCGCAGCGCTCACGTCCTCGCGGTTACCCAAGGCTATTTTTGCGAGCAGCGCGCCGGTGGCGGGTTCGTAGCTATCGAACGTCTTTCCCGACGCGGAAGCGACGAACGCGCCGTTGATGAAATGGCCGAACATACCTTTGTGGCGTGCGAGCCAGGCACGTGCTTCCGCGTCGGCCTCGGGTGCGGGACCATAAGACATTTCGTCGAAAAACCTGGCGACGCTCATCGGATTATCCTATCGGGTGTCTATTGAGGGCCGAGTAGGCGCCGCTAACATGATGCTCGAGTTGGCGCTCAATATCCGCCAGCAGGCTCGATGCCCCGACGCGGAAAAGATCCGGTTCGAGCCATTCCCGACCGAGCTCCTCCTTCATCAGAAACTGGTAATTCAACACTTCCTTAGCCGCCGAAATGCCGCCCGCCGGCTTATAGCCCACCTTTAGGCCAGTCCGTTCCCGATACGCTCGGATCATCCGCAGCATGACCAGCGTGACAAGCAGCGTCGCGTTGACACCCTCCTTGCCCGTCGACGTCTTGATGAAATCCGCGCCCGCCATCATGCAGACAAGCGAAGCGCGGGCGACATTGCGCAGGGTTTTAAGGTCACCGGTTGCGAGGATCGCTTTGACATGCGCGTTACCACAGGCGGCGCGAAAATCGCGCATCTCCTCGTAAAGCGCCTGCCAATTGCCGGTCAAAACATGCTCGCGGGTGATGACGATGTCGATTTCCCTGGCGCCGTCGGCCACCGAAGCTTCGATTTCCCTTAGCTTCACATCATGCGGAACCAGACCCGCGGGAAATCCGGTGGATACCGCCGCAACCGAAATACCGGAGCCCTCGAGCGCCTCGACCGCTGTTGAAACGAACCGATGGTAGACGCAGACCGCCCCGGCCGTAATGTCGCGATCGCCCATGCCGAGCGCATCGAGAATATCCGGGCGCACCGGCTGACGCGCCTTCGCACAGAGACGCTTAACGCGCTCGGTCGAGTCGTCGCCATTGAGGGTGGTAAGGTCGATACAGGTCACCGCCTTGAGGAGCCAGGCGGCCTGGGCATCCTTCTTGACGGTCCGCCGCCCCGGAAGAGTGGCCACACGCCGCTCAGCCGCCGACAAATTGACGCGCGCATCGAGGACCCACGATAGGTCGAGTTCGACACCCTCGTTGCGAGGCCAGTTATGGCCTGTGCCGACGGGATGAACTGACGTCACCGGCGAGCGTTTTGCAGCAAGATCTTCCAACCGACCTCTCCCTCGAGCTCCCTGCTGTCGCCGTTGCGCGCCCTTGGCGATACCGACGTTTGTTATTTTTCTATCGACTTTTTGTTATCGTTCCATCATGTGGGGAGGCTGTCAAGCGAAGACATTCACCTCTTCATAAATTGTCATAGTTTTTGAGCCGCATATCAAGCAACCGATAGCGTCGTTTCGCCGTCCTCTGTTATCACCGAGCGGAACACGCCCATCGGTGCAAAGAAAGCAGGTTTCAACTTGCCGATCTTGCTCTTATCGACGACGAGATGATTTTCACGCGCTAGTGCGATGACCTTCTGCTTCACCGGGACCTCGTGGAAATGAACGCAGGTCGCACCCCTCCCAGGATCGACCCCGGCCGCCGAAAGAAACGCCACATTAATGCCGAGATGATCAAGCGTCTCAAGGCCGGAATTGCCGGAGAACGAAGCCGACGAAGGGTGATAGACGCCGCCCAGCATGACGATCCGAACATTCGGCTTGCGCCTCAGGAGCTCGGCGGCGTTCAGAGAATAACACACTGCCGTTATTGAATAATTGTCTGGTATTAAGTCGACAAGATATTCAAGCGTCGTGCCGCAATCGATGAAGATCGTTTCATCCGATCGAATGTACCGGGCGGCATGAACGCAAGCTTCTCGCTTAGCGGCGGCATGGCTGTCGGCTGCGCGCGCGAGCTCGTAAGGCGCATCGGCTTCGATGTCGGCGGCAGGCACGATATGGCCGCCGAGATAGCCGAAAAGCTCCGGATTGTCGGCGACGTCGCGACGCACGGTCATTTCCGAAACGCCGAGCAGAGCGGCTGCGTCTTTGAGATGCAGGACCCGCCGAGCCGATAGGGCGTGGGCCAATGCGATGATGCGTGTTGTCTTGCGATTTCCCATAGTCTTTCTGTCCGGGGCTGCGAAGCTCCGCGCCAGCTGAACGGCAAGCCTCTGCCTAACATAATTTGTAAGAAATATCACAAGCAGAGCGCTGCAAACAAGAGGCGCCCACAAATGCGGACGGACATTCATGGAAGGAGGTGTTCCCGAGGCGGGAGCGCCCCGCTCTGGCTCTCGCGGTGATCGCGTTGTCCTCGGCTCGACTGCGGACAGGAAGCAAGCACTCGGCGAGGGATTAAGCTCACAAGGGATTGACGCAAAGCCCGCGCAGGCGACCGAAGCCGCCGACAGCTGCAACTGTTGTTTCAAGCTTCTGGGCTTCGTCTCGCTGGTCATAGGCGCCGTCGCGGCGTGGTTCGGTGGTGCGTCCGGGACGACGCGAACTGTGGTGCCGACGAATACCACACGCCGGGTCAGCTAAGCACCATTCAGGGCGATTTTCAGCGTCCTGATGCCAACTACATCTCCGTGTCGACAACAACAGCAGGCGTTCTCCGGTTGGCGACGCTGCCGACTGGAGACGATTGGCTGAGCGACGACTTTGCGCCATCTCCACGCATCTTAAAGCCCACCAACAGATCAATTTTTCCTGCACCGGTTGCAAATCTTCAGCGCCTTCAGGAGCGGTTGGCTCTTCAATCCAAAACGGGGGTGGGATGTCTAACGGCCGCCTCCATCTGGAACCGCTGCGCAAACTATCTAGAGGACGACCACTTTCGCCCCGATCTTCACCCTTTCGTAGAGGTCAATGACGTCCTCGTTGGTCATGCGGAAGCAGCCTGACGATGAGGAGCGCCCGACACTTTCCGGCTCGTTCGAACCATGAATGCGGTAGAGAGTGTTACCCAGGTAGAGGGCCCGCGCGCCGAGCGGATTGTCCGGCCCGCCGACCATATGTGTCGGCAGGTCCGGCCTTCGGGCGCGCATGTCCGCCGGCGGGCGCCAATCCGGCCAGGGGCGTTTGGCGGTCACCCTCTCGGTTCCGCGCCAGCCATAGCCTTCTCGACCGACGCCCACGCTGTAGCGAGTGGCTGTTCCACCAGGCTCGACGTAGTAAAGAGCATATTCGCTCGTGTCGATGATCACCGTGCCGGGAGCCTCCCCGGTCCTGTAAGCCACCCGATGCCTCGGCACGAAGGCGCCTGTCTCTTCGTAGCGACCATTGTGGCGGTATTGCCGCGGCGGGTAGGCGGACGGCGACATCAGGAACTGGATGTAACCGTCTTCGATCCAGACCCGATCGTTTTTCTTGTCCATCAACGGAGGCGAAGGCTGCTCCGCATATGCTTGGCTGGCTGAAGCCACTGAAAGTGCCGTCAAGAACAGCGGCACAACGACTCGCCTCGCCGGTGTTCTCAAATCGGACATGTGACGCTCTCCATCGACGTTGAGACGTTCAAATCAAACCGTTGGCGACCAGCGCATTTGCCACCTGCTGAAAGAGCCGGTCTGGAACCGGCGCCCCGATAGGGGTCCTTTCGAGATCGGCGGCGAGTGCCACATCGATCGTCAACGGAATTCCTTTCTTCCTCGCCTGCTCCCGCATCGCTGCCCCGGCCGCGCCGGTGGCACGGCAGGCGATGAGCGGAACGGGCGTTTCGCCGCGGACATACCGGATCCCGACCGCTCCCGACCCGCCGTCCCCGATCAGCAGTGCGGCATTGGAAAGACCGGTTTTGGTCGCGCCGACTAGGCCCGCGAGTTTGCGGCGCTCCTGCCTTATGAGCGGATCGCCTTCGGTATCCTTGTGCTCACGTTTGCTCTCGGACTTCGTCATGCGCATCTCGCGCATAAATAGCCAGCGTTGGAGAAAGACGTCGAAGGTGCCCATGACCATGAAGGCGGCAATCGCGATGAAGGCGGTGGTCTTGAGCATGGAGAGGGACAGCGCGTGCAGGCACATGAAACCGCATGTCGGCGCTTGGAACAATGCCTTCAGGCCCGCATGGAAGACAACGGAAAATGCAACGGAAAGCGCCAGGATTTTGAACAGCGCCTTGCCGAACTCGATGATGCTTTTCAGCGACGTCAGACGCTTCAAACCGGTCGCCGGATTGACGCGGCTGAAATCCGGTTCGATCGGTTTCACCGAGAACACGAATCCCCTGGTGATCGCGACATTGGTGGCCAAGATTGCGACGGTCGTTATTCCGAGGATGGGCAGCACTGTTGTCCAGAGGGCATAGACGGCGACGGTGCTCAGTCGGTACCAGACATCTGCGAACGGACGCTCGTAGATATGTGACGCCTCATCCAGCAGGACGTCGATCTTCACCTGCAGATGCGGAGCGACATAGAAGAGGTAGAGGGTGCAAAAGAGAATGACGATGCCAGAGACCATGTCGGGGCTATGGAGCACTTGGCCTTTCTTGCGGGCATCCCGGATCTTCTTTTCGGATGCCGGAAGGGCTTTTTCTTCGCTTGTCTCGCTCATGTCACGCCGTCCTTGGCCGATGTCAGGAGGCCTACCTCCTGAGCGCGCCTCGCAGGATCCGAAATGGACCGCAATTTCGCAGCTTTCGCCAGGATCTGGTTCTTCTGCCTGGCCGACATGTCGGGCACGTCGAAGGCGCGCGCCTTCTCGGTCTCTCCGGCCATCGCCAGCACGATCAGATAATTGACGAAGTGCCTTCTTTGGGCGAGCGGCGATCCGATTACGTTGCCCATATGCATAACGGCCTGTGGCAGGTCGTTCGAGAGTGCTTGGGCGAGTGCGAGATTGGTTGTGGTGTCCAGATTGGCGGGTTGCAGCGACAGGGCTTTGGAAAAGGCCTCTTCTGCTGCCGCGCCATTACCGCTGAAGACGAGGGCGGTACCCAGCCGATTATAGGCGACGACTGAGTTCAGCGCCTGCGCAGCCGGAATTAGAGTGCGCGCGGCCAACTCGGCTTCGCCTTTGCGCAACTGCGCGGTACCGAGTCCCAGCAGCGCCTCCGCGTCCTGGGGATTGACCTGCAGGGCCGCGCGGAAAGCCTCCTCCGCACCCTCGACATCGCCAGCCTTCAGGCGTGCATTGCCGACGCGGACGCGCAGCGACACGTCGCCCGGCGCGTTTTCAGCAGCGCGCTCGTAAAGCGCCAACGCCGTCGCACTTTCTCCTTTGGCCTCGATGCTCTCCGCAATGCTGAGCAGCTTCTTCTGCCCGCTCGACGGTTCGTCCTTCTCGTTCTCGGCAGACGTCGTCGTGCATGAGGAAAGTGCGAGCAGTGCAAGGAGAGCGGCAATGCTCCTCTTATTGCCCGCCCCATGCCGACCGAATTGCAGGAAGGAATTTAGGGTCATTCTTCACCTGTAATGTTCGTCTCCGCGCGGCGCCTGCGGCCCTCCTCGCTGTGTCCGTCAAGATAGTTCTTCGCGGCGCGCGCTACCGGAGCAGCCATCGCCGGACCCATCTCGCGGCCCTCGATGAGATCCCCCTGGTTTTGTGCCATGAACTGCAGATTGAGATTGTTGGCGCAGCCGGGTGGCAGATAGAGCGGCTGATCGGCCGTGTCGGGGGTGATGCAGGCGTCGGGTACCAGAACCTGGCGCTCCGCCACGTCATAGCCCTTGTGCATGATGCCCGCCTTTGCCGGTGCCCCGCGCATCGAAATAGAGCTGTAGTTGGGAGAGTACGGCTGTGGGTGTGAACCACTGCAGGCGCCTGCGCTGAGCGATAGGACCACCACTAGCACCAGCCGGACCTTCACCGCACCATCCCCTGCCGGACGATCATTCCACATAGAAGCCGTATCCTTTGTTGACGACGGGCTTGGTCTTGCTGCGCGGGGACGTGATCGCCCCGGAGGGGCTGTCCAGCGGCGTTTTCATCTTTCGTTCGGAGGTGGGCGAGACCAGATACGGCGTAATCAGGATGACAAGTTCAGTCTCATTGCGCTGGAACCGCTTGGACTTGAACAGCTCTCCGAGGATCGGGACGTCGCCGACGACAGGGGTTTTGTTCAGCGTCTGCGATTCCTGTCGCTGGAATAGACCCGCAATTGCAAAGGTCTGGCCGGTTCCGACCTCGACTGTCGTGTCGGCCCGGCGTATCCTGAGAGACGGCACCACAAGTCCGCCGATTGAAACTACACTGTCCTGAGAAACGCTGCTGACCTCCGGGCGCACCTGCAGCGCGATTCGGTTGTTCGGGAGGAGCGTCGGCGTGAACTGGAGCGAGACGCCGAACTGCTTGTATTCTATACCGATCTGATCGTCGCCGACCGGCACCGGTACCGGAATTTCACCGCCGGCGAGGAAGCTGGCGGTCTGACCAGTGACGGCGGTGATGTTCGGCTCCGCCAGAATCGTCAATATGCCGTTCGCCTGCAGCGCGTCCAGCAGCACGTTAACGTTCACATGATCGCCCCTGGCGCCGATCGCGATGCCGGTGTCGTCCTCGTTGCTGGCGCCGCCGGTCCGGATGATGCCGAAGGAGAAGGACCCGCTGTTGACGAAGGCACTCCAATCGATGCCGAAGCGCGTCAGTTCGTTTCGGGCGACTTCCGCAAAGCGTACGCGAATATTGACCTGATTGGTTCCGGCAATCGTCGTGTTGTTGAGCGCCTGCTTGTCCGGAGTGGAGTAGCTCTGGAGGACATTTTCCATGTCCATCGCTTCGCCGACGTTGCGGGTCTGCCCGGTGCCGACATACTGACCGCCGAACAGACTTATGTCGACCTTAGTTGTCGGCTGCAGCGCCAGCGCCGATTGCTCCGCAGCGCGCGGATTGCCGCTGACGCGCACCTGCACGGTGCCGCGTGTGCTCTGGTCGGCGCTCAGGGCAATCAGATTAGTGTCACCGATTTTCGTTGCATAGATATAGACTACGCCCGGCGAGACGACGCGCACGTCGGCGATTGCCGTATCCGCGAGAAAAACCGACTCAACCGGTTCGTCGAAACGCAGGATCTGACCTGCCCCCACAGTGAGCTCAAGCACCTGACCGTTAATGGCATCGACCTTTACCTGCGCATTGGCCGTCCCTACGAGAAGGGAGGAAAGCATCAACATCAGGATGAACGAGATTATTTTCCCTGCGGCAATCGCGCGAAAACATCGCAAGCTCAGCATTCCATTTCCTATTGTTCCCCTCACCGGCGACCCCGCGCCGGCAAAACTCAACTAAGTCTCGTGAGCGTCCCCACCGAGGTCATTGGCGCGCGCCTGGGAGCTCCGCCACCCCGGTCACCGGGAGCGCGATATAGCCAAGGCACTGGACGCTGAATTCCGCGGAGATCTCCTGGTAGCAAAGAACCGCCACGTTCAAATCGTGGCGCGCCAGAAGATTTCGGACGTGGCGCCGGATATCGATCGATGTAAGGATCGCGGTGCGGAGCTGAGAATCAGATTTCTCCTGTCGCATTTTCAGTTCTTCCAGGATCGGGGCCGCCAACCGCTCCGGAATGCCACCAATCGGCCCGTTATTCTTCTCGACCGCAGTTCTTATCTCGTCCTCGAGAGGCCGCGTGAAAAGATAGGCGCAAATGATCCTGTTGCTGTCGGCGAGACGGAAGCAGATTTGTCGGCTGAGGCTCACCCGCACGCTGTCGGTCAGCGCCTGTACGCCCTGTATCTGCGCGCCGCGCTCGGCAACGGCTTGGAGAATGATCCGCATGTTGGTGATCGGAACGTCTTCCTCGAGTAATCTGCGCAGCACGTCAGCAAGCTTCTGCGCTGAAACAGCCTCCAGAACCTCTCGGATCAGATCGCCATAGGCCTCGTTTAATCGGCTGAGCATGGCACGCACCTCCTGTGCGTCGATGAACTCCGGCGCGTAGCGGCGCAGCACGCGTTCAAGAAGCGTGATGATGACGTCGTCCGCCTCGCAGTAGCCGACCCCGGCAGCGTCCAAAGCCGCCGCACGGGTTTTCTCGACCCAGACGAGCCTCAGTCCCAGGAGGTCCGGTTGGGTAACATAGGGCACCGACATGATGTCGAGGTCGACCGTTTCGTCCCAAACCATGACATGATAGAGCGGCAGCCCGGTCTCGAGGACTGGAACGCCTTCGAAAGCGACACGAAGCCCGGTCCGTTCCTGCCGAGTATCCATTAGGAGGCCGATCGCCGGAACACGAATGCCGAGATCCTCGAGGATCGCTGCAGCGGACGCTTCGGTTCGTTCGGCGAACAAGTCGGGCGGAATCGCCTGGGCAAGTTCCTCCCCCAGCGACACGGTGATCCTGTGTGCGACTCCACCGAGCTCGCCGGAATTGGTGGGTAAGGTCCCTGCAATATGGTCGACGACGGTCCCGCCGGAGGACATCGGCCGGGGCGGCTCACGCGGCATCGATGCTGACCCTAATGCATCCTCGTCAGCGCTTCGGCGATGTGCGGCATAGGCGAGGAGGCCGGCCGCGGCGGCGAGAGACCAGAAGACGAGCAACGGGAAACCCGGAACAAGGCCAAATCCGAAGAGGATGGCCGCCGCGAGCGCCAGTGCGCGATCACTCGCGCCGAGTTGGCCGAGGATTTCCGAGCTCAAGTCCTGTGGGCTGCGGCCGGACGGTACGCGCGTGACCACCGCGCCGGCGGCCACCGCCATCATTAACGCCGGGATCTGTGCTATCAGGCCATCGCCGACGGTCAGCAGTGAATAGGTATGTGCCGCTTCGCCGACCGTCAGGCCTCGTTGTAAAGATCCGATGGTGAGGCCTCCGATGAGATTGATCGCGATGATGATGAGGCCTGCGACCGCATCTCCCTTGACAAATTTCATGGCGCCGTCCATGGCGCCGTAGAACTGGCTCTCCCGCTCGAGCTCATCGCGCTTCTGGCGGGCTTCCTGCTGGTCGATCTCGCCGCTGCGCGCTTCATTGTCGATGCTCATCTGCTTGCCCGGCATGGCGTCGAGGGCAAAGCGCGCTCCGACCTCGGCAACGCGCTCGGCACCCTTGGTGATCACCACGAACTGGGCGACGGTGATGATCAGGAAGACGATGAGCCCGACGAGCACGTCGCCGCCGACAACGAAGTCTCCAAAGGCCGAGACGATCTGCCCTGCATCGGCCTCGGTCAGGATGAGACGCGTCGTGGTGATCGAAAGAGAGAGGCGAAAGAGCGTCCCGAGCAGAATGATCGATGGCAGAGACGAGAACTGCACGGGGCGAGACACATAGAACGCGCCGATGAGGATCAGCAGGCTGTAGAAGAAGTTGAATCCGATCAGCGCATCTACCAAATAGGTCGGCATCGGGATGATCATCATCGTGATCGCGAGCATCACCAGTGCCGCAACAACGATGTCCGACCGTCGAGCGGCGGCTCTGGCGAACTGGTTGACGGTGGCGATCGCGCTCATGTCGCCACCCTGGCCTGAAGATAGTCTTTGAACGCAGCGCGCGCCTCGTCTTCCCGCCCACGCAGCCAATGTGCCTTGCTTCTCAAGCGTGAAAGATCCGGATCGGCCTTGCCGGAAATTTCATCGATGCGATCGATAGCGGCGATTGCGCGCGTCGCCGCATCCGTAGCGATGAAAGCTTCGGCCAGGGCATGCAGTATCGAGGCATCTTCCGGAGCCATTCTTGCGGCAAGCAACAGGAAGACCAGGCCGCGCTCATGGTGTCCGCCGCGACAATACAGCGAACCCAGCGCATGGAGAAATTCGACACTGTCGGCGCGTTGCTGCGTCAACTGTTTTGCGCCTGCATGAGCCGGCGCTGAAGATCGCGCCTGCTTTCGATTTCTTCGTTCAGCATCGAGGCCGTGAGCTTCGCGATATCCTCATCGAGGTTCAGACCCGGCACGACTTCCTCGACGACATAGTTCAGTATCTCCTGAGAGCGTAATAGATCGAAAAGGCTGGCACTCGAGAGCCTTGCCCGTCCCCCTGCCGCGCTCGCACGGGAGCCACTTTCCTGCGCCGTCTTCTGCCTCGCCTGGCGGACTGATTGCAGGAGCCTGGCGTCGAACGCCTGCGACTGCGCCTCGACAGCCGCATCAGGCCGCACTGAAACCGTGCCCGGCTGAGCGCGGTTGCGATTGTCGTGTCGGCGAACCTCCAAGCTCATTGCGTCGTCCTCGTCCCCATGTTGTCAGAAGCGAACCGTGAATTCTTCCCCCTGCCGCCCTGCCGTCAGGCTGCCGTCGCGGATATCCTTGATGTACCAGCCATCCTCGAGTGCGGCGCCCTTGTAGAGGCGTGTACCATCGGCGCTGATCGCATAGGGTGTTTCGCCGAACCAAACGGCTTGCAGATTGAATTTCGGGGAGGTTTTCGGAACGGCCTCGCCGACCTCGCTCGTGAGAACGTAGCGGTCGCCATAGGTCCGATCGAACCAGCTCTGGACGCCGTTCCACGCTTCGCGGCTTTCGTCGTCGACCGCGCCGGAAACGGAGAACCGGGCTCCGTCCGTCTGCACCCGAAGACCACGCAGGCCAGCCTCCAGGAGCTTTACCGAAAGGGCTGACGACACATCCTCCGCGGAGAGCGGTTGGGGAGGTACGCCGCCGGTCGTCACAGTTTCTGGACTGAAGCTCGTGATGGAAGGGGATCTGTCGACGTCAGCCACTCCGGCCTGGACGGCGGCGATGGTGAGGAGCGAGAAGGCCGCCGCCGTACCACCCGCAATCCACTTTAAGCGCATGGGCCGCTGCGTCCTGCTGCCCGATTGAGTCCGCCCCGGTTCCGAAAGGCTCAGGCGCGCGCTGCCAAGCGAAACCATCACAGGCGTTTTGACCTGGAGACCATGGCCGACGGGAACAGTCGTTTCATCGACGACGACATCGGCTCCGATTGCCTCGATCATTACCTCGGACCCGGCAAACTGCAGTCGCATATGGCGATCACTGACGTCGTGGTCGCTCAACATGAGATCACAATCCGCAGCTGAGCCGATCAAATAAGAGCCCTGTGCCAAGGGCAAGGAAACGCCGCTGTGGACACCTTTGAGAATATCCAGCGTCAAATCCGTAGCAGCATTCTTCAAGACCAAACTGGATGCCATCGAACGCTCACCTCGCCAATCTAGACAACGACCTCACCCTTGGGGGGGCCCGACAATTCCAAGTCTAATGCAACGGAGATGAAAAGGGGCGGCGGCGAGCCGCCCCTTAGCTTAGCGCTTAGCCGTTCGGACGCTGCTTCGCTGCGTCGAGGGCCACCTTCTTTTCGGTCGTGACCTTGGTGATCTCAGCAGACTTTTCGATAGCCTTGTCAAAGGCTTCCGTCATTGTCTTGATTGAATTGTCCGAAGTTTGCGTACCGCCTACACCGGAAACTGCCATTGTCTTCTCCTTGATAAATCGGCCGGCTCCGGAGCAATGCCCGGAAGCCGGCTGAGAGGTCTTATCGAGTCGACTACCCCTGCATCGGGGCCAGCAATGGTTAAAGTTGAAGCGGGAAAATGACAATTTGCAAGGGCATCACATAATATTTCAGTGTGTAATTCTTCGTGAATTCAGTGATTAGGCGCTCACAGCAAATGTCATGTAATTGTCATGAAATCAGAATACCAGTATAAATTCACGGTTTTTTACTCTCTTCTTGCTTAGCGCTCGTAGCTGCTTGTTTTTTATCCCAACTGCGAGTTGCGCGACCGAACATACTGTTATAGCTTTCGCCGACTTGAGGCGGACAGTCGGAACGTTTGACATGAAGAACGTCATGCTTGCGAGGAGCTTCTGTATGTTTGCTGTCTCTATATTAGCGATCTCGACCCCGACGTTTGCGGGCGCTCCGCCGTGGTACAACAGCGGCTACAGCTATGTCCTGATCAACCAGGACGTTCGCGACGCACTCATAGAGTTCGGTCGCAATCTTTCCATTCCAGTCGTTGTGTCCGAGAGGATCCGCGGTCAGGTTCGCGGTGAGATCCGTGCGGAAACGGCCAAGGACTTCCTCGACAGGCTGACGCAGGCGAACGGACTGACCTGGTATTTCGATGGGTCGATATTGCACATCAATGCCAGTGACGAGTTCTCCACACAGATCATCGATACTGGCAGGGCAGATGGCCGTTCGGTCATACACGAGATCGAGCGGCTGGACCTCATGGACGACCGGTTCTCAATTCGGGCGACAGCCAATGCGCCAGCGCTTCGCGTCTCCGGTCCACCTGCATTCATTGCGATGGTGAAGCAGGTCGTTTCATCGGTACAGCCGCCACCGAGAGCCCAGGTGGACGACCCACGCGTTCGTATATTTCGCGGCGGTCAGCACAAGGAGGTAGAGGCCGACCTCGTCGAGGACGGTCGTCAAGCGACCAATTCCCAGACCAGCGACACTCAGCAGGAGGGCAAAAGATGACCGGATCGATATCCGCGACAAGTCAGGTACCCGTTCAGACACAGAATGCGAACCCCTCACAGGCGCAATTTGAAGAGGCGCTGCAGCAAGCGGTCGCGGCAGGGGGTAGTCAACTGATCGGACAGGAGATGATGAAGATCGCTCAGGAAATCCTCAACGAAGCCTTGTCTGACGAGGAATAGTCGCTCTAGCAACAGGAGACGCAACCATGACGGTTGTCCCACCAGTTGAGAATACGACGCTCGCAACAGCGCCTGCCGTTCAGGACTCCAACTTCGTCACTTCCCAGGACCTGTTCGAGCATGCGGCGATGAACGTCATGACCTTGCCCCACGGGGCGAGCCCGGTGGATCTCGGCCGAACGATCGCCGACAACCTGAAGGGGTTCGTGGAGCGTGCCGGGAAATTCGCCAGCGGTACGGAGCTTTTTGCAAATCCGGGTCAACAGGCGGTGTCACAGTCGTTCGCGCCCAACTTGACAGCCGCCGAGGCAAATCTCGCGCGCACATCGGACAGCGAGGCGGGGCGGCTGGTGGAAGCACTGGGCAAAATATTCGATCACGCAATCGAAACGCAGATGGTCGTTCGCGGCCCGACGCAATTCACCAGCGCGACGATGACACTCGTCAAAGGTCAATGAATATTTTCTGGCGGCCCTCAACGATCACGCGCGCGCTGACTCTCGCGCTCATGGTTCTGACGCTGCAGGCCTGCAGCGTCGATCTTTACACCAATCTGGACGAGCGGGAGGCGAACGAGATGGTCGCCACGCTTCTATCGAAAGGCATAGCCGCCAACCGCATCCTCCAGAAGGACGGTAAGCTGACGGTCACTGTAGACGAGGATCAATTCTCTCAGGCTGTCGCCTTGCTCAACGCGGCGGGCTTGCCGAAGGAGAGATTCGCAACGCTCGGCACCGTCTTCAAGCAGGAGGGGCTTGTAGCCTCGCCCGTGCAGGAGCGAGCGCAGATGATCTATGCGCTGAGCGAGGAGCTCTCCCGGACCGTCTCGGAGATCGATGGCGTGCTGGCGGCGCGCGTTCACGTTGTACTACCGGACAATGATCCATTGCAGCGCAACGCGATTCCCGCCTCAGCCTCGGTTTTCATCCGTCACGAAGCCAATCTTGACGTGAACCCGCTTATCCCGCGGATCAAGACTCTCGTTGCCAACAGCATATCGGGACTGAGCTACGAGAAAGTCTCAGTGGTGCCAGTAGCGAGCCAGCGGACGAGCGAGCCCGCCACGGGCGCGGAACTCATCTCCTTCCTCGGCATGTGGATGCTGCCCGCGAGCGTCGCCAAGGCCAAACTCATCTTTGGCTGCCTGGCAGGTGCTCTGCTCGCTGCGATGGTAAGCCTCGGCTATCTGGCGTGGCAAAAGCAAAGCAGGCGACGGAAAGTCTATCCTCTGCAGCCATATGGTCCGGCAAAGTGACGGAGCGCTCAGCGGTAAACGGCGCAACGGGCGCCGAAGCGAAGAACATATGGGAGGCCTTCCGTGGCGCCCCGGCTCGCCTCATCCATCCGCGCCATATCGTCACCGCCTTCGGTGAGGCGATCACTTTCGAGGCAGCGGTCAGGCTGCAGCAGTCTGATCGGGTGCAAAGGATGCTTTGCCGCCTGCTAATGGAGAAATTCGACCTTCCGGATGTCGGCTCCTGTCCCTCCCCAGAAGAAGACGACCTCAAGCTCCTGGCACTGGCGCCGTCAGCTGTGGGACAGCACAGTTATCTCGCCGGAGCGGTTTTCTGGGGCCATGTACTTGCCGGCGAAATTCGCAGTCGCGAAGTCGCCTTGATGAAGGAGCGCATTGGGGAGCGTGCATTCCGTATCGGCGTAGACAATCGCGACCTCGCCGCCGGATTGGAGCCTCCTGGGGACCTTGATGCCTTGGTGCAGGCGATTGAACTAGACGGCCGCAGATGCTGGGCCGGCTGGAAAACGTCCCTCCCTGATGCCTTGGCGGCGTGGCTGCGCTTGACGGACGAGGTGGACGACCACGGCATTCACCACGCCGAAGCGGCGGATCGGGCCAGGGGCGCGGCGATTATCCGGCGTCTCCAGCGCCAAGAAGACACCGATACCCACCTCGCCGGCAGGGAGGGTCAATGAAAGAACTCCCCAGCAGGCCCACGGCAAAGATCCTCCGCAAGGCAGAAGGCGATCATTGGCTCGAAGGATTCGCATTTCTACAGGCTGCAAAATCCGAAGCGCATCAGCAGCTCGCGCAGGTGCGCCAGGTCGTGGAAGCGAGCAGAAAAGAGGGTTACGAAGAGGGCAGATCTGAGGGAGAGCGCCAGGC
The DNA here is from genome assembly GCF_036245905.1 of Sinorhizobium sp. KGO-5. Classification (NCBI taxonomy): domain Bacteria; kingdom Pseudomonadati; phylum Pseudomonadota; class Alphaproteobacteria; order Hyphomicrobiales; family Rhizobiaceae; genus Sinorhizobium; species Sinorhizobium sp. KGO-5. The sequence continues at coordinate 639,505 of NZ_BDIZ01000002.1, forward strand.
CGCCGCCCTCCTGATTAAAACGACTGCCGACGTCAACACCTATGTCGCTGGGCTTGACCGGCAGATCGCCGAACTCAGTCTCGCGATCGTCGAGAAACTGCTTGGCCATTTCGATCAGGCGGAGCTGGTCGCCAGCCTGGCACGGCAGGCGCTGCAATCCTTCCAGCATGAGCGCGAGGTGACGATCACCGTCTCCCCCGTCCTTGTCGAGCGGGTCACTGAAATCATCGAGCAGCACAACAAGAATGCCGCCCTCCAGATCTCGGTTCTCGCGGACCCCCGAATCGATGGCAGCAAGTGCGTTCTCGCCAATGCCGTGGCTGTCGTCGATGCCGGACTCGACGCGCAACTTTCCGTCATTCGCGATGCCTTGCTCGGTGCTCAAGCAGATACTTCAGGCTCTGTCGCATGATCGAGCAGGCGCTGTCGGATCCTGGCGAGCTCATTCGGCGCCTGCGCCGGCGGGCGCTGACGTCCGACACGCGACCGGTTCACGGACGCGTCCGTAGGATCACGGGGATCATCGTCCATGCGACCGCCCCGATGGTCCGCATTGGTGAGCTTTGCTATCTCCGAGATCCGGTCTCCGGCACAACCGTGCCAGCAGAGGTCGTCGGCTTTGAAGACGAGGAGGCAGTGCTGACGCCGATCGGTGATCTTGAGGGCATGTCTACGCGAGCGGAAGTCATCGCCACCGGCAAGACGTTGCAGATTCCCGTTGGCGAGGGCCTCCTCGGCCGGGTACTCAACCCTTTGGGAGAAGTCCTCGACTTGGCCGAGGATCGTACCGTACCGCTTGTTACAGGGACCTACTACCCAACACATCGACCGCCGCCCAACGCGCTGCAGCGCGATCTCATCACCCATCCTCTGCAACTCGGCATCCGGGCCATCGACGGATTGCTCACCGTAGCTCGCGGCCAACGCGTCGGTATCTTCGGAGAGCCGGGCGTTGGAAAGTCCTCGCTCCTGTCTGCCATTGTTCGCGGCACGAAAGCGGACGTCGTGGTAATCGGTCTTGTGGGCGAACGCGGCCGCGAAGTGCGAGAGTTCATCGAGCGGCAGCTCGGCGAGGAGGGCCGCAAGCGTTCGGTCGTGGTGGTTGCGACTTCCGATCGCCCGGCGATCGAGCGTGTGAAAGCAGCCTACTGCGCGACCGCGATAGCCGAGTATTTTCGCGACCAAGGTCAAGACGTCCTGCTTCTGATGGACAGTGTCACCCGATTTGCCCGGGCGCAGCGGGAGATCGGACTTGCGGCAGGCGAGCCGCCAACCCGCCGAGGCTATCCGCCCTCTCTTTTTGCCGCCTTACCGCGACTGTTGGAGAGGGCAGGGCCGGGGCGAGGCGGTACCATCACGGCTCTCTACACGGTCCTGACCGAGGGTGACGGGACGCTGGACCCTGTCGCCGAGGAAACGAAAGCCATTCTCGATGGCCATATCATGCTGAGTTCCAGTTTGGCCGAGCGCAACTTCTTTCCCGCGATCGACGTGCTGAAGAGCCGTAGTCGTTTGATGGAAAGCGTCGCAGGCACGGCGCACCGGGAACATGCCGCTCACATTCGTGCGCTGCTTGCCCGCTACGAGGAGATCGAGCTGTTGCTGCGGGTGGGGGAGTACGAGCGCGGTCTCGATGCGCTGTCGGATGAAGCGATCGTAAAGCGCGAGGCAATTGAAGCCTTTCTCAGACAGGACAACAACGAGTTCTCGTCGTTGGACACCACCGAGGAGCTGCTGAAGAGGATCGCATCGTGACCCGGAAAGTCGATTTGCGCCGACTCGTCGAATTACGCGCATTAAGGATGCGGCGTGCGGAAGCCGCGGCGGAGCTCCAGCATGGGCGCCACCGGCAGGCTACCCGTGCCGTCGAGGCAGCGAAATACGAGAGCTTTACGCATGAGGCGGAGCGCAGACGGCAGGAGGAGGCTCTGTATTCCCAACTCGCCGCCGGCCCGCTCGATCAGCGCGATCTCGAGAATTACCGCGGTGCGCTGAGCGCCTTGGATCACCGCGCCCGACAGTTGGAAGGGGAAATTCACGCGGCTCGAGAGAGTGAATTGCGCGAGGCAAGACGGAAGCAAGAACTTGCCGCCGAGTATCGGCGCAAACAGAAGCTGCATGGCCGCATTTCGTTGATAGCGGAGGAAAAGCACCGCCTGGACGCCAAGCGAGCAGACGTCTTTAGCGAGGTCGATGAAGAAGATGCAGTTCGCCCAAACAGCCGCAAGCGCTCCAGGTGACCGGATGAGGATGACTGCAGAAAGCCACGCCCGGGGCGCGGAGGTTCGCTCCCTCGCGGAGGATCCTTCCTGGGTGCCGGAGATTGCCGCCGCGCATGTCGAGGCGTTCAACATGTTGACAAGGATCCGTGTAGCCTTTCGGCTCTCGGTATCGGCCATGAACGTGTCCGTCCAGCCAGCGGAGGACAGGCGACCTTTGACGGAGCCGGTAGAGGTCGCCTTTTTCATCGGTGCGTCCGCCGGCCGCCTTATGATCCCCGCGGTTGCTCTAGACGAGCTCGCAGCAGCGCTCGGGCTTCGTGCGAAAATCGCGACCCTGACGCCTGCCCAGCGTAATATTCTCCTTGAAGAAACCCTCTCCCATCACCTGGAAACGTTGGAGAACCTTGTCGGTGAACCGGTGAGGCTCGGTTCGCTTGAAATGCCGACGGACAATCCGATTAAGCTTTCATGGATGATCGAGTCCGGCGGCTTGCCTCATTACGCCGAGCTGCAGCTTAGCACCGGGGCGGCGCTCAAGATCGGTAGGGCGTTTGATCGCCCCACAAACGCTCTAAACAGGTTTACAGAGGAACTGGTTCAACCAATCCGGCTCTGCGCCGGGACGCAGCAGCTAAGCGCCGGCGAATTCAAAAGTCTGCAGGTCGGCGACGTCGTCATGTGTGAGCAGCCTCACACGGAACCCTTTGCCCTCGTTGCAAATCACATGATCGCCTCGCTGGCCCGCAGCGATGCAGGTTACATACTGACGTCTGGCTGGCGAAATCTAAAAACAAGCTGGGAACATTCCTTCATGGCAAAACAGGACGCGTCGTTTGAAGAGCCCCAACCGCTCACGGACCTGCCGGTACAACTGGTATTCGAGATCGGACGGGCCGAGTTTCCCCTCAAGGAAATCGTCAAGATGGGGGAGGGGACGGTGCTTCATGCAAGTCCGAGCCTTTCCAGCCCAGTCAATATCATTGCGAACGGCCGGTTGGTCGGGAAGGGCGAACTAATCAGGGTCGGCGAAGGTCTCGGTGTGCGCATCGTACGGCTCTCGAACGATGGGTGAGACGACCAATCTCATACCGATCATCATCATTGTATCGACGATCGGCCTCATTCCGCTCGCCGTGGTGACGATGACGGGATTCCTGAAAATCTCGATCGTCCTCTTCCTGATCCGCAACGCGCTTGGCATCCAGCAGTCGCCTCCCAATCTCGTGCTCTATGGCGTCGCGTTGATCCTTACGGTGTATGTGACGACGCCGCTGGTCGGCGAGATGTACCGTACGCTCTCCAGCGAGCCGGTCGACGTGCAATCGATGGATAGCATGATGCGGGCAGCGGACTCGCTGCGCGCGCCGCTGCAGGCGCATCTCAAACGCTATACCGACGAAAACGAGCGCCAGTTTTTCATGCAGGCGACCGAGCGAATCTGGTCGGAGGAGGCCCGGGCCCAGGTGAAGACCGACAGCCTCTTAATCCTCGTGCCGGCGTTCGTCAGTTCGGAGCTGACACGCGCCTTTGAAATCGGTTTCCTGCTCTATCTGCCGTTCTTGGTCATCGATCTCATCGTCTCGACCGTGCTGATGGCGATGGGCATGATGATGGTGTCTCCGACACTCATTTCAATTCCGTTGAAGATATTCCTCTTCGTCGCCGTCAACGGCTGGTCGCGGCTGATGCACGGCTTGATACTGAGCTACGGATAGAGACAATGGATCAAACCGCCTTCCTCGCTCAAATGCAGAAAGCGCTCTTGATGGTGCTGCTCGCCTCCGCGCCCGCACTTGCGATCGCCATTGTCATCGGGGTCACTGTGGGCCTGTTGCAGGCTTTGACGCAGATTCAGGACCAGACGCTGCCCCAGGCCGTCAAACTCGTCGCCGTCATGTTGGCCTTGATCGTACTCGGACCGGCGCTCGCGGTTCAGGTGGCAAACTTCGCGAGCAACACGCTCGATATCTTTCCCGCCCTGACGCGGTAGGTGGCGCGTGGATTCTCTCGTCGCCACATCAACGATGTTCGACGCCATCTATCCGGTGCTCGCAGGGGCAGCCATTGCTATGGCCCGAGCACTGGGAATGATCGTGATCACGCCAGCTTTTGTGCGTCTTGGCCTGACAGGACTTATTCGCTCGGGCGTAGCCATCGCAATAGCTCTGCCGCTGGTGCCGAGCTTCACGACGACGCTGATCGACATGCCAGGCCTCACGACCATCACGGTAGCCGGCCTTTTGATGAAGGAGATTATCATCGGGATCGTCCTCGGCGTCGTCCTCGGCATTCCGTTCTGGGCTGCCGAGGTCGCTGGCGATCTCGTCGATTTGCAGCGAGGCTCGACATCGGCGCAACTCGTGGACCCGCTGCAGGCGACGGAGACCAGCATTGCTGGTACGTTTTTCGTGCTGGCGCTGGTCGCCGTCTTCTTCAAGTCGGGGGGCTTTTCCCTGCTCGCCGATACCTTCTATAAAAGCTACGAAATTTGGCCTGTGACCAGTTTTCGGCCGACGCTCGGTTCCGAATCCGCAATGGCTGTTCTCGCCATTCTTGATCGCATCATGCAAATCGGCGTTCTGCTGATCGCACCAATCGTCCTGGCGCTGCTGATCGCCGATCTGATGCTTGCCTACCTGTCGCGAATGTCGCCGCAACTGCACGTATTCGATTTGTCGCTCGCGGTCAAAAACCTGATCTTCGCGATCCTGATCGTCCTCTACCTGACCTACCTCCTGCGATATATGGAGGAGGAGCTCGCGATCCTTAAGGTCGCTCCGCAGCTGCTGCGCGGCCTTGCCGGGGCGCCGAATTAGACCTGTCGAAAGAGCGACGGCCTCGAAAAAACACGACTCCTGTCATCAATCCATTAAGCAAGCGCAGCATAGTGCCTGCGCACCGCGCTTACGCGCAACTGACATATTCGCGTCTTGAGGAGCTTACCCGTCCGCCGGCTCTCCCGGAAACGGCATCTTCGACGCACCTCACCTCAAGGAGGACTCATGTCCTATCGGATCGATATCGATGGCCGGAACCGTTACAACGCGGCGGGCGGCCGGGCGACTGCGATGTCGGAGGAACAGCGACGCTTCTTCATAGAGCAGATCAATGCCGCGGTACGCGAGCGGGCCCAGGCGGGTGGCCCGAACGCGATCGATCCGCTCAAGGAAAGAGCCATCGTCGTCGAGAAGGGGGATAGTCTTTGGGAGATTGCCAAGGAAAACCATGTGAGCCTTGACGACCTGCTCGCCACCAACCGGATCAAGCTCACGGGACAGGCGGCGAGCATCGACCCGAATGAAGTGATGATCGTGCCGCTGAGCTCACCGGAGATCGTCGCGCGAGGCCCCGTGAATGGCCAAGGCGTTCCGGAAGGTGAAGTCGCCTTCATTAACGATCTCTACGAGCGGGGAAACAAACTCGCCTATGCTGACGATCCGTCGAAGATAGACTACAGCGCCGAAGGCAAGAGCATGCAGCGCGATATCGGCAGCTATCTAGAAAGCTTGCCCGCGTCAAACCGGCAATCGGCCGCCTTGCGGCTGGCGGGCAGCGACTGGGCAGATGCGGGACCCGCCGGCACTGCCGTCAAGGCCGCGATCGAGGAGCGCGGCCTGAAGACGGATGAGGAATCCGTCTTGGCTGACGAAATTTACGAACGCGGCAATCAGGTCCAATACTCCGACGACCCGCAGGTCGATTACCAAGCGCAAACCGGCGAGATCGCCAAGGACGTGAAACGCTTTGTAGAACGGCTGCCGGAGGCACAACGGGTAGAGACGCTGCAACGCCTGTACGATCGTGACTGGCAGGATGCCGCCCCTGCTCAGAGCGCAATCGAGAATACCGCGAAAGCGCTCAACATCACGTTGCGTCACTCGACGCATGCCGGTGTCGAGGTCGAAGGCAGGGCGCGCAGCATTATTGATGGCGCGAACGACGCCGGTGCGCCCGGCGAAGCATTCCGTGCCGTGTCTTCCGCCTACGGCTCGGCAACGCCGGAGGTCCGGCGCGTTCTGCTTCGATCCGAAGATGCGAAATCGCTGATCGACAAGGCCGCAAACTGGGCATCGAAGCCGCTGGCCGACTACCAGCCGGACCGAAGCCTCAGCGACCAGGGCGATGCTGCGACCACGATGATGAATCTCGAGCGGCTGACCGCAGGAACCGCCCCGGAACTGGCAGTCGAGCTCGTATCCGCCGCCATGCCGACAATCGAAGCGGCGAATGCCAGGAGGCAGGAGAAGATCGGTGGCGATCTGATCGGCATGAACGGCCAGGCAAACTTGATGGCGATCATCGACCGCATTGCGGGCAGTCCGGGCGCCGATCAGCTCGTCCAGCGCTTCGCCGCCCTCGGCGGATATCATCCGAACGTCATGCCCATGGCCATCAGCAGGGGTTCGCGTCTCGACTATCCGATTGCCGTCGCCGCTGAGAGCGCCGGCGTCGCTCCCAATTTCGTCGTCCAGAACATTGCTCCCAATGTGCAGCAATACGCGTCGGGCATGGTCAACCAGGACGTGATCGCCTATTCGGCGCATATGCAAGAACTGCAGTGGCTGGTCTCAAACCACGGCAAGACCATGACCGCCGAGCAACTCACCAAGGCCATCGAAGACTACAAGACAGAAAAGGGCGCCCAATGGGCAGCCACCGAGCAGCGCCTTGAGGGCAACATCGCGGCGAGTGCCGAAAAGCTGTTATTGCAACTGACAGCGCTCGGCAACCTTCCACCGGAACTCGACTCGCAGCAGCAGGCCGTCAATGACGAAATCGGCAAGATCCTATCAGACGAAAAGACCGCGATGGCCGTCGAGATCGCGATGAAAAAAAATCCGGCGCTGCTCGACAGTCCGGCCGTACTCAATCTGATGGGCTACCAGGCTCGCTTGACCGATCGCGGCCGCAAGCTCGCGGAGGAGGCGACGACCCAGATCATCCGACACAAGGTTCTGCCGTCCTTCACAGAGTTGCAATCGGGCGATCCTACTGCGATCGGTAAGGCGAGGGCGAGCTTGGAAGCGCTCAAAGATAGCAAGCTTGAACACATGCTCGGCATTCCCAAAGCCGACATGGACCGGGCGATCGACGCCGTGGGCAAATCCCTGCCGGAGCCGGGCGAGGCGGTCGAGCAATCCCGGGCGAAGATGGCCAGGCTTAACGAAGACCTCAATAATCTCAAGAGCTCAAGCGGGGTTCGGTCCTTCGCGAACACGAGCGGTTCCGGCCAGATGCTGCGTGTGATCGGCCTGGCGGCTACGGGAGCGAGCCTCGCCAATTCGGCGACCGCAGCGCAGAACAACCCTACGCTCCGCAACAATCTGAAAGTCGTCATCGATGCCGCTGGACTCGGCCAGCGCGCGGTCGAGATCCTGGGCGGGATGGATCAACTCGACGCCGAGTCCGCTGCCGTCAAGCACTTCGGAAGCAGCAGCAGGCCGGCAGTCAAGTTCCTCGGCGCAATTAGCGGCGGCTTCGATGCGTGGATGGCGGTCGACTATTTCAAAGCGGGGGACCCTTTAATGGGCGGCCTCTCGGCGGCCGCGGCCGGCGGAACGATCATGGCCGCGCTAGGGACCGGCACGATGTTCGGCCCGGCCGGTCTTATCATCGTCGGCGGCGCGGTAATCGGCCAGATGATCGTCGCCGATACACGAGATTCGAACAAATATATGAACGACACCTCTATGCGCTTCCTCACGCGTTCCGGCGTTGACGAGGAGACCGCTCGCGTCCTCGTGGATCAGAGCGGCGACGGCCACAGCCCGGTCCCGATTCTCACCAGATATGCGGAACTGAAGGGCTACCAGTTGGACCAGCCATCTGACCGCCAACGCTTCGTGGATTGGTTGAAGGCCATTCCGGATGACAAGCTCGAGGCGTTGCGGGACAATCTTCACCACACGCTCGATGCGTTTGGGGGCAATGCAATGAAACTGGCTGCGACCGCAGTCTCGGACGAAGCCTATACCGACCCGGAACGCCTGAACGCAGGATATGTGAGCGGAGAAGTCTATCTCCCGAGCACCGCGCAGAAGATCAGAGACGGCAATGCTGCTCCCTCGTCGGCGGCGCAAATCGACATTGTCCTGGCGGAACTCGGAATTGCCGTTCCGACGGCGTAATGCGCTGGCTAGGGCACGCCCTGCGCCGATGAGATTATCGGCGCAGGCGTAGACGGCTGGACCCATGCGGCGGTCCGCCTGCTGCCGTGGGCTGGCAACAGGTGCGGGTCTTCGGGCAGCAGCGGGGCTGATGCCAAGCCAATCGGCCAATCAACCGGTGGGCAGCGTGTAGTCGTACTCGCGGGCCCAGCGTTGAAAATCTTCGACCGAAGCGATCTGATGACGTTGGATGCGGGTATCGCGCGCTGCCGGGTACTGGCTGCCAGGTGGAATATAAACGCCGCGTCCCTGAGGCATCCATGGAGTTTGCCCTGCGGCTTTTTCGTCCGGATCGTTCTTTAGTGGAAACTCTCCATCATCGTTCGGCTTCACCTGCAGGGCGTAATCAATCATTTTGTCGCGTTCATCGACATCGAGCTCATAGAGATAGTCGATCATCTGGCTCGGAGAGACACCCTGCGCTTTGGCGAGCGTTGGGTTTAGCGCCAGATAAGGAACGCCATTTTCATCGCAATTGGCGAGACTTTCGGGCTTTTCAACACCTGGCGCGGCACCCTTGAGATAGGCGCCGAGCGGGCCTTCGAGGCGATTTGCATCCTGGACGTGACGATACTGGCTGATGCCGGTGACCAGCCCGGCCGTCAGTAGGAAGCCGATGGTCACGACTGGTCCGGCTGCAACGGCACCAGGCATTGCCGCATAGATGCTGGCCGCCGTGCCGGGAAGCCAGGCGGCCGCCATCGGCAGGTCGCCCTTGCTCAGTTCATGGCCGACCTGCAGCACCGAGAGAGCAACGCCCGCGCCATTATAGATGCGGGGCAACCATTCCCAGCCGCGCAATCCCGCAATCTGCGAGAAACCGGCCCGGCCGGTTATCAGCCCGCGGGTGCCATCGACGGCAAGGGCCAGATCCTTTGCGGCGCCGCCGGCGAAATACCATCCCCAGGCCTGATCCATTGGCACATCGGACCGAGTGAGAGTTGCCGTTCCCCATAGGTTGAGCAAGGCAGAGCCGGTGTTGACGAAGGGTATGGAGGCAGTATGGGCATTGAGCCCGGTGCGGGCCTCGATCGTCTGTATTGGATAGGTCTTGAGCCATAGGTTCCGGGCAACGCCAGTCAGCCCCGATAGGCGCCCAGCGGTGCCACTCTGCGCGCTCAGGCGGTTTTGCAGGGCATCGAGACGCCGATCCATGGCGTCAAAACGCGTATCGGCCGAGGGCTGTATGGGAGAAATGCCCGGGATGAGTCCGCCGCCACCCTGGGTCTGGAATTTGAAAACCTCCAGCAAAACGTCGCGTCCGGTACGTGAGAGGAAGCCGGCGTTCGGAGCGGGACGCACTTCCGGCTGGGCTTGATCCCCAGTGCTGAAACGGTCGAGCAGCGCAAGAGTAAGAGCCGGATTCTCATAGAGAACGGCCTTCGGATCCTCCAGTGACTGGAGCTGCGTCGCCATTTCCGCATAGGGATCATCCGTCGGCAATTTTCCGAGTTCCTCGACCAACTGGTCGAGATCTTCCGCGGGCACATCCTTCATCCTGTCCAGGGCGGCGTCCCGCGCAACACGCTGAGATGCCAGGGCCGCACTCGGGCTCGATTGGGTCAATAGCGGGATGGAATTAATTGCGGCATCTTTTCCTTTGCCGGCCACGATCTCCTGATCTACCTCATTCTTCAGAGAGTTGCGCGCATCCTGTAGATGGCGGGCACCCTCCAGTCCCTGTAATTCGGGAGGCAACTCCTGCGTCGACGCCAGGGTCAGGACGATCGCCTCGCCATAGTGGTCGGTCTTTTCGACCAGGGATTTTTCCGACTCCAGCAGCGAGTTGACGCCATCGGCATGGGAAAACGTGCTGGATTCCCCGATATTCTGCCGCCCGAGCTCGGAGACATAGACGATCTTTTCGTAAAACTCCTTCCCTGTGGACTCCGCCGTCTCCTGCAGCTTTTCGACCCCCATACTTGCCTGCCGGAGGATACTGGAGGCTTCCTTTTCGTATTTATTGCCCGTACCAACGACGCTTGGATCCATCAGCTGGCGCGCGACCTCCTGCGCAAGAGCCGGACTGTGGCCATCGGCGATCGCTTGTTTCAGGCCGCTCCCGATTTGGATCGCCAGGCTTTCGGATGACTGGCGGGATTTTTCCCCGGTTGAATGGATTACTCGCGCGATTGATGAGGCGAGTTCCTGGACCGCTTCTTCGCCCTTCGACGTGTGCATCCGGTCTGCAAGGATCGTCAGCTTGGTCACGGCATCCTGAACCCGGCGGTCATCGGCCATAATCGCGCCCATGCCGTGGTCGACTTGGCTGCGGAAAAGATCGAATATCGCGGAATTAACGGCGGACTGCGATCCCTCGATACGCTGGACAGCAAGATCGGGATCGATGCCCTCGGTCTGTTCAACGAGCTCTGCCAGCTCGGGGATGGAATCCAGCGAATCGAGAGCGGCATCCAGGTCATTTGCGGCATCGTTGACGGCTTCGACGGAACGCATGACAAGGATCTCGTCCGCTGCTACGTTGACGGTCGATATATAAGGATCGTTTTCCAGGGGCGTTTCCCGGTTCGGTGTTGCCGCGGCTAGGATTTGGGCGACATTCTGCACCGCCTGGGTCTCGATCAGTTTTTTATTTGCTCCCGCGCCGCCGTTCGTTTTGACAGCTTCTTGGGAAAGGCCGTCCATCAGCGCCACCATGCCATGCTGAACGTTCTGCCACTGCGCAGAGGCGTCCCGCTGCCTCGATGCGGCCGGAGTGCCTTCCGCCTCGGCCATCAGCTCACGCAGATTTGCGGTTCTCTTGCTCCCGGTGGTCTGATCGGTGAACTCGACCTTCCGTCCAAAGATGTCATTGATCTGGTCACGCGCACCGGATTTTGCCTCCTTGATGATCGCTTCGAACCCCGGGTGCCCATCTCCGACCGGCGCAATCGCGGCCGCGTGGGCGTCGAGTGCTTCTTTCATGGCACGCTCATCAAGCGCGTTTGCGAGCCCTTCCTCCAGCAGGCCGGGTGTAAGCAATTCCGCAGCCTCGCGCCGTTTCTCCGCGGCGGTCTCCCGGACTGAAGGCGCCTCCATCGCCATTAGCTTTCGCACATGGGGAGGGACATCGCCCAGGTTTGTGGTCATGTCTTCATAGGAAGCCTGCGCCGAGACGGCTTCGTCCGTCGTTTTGACGGCAGCTTTCACATTGTTGAAGAGCCTCTGGTCGAGCACTGTAAGCGTGCCGCCTTCCACGATCACGTTTGGGTTGTCCCGCAGATCAGGATTCATGAGTTGAAGCTGATCGAGACTGTAGCCGCGCCCTTCGCCGATTTCGATGGCCGTATCACCGCACTTGATCTTGTGGATGATAATGCCGCCCGGCGTCTGCGTGTCCCTCGGTCCGTTGTTGTTCTGGGTTGCTTGAGGATCTCGTGCCCTGCCGAGCGCAGCCTGGAAGTTGCTTTCCGCGGAATGGATTGACGAGCGCAAAAACTGCTGGCGAGCAAGACGCTGAAGGTTGATCGGCTGAGTCAAGGGGGGGGCCTCCTGTCCTTGGCGGTCGGGAATTCCATGCTGTCCTGATTGGGATTCGGTAAGCTTTGTGACACCGAGATGACGACCCTAGGACACAACCAACAGTATCAGCAACCCTCATATCTTGGGGGGCTGTTGAACGAAACGGTCCAGTTTGCAGGATGTTGGGCACATCTACGGCGCAAGTTTTATAACGTGCGCATCAGTGAGTCTCGCACTGACGGTGGCCGCATCTCTTTGGTTTGAAGAAACGGAATTTCTACCCACTGCTCGTGGGCCGTTTCCAATGTACGCGAAACCGAAGCCGCGAGGAAAGAACTCGGAACTGTGCGATGCGATATTGCCTCGATAAAGCGCTAGTCGCGCCCGGAGCTAGCGCGTACGTCGAGGGCGAGGCTGAGTGCGCTCGGGCTCGCGAAGACGAGAATAGCGTGCCAGCACCGCCGCGGTGCGTGCCGCCCCCGCGGCCTGATCGATGAGCACATCCATGACCGAGAATAGGCAGCCCGACATCGCGCCCGAGGGATGGGTAGATCTCTGCCTGAAGTCGTCAACGCGGTATTGTCGACGGAAGGCTCGTTACCGCGTCGATCGTCCTGACCGATGGTGCAGTGCAGGACTGGTGGATGCCCAGATATGACCCCCGCGAATTGGCAGCCATCTAGACGGTGCCTGGCTGTAGCACCTTTCCGGGGTTGAGGAGCGCCGGTGCGTCGAGCGTGTCTTTTATCCGGTGCATCAGGGTGAGTTTCGCCGGGTTGGATAGGGCCGATAGCGGCGCCACCCGCTTAGCGCCGATCCCATGTTCGGCAGAAAAGGACCCGCCCAGCGCTCCGATATCCCGGTAGATCACCTTCTCGACAGCGCTCGCCTTTTCGGCCGAAATGTCGCTGCCGGTGCTGTTGAGAACGATGTGGAGGTTTCCGTCGGCAAGATGGCCGAAGACATAGGGATCGAAAGCGGCATCGATCGCCTTCAGATCGGCGAGGCACCGTTCGAGATAGGACGCTATCTGTGAGAGGGGAATGGAAACGTCATAAGATGGCGCGCCCGGATGCCGCCGATAGATGAGGTCCGTGTCCTCGCGAAGCCGCCAGAGATCTGCCTCCTGCGCGCCCGAAAACGCGATCACGGCCGAGGTGTCGGGCTGAACGGCAATCATGTCCTCATAGATGCGCGCGAGCTCCGACTGCAAGGCGGCGTCGTCCGCGCCGCCAAGCGTCATCAGGAGGTTGACTGGGTGGTTTGTGGCGTAGTCCGGGGCCGACCAACGATGGTGACTGGAGGTCAAGCGGAAATAGCTGCGCCAGGTGGCTTCGGCGGCGCGCAGATGGCCGTATTCGGCTTCGAGCCCTCGGCGAACCGTCTGGAGCGCTGTATCCACCGAGGCTAGGCCGAATAGGACTGTAGCGGTGGTCAAAGGCTGGGGTTCGAGTTTGACGGCAATCCGCGTTATCACGCCGAGGGTGCCTTCCGCACCGACAAACAGGTGCTTCAGATCATAGCCGGCGGCATTTTTCACGACCCGGGTCAGGTCTGTATAGACCGAACCATCCGCGAGCACCGCCTCCAGTCCCAGAATGCGATGCCGCATGACGCCGGATCGGAAGGCTGAAATCCCCCCGGCATTGGTCGAAGCCATGCCGCCGATGGTGGCCGAGCCGCGAGACGGCAGATCGATCCCCGGTTCAAGGCGATGGTTCGCGGCCGCCACTTGCAGCGCCTGCAGCGTCACGCCGGCTTCCACCACTGCAACACGCTCGACCGGGCACAGGTGCAGGATGCGATTGAGACGGGCGGTGGAGAGCACCAGTTCGCCCGGTTTCGATAGGCCGCCGCCTACGAGCCCGGTTCGCCCGCCATGCGTGACGAGGGGCACACTGTTGGCGCGGCAGCATTTGATAATGACGGAAACCTCCTCGGTCGTGCTTGGAAGGACGACGGCGCCGGCGCCAAGATTTTCCGGCGCCACGCCGTAATCGATCATGGCGACGGCCTCGCCCTCCCTGAAATTTCCGTCACCGACGATGGTCCGGATTTCGGCGGTGAATTCTGGTTTCAGGCGGTGCATTGGACAATTCCTGTCGATGACATCGGGAAATAGGGAGAGGCTGATTGCAGGACGCTCAGGGCGTTTCGGCGTAAAGGGTGCCGTTTTTCTTCGCTGTCCAGGATTTCGCTACCGCGGCAGGTAGCGCGTAAGACGGACTTCCAGCAGCCGGACGAGTGTAATCAGCACCAGATTGATCAGGAGGTAGAGCACGCCGGCGATGGCGAAGACCTCCAGGATCGCATAGGTCTGGCTCATCAGGCGTTTTGCATGGCCGGTGATTTCCAGGACGGTGATGGTCGACGCAAGGCTCGTTCCCTTGACGACGAGCACGAGTTCGTTGCCATAGGCCGGCAAGGCCTGCCTGATGGCGAGCGGAAAGGTGATCCGACGAAAACACAGGAGCCGCGACATGCCGCAAGCCTGCGCGGCCTCGACCAGGCCGCCCGGAATCGACATGAGGCCGCCGCGCAGGATTTCCGAGGTGTAGGCAGCGGTGTTGAGCGCCAGCGCCATCACGGCGCAATGGACGCCGTCGCCGATGATCCACCAGAGGGCAGGATTGTCGCGCACGAAGGAAATCTGGCCGAGGCCGTAGTAGAAGAGGAAGAGCTGGACGAGCAGCGGCGTTCCCCGGAACACGGTGCTGTAGCCCTTGGCGAAACCACTGACGAACCGATTTTTCGAAAGTCGCATGACGGCGAGCGCGAGCCCGAGGTTGAAACCGACGGCAACTGAGGTGAGTGTCAGGAGAGCGGTCAGCCACAATCCCTTGGCAAGGGTCGGAACGGCGAGCCGGATGAGGTCGAGATCCATGGCCTATTTCCTCGTACGCGGACGTAGAAGGCGCTCGATCCGGTCGAAGCCACCCTGGCTTACCAGCGTGATGACGAGATAGACGACAGCCGCAATGAAGTAGAAAATGAAGGGATGGCGGGTGGAGCCGGCTCCGACGAAGGCGGCACGCATCAATTCCTGCAGGCCGACGACGGAGACGAGGGCGGTGTCCTTGATCGTCGTCTGCCAGACATTGCTCATGCCGGGCACCGCGATCCGCAGCATCTGCGGCGCGATGATCCGGCGGAATATGCGCCTGCCGGGAATGCCGAGCGCCCGCGCTGCCTCGATATGGCCGCCGGGAATGGCGGCAAGCGCGCCGCGAACGACTTCCGTGGAGTAGGCGCCCGATATGGCTGCAATCGCGATGACGGCAATGATGAAGGCATAGCCGTTGCCGGCCAGCCCCTCATAGCCGAAGGCGGCGGCGATCTGCCCCACGAATTCGACGGAGGAAAAGAAGAGAAGATAGATGATCAGGAGTTCCGGCACGCCGCGCACGATCGACGTGTAGAAATCCACCGCCAGCGTCAGCGGAAAAAGCCGCGCCCATTTGATCAGGCCGCAGGCAATGCCGATGACAATGCCGACGGCCATGCTCGCGACGCCGACGGCGATGGTGATCGCCGCACCGCGCAGGATCGCGGCGATCCAGCCGCCCTCCCATACCTGCCAAATTCCCAGTTCCATCGGTCCTGCCCAAACTCTTCATGCCTGTCGGATGCGGCGTTCCCGGCAGCATTGCCGGGAACGCCCGTTGGTTATTGCTGGCAGGGCCGAGAAATGTCCGACTTGAACCAGGTCTGGCTTGCCTTGCCGATGGAGCCATCGGCGACGAGTTCACAGAGCGCCCTGTCGATGCGAGCCTTCAGCTCGGTGTTTTCCTGGGCGATTCCAACGCCAATCCCTTCACCCAACGTCGGATCGGACGAACTGGGAACGTTGAGGTCGATCAACTGAAATTCTTTACCTTCGGGCTTGTTCAGGAAATCGTCGAGCGCCGATCGATCTGCGAAGGCGGCGTCAATACGGCCGCTGGCAATATCGATCTGCATCTGGTCGAGCGTGTCGTAGGTTTTTAGATCGGCGTCTGGCACTTTCTTTTCGAGATAGTGCGCATGGGTCGTGCCAGCCTGCACACCGACCTTCTTTCCGTCCAGCGCTTTGATAAGGTCGTTAAGGTCGGTAATTCCGACAAGGGACGATGTTCTTGGGACGACGAACATGTTGGCCAGTTCGGCATAGCCGATGGAGAAGTTGATCTCCTTCTTGCGGTCCTCGGTGATCGACATGCCCGAAATGATGATGTCGAAACGCTTGGCCTTCAGCGCCGGAATGAGGCCGTCAAAGGCCTGCACGACGAACTGGCACTTCATCTCCAGCTTGGCGCAGAGCAGGTTGCCGACATCGGCATCGAAGCCAGTGACGTTGCCGACGGCATCGGCCATGCTCCACGGCGGATAGGCGCCTTCCGTTCCAATCGATAATTCGCCCTCCGCGGCCTGCGCCGTCGTGAGGCCGGTGGCAAAGAGCGTTGCGAGCAACAGACTTTTCAGCTTCATGTTTTGGTTCCCCATGTTGAGCTTCGTTGTTGAGCGGGTAGGGCGGGGCTGTCAGAACGTCCGGGCCAGGAACTGGCGCATGCGTTCGGAGCGAGGATTGGTGAAAACCTCCGCCGGGGCACCCTCTTCCTCCACCTTTCCCTGATGGAGGAAGAGGATCTTGTGCGAGACCTCGCGCGCGAACTGCATTTCGTGCGTCACGAGGATCATCGTGTTTCCTTCTTCGGCCAGGTGCCGGATCACCCGCAGCACCTCGCCGACCAGCTCGGGATCGAGCGCGGAGGTCGGTTCGTCGAGCAGGATGAGCTTGGGGCGCATGGCAAGCGTGCGGGCGATCGCGGCACGCTGCTGCTGGCCGCCTGAAAGCTGTCCGGGATATTGGGCGTGCTTGTCTGAGAGGCCGACTTTCTTCAGCAGCGCATGAGCGTGGTCGATGGCTGCCGCCCGCTCTTCTTTCAATACGTGCAGCGGCGCCTCGACGATGTTTTCGAGCACGGTCATGTGCGGCCAGAGATTGAAGTTCTGGAATACCATGCCGACCCGCGAGCGGATGCGTTCGACCTGCCGCATGTCCGCTGGAACGGCGCTGCCGTCCGCCGCCCTTCTCAATCGGATTTCCTCACCGTCGATGACTATGCGGCCGTCGTTCGGCTGTTCCAGCAGGTTGAGGCAGCGCAGGAAGGTGCTCTTGCCGGAGCCGGAAGAGCCGATCATCGACACGACCTCGCCGGGCTGGGCCGTCAGGCTGACACCGTTGAGCACAGTGAGCGGGCCGAAACGCTTGCGGATGTCCTGCACTTCCAGCGCCGGCCGTTCGCTGGCACGCGGGGTTGAAGCTTCCGCGTCCCGCACGACGGAGACGGCGGAAGCAGCGGACAGGGATTTTTCCTCGCCGGCGCCGCCGACCGCCTTCAGGTCGGTAAAGGCGCGGTCGAAATGACGCAGCGCCGTCGCGAGGCAGGTGCCCTGCCAGTCGGCATCCTCGGGGATGAAGGCGGCGACCAAGGCCTGCTTGATCCTTGCCCCCAGCGGCGAGTCGACCTTGCCGAACAGGTGAAGCCAGTTGTCCGCCTGCACCGCGTCTGAAACGGTGGCGCCGTCCAACGTACCGCATTCGACGACCAGCGGCAGGACGCGCGCCTTCGGCACGGCGGTTCTCACGGCGGCCGAAACATAGCCGGTCGCCGTCGCGGCGATTCCGGTATCCGTCTTGGCATTCGTGCCGGTCACAACGACGGAGAGCGCCGGGCCAAAAATCTGCCGTCCCCAGTCGAGCCCGTCATGCTCGCTTTCGGCGACCGACAGCAGGGCAGGAAAGCCATAGGGGCCGGCGCCGGTATGCAGGTCGAAGACGACGATCTGTTCGGCCTGCCGCGCGAAGGTCGAGAGGATCTCGTTGAGCGTGCGGTTAGACCAGACGGGGCCGTCGCCGCCATAGAAGAGGCCGTCCGGGAAATCGTACTGGCCGGCCTCGATGATCGGGGCGAGGCCGGCATACCCGCCATGCTGCTGCTTGGCGGCCTTGAAGGCTTCTTGCGCCCGCTCTCGCTCCGGCCCTTCCCAGGCGCGGCAGACCAGCGCATCGTGAAGGGCGGCATAACGCTCGTTTTTCGGCGTGCCTTTCTGCCAGTCGATAAAATTGCGGTTGAGATCGACATTGTCCTCGTTGACCCGGCGCTGCCAGGCCGTTCCCCAGGGATTGATGAGATGGATCGCAAGGACGGCGGTGTCGTCGGGAAGTTGCCACGGCGAATTTTGCGTCAGCCAGGCGGTTTGGCAGGCCGAGCCGAAGGCGCCTTCCACCCCATGCGTGCCCGAGATCAGGACAAGCAGCTTTTCCGCGTCGTTGCGCCCAAGATAGGCGACGTCGGTTGCCAGGCGCTCGCCACTCGGTCCGTGCAGTGGGTGCAGATATTCGACGAGATCGGCGCCTGCCTGCCGCGCGGCGGCCAGAAAGCGGGCGCGGAGCGCGGAAAAGTCACCGGCGAACAGGCTGGTTGGCGTCGAAGGGGACATGCGACAGTGCTCCCGGTTTGTCGTGTGCAGAATTGCGTTTCCGCTCATTGTTCGTTCCCGTGGGCCGTGGGCCGTGGGCCGTGGTCCGGTCCCTGTTTTGTTTGGTGAGGGGACGCCCGGCGTCACCCCATGACGAAAGCGCGAAGCGCGTCGAGAAAACGGTCGTTGTCGGACGGCGTGCCGATCGTCACGCGGATGAAGCTTTCAAAGCCCTTTTCTTTCCAAGGCTTGACGACGATGCCCCCCGATAGGAAGTGATCCATCGCCGCCTCGCTGTCCCGGCGCACGTCGAGGAACAGGAAATTCGTCTGCGAGCGCGCTGCCGTCAGGCCCATTGCGGTAATGGCATCGGCCACACGCATGCGCTCGGCCTTCAGCCGCGTCACAGAGGCCGTCATCCACGCCTCATCCTGAAGGGCGGCGACTGCCGCGACCTGTGCCGCGGCATTGACGTTGAACGGCGTCTTGGCGGCGGTCATGGCGCGCGCGAGCCGTGCATCCGAGGTCACGGCATAGCCGACCCGCAGCCCCGCCAGTCCATAGGCCTTTGAGAAGGTGCGCAGCACCACGAAGGACAGGGGCGAGGTGGAGAGTACGGCGAGGCCATCCGGCAGCTCGTCATCGGTAAATTCGAAATAGGCCTCGTCCAGCACCAGAAGCGTTTCCGGACGAACCGCCGCGACGATGCGGTCGAGGCTGTCGCGGTCGAGCGCCGGGCCGACCGGATTGGAGGGAGAGGACAGGAAGAAGATAGTCGGCGCCCGTTCGAGCACGGCGAGGATCTCCGGAATGTCGAAATCGAGGTTCGCCCGCATCGCGACCTTCTCGATAACGGCGCCATTGGCGAGTGCTTCTATCTCGTGAAGGCCGAAGCCGGGACAGACGGTGGCGACGACGGCGCCGGGCCGCAGGACCGCCCGGCAAACGGCCGCGATCATTTCTTCCGAACCGTTGCCGACGACGATACGGTCCGTAGTGAGCCCGAGTTTCTCGCCGAGTGCAGCGCGCAATGCCGTGCAGGCGGGATCGGAATACCGCGCCGGATTGAGGCCGGCGAGCGCCGCCGCGACTTTCGGAGAGCAGCCATCCGGGTTCTCGTTGCTGGCGAGCGCCGCGATATCCTCGAAGCCGCTGCGCTGCCTTGCTGCGGCGATATTCATCCCGGCATTGTAAGGCGGCAGACCGACAACATGCG
The DNA here is from genome assembly GCF_036245905.1 of Sinorhizobium sp. KGO-5. Classification (NCBI taxonomy): domain Bacteria; kingdom Pseudomonadati; phylum Pseudomonadota; class Alphaproteobacteria; order Hyphomicrobiales; family Rhizobiaceae; genus Sinorhizobium; species Sinorhizobium sp. KGO-5. Next base: position 659,034 of record NZ_BDIZ01000002.1, read on the forward strand.
GATTTAGCGGGAGCTCGGTGTGAAGCGGATTTGTCATGAGGCCTCCTTGGATGAATGCGGGATCAGGCGCTGCCTGGGTCAGAGATCGAGCACGACAGAGGATTTCGGGCGGGTACAGCACAGCAGCACCCGGTTGGCCGGCAGGTCGTCGAGCGGGTCCTCGAAATAGTCGACCTCGCCGGAGAAGAGGCCTTGCTCGCAGGTTCCGCACACGCCTGCCCGGCAGGAGAAGGCGGGCTCGATCCCCTGCGCTTCCAGGAAGGCGAGGATGGAATCGCTATTGCCGTCCCAGGCAAAGCTGCGCCCCGATTTTTTGAGGACAATCTGCACGCCGCGGCCGTTGACCGCCACCGGCGCGGGCGGTGCCTTCAGAGCGGTCGTCTCGTCCTCCGCCGTTAGCAGGCTCGCCGGACCGAAGAATTCATAGGCGATGCGTTCCCTGCGCACGCCAAGTTCGGTCAGGATGCCGTAAAGCGCCTGCATGAAGGGTGGCGGGCCGCACATGTAGACGTCGTAGTCGTCGAGCGGCAAAAGGCTCTGCAGTGTGGTGCGGGACAGGAAGCCCGTCGAATGGCAGCGCGCGCAGTTCTCGGTGAAGCGATAGCAAAAATGGGCGGTGATCCCGGTACGCAACGAGGCGAGCGTCTCCACCTCGCCGCGCAGGGCATGCACTTCGGCGCTGTCACAGGCATGGATGAACCAAACGGGCCGCTCGCTTTCCCGCGCCAGCACATTCAGCATCGAGACCGTCGGTGTGAGCCCGACGCCGCCGGACAGCAGGACCACGGGCCGTGTGCTGGCCGTATCGAGCTTGAAGCCACCGCGCGGCGTGTCGATCTCTATGACGGCGCCGGGCTCGACCACGTCATGCAGCCAGCAGGAACTAAGGCCCTGTGGCACCTCGTCGGACGGGGCTGCCTCGCGCTTCACCGTGATCCTGTAGATGCCTTCCTCGCGGGGCGAAGATGAGACGGTATAGTTGCGCAAAACATGGCCGCCCTGACCATCCGGAACGCGTAGCGTGAGGAACTGCCCGGCCTCGAATGACCGCCAGTGGCTGCCATCGAGCGGCGCGAGATGGAAGGAGGTGATGGTGGCGCTTTCGCGCACCTTCGAGACGACCTCGAATGGGCGGAAGCGCGAAGCCGCGGCGTCGTTCATCCGGGGCAGTCCTTATTCTGCGGCGGCGGTGGCAGGAGCTTGCGCCTCGGCGGCGATCATCTGCGCCAGCTTGCGGCGGAAGCGCATCGGTCCAACATCGATCTTCAGGTCGAGGTTAGGCGTCTGTTTGTTGGCCATGCCGTGATGGACGGCCTCCAGCACCACACGGTCCTCCTCGAAGGCCCCACGCACGGATTTGGCGAAGCGCACCGAGACTTCGGCATCATCGGGCGCGAAATTGCGCATCTGGAACCAATAGTACTTGGTCCGGTTCTTATCGACCGGCGTCATGAAGTTGTAGCTGTCCATGAGGAAGGTGTCTTCCGGTAGTGCGCGGCCTTCCCCGCCTGTATGAGCCGGTGCGAAGATGGCCTTGATGATCGCATTGCTTGGGTAGCGGACCTCATAATGCTGCTTACGGTCGGTATTGCCCTTGAATTGAAGGAAGGGCGCATAGAAGGGCGCCGGCTCGGAGTCGATCATCCAGCGCCAAACGGTCACGCCATCATCCTTCACGGTCGTCTCCAGCGGCGTTTCCTCGCAGGCCGAACTTGCGAAGGACGACTGATGTACCCAGGCGACATGGGACGGATCGAGCAGATTGTCCGTCATGTAGAGATAGTTGCAGTTGAGCGTCATCGACTCGCCGCGATTGATGCCCCAGGCGGGATCGTCGAAATGCTCCACCTCGAATATATCCTTCGGGTCAGCCTTTGCGGCATCGCCCATCCAGACCCAGAGCAATCCGTAGCGCTCATGAATCGGGTAGGAGCGCACCTTGGCGACGTGTGGGATACGCTCGGCGCCGGGCACGCGGGTGCAGGTGCCGGAACAGTCGAAGGTCAGGCCGTGATAGCCGCACTCGACATCGTCGCCCTTAATTCGACCCATCGAAAGCGGAAGCTTGCGATGGGGACAGGCATCTTCCAACGCAGCCGGCTGACCATCCTGCAGGCGGTAAAGGACGATGTTCTCGCCGAGCATTGTGACCGGTTTCAACTCGCGGCCAACTTCATGATCCCAGGCTGCGACGTACCATGCATTCTTGAGAAACATCCTGCTCTCCTTGCGTTTTGCTAAGGCAATGTTCTCAGTTTTTTTGATGCCAACAAGTTGCCAGTACCTGCATTCTATTTTAGAAAATCTAAATTGGACGCCGAAGTGAGAGTGCGTGACATGTCGAATCCATCCCTGCGGGGCCTGCAGGCTTTCGAAGCTATAGGCCGCTGCGGCACGGTTAGCGCGGCTGCGGAGGACCTCGGTGTGTCTCCTGGTGCGGTCAGCCAGCTCGTGCGCAATCTGGAGCAATGTCTTGGATTGACGCTACTGGAGCGCCGGGGGCGGCGGGTGGAACTGTCGACCTGGGGACGGCTTTATTACCGCGAGGTCGCGAAGGGGTTTCAGCAGCTCTCCCATGCTGCCAACGTTCTGACGCGTGCCAGGAACGAGAGCGCAATCGTGCTCAGCGCGCTGTCATCCGTTGCGAGCCGGTGGCTCAGCCGTAAAATCTTCGATTGGCAAGCCCTCTGTCCGGACTCAAACGTCCGAATTCTCGGCCAGGAGCAAGAACCGCGGCTCGGCATCGAAGAGGTGGATTTCCGTATCACTTACGGTCGACGTTCCCACGTGCATGAGCACGTCGCACATTTGTTCACCGACTGGGTCGTCCCCGCCTGTTCGCCTGCGCTGATCTCCAACCGCGTCCCCCAGCGCCCGCAGGACATCCTGACGTTTCCGCTCCTCAATGTGGAATGGGAGGCCGACTACAAGGCTTCGCCGCAATGGCAGGATTGGGCGAAGCTGATCTCAGCCGACGGGCATCAGACCTTCTCCGGTCTCTCCTTCACGCTATCGAGCAGCGCCATCGATGCGGCCGCAAACGGGAGAGGTTTCGTGCTTGCGCAGCTTTCGATGGTTCAGGAGGAGGTTGCCGCGGGCACGCTGATCGTCCCGTTCGACATCCGCATGCGCTTGCCCGAAAGCTATTACCTGGCTTGGGACAGGACCACCCTTGAAAAGCCGTTCGGGCAGAGATTTCACAAATGGTTGGTGGGTGTCGCGAAGCAACAGGACGCGATTTCTGCTCCAAGTTTGAGCCCCGGAGAGGCTGCGAGATCGAAACGCACGGACACAGTTCAAGCAGGGTTTCAGCAGGGTGGCGATGGAAGGCAGTTGCCAAGCGGGGCAATCGAACCCTAACAACGCCCTCCTCTCTGCATTCGGTTGGAAGATGATTGCAGGATGGTCTGCGCTGCGGAGGCACCCGCGGACGAGCCACCAAGGCGCGGCGAGCTGATCAGTGACCAGGTTTCTGAACGAGCTGGTGGTAGCCACGGCATCAGCGCGTCGATTTCTGAGCTCGGCCAGCCGTTGGCAATGCGCTCGGGGGTCTGGGTGAGCCAGGCAAGCGGATCGACGTCATTCATCTTTGCCAAGATCACACGACAGCAGGCGTTTCGACGCAGCCTCGGTGGGGGTGCGGACATTCTTTGCCGCAGCACCGTAGCCGCTCATTCCGAAAAACACCGCCGCAGTTTAGCTGCGGCGGTGTTCTGTAGGCGCTGCACTGTTTTCACGAACAGCCCAGCTTCGCGGGCGGTATCCGCCTCGGCGCTTCGGCTTCAGCCGGACCGTGCAAGGTCCCACTCGAGCCGATGTACATCCTTTTGCAGCCGCGCGTGAGATCGGTTCGGCATCACAGAAGCTGTGGGTCGGTACACAGGTTGGGCAGGCGTCGCGGCGCCGTCGTCGCCGAGAATACCTTGATAATAGTCGCCATCGTAGGGGCCGCTCGAGGAAATGCTGCGGTCCTCGTGCCCGTGATGTTCGGCTGCGAAAGCGCCGCCTGCGGCCAGTGACAGGGCGATTACTGCCATTGCGGATGTCTTGATAAACGAGCGCATTTTAACGTCTCCTAAAATTGGGGAAGCATGAGCTTCCAGTCGGGCTGTCTCATACTGCGTGTCGCGACTTTCGTCGCTAGTAGTATTCAGCCTCAAAATGATAATACGTCCCGCTATGTCGATAGTCATCTTAATAATAATTAATATTGTCTGCCACCATCTCGACGAAATGTTCGTAGTATACTCCACCGCGTATGGGTGATATTCGAACAGTGTGCATAGAACTACTGGCGATATATTCGAGGTTAATAAAATTCAATTCTCCATAGAGAATTTTATATCGTGCAGTGCAAGACTGTAAGCTATGTCGTGCATTTTCACGCATGCGTCTTCATGCATGCGTCAGATTGGATGGTTTGAACAGCGCCACGGTGAGCAGCGATTACCGGGCGACAAGACGATGGATGCTCTCCTTCTGTGCTCAATAGAGGTCTCCCATACTCGCTATTCCGGCCGGCTTTCCGCAGCCGCACCTTCCTCGATGCGCTGCAGGTGGCTCGCCAGTTCAGCTAGTTGGTCGCGTATCTGCAGGATCTCTTTACGGCGCAGTTCATCGAGTTTGTCGTGCAGCGCCAAAATCTCGATCTCGGCCTTGAGATTGACCTGATAATCGTGTGCGGCATCCAGGCGGTCGCGCGCTGCCTGTCGGTTCTGCGACATCATGATCACCGGCGCCTGAAGTGCTGCGAGCATCGACAGTACGAGGTTGAGCAGAATGTAAGGATAGGGATCGAACTGGTCACGCCCGAGCAGCAGGCTGTTTCCGACGGTCCACAGCAACAGAAATGCGAAGGCGGCGAAGATGAACGTCCACGAGCCACCTACCCGGGCGATTTCGTCGGCCACGCGTTCGCCAAATGTCAGCTCCCTGTCATAGGCCTCGTTGCGGTCGGTAGAAACCGCGCGCTTTTCGAGGGCGCTTCGCAGCACCCTTTGCTCAAGTTCGCTGAGGTCGCCGGGATCCTCGTCCAGCCAGCGGTCCGCCAGTTCGGCGATGGTCTTGTTTTGCATTCTCATCTCCGCGCTTCGAAGTAGCGATGTCAATCGCGGCAGGAGAGCACTTTGACACGGCATGCACTCCTCAAGCCGTGTCAGTCGGCGCCCTTTCCAGCGAGGTCGAAGATCCGAACACCGTCTTCTTCGGCCGCCGGCTCGATCCAGAGCGAAAACTCGCAATCTATCGCCATGCATTCAAAATTCCTGCTCCGAGAGATCAGGTGCACGATCGAAACCGCATGAGGCATGCCAAGGTCTCGGAGCCGCTGCACCTCTGCATCCTGTCTTGCGTGCAACGGCAATTGCTCGAACGGTTTGACGACCGCTCGCCTCAGCCTATGCAACTCCTGGAAATGATCGGTGCTGAACCGCGTTCGACTTGAGAACGCAATGTGCTTTCGACGTTCCTCGACCTCGATAGCGTCGCCGGGCAATTCTCCGCGCGCATCGAAGAGGTCCACCTGGAACACGAGCGTATCCCGCTTAGGCCCCTCGTCGAGAACATGGACGAGAGGGGTGTTGGAGATCAGGCCGCCATCCCAATAGAACTCGCCGTCGATACAGATGGCAGGGAAGCCGGGGTGAAGCGCTCCGCTGGCCATCACATGATCGGCGGTGATCGCGCGCTCGGCACTGTCGAAGTAGATGCCATTGCCCGTGCTGACGCTGACCGCGCCCAGAGAAAGGCGAGTCCTGCCGGCGTTGATGCGACCGAAGTCCACGAGCTCCTCCAACGTTTCGCGCAACGCGCTCGTGTCATAGACGCTGACGACATCCGGGGAGCGTCGTTGCAGCCATGCTGCGGGAGGCAGGCGCGGCTGGAACAAGCCGGGTTGCCCGGCGAGTACCGATGCACCGCTGCTGACCGCGTTGAAGAACCGGCGCGCAGTCGTGTCCCATGCCGGGGCGGGCCAGGTAAAGGCGCAGGTGGTGCGCTCCCAGAACGCCTTCAGGCGAGGCAGACGATCCTTGGGTTCATTGCCGGCAATGAACGCCGCATTGATCGTGCCGATCGAGACGCCGCAGACCCAATCGGGCTCGCAGCCGTGCTCCGAGAGGATTTGATAGACGCCGGCCTGGTATGCGCCAAGAGCGCCTCCGCCCTGAAGGACGAGTGCGGCCGGGCCGTATCCGTTCTTTTGGCGGTTGAGTTTCCGGATGTCTGAAGCTCGCATGATCGCTCCTGTCGGCAGTAGGGCCTCATCAAGGCAAAGCAAGCCACGTGCCAGCACGGCAACTCATTGATTCCACGAGCGTTCGCCCTCACTCAGGCGCCTGCGCCCGTCATGATTGGGGGATTGCGCCCACGTCATGGGTGACCACGACCCGCCTCGGAGGGCCCGTGTGCAGGCGCTTCGGGCATTGTCGCGGCTGAGGACAGCCGGTTCGTCTGCGAGCCGCGCAAACCGCGAGAGAGGCTCGCGATGAGCACGGCAAGGATCGCAGTAACGAAGATCCCGTCGAATGTTCCGGCGCCACCTATCGAGGCGACGGGGGCGCCCAGACCTTGCAGATTTCCGAGATTGAGCAGGTCCGCCCCGGCGAGGCTGCCGAGGCTGCCGCCGACGTAAGCAAGCGGCGCCGCATATTGTCGGGAAAGCAGCAGAGCCACGAGGCCGGTGCTGATCGCGGGAACGAACACCGGCAACGCAATGCCGAGACCGGGCACCGGTGTAGCGAGCCAGTGGCAGACCCCGGCGACGAAGGCGGTTGCCAGCAAGCCGCGGCCCCACAGCCCATTTTTCGAAAGCAGATAGATCGACATTAATATCGGGATCAGCGCCCCGCCGACATTCACCGCGATGATGGTCCCAGGCCAATCGACGACGACTGGCACGACGTAACGCATACCGAAGTAATCCACCACCCGGCCGGAGAGGACTTCCTGACCAGGCAATTCCGCCAGAGGAAGATTGAGGTAGCTGCCGAGAAGTGACCCCAGGAGAAGGAGCAGCGCAGCGTGGGCGCTGATTCCGAGGCGTGTATACGCATATTGCAACACTCCGAGCTGAATCAGCGCCACCAGAACAAGGAACGACAGCGCCAGGACGGAAAAAAGGGGCGCAGGAAGAGGGAGGTAGTGAAGTTGACTCAAACGCATCGAAGGCTCCTGATATTGGGGCGAGTGTTCTGTTGGAATGGCCGGCACCGATTTGCCTCCATTCAACGGCTATCGCGCGCGGGCAACCGCAGCGGTCCACCGCAGCGATGCAAGCAAGTGCCGCGCCAGTGGGCTAAGCTTTTGTCTGGGTTAAGCTATTGGAGCGGGACCGTAGAGTGGAAGGTGGATAACCACCACTCATCGGTGGCTTGCGTTCGCTCTCAGCGCGTCGTGTTCTGCCGCCGCAGGCCATAGCGAGCCATGCGGTAGCGCAGCGTTTCGCGCGTGAGACCGAGCCTGCGCGCTGCCCCCATGACGTTTTGGCCTTCGCGCTGCAGGGCCGACTCCACGATCAACTTCTCCATGGCATCGAATGTCATCGAACCGTCCAAAGGAAGCGAGATGACGTCGCTTGAAGTCATTATGCTCGCCAAGGCACCGCCCGGCGCAATCTGCAGCCATTCGCCCGGCAGCTCTTCGCCTGTGGAAAGAAGCACCGACCGCTCCACCACATTGCGCAGTTCGCGGACGTTTCCGGGCCAGTCGTATGCGGCAAGGAGCGTACGCACGGATTCAGGAACGCGTTTAACCCGCTTGCCGGCAATCGCGTTGAACTCACGAATGAAACCATCGACGATCTCGTCGATGTCCGCCTTGCGGGCCCGCAATGGCGGCAGATCGAGCTGAAAGACGCTGAGCCGGTGATAGAGATCTGCCCGAAATGCCTTTTCGGCCACGAGTTCCGGTAGATTTCGATTGCTCGCTGCCACGACATGCACGTCGACCGGTATCATCCGCTCGCCGCCGACTCGGCGGATCGCCTTGTCCTCGAGCGCCTTCAGGAGCTTTGCCTGAAGATCAAGATTGAGGTCACCGATCTCGTCGAGAAACAGCGTGCCTTCACTCGCCTGTTCCATGAAGCCGCGATGGCTGCTCTTCGCTCCGGTAAAGGCACCGGCCTCATGGCCGAAAAGTTCGGACTCCACGAGGTCGCGCGGCATGGCCGCGCAGTTAACTTCAACGAGCGGGCCGTCGGCGCGCGTACCGCTGTGATGCAGGATTCGCGCCGCAAGGCCTTTGCCGGTGCCGGTCTCTCCTGAGATGATGATACTGCTGAGTGGGATCTGGCACAGCCTTTCCAGCGTATCGCGTACGCGCGCGGCATCCTTGCTGCGACCGATGAAAGCCGCCGGGCTATAGCGATTGCGCTGCTGCGCTGCTTCGTCGGCGATCCGCCTCTGGGCCCGTGCGCCGCGCCGCGCTGCGCCAACGATGCGCTCGAGCCGCTCGCGATCCATCGGTTTGGTCAGAAAGTCGAAGGCGCCGAGATTTTTCGCTCGCTCGGCATCCGGCGCCTCGCCGAAACCAGTGAGAAAGATCCATTCCCGGCCATCGCCCTCGCCGCGGGCGCGCTCCAACAGGTCAAGCGCGTTGCCGTCGGGCAAGTGCAGATCCGACAGCACGACGAGCCCTTCATAGCCGGACCCGAAGACGAAAGAGCCCGCTTCCTCGAGGCTGCGCACGAGGCGTGTCCTCCAGCCCACGCGCTCGAAATGTCGTTTGAGGTCGATGCCGAGCATAGCGTCGTCCTCGATGATCAGAAGCTCGTCACTCATTGGACCTCGATTTTCATCCTGGCTATGGCTCGCTCACGCTAACCCTTACAGGACTGGTTGAAAACCACCAAACTGGTTGACGTGGCCCAGCAGCGAACCAGCAGGCGATCCACGCCGACCGATTCACTCAAACAGCGAAGGCCCCGCAGACGCCGGTTTCCCTGGAAGAGCGGATCGAAAGCCCCGATCCTCGCTGTTGGCCCGTTCTTTGATTGGTGATCAGCATCCGGGGCGGCGACGCGGATGCGCGCGCCGCCCCAGAAAAACCCACGCGCCGGGTCTGCACCGCATGATCTCGAGCGCCGCCGTATCAAGTCGGTGCCGCAACTAACCGTCCAGGGACAGGAGGAAGACATGCCCATGCTATCGGATCTGCGCTCACTGACCTCGCCGCAGCGCACCGTCATCGTCGCGAGTTTTCTTGGCTGGACGCTCGATGCGTTCGACTTCTTCATCCTTGTCTTTGTCATGAAGTATGTGGCTGAGGAGTTCGGGACCGACATTGCACGCGTCACCATCGCTCTTACGCTTACGCTCGCCATGCGTCCCTTGGGAGCGCTCATCTTCGGCTACGCCGCCGACCGCTTTGGCCGCCGGCCGACACTGATGGTCAATATCCTCCTCTATTCGGCGCTCGAATTCGCGTCCGGTTTCGCGCCGAGCTTGACCGTTCTCATCATCCTGCGAGCGCTCTATGGCATCGCGATGGGGGGCGAATGGGGCGTCGGAGCGTCGCTGACGATGGAGACGATCCCGCCGAAGACGCGTGGCCTCGTTTCCGGGCTCCTGCAGGCCGGCTACCCTGCCGGCTATCTCCTCGCCTCTCTCGCCTTCTTCCTGCTTTTCCCGCTGGTTGGCTGGCGGGGTATGTTCATGATCGGCGCGCTGCCTGCACTCGTCGTGTTCTATGTCCGCTCGAACATCGACGAATCGCCCGTCTTCCTGGCGCGCCGCCAAAAGCCCGGTCGGAGCGCATTCTGGCGCATATTGCGGCGGCATGCGGGGTTGACGATCTATACGGTCCTCCTGATGACAGCCTTCAACTTCTTTAGCCACGGCACGCAGGATCTCTACCCAACTTTCCTCGAGGTGCAGCAAAAGTTCTCGACTACCACCGTTGGAACGATCGCAGTTGTCTACAATGGCGGCGCGATCTTCGGCGGCATCACCTTCGGTCTCCTGTCGGAGAGGATCGGCCGCCGGCGCGCCATCGTGCTCGCAGCCCTGCTTGCCATTCCCGTTATTCCGCTCTGGGTGTACTCATCCGCTCCGCTGCTGCTGGCGGCCGGCGCCTTCCTCATGCAGTTCGCCGTCCAGGGCGCATGGGGCATCATTCCCGCGCATCTCAATGAACTCTCGCCCGATGACATCCGCGGCACGTTTCCGGGTTTCACTTACCAACTGGGCAACCTCCTCGCCTCCGCCAATGCCACCCTGCAGGCGGGGCTCGCCGAGCGCTATAACGGTGACTATGCTTTCGCCCTTGCAGCCGTCGTCGGCGTCGTCGCCGTGGCTGTCGCGCTGCTGGCCGGCTTCGGTGTGGAGGCGAAAGGAGTCGAATTCGGAAGGGCGCAGGATAATAATATAGGCGGGGATAGCGGCTGGCTGGAAAGAGACCCCGTTGTATCGCCCTGATCGTGGAGCCGGTTACGAACATGTTTGCTGTGCCTAATGCCCGGGCGGGTGCCAACTTGATGTCGAGGCTTTCGCGTTTCCTCGCCGCCAGCCAGCCCTCTCTTCTGGCGCTCGGGTTTGCGATTCTCGTGATGATCAGCGGAACGTCCGTATGGCTGGTCGCCCAGGCGCGCGGCGATTCCAAGCAGGTGATCTGGACGCTCAATGCCAAGGAAAAACTTCTTAACCTGCAAGGGCAGGTCTGGCGGGCCGAAAGCGATCAGCTCGGATTGTTGCTCACCGGAGCCGAGCGCTATCGGGAGGCCTTTCTCGCCGACGTGGAGGCCGTAAAAAATGCGCTGGCTGAAGCCAAGGCGGCCCTATCTGGTACCGTCGGCGAAGAGGGCCGCCTGCCGCTCGTCGCAAAGCTCGACGCGGCCGTGACGGCGGAGCTCGCTCTTCTCGAAGAGGCCGTTGCCAAACGGGAAGACGGCGATATTGACCGTTCCCCCTCTGTTGGAAGTGACGCGCTGGTGCAGTCGCGAGCTGATGATATTAGGATAAATATCGCGCAGCTTGTCCGGCACGAACAGCAGTTGCTGTCACAGGTGATCGGCGCTTCGCAGAGCACTGCGCACTTGCTCCTGGTCGCCAGCCTTTTCGGCGCATCGCTCATCATCGCCCTGGCGGCGACGTCGGTGGCCCTGGTGCGTCACTCGACGAGCCGGCTGAAGACCGCCCAGAGAGCGCTGGAAGAGGCAAACGAGTCCCTGGAAGTCACGGTGGCGAAACGCACTGCCGAACTACGGGAAGCCAACGAGGAAATCCAGCACTTTGCCCATATCATCAGTCACGACCTGCGCTCGCCGCTCGTCAACATCATGGGCTTTACGGGTGAGCTGGAAGTGCTGCGCAAGGAGCTCTTCGGACGCATTTCCCTGCTCAGGGCACGCCTCGAAGTCGACCCGGAACCGGATGAGCGGCTTGCGCAGGAATTTGATGAAGCGCTTGGCTTCATCAAGAACTCGATCGCGCGCATGGATCGGCTGATCAAGGCCATTCTCAAGCTCACCCGCGAGGGCCGCCGCGAGCTCCGCCTGGAACTGATCGACATGAGGGAACTGGCCCGATCGGCGGCCGACGGCTTTAGCTATCAGGCCCAGGAGGCCAGTGCCTCAATCACCATCGAGCCCCTGCCGCCCTGCATCGGCGACCGCCTTGCTCTCGAGCAGGTTTTCGCCAATCTCCTGGAGAACGCCTTGAAGTACCTGCGCGACGACACGCCCGGCCGGATTCGGGTGACCGGTCGAGCGACGACGTCGGATGTCGTCTACGAAGTGCATGACAACGGACGGGGCATCGATGCCAAGGATCGAGAACGTATCTTCGAGATATTCCGACGCTCGGGCCCTCAGGACCGTCCTGGGGAGGGGATTGGCCTCACATATGTACGCACTCTTGTCCGTCGCCTCGGCGGCGCCATTACCGTCCGTTCCGATCCTGGCCGCGGCAGCACCTTCACGGTGACGCTGCCGCGCCGCAGGGCGGGTGCTTTGCCGGAGAAAAACCCATGACCACGCACGTCACGATCGTCATGATCGAGGATGATGAGGGCCACGCGCGCCTCATCGAGAAAAACATCAGGCGGGCCGGTGTACGCAACGAGATTGTCGCGTTCCGCGACGGCACGAGCGCGATTGCCTATCTGTTCGGCGGGGATGAAGCGGGTAACCCGCATGCCGGCCGGGCACTGCTGATACTGCTCGACCTCAACCTGCCTGACATGACGGGCGTCGACATCTTGAAACGCATCAAGGCAGACGAGCATCTGAAGCGCTCGCCGGTGGTGATATTGACGACGACGGACGATCAAGATGAGATCAAGCGATGCTATGATCTTGGCTGCAACGTCTACATCACCAAGCCGGTCGAATATGAAAGCTTCGCCCATTCCATACGGCAATTGGGGCTCTTTTTCTCTGTCATCCAAGTGGCGGAGAATTCTTGATGACGCTGATCCGGCTCCTTTACATAGACGACGATCCTGCCCTTCGGCGCCTGGTCAGTAAGGAGTTCGAGCGGCACGGCTACATTGTCCGGCTTGCAAACACAGGGGAGGAGGGGCTTCACAGCTTACGCGCGGGCGACATCGATGTCGTGGCGCTCGACCATTACATGCCGGGCCAGGATGGGCTTCAAACGCTCGCTTCCATCCGCGCTGATCCCGATGCGCCGCCGGTGGTCTATGTGACCGGCTCGGAGGAGGGTCGGGTGGCGATTGCGGCACTGAAGGCAGGCGCGGCAGACTACGTCATCAAAGATGTCGGTGGCGAATTTCTCGCGCTGTTACGGGTAGCGATCGAGGGCGCCCTGGCTCAAGCGAAGCTGCGGCGCGAGAAGGAGGAAGCGGAAGCCGAAGTACGAGCAGCGCGCGACCGATTCGAGGCGCTTGCGGCCGAGAGAGCCGTGCTGCTTCGCGAAGTGAACCACCGGGTCGGCAACAGCCTACAACTCGTCTCGTCCTTCCTCCTGATGCAAAGCGACATGAGCCACGATCCCCATGTAAAGGCGGCGCTCGCCTCCGCCTATGGCCGCGTGCTTGCCATCGCCCAGGTGCACAAACGCCTCTACACGTCCGACGATGTGCGCACGGTCGCGCTCGACAACTATCTCCATGCGCTCATCGCAGACATCGGCGCTTCCGCTCCCGACGGGAACGGCTGGCTTTCGCTTGCGGCCGACCCGGCCGCGATAGACCCGGACCATGCCGTGGCAGTCGGCATTATCGTCACCGAATTGATCATCAATGCGATGAAACACGCATATCCTTCCGGTGAGGGTCCCGTTCGCGTTGCCCTGCATGCGCCGGCGGGAGGCGGCGTTCGCCTTTGCGTCGAGGACGATGGAATAGGCCGATCGCATTCCGCAGAGAGTTCCACAGGGCTTGGACAACTCATCATCGAGGCGATGGCGGTGAAGCTCGGAGCCGTGGTCACGATCGACGCAAGCGACCGCGGCACGCGGGTCGTTGTCGATTTTAGGGGAGCCGAGGCCACGCGAGTGGTGGATTAGCCTGATCGAGTGGTTGATATCCACTGCTAATCGCTCAAAAGTCGGAAAACATCGAATAAAATCAATCATCTAGTACCTGGCACGCGGTGTGCATAGCCCCTGATGACCGTGATCGGCAAGAAGCGGTTGAACGGATCAGGAGTAGACGCACTGGCCCGAGGGACTTCAGCTGAGAGGCTGCCTCTGGCCCTTGTAGATCTCAGTCCAGCGGAGTCGCATCCACTTCGACTTACGAGAAGGAAACACGTTATGACCACATCTCAAAAAGCCCAGAACTCACGAGCCCGCCGCCTGGCGACGGCCCTGGCCGCGCTTTCCTCCGTCTCCGTGCTGAGTCTCGCGACGATCGTGATGGAACCGGTCGCGCTGCAGCATCCGAATGCGTTCGGCTGGAACGCTGCTGCGCAGGCGGCGACACCGCCGGCCGCGGCCGAGCCGGGCGATTTCGCCGATATTGTCGCGCGGGTAAAGCCTGCCGTCATTTCCGTAAGGGTGGAGCTCGACGGAACGCAACAGACCGCCGACGAGGGTCAAGACGGCTCTCCCGATAGCGGCGGCGGTGGCGGGGTAATGATCGGCCAGGGCTCCGGCTTCTTCATCTCGGCCAACGGCTACGCCATTACCAACAACCACGTCGTTGATCATGCGAAACTGGTCGAGGTCACGACCAATGACGGGCAGAATTACAGCGCAAAGGTCGTCGGCACCGATCCGAAGACCGACCTCGCCTTGATCAAGGTGGAGGGCAACGATTTTCCGCATGTCAATTTTGCCGCCAAGCGCCCGCGTGTCGGCAACTGGGTGATCGCCATCGGCAATCCCTACGGCCTGGGCGGTACCGTGACGGCCGGCATCGTTTCCGCCGAGGGGCGCGACATCGGCGCCGGTCCCTATGATGACTTCATCCAGATCGACGCACCGATCAACCGAGGCAATTCGGGCGGGCCGGCCTTCGACGTCAATGGCGATGTGATCGGCGTCAATACGGCGATCTTCTCGCCCTCCGGCGGCTCGGTCGGAATCGGCTTCGACATTCCTGCCGATACCGTGAAGGCCGTGATCGCCGAGTTGAAGGACAAGGGTCATGTCACGCGCGGCTGGCTCGGCATCCAGCAACAGCAGATCACCCCGGACATCGCCGACAGTCTCGGCCTGAAGCAGGCCAAGGGTGCGCTCGTCGACGAGGCCGAGCCGAATGGCCCGGCCGCGAAGGCTGGTCTGAAGCCTGGCGATGTCATCACCGCCGTCGACGGCACGGCGATCAATGACCCGCGCGAGCTGGCGCAGCAGATCGCCAGGATGGCGCCGGGCAGTTCAGCCACCTTGAGCGTGCTGCGCAATGGCGCGACGCAGGACATCTCGCTGACCCTCGGAACGATGCCCGCCGAGCGTGCTCCCCAGGTTGTCGCAGCAAACGACAGCCGCAGCGTACCGCCGAGCGAGCAGAATCTTGGTGTTCTGATTGCTCCGGCAAGCAAGGTCGCTGGTCCCGGCCAGAAAGGCATGGTCATCGTCGCCGTCGATCCGAATGGCGAGGCCGCACAACATGGTCTCTCCGCCGGCGACATCATTCTCGACGTCGGCGGCAAGGCAGTGTCAAGTGCCAATGATTTCCGCCACGACCTGATGTCGCTTCGCAAGGAAGGCAAGTCTGCTGCGCTTGTGCGCGTTCAGTCGGGCGGTACCACCCATTTCATCGCCTTGCCACTCGACCAGGCGTGAGCGAGTGGCCAGCTCATTCATGACGGGCCGAACTAGGGCGCTCGTTAGTTGTTCTGGATTGAAGGGACTCCAGGAGGCGCAGCCCGCCCCACATGCGGGCTGCACCACGCGGTTCTTCTGGGATGGAGCGGTGTCCACAGCTTTGCGGGATCGGCGCGTGTTTCCAAATCCATGGGCGGGTGCTCCTCGAGAGCGGCGAAGATGTTCGCCTCGCGTCTCACTCGCGGAAAAGCGGAGTGCATGTAATGTATAGAGGGTTTGTCGCAGCCATAGTCGCTCTTGGATGCACCTTAGCGGGGGTCGTCGTGTCGCCGGTCGTTTCGAAAATGCCGGCATTTGCGCTGTCGAAAGTCCATGCCAATGCGAGTGACGAGCCCTCCGCCGGGCCCAACGGCGCGGCGGGCAAAGGGGCCGGCGGCTCCCTAGGTGCTGCAACGGCTGTCGAGGTTGCCGAGGCCAAGACGGAAGCCTTTCCCGTCGTCGTCAGCACCTTCGCCAATGTCGAGGCTCCGGAGACCGTGACGGTAAACGCGCGGGTCTCGAGCCAAATCACCGAGATCCACGTCACGGACGGACAGGTTGTCAAGGCGGGCGATCTGCTGTTTTCGCTCGACGACCGCGCCCTGAAGGCTGCGCGCGACCGTGACCAAGCCATATTGGCGAAGGACACCGCCCTCTTGACCGATGCCGGAATAGAACTCGATCGGGCACGAACGCTGCGCGACGACAGGAGCGGCACGCAGCAGGCCTATGATACGGCGCTTGCCGCGCAGCAATCCGCCAAGGCGACCGTCGACGCCGACCAGGCGACCGTCGAGGCAGACAAGGTGGCGCTCAGCTATACGAGCATCCGCGCCCCTATAAACGGCCGGCTCGGTGCCGTCCAGGTGACGGTCGGCGATCTCGTCGGCACTTCCGGCAGCGGCTCGCCGACAAGCCTCGTCACCATCACCTCCGTCGATCCGATCGAAGTCGCCTTCCATTTGCCGGAGGAATATCTGCAGAGTTTCAAGGCGCGGCTCGATGCCGGTTCCCCGCCGCAGGTCAAGGCGCGGCTCAGCGGTAGCGGCGAGGTCATCGGCGCGGGCGTGCTCGACTTCATCGATTCCGCCGTCGATACGGCAACGGGGACGGTGATGATGCGCGCCAAATTCGGCAATGGCGACCAGAAGCTGTGGCCCGGGCAATATCTCGAGGTCGATATCGAGCAAGAGACCCTGCCGCAGGCCACGGTCGTTCCCGCCGTTGCGATCCAGGCCAGCCAGAAAGGCGACTTCGTCTACCGCATCACCCCCGAAGACACCATCGAGGTTCGCCCGGTCGTCGTCGCGGCCAATGACGGGCAGGAGGCTGCGATCAGTTCCGGTCTTGCGGCCGGCGACACGGTGGTGACGGAAGGCCAGAACAATCTGAAGGCCGGGGACAAGGCGCGGATCGCCGGGAAGCGGTGAATTGGCAGGAGCGGGATGGGGGAGGCGGCTCCGCGGCGTCCCCGCCCGCTTCAGAGATTTAAGGCTCGGTCGAAGCGAGGCTTCGCCGGCAAGAGACGGAAAACGGTCATGTCCATCTCCGAATTCTGCATTCGCCGCCCGGTCGCCACGCTGCTGATGTCCCTGGCACTCGTGGCGGCAGGCTTCTTTGCTTATACGGTGCTCCCGGTCGCGGCGCTGCCGCGGACCGATTTTCCGGTGATCAACGTCTCCGCCACCTTGCCGGGCGCTTCCCCCGAGACGATGGCGACGTCGGTCGCGACGCCGCTCATCAAGCAGTTCAACACGATCGCGGGAATCGACAGCATCTCGACGACGAACGCCCTCGGTTCCACCTCGATCTCCATCCAGTTCGAACTTAGCCGCGATATCGACGCCGCTGCCGCCGACGTCCAGGCAGCCATCACCCGCACGTTGCGAACGCTGCCGCAGGACATGCCCTCGCCGCCAAGCTTCCGCAAAGTCAATCCGGCCGATGCGCCAGTGCTGCTTCTGGCATTGAAGAGCGATACCGTGCCTCTCACCAAACTCGACGCGCTGGCGCAGCAGGTGATCTCGCCGGCGCTGTCGACGCTCGACGGCGTCGCAGAAGTCTCGATCTTCGGCAGCCAGCAATTTGCCGTCCGCATCGAGATCGATCCGAACGCGCTCGCCGCCCGCGGCATCTCGCTTAACGCACTGAAAGCGGCCGTCGCGGCGGCAAACGACAACTCGCCGCTCGGCACTATCCAGTCGACCGGGCGGCAGATGACGATCATCGCCGACACGCAACTCGACAATGCCGCCGCCTTTTCCAAGCTGATCATAAAGAGCGCGGGTGGCAAGATCGTTCGGCTCGGCGACGTGACCAAGGTCATCGATTCGGTCGCGAACACTCAGACCGCAAGCTGGCATGACGGCTCGCGCGCGATCATCCTCGCCGTCCAGCGTCAGCCGGACGCGAATACGGTGGCCGTGGTCGACAAGGTGAAGGCGATGCTGCCGTCCTTCCGCCAGTCGCTACCAGCGGGGGCGTCGCTGGAAATGCTGAACGACCGCTCGCAATCTATACGCGGCGCCGTCGACGATGTGGAATTCACCCTCGCGATCACGATCGGGCTGGTGATCCTCGTGATCTTCCTCTTCGTCCGTCGGCTTTGGGCAACGCTCATCCCGGCCTTTGCGGTGCCGATTTCGATCATCGCCACTTTCGCGGTGATGTACCTCTTTGGCTTCTCCGTCGACAATATCTCGCTTATGGCGCTGACCCTCTCCGTCGGCCTCGTGGTCGACGACGCCATCGTCATGTTGGAAAACATCGTCCGGCATATGGAGGAGAAGGGAAAGGGCGCCTTCGAAGCGGCGATCTCGGCCTCGCGGGAGATCGGCTTCACCATCATCGCGATTTCGCTGTCGCTTGTGGCGGTGTTCATTCCGGTCCTCCTGATGGGCGGCGTCATCGGCCGGATCTTCAACGAGTTCGCGGTGGTCGTCACGATCGCGATCCTCGCCTCCGCATTCGTCTCCCTGACGCTGACGCCGATGCTCGCGGCACGTTTGCCGGAGGCGCCAGCGCGTGACAATGAAAGACGTGGTCTCGATGGGCTGCTCGAACGCGGTTTCGAGACGCTTCTCCGCGGATATGATCGCCTCTTGAAGCTCTGCATGCGCCACCGCTTCGCCGTCCTCATCCTCTTCTTCGCCACCATCGGTCTGACGATCCACCAGGTGAGGACGATTCCGAAGGGCTTCTTCCCGCAGGAGGATATCGGTCAGCTTCAGGTGACGACGCAGGCCCGACCGGATATTTCCTTTACGGCGATGTCGGCATTGCAGGCCAAGGTCGAAGACGTATTCGCTCGCTCGCCTTATGTCGCCCATGTGGCAAGTTCGGTCGGCAACGGCGGCTCGTCGGCGCTGAATTCCGGAAGGCTCTTCGTCGAATTGAAGCCGAAGAGCGAGCGGCCGGCATTACCCAAGATCCTTTCGGATTTGCGTTCGAAACTTTCTGAGATCGCAGGCATCAGGAGCTACATCACGCCGGTCCAGAATCTTTCCGTCGGTGCGCGCAGCTCCGCCAGCCAATATCAGCTCGTCGTCCAGAGTCTCGATCAGGGCTTGATGAACGAATGGGCGGACAAGCTGACCGATGCGATGCGCGAGGACCGTGCCTTCTTCACCGATGTCAACTCCGATCTGCAGAACAATGCGCCGCAGGCAGAGCTCGTGATCGACCGCGACAAGGCCGCCGCACTCGGGATCACGGCGGACGTACTGCGCTCGACGCTTTATAGCGGCTTCGGCTCCGAGCAGATCTCGACGATCTACACCTCGGGCGACAGCTACGAGGTTATCATGGAGCTTGATCCGGCGAAGAACTGGTCTGCGGCCGCGCTTGCCGAACTACAGGTGCCCACCGCCGCCAACACGCTGGTGCCGCTCGGCGCATTTGCGCGCATCGACACGTCTCCCGGGCCCCTCACCGTCAACCAGCTCGGGCAATTGCCGGCCGTCACCATCTCCTACAACCTGCCCGCCGGCGTGGCGCTCGGCGACAGCGTCGACGAGATCGGCCGCCTGAAGGCGGAGATCGGCATGCCGTCGGAGGTGACAACCCGCTTTTACGGCACGGCGCAGCTCTTCCAGAATGCGATGTCCAACCAGGCATTGCTCATCCTCGGAGCGATCCTCACCATCTATATCGTCCTGGGCATTCTCTACGAGAGCTTCATCCATCCGCTGACGATCCTTTCAGGCCTGCCTTCGGCAGCCTCGGGAGCGCTGGTGGCGATCCACCTTGCGGGCTTCGACCTGTCGATCATCGCGGTAATCGGGCTGTTGATGCTGATCGGCATCGTGAAGAAGAATGCGATCATGATGATTGACGTGGCGCTCTCGCTCGAGCGCACTGGCATGCCCGCCGCAGAGGCGATCCACCGCGCCTGCCTGATGCGCTTCCGGCCGATCATGATGACCTCGCTCGCAGCCCTCATGGGCACGCTTCCGATCGCGCTCGGCAGCGGCGCGAGCGCGGAATTGCGCCAACCGCTCGGGGTCGCCGTGGTGGGCGGGCTGCTCGTCTCGCAGCCCCTGACGCTCTTCGTCACGCCGGTGATCTATCTCTACATGGAGAAGCTCGCCGACGGTATCAAACGGCTGTTCAATGCTCGAACCGCGAGGCAAACCGTCACCCGACCGATGCGGTTAGCCACGGGTGAGCGGGAGGACTATTCATGACGTTTTTCTCAGGCAGGGCTGAAGCAAATCAGGCGCAAATGGCTGGAACCGGGTGGCGGCCGTTGCTGAGGCGCAACCAGCGCTATCTTTCCGCCATCGGCACGCTGGTCGTGATCGCGCTCTTCGGAGCCGCGATCTTTCATCTGACGGCAGAGGTGCGATATGAGGATGTCGTCTCGGCACTGGGCGATACGAGCTGGCGTTCGGTGGCTGCGGCCGTCCTGTTCACCGGCCTGAGTTTTCTGGCGCTTACCTTCTACGACGTCGGCGCTCTCGACTATATCCGGCGCAAGCTCCCCTATGCCGATGTCGCGCTGACGGCCGCCTGCGCCTATGCGGTCGGCAACACCGCCGGCTTCGGCCCGTTGAGCGGCGGCGCGATTCGATATCGATCCTATTCGCGGCTCGGCCTCGAACCTGACGATATTGCCCGCGTCATCGCCTTCGTGACGCTCGCCTTCGGGCTGGGCATCGCGGCCGTCACCTGTCTGAGCCTGCTTGCCGTGGGTGAGTACGTTGCGCCGCTCACCGGCCTCGATGCGTTCTGGCTGCGCATACTAGCCGCCGTCGTGCTCGCCGGCTTGCTCGCGGTCCTGATAGCCGGGCGCAGCGGCCATGCGTTCAGCATCGGTCGCTTTACCCTGCGCCCGCCGGATTCCAGGACATCGTCGCGTCAGTTCCTGGTGACGGCGCTCGATCTTGCCTCATCCGCGACTGTTCTCTATGTGCTCCTGCCGAGCGGAACGATCGGCTGGCCGGCTTTTCTTGCAATCTATTCGATTGCCGTCGGGCTCGGCGTGCTCAGCCACGTGCCTGCGGGGCTTGGTGTCTTCGAGACTGTGATCGTCGCGACCCTTGGGCATGCGGCCGATGTCGACGCGATCCTCGGCGCGCTGGTCCTCTACCGTCTGATCTATCACGTCCTGCCGCTCCTGATCGCGCTCGTTGTGATCGTCGGGATCGAGCTGCGCCAGCTCGCCGGCCATCCTGCCGCGTCGAGCCTGCGCCGTGCCGGCGGCCGCATGACGCCGCTTCTGCTTGCCACGCTCGCACTGGTGCTTTCCCTCATGCTGGTGCTGTCGAGCGTGACGCCAACGCCGGACGCGAACCTGGCCTTCCTCGCGAACTATCTCTCTCTTCCAGTCGTGGAAGGAGCGCATTTCCTCGCGAGCCTGCTCGGGCTGGCGCTCTTCATCGTGGCGCGAGGGCTGGCGCTGCGGCTTGATGGCGCCTGGTGGGCGGCGATTTTGATCGCGCTCGCGGCGCTCCTGCTTTCATTGGTGAAGGCGGTAGCGCTCGGAGAAGCCGGCATGCTCGCCTTCTTCCTTGTCGGTCTGCTCGCGAGCCGCCGTGTCTTCGTTCGTCCGGCCTCGCTCTTCGACCAGGCGTTGACGCTGCCCTGGCTTACTGCCCTCGGCGTCATCTGCCTCGGTGCCTTCGTCGTCCTGCTCTTCGTTTATCGCAACCTCGAATACAGCCACGAACTCTGGTGGCAGTTCGAATTCTCGGCGGAGGCTCCGCGTGGTCTTCGCGCGCTGCTTGGGGTGACGATCGGCGCGAGCGCGGTGGCGATCTGGAGTCTCATGCGTCCGGCCGCGACTGCGATCGCGCCTGCGTCCAACGAGGATATGGAGCGGGCGATCGCCATTCTTGAGGCCCAGGACATGTCCGACGCCAATCTCGTGCGCATGGGTGACAAGAGCATCATGTTCTCTGTCGACGGCCGCGCCTTCATCATGTACGGCCGCTGGGGGCGCTCCTGGGTCGCGCTTTTCGATCCTGTCGGTCCGGTGGAAGCCTGGCCGGACCTCATCTGGCAGTTCATCGAGACGGCACGATCCAATGGCTGCCGGGCCGTCTTCTATCAGGTTTCGCCGCGCGGGCTTGCCTATTACGCCGATGCGGGCTTGAGGGCCTTCCGCCTCGGTGAGCTTGCAGAGGTTGATCTCACGCGCTTCGAGATGAAGGGCGGCAAATGGGCGACCCTGCGCCACCAGGTGAGCCGCGGCCAGCGCGATGGTCTGGAGTTCTCGGTGGTGGAGCCCGCGGACGTGCCGGCCATCCTGCCGGAACTCGCTGCCATTTCCGATGCCTGGCTTGCGCATCACAATACGCGGGAGAAGGGCTTTTCGCTTGGCGCCTTCGATCCGCAATACCTCGTGACGCAGCCGGTCGCGATCCTTAAGTGCCAGGAACGTATCGTCGCCTTCGCCAACATCCTCCTCACGGGCACGAGGGAGGAGGGCTCGGTCGACCTCATGCGTTTTTCGCTGGAAGCGCCGAAGGGGTCGATGGACTTCCTGTTCGCGCAGCTCATGGAATACCTAAAGGCGCAAGGCTACCGGCGTTTCAATCTCGGCATGGCGCCGCTTTCCGGCATGTCCTCCCGCAGCACGGCGCCGGTCTGGGATCGCGCCGGCCGAACTTTCTACGAGCACGGCGAGCGTTTCTACAACTTCAAAGGTCTGCGCGCCTTCAAATCGAAGTTCCACCCACACTGGCAGCCGCGCTA
Organism: Sinorhizobium sp. KGO-5; assembly: GCF_036245905.1. Classification (NCBI taxonomy): domain Bacteria; kingdom Pseudomonadati; phylum Pseudomonadota; class Alphaproteobacteria; order Hyphomicrobiales; family Rhizobiaceae; genus Sinorhizobium; species Sinorhizobium sp. KGO-5. The sequence goes on from NZ_BDIZ01000002.1 coordinate 681,437, forward strand.
TCTGGCGGCGAGCGGCGGTCTCAACCCCATCCTCGCGCTCATGGACGCGACGTTCCTGATCGGCGGCGGCATCAAGGGAGTGATCAAGAAATGACCCGCATGGCGAGAATCTGGAAAGGCGCTGCCCTGGCGGCGCTGATTGCCGCGGCGGCAAGTCTCCCCTCAGCGGCCGAAGAGGCGAGATTCGACACCGGCATGATCCCTTCGCCGCACATATTGTTCCCGAAGCAGGACGCATCCGGGATCGTCGTGCTGCTTTCCGGCGCGGACGGATGGACGGAAAAGGAAAATGCTGTTGCACGCTCGCTTTCCGGCGAGAAAGCACTCGTCGTCGGCATCGATCTCAAGGCCTATCTGGCAGCGCTCGCCAAAGACGACGGAGATTGCATCTACACCGTCTCGGATATCGAATCCTTGAGCCAGCAGGTTCAGCGCGCCGCCGGCAGCGGTGCCTATCGACCGCCGGTCGTGGCTGGGGTCGGCGCCGGCGGCGCCATGGCGCTGGCGATCGCCGCCCAATCTCCCGCCGCGACGATCGGTAAGACCTTCGCGGTCGATCCAGAAGAGGGCATTGCCTTGACCAAACAACTCTGCACGCCGGCCGAGAAGGCGGCGAGGGGTGACCGCATGGTCTATGGCTTGACCGACGGACCCTTGCCGGATCCGGTCAGCGTCACGTTCACACCCTCGGCGTCCGTCGAGGGGCGCCAACATGTCGCCGCGATCGTCGCGAAGCACCCGGCCATCGAAACCGCGGACACGGAGGACGACGCTTATACCGCCCTGTCAGGCGCACTCTCAGAGTATCTGCAGGAGGGCGACGAAGCAGACAACCCGTTCGGTCTGCCGCTCACCGTCCTCGACGCGAAACCGTCACGCGACACCATGGCGGTGATCTATTCCGGCGATGGTGGCTGGCGCGATATCGACAGGGAGGTCGGCAATGCCCTGCAGCAGCAAGGTGTGCCGGTGGTCGGGGTGGATTCGCTCCGCTATTTCTGGTCCGAGCGCCAGCCGCAGGCGACCGCCGACGACCTCACCCGCATCATCAGCTATTATCGAAAGCGCTGGAATGTCCGCAACGTGCTGCTGATCGGATATTCCTTCGGCGCCGATATCCTGCCGCGCACCTACAATCTGCTTCCACCCGCGACCCGCGCCGGCGTGCGCCAGGTGACGCTCATGGCGCTGTCGCACCAGGCCGACTACAAGATTTCCGTCCTCGGCTGGCTCGGTGCTGAAGGCGAGGGGAGCGCCGGCGACCCCGTGAACGACGTGAAGGCGATCGATCCGTCGCTCATCCAGTGCATCTACGGCACCGACGAGGAGGACGATGCTTGCCCGGATCTGAAAACCTCCGGGATCGACGTGATTCCCATCGACGGCGGTCACCACTTCGATGGCGACTATCCGGGCTTGACCCGCCGGGTCCTCGGCGCACTCGACCGGCGCCTCGCGGCCGCGAAGTGACTGCTCCGTCCGGACATATGACCCTTATCGGTGACGACGTGCGCTGCGGCCTTGACCTAGCCCCAAGACGGGACGGCCGTGGCCTTTAAGGTTGATGGCGACGACTTGGCGTCGCGCCGTCAGGGGCTGGGCGTGGGCGGTCGCAAAACGTGCCGGTCCCAGAAAGGCGCGCGTCGCATTGGCCCGCAAGCTGACGGTGGTGTTGCATCGCCCGCTCCGGGACAGAGCCAACTTCATTGCTCATAAGGCAGCGCCAGCCCTGGCGACTTGATCGACAGGAGACGACAAGACAGGCTTTCGGACGGGCACAGCCATCAGCCCTCCGGAGCAAGGTCCTTCCCGGGACGATGGATGGGTTAGGCCGCTATGCGATCAGCAGCACGAGGGTGACTGCGCCTCTAAAAGATTGGCCAACCGGTCCTCAGCAGACCCCATAGAGCGGCGGCAAAGCTCCGACTGCGGACAGAAGCAAGCACTCGGCGAGGGATTAAGCTCACAAGGGATTGACGCAAAGCCCGTTACAGAAGGATCGCATAACGCATCGACGGGAACTCACGACCTATTTGTAGCGATCAGGTGCAAGGCAGATTTACCCCTCGTGGCCGCCGCTGCTGAGAGCTTGCGATCGAATGTCGCCAGTTGCCCCCACGCGCCTTGGCGAGCGCAAGGAGATAGATGTCAGTTACCTGCCCCGAGGTTAGGATTTTCGTGGGAGCGATATCACCTGACCCGACAAGGCTCACATCGTCCGGCCAAAAACTGTGACCGGGGAGCGACCGCAGTTTGCCGACGATCTCCATCACGAGTGACGGTGAACCGGGAGAATTCGGATATTTGGGGTTCCGACAATCCGGATGACGCCGTTTTCGGTAGTGGGGCAGGTAGCCCACGCGGTCTGACCCGTCGCCGCGAACCATTCGTGCGCATCGTCATGGGCAACATGGCCCGGATCGATTAAGGCAATCAGCACATTGACGTCGAGCAGGAAAGTCACGGCAGTTCGTCACGCAAGGCGTTGACGATCTCGAGCGTCACTGGCGGAGCATCCGGCTGAGGTGATAGGAGAGGAATTCCATTGCGCTCGCCGCTGCTGCGCGGTCTGCGCAAAGAACGTCTAGCCAGTTCGGAAATGACGACGTCCGGACGGCGCGTGATGCCGACTTCTGATCGTCTAAGGGAAAGACGTCAGGTCACTAGCTGTCCAACGGCACGTGTGCGGACAAGAGGCCCACCCTTGCTTTCCCTAAGGCAGCAAGTGGATAGCTCAACCGGGTCTCGCCACCCCCTGCGTATAGTCTCCGCAACATGGCAGCGCTAATCCTTAAATCCCTGATCCGTCGAGCTCTCTCTCGTCTTCGCCTTCCCAGGGTGAGGGCATCGAGGTGCGATCGAGATTAGCCGAGGGCATCGGCATCCAACACTTCAATTCCGGCTCGGCGTATTCGATGATGCGGCCGGGCGAGGAATCAGAGGCGCGCCAGCCATCTGCACCGAACTGATCGCCATTCGACCAATATACGAGGTCAACTTCTGCCGCCCCCTGCTCGGACGGGCGGATCGTGACCAGAATCCGACTGCCGTCTTTCGGCGCGCTTGCCATGTGTCGCCAGGGGTTTGGTTCGGCCATTATTTTCTCCTCCTGCCTCGCTGCAGGGCGCAAGTGTCGCCTCGCCATCTAGAACGGTCAACTCACACTTTGCACAGCTCATGGTCTATCACTGTTCGGCGAGGCTGGTGCTCCGAATTGAGGCGTACCATCGCTCCTCGGCGGTATTTCGTAGCGTGGGTCCGCAGCACATCAAATGCAATAGCGGCAAACCGGTCGAGGTGCGCGGGCGCGGGAACGCGGTTTAACAGGGACGATCTCGGCCGAGGGGAGCGGTCTCCGTATGTTCGGGTTTTGTGTCTCCAAGATCGGCTAATGTATCGTGTGGAATGCAGCGCAGTGGGCTAGCGCGGCATCCCGCTTCAGCTGCCGCAGGATCGTGTCGCCGCTGACCGGCATGCCCAGCCGTCGCATTCACGCTAGCCAGGACTTCCGCCGGCGCTATGGCCGAGCAGACTAACAATCTCCGAGATCCTCCTCGTCCGGTGCGCATAAGGGAAGCAATCGTCGGCGGTGGGTCGGTGAACGTTGTCGGTCACAATTCTCATGTGTGCACCGCCAGCGCTCAATGCTAAGGGACGGTCGCATCGCATGGTGAGGTCGTCAACGGATTCTCGCCGTCGCAATTCTACCAGCCGAGCCCCTCGGATATCTTCCTTGCGGCGTTCTTCAGTAGGGCAATGTAACGCGAAATGTCGCTGTCCTGTGTCCGAAACGCTGGAGCGGCGATGTTCACGGCAGCGATGACCGAGCCGTCGAAGGCGAGCACTGGGACGGATACCGACACAAGCTGATCACTGACCTCGCCGCGGCTGACGCAATGACCGACCTCGCGAACGCGTTTCAGCTCCGCCTCCAGCCTTGCGCGGGTGGTGATGGTCCGGGCGGTGAAGCGTTCGAGCTTTTCGGGAATCATCTGTGCCTGGATCTGCGGCGGCAGGTAGGCGAGTAGGACCTTGTAAGAACCCGCATGAAGCGGTCGGCGCCTTCCGATCATGGCATGCACCCGAAGATCCCGGGTCGGCTCGAACTTGGCGATGCAGAGCGACTCGCCGTTGTCGATGATCCTTAGCTGGGTCGTTTCATTTACCTTCTGCCCAAGCTCTTCCAGGATCGGGTTTGCGATTCTGACCAGGTCGACCTGCGTTGACGCGGCCGTGCCGAGCACGATGGCGGTGTTTCCGAGGCGATAGGTCCCGCTACGACTCTTCCTGACCAGCCCTCGTCGTTCCATTGTGCGTAACATTCGCAAGATTCTGGGCTTAGTTTCGCCAATGCTCCTGGCGATGTCGGCCAGCCGGCAGTCCGGATTCTTCGCGACGTCGAGCAGGACGTCGATGCAGACATCAACTGATTGAACAGTCGAGCTTATTTCTTGTTTTCCCCCATCGTTCATGGAGAATTTCCTTCGGAGGTGGTCGCCGGATTCAGAGCCGCAGCTGAGCGTTACGAGGAGCGTAACACGCTCGTTTTCCGTTTGACAATGGGCGTCCGGGAAACCTACGCTTTTTTCCAAGAGAGGCTCAGAACCGCTCGTCAGGCTGGCATCAGACCGGCAGGAAACCTCCAACTGGGATCTAGCAACATGACCGCAAACATATTGACGCGAGCAGCCGTCGCTCTGCTCGGCACGATCGCCATCCCTGCACTCGCCGCCGCGCAGGAGAAGACTCCCCTGACGATCGGCATGTCGACGACGCCCACCACCCTCGATCCGCATGAGGACAGCTCGGCGCCCAACAACGCGACATCCCGACATATCTGGGACAGTCTCGTCAACCTGACGGGCACGTCGGCCAACGCTCCGGAACTTGCCACCGAATGGAAGGCCCTCGATGACACGCACTGGGAATTCAAGCTGCGTGAGGGCGTGAAGTTTCATGACGGAAGTGAGTTCGACGCCGACGACGTCGTCGCCTCGCTGCTGCGGGCCCGCGACAAGCCGAGCCAAGGTTTTGCGTCCTACACCCGCAACATCGCGAATGTCAGCGTCAAGGACCCGCTCACCGTCATCGTCGAGACAAAGGTTCCCGATCCGCTGATCCTCAATTCGGTCAGCCGCATCCGCATCATCAGCGCCGACTGCACGGACGCGCCGGTTCAGGATTTCGACAGCGGCAAGTGCGCGATCGGGACGGGGGCCTATTCCTTCGTCTCCTATACGCCGGGCGGCGACCTGACGATGAAGCGGAACGAGAACTATTTCGCCGGCGCGTCGCACTGGTCGAACGTCACCCTGCGCTTCCTGCCCGACGACGGCGCCCGGCTGGCGTCGCTTCTGTCGAATGAGATCGACATTATCGAAGCCCTTCCGGCAGACGGCATGGCGCGTGTCGAGGCGAGCGAAAATCTCCAGGTCATCAACGGCCAGTCCTCGCGCCTCGTCTATCTCGGCATGGATGTGAGCCGCGATGCTTCGCCCTTTATCAAGGCGACGGACGGTGCGGACCTCGGCAAGAACCCGCTCAAGGACATCCGAGTCCGCCGCGCAATGCTGATGTCGATCAATCGCCCTGCCATCGTTGACCGCGTCATGCAGAAGAACGGCACCGTCGCCGACCAGTTCGTCGCCGAAGGCTATGCCGGCCATAGCGACAAGGTCGAGAGCGTTGCCTATGATCCGGCCGCCGCGAAGGCGCTCCTGGCAGAGGCGGGATATCCGGACGGCTTCAGCCTGACGTTGCACGGCCCCTCCGGCCGCTACGTCAAGGATGCCGAGGTGCTCCAGGCCGTCGGCCAGATGTTCACGCGCATCGGCATCCAGTCAAAGGTCGAGGTAATGCCCTGGGCCATGTATTCGGAAGCCTATGCGGAAGGCCAGTACAGCACTTATCTCGGCTCGTGGGGCGTCAACACCGGCGAGACGAGCAATCCGACGGTCGCGCTGGTCGCCACACGCGACGAGGCGAAGGGAACCGGGCGTTACAATGGAGGCGGTGTGTCGGACCCGAAGATCGACGAGGTGCTCGCCCGCGCGAGCTCGACGCTTGACGAGGCGGAGCGCGTTCCGCTGCTGCAGGAGCTGTCGGAACAGACCTTCGACAATCTCTGGATCCTTCCCATGCACTACGAAAACGTCGTGCTCGGCGCCCGAAAGACGATCGCCTACACGCCGCGTGGCGATAAGTACACGCTCGCCTATGAAGTGAAGCCTGCAAATTGACGGCGGGCCCGGGGAGCCGTGTGAGGCGGCTCCCCCATTCTTGACTTTCCAGGAGACAATCATGCAGGAACTCGGAACGGGCGATGCCAATGCCCGGGCGAAGGCGATCTATGACTACGGCCAAACGGCGATTTTCGCGTCGCAGGTCGACCCACGCCTCCATATGCTGCTCTACGTCCCGCCAACGGCCGCCGATGGCCGCAAACTCGACCTTCTGGTCGCCGTGCACGGCACGGGCCGCACCTCGGCCATCGACTTCCGCGACGGTTTCGCCGAATTCGGCCTCTACAACGATTGCGCCATCCTGTGTCCGATCTTCCCCGTCGGCGTGCGCGGCGACGGCGCGCGCTCCGGTTACAAGTTCATCGAGGAAGGCGAAATCCGCTATGACCGCGTCGTTCTCGCCATGGTCGAGGAAGTCGCTACCAAATACGGACAGGACTGGTCGACCTTCGCCATGTTCGGCTTTTCCGGCGGCGGACATTTCACCCATCGCTTCGCCATCCTTCATCCGGAAAAGCTCTGGGCCGCGTCGATTGGCGCTCCCGGCTCGGTTACGCTTCTCGATCCGACGCGCGACTGGTGGGTCGGCATTCGTGACCTAGAGGCCCGTTTCGGCCGTCCGTTCCAGCAACAGGAACTTGCGAAAATCCCGGTGCAAATGGTCGTCGGCGACGCCGATCTGGAGACTTGGGAAATCACCCACCAGCCCGGCGGGCGGTATTACATGGAGGGCGCGAACGATGCCGGCGCGACGCGCCCCGAGCGTCTGGCGGCGCTTGCGAAATCGTTCCGCGATGCCGGCGTGAATGTAAGCTTCGAGCGCGTGCCGGGCGTCTCCCACGATCGGATCAAGGTGCTGGGCCACGTCAAGGCCTTCCTCGCAAAGGTATTGAAGGACCGTCGCGCAAGATGAGAAATGCAACTATTGTCGCGCCGCAGCCCGAGGCGGTCGAAGCGGGTGCTCATGTGCTCGAGCGCGGCGGCAACGCCATCGACGCCGCGCTCGCCTGCGCCTTCGTCCAGGGCGTTGTCGATCCGCAAATGGCAGGCATCGGCGGTTTCGGCTCCATGCATGTACACATGCCGAAGAAGGGCGTGCACGAGATCCTCGAATTCTACGCCCGCGCCCCCTTGAAGGCGACGCCGGACATGTGGCTGGGCGCGATCAAGCATCAGAGCCGGGATGGCTTCGGTTTCGTGCTGGAAGGCAATGTCTCTGACATCGGCTACCTTGCGGTCTGTACGCCCGGTTCCCTCAAGGGTTATGAGACGGCGCTCAGGGACTACGGCACGTTCGACTGGGCGGATCTCATCGCGCCGGCGATCCGCTATGCCCGCGACGGCTTCATGATCCGCAGCCACATGCACTGGTACTGGACCAAGGACCAGTCGAACGACGGCTTCGCCAACACGTTTGAAAAGCTGCGCTATTCCGCCACTGGCCGGCGCGTCTATTTCCATGAGGACGGAAATATCCGCAATGTCGGGGAAATGCTCGTCAACACGGATATGGCGCAGACGCTCGAACGCATCGCGCGCAGCGGCGGATCCGACATCTTCTACCATGGCGAGATCGCCGAGCAGATCGCTGAGGATTTCAAGACCAATGGCGGCCTGATCGACCGGCAGGATCTCGCCCGTTATGACCTGTCGCGGGTGAAGCCCGTCTGGGGCGAATATCGCGGACACCGCATCGCCACATCGCCTCCGCCGGGTTCCGGCTTCCCGATGCTCGAACTCCTGCACATCATGGAACAGTTCGACGTCGGCGCGATACGGCACGGCAGCGCCGAGCACATCCGCGTTCTGTTCGAGGCCATGAAGCGGATGACGATCGACAAGGACGCCCATATGGGCGATCCCGCCTATGTCGAGGTGCCATACGAGAAGCTGTTGTCGCGCGATCATGCAGCCGCCCTGGCCGCATCGATCAAGGCCGGTGAAAGAGCCAATGTCGCGCGCCTCGACCGGTCGCAACGCGATACGACCCATATCTCGGTTATCGACAAGGACGGCAATGCCGTCGCCATGACCCACACGCTGGGCAGCCCGTCCGGCGCGATCACGGACGGCCTCGGCTTCATGTATAACGGCACCATGAGCCGCTTCAACCCGGTTCCGGGGAAGCCCGGCTCAATCGCTCCCGGAAAGCGCCGGCCGAGTTCCGCCGCGCCGACCATCGTCTTCAAGGACGAAGAACCCAGCATCGTGATCGGTGCGCCGGGTGGCAGCTATATCGCTCCGGCCGTCGCGCAATGCCTGATGAACATGATCGACTTCGGCATGCCGGTGCTCGAGGCGGTCGTCGCGCCCCGAATCGTTGGCGTGTCGAACACCATCGACATCTGCAACCGCATCCGCCACTCGGTCGAGGACGAACTGCGCGCGGAAGGGTATGAAGTGGCCCGCTCGCCCCAGACCTACGCCTTCGCGGCGGTCCACGCGATCAGGATCGAAAACGGCGTCTCGAAGGGAGCCGCCGATCCGCAACGCGACGGGATGGCGATCTCTGTCCCCTAGATAACGACGATTTTAGCTCGGATCGACCTAAAATTATGAGGGTGATCGATTCTATTGGGTTAGAGCGGCTTGCGGGCGGAAAGCCGCTTTTAGCGAAACCGCTTCGGCATTGGACAATGCGGTAAAAACGGGATCCTGGAGAAGGCAATGGTCACATCGATAATCAGGCGGTTGATCCAGGCGGTGTTCGTCGTCGTCGCGATGACGGTGATCGTGTTCATCGGCGTGAACGTGATCGGCAATCCGGTGGATATCCTGATCAACCCCGATGCCAATCAGGCCGAGCGCGCCCGTGTGATTGCTCATTATGGCCTCGATCAGCCGCTCTGGCGGCAATATGTCCTGTTCCTGCAAGGTCTGCTGCACGGTGATTTCGGCGACAGCTTCGTCTATGGCCGCCCGGCCATGGGGCTCATCCTGGAACGGCTGCCGGCAACGCTCGAGCTGGCGATCTCGGCTTTGGCGATCGCGCTCGTCTTCGGCCTGCCGCTCGGTCTTTACGCCGGTCTCTACCCGAACCGGGTCTCGTCGAAGCTGATCATGAGCGGCTCGATTCTTGGATTTTCACTGCCGACATTCTGGGTCGGCCTGATGCTGATCATGGTCTTCTCGGTCGAGCTGGGCTGGCTGCCGACCAACGGGCGCGGCCCGACGCTGGAGCTGTTTGGCGTGCAATGGTCGTTTCTGACCGGCGAGGGGATCAGGCATCTCCTCCTGCCCGCCTTCAACCTGGCTCTGTTCAAGACGTCCCTCATCCTGCGGCTGACGCGCGCCGGGGTGCAGGAGGTCCTGCCCCAGGATTATGTCAAGTTCGCCCGGGCGAAGGGTCTGCGCGAGCGCCGGGTGATCGCCGTACACGTGCTCAAGAACCTGATGATCCCCGTCGTGACGATCATCGGCCTCGAATTCGGCTCGCTCATCGCCTTTTCGGTGGTTACCGAAAGCATCTTCGCCTGGCCGGGCATGGGCAAGCTGATCATCGACTCGATCAACCTTCTCGATCGGCCCGTCATCGTCGCCTACCTGATGATGATGGTTCTCCTCTTCGTCGTCCTGAACTTCATCATCGACGTCTGTTACACCATCCTGGATCCGCGGGTCCGGCTGGATTCAAAGGCTTAGACGCATGGCCGAACACAATATGCAAGAGACGGACAAAGCGCTTCCGGAACCCGGCCGCCTTTCCAAGAACCTAGCCGATTTCTTCGCCTCGCCGGCGGCGGCGATCGGCTTCGTCACCCTCCTCGTCATCTGTTGCCTGGCGCTCCTTGCGCCCTGGATATCGCCGCAGAACCCCTACGACTTGATGCAGTTGGACATTATGGACGGGCGCCTGGCGCCGGGTTCGGAGTCCATGACCGGCTTGGTCTATCACCTCGGCACCGACAGTCAGGGCCGCGACATCCTGTCCGGCATCCTCTATGGCCTTCGCACGTCGCTGCTGGTCGGCGTGCTCTCTGCCTTCGCCGCCGCCATCATCGGAACGACGGCGGGGCTGTTTGCCGCCTATATGGGACGGCGGACGGAAATCGTTATCATGCGCCTGGTCGACTTGCAGCTGTCGTTCCCGACTATCCTGATGGCTCTGATGATGCTGGCGGTCCTCGGCAAGGGCGTGCTCAATGTCGTCATCGCGCTGATCATCGCCGAATGGGCAACCTATGCCCGCACCGTCCGCGCCACCGCCCTCGTCGAGCGGGAGAAGGAATATATCGAGGCCGCGCGCATGCTCCGCTTGCCGGGCTGGCGCATTCTCTTTCGGCATCTGCTGCCGAACTGTCTTGCCCCCGTGATCGTGATCGCGACGATGCAGGTGGCGCGCGCCATCGGCCTGGAGGCGACGCTGTCCTTCCTCGGTCTCGGCGCCTCCGTCACCGAACCCTCGCTGGGGATGCTGATCTCGACCGGGTACCAGTATCTGCTGACGGGCCTCTACTGGATCAGCTTCTTCCCCGGAATTGCGCTCCTGGTCACCATCGTCGCCATCAATCTGGTCGGCGATCGCCTCCGCGACGTGCTCAATCCGAGGAACGCATCATGACCGCGCTCTTGCAGGTACGCAACCTGGTCACCGAGTTCGGCGGCGGCAAGGGGCGGTCCGGCATCCGGGCTGTCAACAATGTGTCCTTTTCCGTTGAACGCGGCCGCGTGTTCGGCCTCGTGGGCGAGTCCGGCTCCGGAAAATCCGTTACCGGTTTTTCGATCATCCGGCTTCTGGAGCGGCCCGGCCGTATTGCCTCGGGCGAGATCCTCTTCGACGGAGTGGACATCAGCCGGCACTCGGAAGAGGAGATGCGTCGTCTCCGCGGCAAAAGGATCGCGATGGTGTTCCAGGACCCCACGATGACGCTCAACCCCGTTCTGTCGGTCGGCACGCAGATGATCGAGGCCGTGCTCGCACATGAGAGCGTGTCGAAGGGTATCGCCCGGCAGCGCGCCCGGGACGCCTTGGGCCTTGTCGGCATCCCGAGCCCCGAGGAGCGGCTCGCGGCCTATCCCCACCAGTTTTCCGGCGGCATGCGCCAGCGGGTGGCCATTGCCATCGCCCTCCTGCACAGGCCGGACCTCATCATCGCTGACGAACCGACGACGGCGCTTGACGTGACGATCCAGAGTCAGATCATCGCAGAGTTCCAGAAGCTCACCGAGGGGGCAGGGACTGCGGTGATCTGGATCACCCACGACCTCGCCATCGTTTCGCGGCTGGCCGACGACATTGCCGTCATGTATGCCGGCCGGCTGGTGGAGACCGGCCCCGTCGCCGAGGTTCTGAACGATCCCCGCCATCCCTACACCGCGGGCCTGATCGCCTCCGTTCCGTCGCAGAACGAACGCGGGGAGCGCTTGCGCCAGATCAACGGCATGACGCCAGCCCTCAACCGCCTTCCGCAGGGCTGCAGCTTCCGCACGCGCTGCGGGCGGGCGGACGGGGGCTGTCTCGTCATGCCGGAGCTGGCACCTGCGGGCGACCGATCCTTCCGCTGCATCCATCCCGTGACGAAAGTATCAGCATCATGAAGGCTGCCGAGACCCCCTTGATCGAGGCCAGGACCATAACGCAGCGTTTCGGCGCTAGGCCGGACCTTGCCGCGAGGATCGCCCTTAGCCTGAAGCTGGCAAAGCCCGCCCCGGTCGTTCATGCGCTGGATGGCGTCAGCCTGAGCATCCGCAGCGGCGAGGTCGTCGGCCTCGTCGGAGAGAGCGGCTGCGGAAAATCGACCCTCGGCCGCGTCATCGCCGGGGTCGCGGCGCCAACCGACGGCAAAGTCTTCTGGCAGGGAGTGGACCGCGAGGCAATGTCCGCCGCCGAGCAAAAGGAGGCCGGCCTCGCCACGCAGATGATCTTCCAGAACCCGATGGCCGCCCTCAATCCGCGCATGACGATCGAGGAGCTCGTCTGGGAGGCGCCAAAGACGCACGGCCTGGCAAGCGCGGCGGAACGCGCCTCCTACGTGGACAACTACCTGACGCTGGCAGGCTTCGACCCGTCCATGAAGACGCGCTATCCGCACCAGTTCTCGGGCGGTCAGCGCCAGCGGGTCAACATCGCGCGGGCGCTGGCCGTGCAGCCGAAGTTCCTCGTCTGCGACGAAAGCGTCGCCGCCCTCGACGTCTCCATACAGGCTCAGGTGATCAACCTGTTCATGGACCTGCGCGACCGGCTGGACCTGACCTACCTCTTCGTCAGCCATGATCTCGGCGTGGTGGAGCACATTTCCGACCGCGTCGCGATCATGTATCTTGGCCGGATCGTCGAGGAAGCGCCCGTCGAGGATGTCTTCAGACGTCCAAACCATCCTTATACGAAGGCCCTCCTAACGGAAGTTCCCCGCATCGAAACGGGCAAGCGGCGTTTCGAGGCCGTGAAAGGCGAACTTCCCAGCCCGCTCGATCCGCCCAAGGGCTGTCATTTCCATCCCCGTTGTCCGTTCGCCATGGAGCGCTGTCGCGTGGAAGTCCCGGTCCGCAAAGAAGTGGCGCCGAAACACCTGTCGGCCTGTCATCTGAACGGTTGACCGGCGCCGGAAGCGCTCGACTAGAACGCGGTCGCATCCACAAAATTCAACCCGAGAGGCAGGAGTCCAGCCGTGGCCGAGAAGCTTTCCCACTCCGGCATCAATGACGTGGCGTCGCTGATTGCGGCGATCGTCGATGAAAACGAGGCGCGTTTCATCGGTATCCGCAGGCGTATCCACGAATATCCCGAAATCGCCTTCGAGGAGGTACGGACGGCTGCCCTCGTCGCGGAGATCTGGCAAGCCTCGGGATCGAGCACCAGACCGGTGTCGGTCGCACTGGCGTCGTCGGGCACATCCGCGGCAAGAGGTCCGGTCCCACCCTGCTGATCCGCGCGGACATGGACGCCCTGCCGATGCAGGAGGAGACGGGGCTTGCCTTTGCGAGCAAGATCCCGAACCGCATGCATGCCTGTGGCCACGATCTCCACACCGCGACGGTACTCGCCGTCGGCGCCGTGCTGAAGCGCCTGGAGGCCCGGCTGGCGGGCAACGTCCGCCTTATCTTTCAGCCGGCGGAGGAGGCCGTCGGCGGCGCCAAGGAAATGATCGCCGACGGAGTGATGGACGGCGTCGACATGGCCCTGAGCCTGCATAACCGGCCCGAAATACCCGTCGGCCAGTTCGGCATCGTGCACGGCTATGCGAATGCCGCGGTCGATTCATTCGACATCACTGTGCATGGCAAGGGCGGTCATGCGGCCCGTCCCTATGCCGCCGTCGATCCGATCGTCATCGCGGCCCAGCTGATCGGCCAGTTGCAGACTATCGTGTCGCGGGATGTGCGGGCGCTCGACGCCTGTGTGGTGACAGTCGGCTCAATCCATGCCGGCGAGGCCCGCAACATCATCCCCGAACGGTGCGAACTGAAGGGAACCGTGCGCAGCCGGCAGCCGGAGGCGCGCGATGCGGCGGAGGCCGGTCTGCGCCGGCTCTGCGAGGGCGTCGGGTTGAGCTTCAGGGCGGGCTGCGAGCTTGCCTATAGACGCGGCACACCGCCCATCTTTAACGATGCGGGCATGCTCCAGCGCACCGTGAGCGCGATCAATGCGCAGCTCGGCGATGTGGCCTTCGACTTTGAACCGAGCATGGGAGGTGAGGATTTTGCGCTGATTGCGCAAATGGTCCCGTCGTTCCGGCTGCTCGTCGGCTCCTCCCAGCCGGGCCGGTCGGACAAGGTGCATAATCCGGACTATCAGCCCGATGAGCGATCGATCGCCTTCGGAACGCTGGCTCTGGCGCGAACCGCGGTCGATTTTCTGAGCTGACTAGCCATTCCAGATTGCTTCATCGTGCGAGGCGAGCAAGTAATCCTCGGAATTTAAGGCGGAGTGATTTCGGACTGAGATGGCGGCTTGAGTCCGCACGGGTCGAAATCACGCTGCTGAAAAGCGGTTTCGTTTCCGACGTCGCCAATTTTCACTCCTTGCTGCGATAACGTCCTGCCGACAAGAATTTTCCACCTAGCTGTCTAGTTTTCACACAGCCTCGGTCGAAGGAAGAGACTGGACCGCGCCGAGAGCGCTGATTAGCTCGTTAACCATCCCGCTGAGTTCCCCCATCGTCCCGCTGAGTCGCCGCAAAAATAAGTGTGCTATCACTCCTTCGTCGGCTCCCAGAGCTCGACCGGATTGCCTTCGGGATCGTGAATGCGCGCAAAGCGGCCGACTTCTGAGTTCCACTCGGCCCGAGTTTCCACCGCAATCCCGCTTGCCTTCAGTTCTGCGATGAGGCCTTCGAGATTATCGACGCGGAAGTTGATCATCCACTGCTGTTCTGCTCGTCTAAAATAGTCGGTATTCTCAGAGAACGGCCCAAAAATTGTTGTCCCTGCCTCTTGCAGCCATACGGACTTGTGCAGGTCGTCAATCCCAAGATGCTTCTCGTACCACTCGGCGAGCCCAACCGGGTCCGTCGCCCTGAAGAACACACCACCAATTCCAACGACCTTCGGCATGGGATTCTCCTTAATCCTAGTCTAGGACGGGACAATGCTGATGCAGGTACTCACATGCAACTCGAAGATCAAGCTTGACGCGACGTTCGCTTTGTCGGGTACCAATGACTGCAAGGGGTCGAAGGGAGGCGTTCTTCACGAGCCCCAGACAACGGCACGTTGCGAGGGGGATCACGTTCTGGGCGAGAATGATCGCATAAATTGTCGATCGGAACGGCGCTGCTGTTCGTGCCACGGGGGGATTTTGTCGGGTTAAGCGTTGCTCAGTTGTTCTTGATTTGCTCGACTGCAGCAGCGAGCAGTTCATCCATGATGCTGCGGATCTGAGTATCTGAGAGGACCACGCCGGCCACATCGAAATCGGTGCGCACCTTGCGGAACACATCATTGTCTCCTACCTCTTCGAAGTCTGCCTGCACCACCTCCTTGGCATAGGTGTCGGCATCCGTGCCCGTTTTGCCGAGCTTTTCGGCGGCCCACAGGCCGAACAATTTGTTGCGCCGGGCCATGGCCTTGAACTTGGTTTCCTCGTCCATCGCGAACTTTTTTTCGAAGCCTTCCTGGCGATCTCTTATGCTCACGGCTTAACCTCCCGGTTCCGGTACGATTTCCGACGTGCCCGATATCCACCGGCTCACGGAGCTCGTCGGAACCGAGGATGGCGCGGTTGGACGACACTCGCAAGTCCTGATCGTGTCAGCCGGTGGACGCAAGCGCGCGGCAATTCTTGCGGGGCGCCTGCGAAGTGGGCGCGACCCAGAGCACTCAACTCGTCAGACCGAAGAGGACCTCTTCGAAGAACTCCCAGCTTTCATCCATGGCAAAGGCTGCAGAAATGTAAGGAAGGCCGATGTGACCGTAGCGGACCGACAGCTGCCGCTCCGCGATCTCTTCATCAATGCCAGCGATCTGCTGAAGATAGAGCATTGAGGCCAACCCCGTTCTATCAGCGCCGGCTTGGCAATGGATGAGTATCGGCTTGGGTGCGGTTTGCAGCAGCGCGATCAGCTGCCGCGCCTGCCGCGGCGACACCCGTTTCGAAGCCGACAATCGGAAATCAAAATGAGCGATGCCGTCTCGGTTGGCGGCATCGACCTCCCGCAGGTACCAGTCTTCGCTGCTCTCGCCCCGGAGATTCACGATGGATTTGATGCCGTATTGCCGTGCATAGCTCGCGACGTCCGCGGCAGAAGGCTGTGCCGATCGGTAGAGCTCCGCCGGCAGCACCTCGTGGAAATTGCCGGTGAGTTGGAGAGCACCCAGATAGGCGCCAAAAATCAGCGCGGTTGCGCCGGCCGAACCTGCGACTGCCTTCAAGAATCTGTTCATATTCAACCCTGTTGTTGCGCACGAAAGGTGGGCGCAGTCAGCACGCCTGGCTTTCCGCCCGGAGCGCCAGGCGCGTTTTCTGCCGCCGTAACGGCGAGTTCCGGTCGGCCTCTTATCATCCGTGATTGCCGTCGGATCCATGATTGGGGGAGCAATATCTCCTGGGACCTGTCCAAATACTGACAAGTCTGTGGGACTTGGCTTGGCAGCGCCCTCCACCGTCTGGTGTTACATGCTCACAGTAAGCATCACCGGCAGCCCGGCGCTTCACCCCCTGTGCGTCATACGAGAACTGCGGGTTCGGAGCACGGAATAGGCGATGGCCCCCCCGATCACGAGCAGGGTCACAAGCAATACCCACTGTGGCGCGAGGTAAGGCACCCAGCCGAGTTCTTTCGAGAGGCCAAAATTCCAGATGATCTTTGCTCCGATCAAAACGAGCACGAGTGAGAGGCCGTACTTCAGGTATTTGAAATGCGCCGCCGCTGCGGCGAGCATGAAGTACATGGAACGCAAGCCCAGGATGGCGAATACGTTGGAGTTGTAGACGATGAAGGGATCACGCGTGACGGCAAAGATTGCCGGGACGGAATCGACGGCGAACACGATATCGGCGGTTTCCACCATCGCCAGCGCCAGAAAGAGCGGTGTCGCGTAGAGCGTCGCGTGTCCGGTCGCGGGATGCGGGAGGCGCAGGAAGAAATGGTGGCCGTACACTTGGTCTGTTACCCACAGGTGTCGGCGGGCGAAGGCCAGAATTCTGTTGTCCTCAAGCGTGAACTCCGCATCGCGTCCGGTGATCATCTTCCAGCCGGTGTAGATAAGGAAAACCGCGAAGACGTAGAGCACCCACGTCCACGAATTCACGACCGCGGCGCCAAGCGAGATGAAAATCCCGCGAAACACGATCGCTCCTATGATCCCCCAGACAGCACTCGGTGCTGATATTCGCGAGGGATGCAAAAGTGGGTGAAGATCAACGAAATGACGAAGATGTTGTCGAACGCCAGCGCCGTTTCGAGGAGATAGCCGGTGAAGTATTGGATGACCGCCTGGCGGTTTAGATCGGCGGGAATCTCGTAATACTGCGGATCTGGCTCATACAGGAGGCCGACATACAGTCCGAACAGCACGGCCAATGCGGCAAAACTGGCCCACAGATGCCGAGGCGATGCCACGCAGCTTAGCTGCTGCGCCAAACTCTGGGTCCGTGATCAGGCTTCGCCGTCCTGGTCATTCTTTGTCTGAAAAACTCGGATGAGGGTAGAACAATTCGGGTCGCCCGCGTCGAGAAGCTGAACCGGCGAGGTCCATCCGATGGCGACGCCCATCGCCGTGGCGACAGCCCAACCGGGTTCTTCCCCGGCGCGTTGCAGAAGCCGCCGCCCATGGGAATCGGCACACTGCCGAGACTGCTGGATTGCCTCAACTGGAACATTAGCGCGCTCCAAGCGCGTGCTGATCTCCGCCTGAAGCGGGTCAACGATGAAAAGAGCAAACAGCCAAGCTGTGACGTCCGAGATCACGAAAATCCTCGTATAGGGTTCGGCAGGATGTCGGAAAATGGTCCGACATCGCGAAAAGTGCCGAGGATTTCGCCAGAGGGGCCCGGACCAGGGGAGCTGCTAATGTGGGTTGCGTTGCCCGGCATTCAAGTCTCACGGGCGGCCGATTGGCTAATCGATCACCTAGCGTCGTCTATCCTTGACCGCTCTTTCCGTCGCGTTGAGCCGAATATCGCGTGCCGTGCCCGGCGACTAGACGAAGGGGACGATAGTTTGACTTACATCAAGGCGACAGGGATCGAGGATCGACGTGCTATTTTGACGGACAGTGCTCAAGAGAACCGAGCCAGCGTGCCAGCTGCAGATTTAGTGTCTCAACGACGTCACCGCTTTTGGGCTGCCGAGCAGGGATTTCCCGCAATACCGATTTCCTCCTGCCGCGGATCCGCAATTCGGAACTGATGTTGTGCCTGCTCGCCAGGCAACAAAAAAGGCCGGGCAAACCCGACCTTCCTCACGTCGCTTCAATTCCAGTGCCAGTACATCCGTGGTCAAAAGTCTCAAGCGACTTGCGGCCCCGGAAACATCTTCAGACGCTCACCAGCAAGGCCGATGTGCAAGCGTATAGAGGCAAATTGTGTTCGCAACGAGGTGATCATATCCGCTGACGCGAAGATCTTGTTACCGCATCAGACCCGCCGCTCGAAGCGCGTCGTTTATGACCTTGGCGATCCTGCCGTCCGAAGCAGTGCCGACGGTGGTCGCCCGCGATCTGGCGTAGCGCAATGCCCTTTCTATCGTGGATGCCGCGACCTCGGGTTCTTCCCGCCGGACAAAATTGCCGGCTGTCTCAGCCTCTTCGACGTCTGCCTCCGTAGCCAGACCCCATGAACGTGCGATACGCACGGTCGAGGAAATTCCCGCCTCAAGCATATGCGGACCGGCTCTCCCAATCGCGACATCGCTGCTCGTCGCCAGAGGAACACCGTGGCCCATCCCTTTGACGAAATAGGTCTCCACGACCTGCCTACCATCCGCGTCGAGCCAGACTCTGCGGCTATGGCCATGTATCAACTCGCTCCGCGTTGGCTCCGTGGCGAGGCCGTGAACGCCGGACCATTGCTTGACGATCTGGTCCGCGTTCCTGGGTCGAACCGTCTGGTCATGCGTCCCGTGCCAGATCGAAATCGAAGGCCAGAGCCCCTTATGGTTCGATGCGCTCTTGAGTACGGACTGAAGCCCGGAGACAGTCGGCGGATTGCGGCCTTGCATACGCTCGAACGCCTCAGCGACCGTGCCTGCCACACCATAAGGCAGCCCGCTGATGATTGCGCCGCCCGCAAATATGTCGGGATAGGTCGACAGCATGACGTTCGCCATTGCGCCGCCTGCTGACAGGCCTGTGACAAAGATGCGCTTGGGATCGATGCCTTGCGACTGGACGAGATGGCCGATCATCTGCCGGATGGACAACGCCTCTCCCGCATCCCGCCTGATGTCGCCTGGCTCGAACCAGTTGAAGCAGAGGTTGGCGTTGTTTGATCGCTGCTGCTCGGGATAGAGCACCGCAAATCCGCGTCGCTCTGCGAGTTGAGACCAGCCGGATCCAGTTGCATAGCCCTCTGCTGTCTGTGTGCAGCCATGCAGCGCAACCACAAGCGGGGCGTCGGGGGCCATGATCGACGGCAGAAACAGCCACGCCTTCAATGCTCCAGGATTTGAGCCAAACCCGGCGATTTCGACCAAGCGGTGATTTTGTGGGGGCTTGTTGAGCAATGCCGTCTCCTCGGCCGCCAATTGGGCCTGAACTGTTGATGTGGGGACGAATGCTGCGTCGCACAATGGGATTCTCAGGTTAATTCGCGTGCCCAAAAAGTTCATGCCGTAAATCGGGGCGACGAGCGTCGGCGGGAGAAATACGACCGCCGCCACGGAGAAGATCTTGATGATCATGTCGGCATTGCCGACGGAGCAGATGGTCCGTACGCATTACTAAGTCAGCAACCGCTCAGACGCTGGCATTCAATTCTGACAGCTCACACACGCTATCGCCGCCGCCCACGCACCCGGTGAACCCCGATTGCGTCAACGACAGTTCCGGCGTGGTGGCCCGGTATTCCCTACGGCAGAACTGCTGCGATCGCCCGGACCAGACGGTCGACATTCTCGATCCGACAAGTCTCACCCATAAGTCCGATTCGCCAGATGCGCCCCGCGAGCGGCCCGAGTCCTCCGCCGATCTCTATACCGAACTCGTCGAGCAGGCGTCTGCGCGCGGGCGCGTCCTCCACGCCTTCCGGGAGCCGAACCGTATTCAGCTGCGGCAGCCGGTGCTCCTTGTCGAAAACGAAGCTGACGCCCAGCCGCCGGCCCGGCAGCTCATCTTGGGCGAAGATGCACGATTCGCTTTAAGTGCGAAGGCACATATTCCAGCACTTCGCGCTCACTCGTCTTGGTGGTCACCTATGGCGGCAGTTACACCCGCAGGAGTGCGCTCATTTCGTATGCGTTGTTTAGAATATTCACATATCCTAAATACATGCATCCTAGGGTTCTCCCATCAGGAAGTTGCGTGCTGTGATCCATGGCATGGACCTTTCGTCCGTAGATGCACCGATTTGGAGGAGCACATGTTTGCATTTGGTGCCGGCGCTGACGCGAAGGCAATTCTCGACGCAATGAGCAAGTCTCAGGCAATCATCGAGTTCAAGCTCGACGGCACGATTATAACCGCGAACGAGAACTTCTGCCGTGCGCTCGGCTACCAGTTGGGGGAAATCGTCGACAAGCATCATCGAATGTTCGTCGATCCGACCGAGGCTGCGACGGCTGACTACAGAAATTTCTGGGCGAGGCTCGCATGTGGTGAGTACGATCGGCGCCAATATAAGCGCATTTCAAAGGACGGCACTGAGATTTGGATTGAAGCATCCTACAATCCAATCTTTAGGGGCGGCAAGCCCTACAAGGTTGTTAAGTTCGCCACCGACATCACGACCCAGAAGCGGAGGGCTGCCGAAGACAGTGGCAAGCTCAGCGCAATTTCCCGTGCTCAGGCTGTCATAGAATTCACACCTAAAGGCGACATCCTAACCGCGAACGAAAACTTCCTGACGACCATGGGATATCAGCTATCTGAAATTCAGGGCAAGCACCATTCCATTTTCTGCGAGCCGAGCTACACCAACACCAAAACGTATAGCCAGTTCTGGGACAAGCTGGCCGGTGGTGAGTTCGTTTCGGATGAGTTCATGCGGCTTGGGAAGGGCGGCAAGAGGGTGTTCATCCAAGCAACCTATAATCCAATCTTCGACATGAACGGCAACATTTTCAAAGTCGTGAAATTTGCGACCGACATCACGGCCCGGGTGGGCAATGTCGACCAACTGGCTGGCGCACTGAACGCCCTGGCCGAGGGGGATCTGACGCAGTCGATCGCAGTGCCGTTCCTGCCAGCTCTCGACAAGTTGCGGGTAGACTTCAACGGGGCTTCCTCTAAGCTCCGCTCGACTTTGCAGACAATTTCCGAGAACGCCGGCGCAATCGCTTCCGCCTCCCAACAGATCCAGTCTGCCTCGAATGATCTGTCGAAGCGCACCGAGCAGCAGGCCGCATCGGTAGAAGAGACGGCGGCCGCTCTCGAAGAAATCACTACAACCGTCAGCGACTCAAGCCACCGTGCTCAGGAGGCCGGAAAACTGGTCCGCAGGACGAAAGAGAATGCAGAGCACTCGGGCAATGTCGTCGGCCAGGCGGTTGAAGCCATGGGCAAGATCGAAAAGTCCGCCAGTGAGATTGCCAACATCATCGGCGTGATTGACGAGATCGCTTTCCAGACCAACCTTTTGGCGCTCAACGCCGGTGTCGAAGCAGCGCGTGCGGGAGAAGCCGGCAAGGGCTTTGCAGTTGTCGCACAGGAAGTTCGGGAACTGGCCCAGCGTTCAGCCAAGGCTGCAAAAGAGATCAAGGAGTTGATCAACGCATCCAATGAGCACGTGAAGAGCGGGGTCGCGTTGGTGGGCAATACTGGAAAGGCTCTGCAGGAGATGGTGACCCAGGTTATGCAGGTTGACGGCAATGTAGAGGCTATCGTCGTAGCTTCCAAGGAGCAGGCAACTGGTCTCAAGGAAATCAATACCGCCGTCAACACGATAGATCAGGGCACACAGCAAAATGCCGCTATGGTCGAGGAGACTTCGGCGGCAGCTTGCAGCCTCGCGCGAGAAGCAGAGAAACTATTCGAACTTTTAGGGCAGTTCAACGTCGGAACAGGGGTCGGTGCCCACCGTACCGCGCCGACAGCAGTCAACGAGCAATCCCGACCCGTGGCGTCCGCGGCTGGTCGCATGACAGCCATGGTGGCGTAGGCCTTTAACGGCAACGCTGCAGTTAAGGCTGGTGAAACGAGTACTGATTTCTCGCAGCTACCGCATCGTTATGCAAAACGGCTCGTTTGACAACATTGTCAAACGAGCCGACATAGTGGCCTTCGCGGACAAGCTTACGGATGCTGCTCTTCGTTCGCGTAACCGGTCTCTTAGCTCCTCTGACGCATGCACGGCTTCATGACCGCACTTTCGTAACTCATCAACGCCCAGCAGTCGGAGCACTCGGCGAAACGGCTTCGTTGCACACTCCTATCAGACGGCGATTCCCGGCCGAGGAGCACGAATGATTGAGGGTCTATATGTGCAGGGCGCCTTTGTAGCCCGGCAGACAATCACGCTGCGACCCCCGCCAAAGGCGCATACCAACCGGGATTGAACGTAACAGGTCAGCGACTGCTGTGACTCGCGCTGCAGCTCGCCGCGGCTGCGCAATAGATTGCCGTAACTTCATCGGCACTCACCGGTCTACTGAAGAGGTATCCCTGAAGTTGGTCGCAACCCGACAGGCGCACGGCCGTCGCCTGCTGTTCCGTCTCGATACCCTCGGCCGTGACAGGGATCTGCAGCGCATTGGCGAGCGCCACCGTTGCCTGAAGGACGGCTCCGGCATTTTGATCGACCTTCAGCGCCGCCACCAGCGAGCGATCCACTTTCATACGGTCGAACCCAAAACGCCGAAGCGATCCGATGCTGGCATATCCAGCACCGAAATCGTCCAACGCAACTTTGACGCCGATCTTCTTCAACCCGTCGATTGCACGACGGGCCTGTTCTGGATTGGAAATTAGCACACCCTCCGTCACCTCGATCGTCAGCCGGTGGGGGTCAAAACCCGCATCTCTAATTGCGGCTGTGACCTGCTCGACGAATCGCGGGTTCTTAAGCTGCAGCGGAGAAATATTAACTCCGAGATTCAGCGCCGGCCACGCCGCGGCGGCGTTCAGAGCCGTCGTCAGTACCTGCAGGCCGAGCAAATCAATCATGCCGGCGCGCTCAGCAATCTGGATGAACACGTTGGGACCGATGGCGGTCCCGTCCTCCCTACGCCAGCGCGCTAGCGCCTCCACGCCGGTCACCGCGCCGGAGCGAGCATCGATTAGTGGTTGGAATAGAACCGATATACCACCCTTCAACAGCGTGGTGCGCAACTGGCTTTCTAGTTCCGCCTGTTGGAGGGCGTCATCGTCAAAGCTGTTGTCGAAGTCGATAGTCATGCCGCGGCCGAGGTCTTTCGCACGGTAAAGTGCGATGTCGGCGCGGCGCATGAGTTCGGCGATCTGCACCGAGCCGAGCGCAGATACCGCGACGCCAATGCTACAGCCAATCTCGATCGACCGTCCGTCAATCTCGAATACGCTCGCCAAGGCTTCTTGAAGCCGCCCGCCGAAGCTTGGGGCGAGCTCAGCACCAAGTTCGTTAATTGTCACCACCGCGAATTCGTCGCCGCCCAGGCGAGCAGCAAATGCGTCCTTCGGCAAGGTGTCGCGCAGCCGGTGGGCAACAGCGACAATGAGGGCGTCTCCAACCGCGTGCCCCCAGACGTCGTTGACCGCCTTGAATCCGTCCAGATCGATGAAATGGAGCTTCACCTGCTTCCCGTTCAGTCTTAGGGGGTCGGAAACAGCAGCAAACTTCTCGAGTAGACCTGCGCGGTTCAAGAGGCCCGTCAGAGGATCATGCAGGGCGCGTCGGCGCGAAGCGAGTTCGCTTTTGCGCAGATTGCGAATCGTTATGCCACCCGCGAATCCGATGGAACAGAGAAATAGGACTAAAATCGCGCCTGCGGTTCGTAGGTCTCCGTCGACTTTCTCGTAGCTTTTTGTGCCTGGGGCCATCGAAGGCCAGGTGAAATAGGCGACATCGTCGGACGACACACCTTTCAGGGCAACGGCCAATCGTCCCGCAGAAGGCTTCAACTCAAGACGCAGGTCCGCAATTGCGAAACTGTTGGACACCTCGGCCACGACGGCCGGGGTAATCAGCTTTGCGAACACGAGCACATAGAAATCTCCCGGAACGAGCGACTCATCGCGTTCGAACGGTTGGATCGCGGCCGCGCCGATTAGTTCGGTTCCGGCGGAGGAGCGTGCGAAATGCACAGGAACTTCGTCGGACATTCTCACCCGTCTCGCCGCGTCGAGCAATGTCTGGAAATCGTCAATAAATTCGCCCGGCATGACGCCCATAGGAACGCCTTTACGGTACGCGACAACCGGCAGATTTTCGCTATCGACAACGATAACGGTGTCATAAAGAGGGTAGTCGGCGGAGGTCGACGCCCAATTCTCGATAATCCAGTCGGCGCGCGTGTCGGCGTTCACCTCGGCATAGGCATCGTCCCAGTACGCGTTGTCGCGCAAGGTCGCCGCCATCTGCTTGCGAAGCGCCTGCACCGCTCCCGAAGTTGCTTGCAGGGCTCTTTGGTCATCGATGTCATCGGCCGTCGTCGTGAGGGTAGCGATGGAGCCCGCAATTAATCCGGCGAGTGCGGCTGCGACCAAGATAAATACAGCAGCGACGAGCAGCACCAATAGCTGTGTCTGGCGGCTTTCCGAGAGTGTATTCCTGTGCATGGGATGATACCTGCGGGGATTGTCAAAAAATTCCTCGGTCCGTCGGCCGGGAAGCAGGAGGCATCATGCCCGCGCTGCGCGCTGCGTCGTGAACGTACATGCTGCTACGCTAATGGAGACTTAACGTGCTTCCTCGAGGGAGGTTCTGCCTCAACCGGAGGCGCCTCTGCGGTGATCAGCGCACCGATTTAGGGAAGGGGTTGATGGCGAGCCTAAGACGGCCATATTTCTCTTGCCGACGGAGCCAAGCTAACCAGATGTTTCCGGACGTGCCCGATTTGCTGCCTGATGAAGAATCCGAACTGCTCTGAGCGATAGCGGCAGATGGCATCGCGAGGAAAATGTCGGCGACTACCAGCTGTCTGTGTGCCATCTGCGTTGTCCTTTCTTAGCGCGCGAAAGCGTAGCGCCAAATTCGGCCCGCATGGGTAATGTTCCGCTTTCAATCGGCCGGGATCCGATTTTCGCGAACCTACGGCGCAGAGTCGCGCTTTGCAGCGCTCGTCAGGTGGGCCCGGTCCGCATCTCGCGTCACCGTCAACACCAGCGGCAAAGACTGTCGAGCCGATGCCGCCTTAAGAAGTAGCCGAACCCGGAAAGATGTACCATCTCCCAGGTGGTGTGTGGACTCGCAGAGGCTTCGTGTCGTGAGGTTGGTTCGGTTCAACGTCACTGCGACCAATCTTGCCGCCCCTTTGGTTTTTCCTACGGTTCACCGGTTCGCTCAACGGGCAGGTATTTCGGCCAGAAGGAAGGTGATGCTGGGGAGGTTGTTCCCGTTTCGACAGATTTCCGGGGAGTTTGGCTTGAATGTCCTGTTTTGCCCCTCCTTCGCATTGCCAGCGTCTCACTCGGTTTCTATCCTGACGCCTGATCCGCACCCGTTGGTGCGCCAAAGCCGAAGGAAACTGGAGGCCGATGGCATCTCAGCTCGATATGTTTCCCTCGCCGTGTGAGCCAGGCGATGGTATTTTCGTGAAGCTGCCACCGCCCCTGAAACTGCGGTATCGGAGGCGCCTCGATGACGAGAGCATGGCCCAGTTGCTGGAGGAGCGCGGCAGCGATCGCGTGCTGCGCAAGCTTGTCGGTCGCGAGATCGTCGCGACTCCGCGGCCGGGGTATCCGCGCGTTGGCGTGATCGTTGACACCGAGACGACCGGCCTCGACCACCGGAAGGACGAGATCATCGAAATCGGCGCAGTCGCGTTTACCTTCGATGACGAGGGCCATATCGGCGACGTCACAGGTCTTTTCGGCGGCCTGCAGAAGCCGACTGTCCCGATCCCGCCTGAAATCACCCGCCTCACAGAAATTACCGATGAGATGGTTGCCGGGCAGATGATTGATGTCGGCTTGCTTGGAGCATTGATCGATCCCGCCGACCTCGTAATCGCCCACAATGCCCGCTTCGGTCGTCCCTTTTGCCAGGCGTTCTCCAGCATTTCGGAGATCTATCAGTGGGAAGAGGCCGACCCACCCCTAAAAAGGCTGACGGCGTTTGATCGATACAAAGCGTGATCCGGATGGCATTGACGAGTATGCCACGGCAAGCAGTTTGCGCAGGCTCGTTACCGCGATGGCGGTGCAGTCTCGAAAGGTGTGAGGAAGGGACAGCGGCAGCAGGATCACCGTCCGGCGTGCTCAAGGTTGGATCACTATGAAATCACCATGGAAATTCATTGCCCAACTGACGTCGCGTCGAGCGTCGGCGAAAGCGCAGGACAGTTCGACTGGCAATGACACCGACCCCAAGGCCGTCGAGAGCGAAGTGGAGCATGCGTCCGCACTTCTACCCAGTTCGAAGCTAGTTGATCAAGAGTCGAGTGCATCCGATAAGGCGAAAGGTGGTGACAGTGTTGCGCAGGTGATAAGACCGCCGATCGGTGATGCACAAGCTCACGCACCGGCGCGTCGTGAAGCTGACAATACGGTTTCCGAACAGCCTTCGTTGGTACGAAAAAACGCGGTAAGCACAAAGTCGCAAACGAAAGCACGGATTAAACGACGAGAACGTGGGGAGAATGCCAACGCGCAGGTGGCTGCACAGATCCCTGTCACCGCAACGGATCACCCTAGCGTGCAACTCCCGTCTTCACGGGATCTGTTCTTTGATGAAGTGGCAACACTCGATGCAGAAATCAAAATGCTGAGGGGTCAGCTCGCTCAAAAGCTTCGTCTGCAGAACGTTCAGCTCAAGAAGATGCTCGAGCGCTTCGATGTTTCGTGAGCGTAGCGACACTCCGAGTCACGTCATTGAGACGACAGCTCGTAGCCTTACTCCCCGTTGATCGGCACATTGCAGGCATAAGCCTAATATCAACCATCCGTAAAGCAGAACTCTTTTGCTTGAGTTGACTCTGTGGTGCTCTAAGCAGAAAACAGGCAATGACCACAGGAGGAAATTGTTGATGGCTGACGAAAGTAACACGGGACCGATTGCTGCAACTGAAGCGGCGAACGCAGAAGTGAAAGCACCGACGACCAAGAAGCAGAGGTCGGCACGGCGTCCAAAGACGGCTGCCGAACCAGTGCAAGCTTCATCAAAGGCGTTGGCCGCGAAACCCAGGAGGTATAGCGAACAGGAGAAGAGCGAGAAGCTCAAGCTGATTGAGACGCAAGTCCAAGGCAACAGTACCCTCAAAGACGCTATCAAGAGCGCCGGCATATCGGAGCAAACCTACTATCATTGGAAAGGCGCTGCGAAGGCCGTCAAGCAAAACGACACTAAGGGTATTAAGGGCACCAGGCCCGTGCCGGCCGGCGATGAGTTGGCAGACCTTGTCCAACTCGAAGAGGAGAACCAAAGGCTCCGCAAGCTACTGGCGGAGAAGCTGCGGGCGGAAAACGCCGAACTGCGCAAAAGACTTGAGCTGGATTGACTTTAAATTGCAGGCGTTGGTTCTTCAGCGGCCATCCGGTCCTGCGGTACGCCGGAAATAATTTCTCGATAGACCGGGCATAGCCGCGAATAGGCCCCTAGGACGGCTAGTGGCACGCACGTAAGCTGCGAAGTTGGCGACGCGAAGGACGCGGCGCCGCTTCGGGTGCCGGGCAGTTGAAGTGTGCCGGGAAGAGCTGTATTTGTCCGCCAACAGTAGCGCCGATCGGCGTTGTTCTTTTTACGGACTCAGGGATCGAGAGAGTATATGAAAACGCCACAGCGGAGTTTCGTTGTCGAGTTCAAGTCGGGGCGGCGACAGTCAAAAACTCGGACGAATTCCATCTGGGGGGACACTGACCTTAAGGCAGTGGCCCGCGAAGTAGAAGGCAAGGTCCCGCATCTTTTCAAGTCAGATGAAGCACCGGGGACTCTTGAAGCAGATGACGCGGCTCCAACTGCTCCCGTGACTGCGAATTTCGCGAACGAATCCGCAGGCGATGACATTTCTGACCAAGCAGCGCCAGCGTCGGCCGACGGTACGGAAATTGAAATCGCGAAGCAGCATGAGTCCGATTGCCCGGCTACCGAAGCTGTTGCGCGAGTGCAGGACAGTCAGCAGACATCGCAGCCGACAACAACATCAAAACGCACACCTCGAAAGCGCGTCGGCCGGCGCCCTACCCACGCGACCACGCATAGCTCAATGGCCGCACTCGAGGATCCCAGGACTGCCGCGGATCCGATCTCGTTCGACGAAGTGGCCGCCCTTGATGCTGAAAACAAGCGGCTTAAGCGGCTGTTGGCCGAACAACTTCAGAGACAGAACCTGCAGCTCAAGAAGATGCTTGAGCGGTTCGAAGTCACCTGAAGACACCATGACATGGTTGCGAAGGGTTGGGGGCGTAGATGCCGGTAGCTCCGGCTCAAGCTTAGCAAAACCAGGCGTTGGTGAGCGGCGCCACACAGGCTATTTCAACTGGAGCTTCTAGGATGTAGTCCGGAAGGCCGGGTCTGTCATGCCGCTGCCTCCCATCCGTCCCGGATGTGACGGTATCCATCCCGGTAGACCTCTTCGGGGGTCTCGGAGAAATCGCGCCAGACCTTCGTTGCGGCCGCGAGGTCTTTCAATGCGCGGCCGAAGGCCTCGATTGTCAGCCAGCCGTCATAGCCGCTCGCACGGATTTCCTTGAAGGTCTCCGGCCATGGAATGTTGCCACGGCCCGGCACCCCGCGGTCGTTCTCCGAGATGTGGACATGAACAATGCGGTGCGCATTGCGGGTGAAGGCCCCTACGGGGTCGGCTTCTTCGATATTGCTGTGGAAGGTGTCGTACATCGCCCGAATATTCGGATGCCCGATCGCATCAATATGGGCAGCAAGGTCGTCCATTGTGTTGACGAGATAACACTCGAAGCGGTTCAGCGCCTCAAGTGCAACGGTGACACCGCGCTGAGCGGCATGATCGCCGATCGCGCGCTGCGAGGAAATGGACCGCCTCAGTTCTGCGGCGGTGGGCCCGGTACCGGAGAACTGGCCGAGCGTAGAATGCAGTGGACCGCTTAACGTGTGCGCGCCCAGGGCGGCCGCGCAGTCGATAGCCCATTGCATGTAAGCAATGCCGCGCTTGCGTGTCGCATTGTCAGGCGAAATCAGGTTCATGGAAGGGTCGCTCATGGCAGACACTGCGGTGCGCTCCAGACCTATGCGATCGAGCAATGCGCCGAGGCGGCGGTACTCGTCCGGAGCGCCCTCGAAGATCGGTATCTCTACCCCGTCGAAGCCGGTCGCCCTGATGTCCCGGAGTAGCTTTTCATGTTTCCGGCCGACGCTCGTCGTCCACAGAAACATGCACATACCGATCTTCATGGTTCCATCCTCCCGTTTCTCACTGCCGCGGCAACGCCTCCCACGCCGATCGCAATCTGGTAATACCAAATGCGGCGATCTGGTCAAGTTAGCGATGTCAATGATTTAGGACAGAAGCGCCGCGAACGGGGTAAACGTGTAAAAACGCCCAGAAATGCAAGGCTTCGTAAGCGGCTTGCCGGCAGAGGTATTTTGGGATAGACCTTCTATGAAGCAGAATTGGCCAAACCAGAATGGGTTCGGTCGGAGTGGAGGAGATGCCCCGGCACTCTCGAGTGCCGCGGCAGTAACGATGGTTTGGGAGGACGTTTATGCACCTTTCGACGCACAACTGGATGCGGGCGGAGCCTCTCGCCGTCACGCTGAAACGCATCAAGAAGTACGGCTACGAGAGCATCGAGATTTCAGGCGAGCCGGTCCAGTATGACATTAAGGACACGCGCGCACTGCTCAAAGAACACGGCATTCGCTGCTGGGGCGCGGTGACGCTAACGCTCGGCGAGCGCAACCTCGCAGCCAAGGATGAGGGCCAGCGAGCAAAGTCAGTGGATTACGTGAAGAGTGTTATAACGATGGTGAGTGAGCTCGAAGGCGAGATCGTCACCCTTGTACCTGCGACCGTCGGCAAGGTTGTTCCGGATGGCACCGAGGAGGAAGAATGGCAGTGGGTCGTGGAGGCGACGAAGGAGTGCTTCGCTCACGCCCGGGGAAAGGGCATCCGGCTGGCGATTGAACCGCTCAACCGGTTCGAGACTTATCTCTTCAACCGCGCTGCCCAAGCGCTCGCGCTAGCCGACGCAGTTGATCCCGATTGCGGCGTTTGCCTCGATGCTTTTCACCTCAACATCGAGGAGGAGGACATATACGACGCGATCAGGCTTGCCGGAAACCGGCTTTTCGATTTCCATGTGGCGGACAACAACCGCTTTGCGGCGGGCCTCGGCCATCTCGACTGGCCGAAGATCGTCGCCACTTTGAAAGAGATCGGATACGATGGCGCGCTCACCAATGAGTTCGTGGCTCCGGTAGACCGCACGCCTGCGGCGAAATACCGCGATATGGTCGAGCGCAATCCGGTCGATATCCCGCCGGAGCAGCTCAAATTCATCCAAGACCACGGATCGAGCTTGCTGACCGAGAAGTTCTACGATGACCAGATGCGGATCACCGCAGAGACCATCCTGCCGCTGATCAAGTGAGGGACGGGTCCCGAGTATGCCCTGCGGCCGGCGTGCTGCGGGGTTGGGAGGCGAAATGCGTATCAAGACTGTCCAAGCCTGGTGGGTTCGCATACCTATCGAAGCCAATCGGCAGCATCGCAGCGATTTTGGTCGCCTGACAACCTTCGACGCGGCGATCCTGCGCATAGAAACAGATGACGGGATCGTGGGGTGGGGCGAGGGCAAGAATGCTGCGGGCAGCGCGGGTACTTACGGCACCCTCGTTCACATGCTCAACTATGAAGTGGGTCCGAGGCTCGTCGGTCGCGACGCCGCCGATATCTCTGCCATCTGGGAGATGCTCTACAATGGCGTGCGCCACGAAACGGCGGCGGTGTCAGGTCATGCTATGCCGGAGCTTTCACGCCGGGGCCTCTCGATTGCCGCGATCAGTGCCGTCGACATCGCATTGTGGGACATCCTTGGCAAATCGCTGGGCGTGCCGGTATGGAAGCTGCTCGGCGGGCGTAAAGCGGATCGGCTGCCTGCTTATGCTTCCGGCGGGTGGGAAAGTGCCGAAAAGATCGGCGCCCAACTGGAGTCCTACCTTGCCAGTGGCGGTTTCAAGGCGGTCAAGATGAGGGTCGGAGCGATGGACCGCGCACCGCATGTCTCGGCGGCCCGCGTGCGTGCTGCCCGCAAGGCGCTTGGCCCCTCGGTGGATATCATGGTCGATGCGCATGGCACCTATACGGTTGCCGACGCGAAACGTTTCATCCAGCTCGTCCGGGATTGCGATCTTGCCTGGTTCGAGGAGCCGGTGATCGCAGACGATAAGGCCGGCATGGCGGAAGTGCGCGCCGCTGGAAACGTGCCGATCGCAGCCGGCGAGAGCGAGGCCACTCGCTTCGCTTTCCGCGACCTTGCGGTGCTGCGATCAGCCGATATTTTCCAGCCCGATCCGGCGTTCTGCGGTGGCATTACGGAGGCCATGCGCATCGGCGCGATCGCCAGTGCCTTCAACCTCCGTCTTGCCCCGCATTTGTGGGCCGGTGCCCCGTGCTTCTTCTCTGGTCTGCACATCTGCGCGGCCTCCCCGGCAAGCTTCGTCATCGAATACTCGGTCGGCGCGAATCCGATGATCCACGACCTCGTCGAGGAGACTGTCGCCGTGAGAGACGGGATGCTAGAGATTCCCGATAAACCCGGCTTGGGATTTACGATAAAGGAGCGCGTCCTGGAGACTCATGCGCAAAGACTGTAATCATGAAAGAAAACAATCTGCTTTCGGACCTGGCGGCCCATCTATTTTCAACTTCGAGCGGCAGTGGACGAACACCCTCGGAGCGGGAGCTCGCCGAGCACTTCGCCGTCAGCCGGGGACAGCTCCGGGAGGCTCTGGCAATCCTGGAAGCCATGCGCATTGTGGAGCGTCGGCCAAAGTCGGGTATCTATCTGACGACGACGGAGGCGAGTGTCGAAGCCATAGCACTCTTCGCGCGCGCTGGCGTGCCACTGGACCCGATCGTGATCTACGAGACGGTGGAACTCCGCAAGATCCACGAAATCAAGGCTGCGGAGCTCGCCTGCGCGCGGGCGACGGAGGAGAACTACGAACGGCTGCGCGAAATTCTCGCCGCTTCCGAGGCGAAGATCGCTGCAGGCGAGGGCCTCGCGCGCGAAGACAGGGACTTTCATCTGGAGATCGTGCGGGCGACGAAGAACAGCGTGTTCCACCGGATCTGCAGCGTCTATTACACGATGGGCGAACAGCGACTGCCTATCTACTTCGCTGATATCGCCCGCAGCCGCCGCTCGCATGAAGAACATATCCGTATCTACGAGGCGCTGCTTGCACGCGATGGCAATCTCGCCCAAGCTTTGATGAACGCGCATCTTCAGGGCGCGGAAAGCTACTGGAAGGGCCTCATCGGGGGGCCTGCGACAGCCGCGGAGTAGTCCCCGGTCGGCAATGAGGAGGCCGATGAGTTTCATTTTCTCGACCCACCGCCTGCACCCCGACGCCGAAGTTATGCTGAAGGCGGCGGGTGATCTTCGCGTCGCGTCCGCCCCCGATCCCGAGACGTTGCTTCGCGAAGGTGAGGGTGCGGAGATTGTCATCGTGCGCGCGCCGATACCGCCGGCCTTCTTCGAAAATGTACCGGCCCTGCGCGCCGTAGTCCGGCACGGTGCGGGGCTCGACATGATTCCCTATGACGCGGCCACGGCCGCCGGTGTGCTTATCGCCAACGTGCCGGCCGTCAACGCACCGACCGTTGCGGAGCACGTCTTCATGGTGACGCTTGCGCTGCTGCGCCAGTTCCGTCCTATGGACCGCGATCTCAGAAACATGGGTTGGAGTGCTGGGCGAGCCCACTGCGACCGAGCACTTGATCTCGCCGGCCGCATCATGGGCGTTATCGGCATGGGCAATGTGGGAAAGGCGGTCTTCCGGATCGCGAAGTACGGGTTCCAGCTGGAGATCGTTGCGAACAGCCGCTCGCCGGAAAGCCTGCCGAACGGTGTCCGGTTTCTCTCGGTCGACGATCTGGTTTCGACCGCTGATATCGTCGTTCTCTGTTGCCCGCTCACGCCCGAGACGACCGGGCTTTTAAGCCGCGAGCGAATTGCGCGCATGAAGCAGGGCGCGATCCTCGTCAACGTGTCGCGCGGTCCGGTCGTGGATGATGGTGCGTTGATCGAGGCGCTCGAGATGGGGCGTATCGGCGGCGCTGCCCTTGACGTGTTCTCTACACAGCCCATGGCGCCCGAGCATCCCTACTTCCGGCAGGACAATGTGATCGTGACGCCTCATGTCGCTGGCATTACAGAGCAAAGCATGATGCGCATGGGAATAGGAGCAGCGGCCGAAGCGATCCGCGTCATGGAAGGGGGATTGCCCGCTAATCTCCGAAACCCTGAGGTCGTGGAACACTACAGGCGGCGGTTCCCTGCATAGGGCTTCGCCCAACCCGGATGGACGCGTCCTGATGGTCATGTGAATGACGGGCAAACGGGCGGGAAGGCACGACCAGGATGGAATCGGTTTTTGTCGTTAATGACGCCTCAGCCAGCATGGCGCAGGCTCATCCCGCTTCCGCCGTCGAAGAGCACGACTTTTTCCGGATTCCAGGAGAAGCGAACAGACTCCTCGATCTCGAGGTCGGCCTGAGCTGGCACCGTCGCCTGCAAGAAGTGGTTGCCTGTACGAAGCGTGACGATCTTTTCGACGCCATGGTTCTCGACGTCGTGCACGCGGGCCTCGCCGGGTGCGCCGCTTTCGAGGAAGAGATCCTCAGGGCGGATGCCGAAGGTCAGGGGCCGTCCGTCAAGCGCGGCGCCGAGCGCAGCATCAAAAGGCAAGCGGTAGCCTTCGTCAGCGATAGCCTCGCTGGCCGCGAGCTTGCCGGAGATCAGGTTCATCGGCGGCGATCCAACTGCACGTGCAACGAAAGTGTTGACTGGATTGCGATAGATTTCCTGTGGGGTGCCTGTCTGAACGAGCTGGCCGTTGTTGAGTACGCTGATCTTGTCGCCCATCGACATGGCTTCGATCTGATCGTGGGTGACGAAGAGAAAGGTCGCGCCGAGATTCATCTGAAGGTTCTTGAGTTCAGTGCGCAGCGCCTCGCGCAGTTTGGCGTCGAGGGCGGAAAGGGGCTCGTCCATCAGAAAGACGCGGGGCTTGCGCACGATGGCGCGGCCGATGGACACGCGCTGCATCTCGCCACCCGATAGGCGGTCCGTCTTGCGGTCGAGTAGATGCTCGATGCGGAGCGTCCTCGCGACACGGGCGACACGCTCCTTGATCTCGACCGGTTCGACACGCCGGATGCGAGATTTCAGCGGGAATTCGAGATTCTCGCGGACGGTATAGCGGGGATAGAGCGAATACTGCTGCAGCACGAGCGCCACGTCGCGCTCGGCGGCGCCCCAGTCGCCGACATCCTCACCGTCGATGAAGATCTGTCCGCTCGTAGGCTTCTCGAGCCCGGCAATCAGCCTGAGGGTCGTCGTCTTGCCGGCGCCCGTCTCGCCGAGCAGCACGAAAAACTCACCGTCGGCAATTTCGAAACTGAGATCCCTCAGGGCGGTGTGGGTACCGAAGGTCTTGGTGATGCCTTTGAGTTCGATATGCGCCATCAGAGCCTGATCCCGAAAGATGTGCCAGTCGAGCTGTCGAAGAAATGCGCCTGAGCCGGATCTATGCGAGCCCAGACGGCCTCGCCGGGCCGGGGTACGAAACCACTTTTTGTCCGCGCGCGTAGCATCTGATCGCCAACCTGCAGGTCTATGATGTCATGCGAGCCGAGCGGTTCGATGATATGGGCCTCGACGGGCACGAAGCCCTCACGTGCTTCCCTCGACACGAGAACCCCTTCAGGTCGTACGCCGAGGGTGAGATTTCCGTTTGGAGCCCCAGCGACAGCGAGCTGGGCCGTGAGATTCGACGGAAAATCGAAGGACGTTGGAGCACCTCCCACCACGACGCGCGCATGCCCCGCGTCCTCGCAAACCGTCACGTCAGACATGTTCATTACCGGACTCCCGACAAACTGCGCGACGAACATGTTGGCAGGACGAGCGTAGACCTCGTGAGGGCTGCCGACTTGCTGCAGCACACCTTCGTGCATGACGACAATGCGATCGGCGAGGGACATCGCTTCGACCTGGTCATGGGTGACGTAGATCGTTGTCGAGCCCTGTTTGATGTGAAGTCGCTTGATTTCAGCGCGCATCTCTTCGCGGAGCTTCGCGTCAAGCGCCCCGATCGGCTCATCCATAAGCATCGCCTTGGGACGCCGGACGAGTGCCCGACCGATCGCCACGCGCTGCATGTCGCCGCCGGAAAGAGCGGAGGGCTTTTTGGTGAGCAGATGGGTGATCTGGAGCGTTTTTGCAACCGCCTGAACCTCGCGCTCGATGTCCGTAGGGTTGCCGCGCGTGGCGCGGAGCGGGAAAGCGATATTCTCGAAGACCGTCATGTGCGGGTAGAGCGAGAAGGACTGGAACACAAAGGCGATGTCTCGGTGCGACGCCTTTATGTGCTGCACCGGCTGACCGTCTATGAGGATGTCGCCTTCATCGATCGTTTCGAGCCCGGCGATCGCGCGTAGAGTGGTCGTCTTGCCGCAGCCGGACTGGCCAAGCAGAACAATGAACTCGTTGTCGGCGATGGTGAGATTGAGGTCCTTGATGACCTGAACGGCACCAAAGTGCTTCTCAATCCCGCGTAATTCAATCTGCGTCATGGCCTGCTCTCGTCAGCATTCTGTTCCGGCGGTACCTTCGACGTGATCATGAAGGCAATCAGTCCAATTAACGTCATCGTCAGTCCATAGCGATGAAGGAACAGGTTCCACGGCTGGCACAGCGCGATGATCCCGAATATCATCAGGAGCTGCGCGCCTGGCGCGAGATACTTCTGATTTATGGCACGAAACGTCATTTGCGGATCGCTCCGAAGCTCATGCCGCGCAGGAGATGGTTCCTGAGCAGGAAGGTGAAGATTGCGACCGGTAACAGGAACAGGAAGGTACCTGCCGCGATGACGGTCCAATCCGGAAGGCCAGAGCCGACCTGGCTTGGGATGAAGGGCGGTGCCGTTTGCGCGCGCCGGTTCGTCATGATCAGCGCGAAAGCATATTCATTCCACGCTGTGATGAAGCAAAAGACGGCGGTCGCGGCGATCCCTGTGGCGGACTCTGGCAGCACAATCTTGAAGAAGGCTTCCAAGCGCGTGTAGCCGTCGACGAGCGCCGCTTCCTCGTATTCCTTCGGAATCTCGTCGATGAAGCCCTTCATCAGCCAGACCGAGAAGGACAGATTGAAGGCGGTATAGAGGATGATAAGACCCCAGTGAGTGTCGTTCAGCCCGACAGCCCGGTACATCAGGAACATGGGGATCGCCACGACCACGGGCGGCAGCATGCGTGTCGATAAAATGAAGAACAACAGGTCCGCTTCGCCCTTCACTTTGAAACGCGAGAAGCCGTAGGCCGTGAAGGTGCCCATGCCGACGGCGAGCACCGTAGAGGTGATCGCCACGATGAGCGAATTCATGAAGCGGTTGGGGTAGCCGGATAACTGCACCTCACCGCGTCCCGAACGCACGACCTTTTCCCCCCCGTCGAAGACCAGCCGTTCCCACCAGGGTGCTGCAGCATAGTCTTCGGGATCCGGTGCTGACCGCAACTGAGAGCGCTTGGTGAAGAGCTTGACGAACGGCGAGATCTCCGGCTCGAAGATGACCGTCGGGGGGATGGTCGTCGCGAGGTTGCGCGGTTTGAAGGCCGTAGACGTGATCCAATAGATCGGTGCGAGGAACAGCAGCGTGATTACGAGCACGGCGGCAATCGCTACCCGGTTCAGCGCGCGCTCGGAGCGAGTTTGGACAGCCGCCATCTCAGCGCTCCTTCACCCTGTTGAGATATTTGACGTAAATGTTGGTGATCGCGAGCACCATGATCAGCACTATGTAGGCGAGTGCGCAGGACCGCCCGGTCTGCCATTCCTGAAACGCCATCTTGTAGAGGCGGATCGAGATCACCTCCGTGGTCGGTTGGCTGGTGAGAATGTAGGCGAGATCAAAAGTCTTGAAAGCCTCCATCGTGCGAAAGATGATTGCGATCATGAGTATCGGCGCAACGAGCGGCAGAGTGATACGGAAGAACGTGTAGAACGGTCCCGCTCGGTCAATGGCAGCCGCCTCGTAAAGGTGCCTCGGTACCGCCGAGAGGCCTGCGAGCGAGAGCAACATCACGAAGGGTGACCACATCCAGATGTCGGTGATGGCGACAGCGTAGAGTGCCATTTCGGGATTCGCCAGCCACTCGAAAGAGCCGAGGCCGAGCGCGTAGTTGATGATGCCGAAGGAAGGATCGTAGAGTAGTTTCCAGAAGAGCCCGACCACCGCCATCGACAACATCATCGGCAGCAGAAGCAGTGTCGTGATGAGACCCTTGAAGGGGATTTCACGGTTGAGCAGCATCGCCGTGCCAAAACCGACGGCAACTTGACCGGCAACCGACACGATCACGTATTTCGCCGTAATTGCGAAGTTCGCCCAGATGAAGGGGTCGTTTAACAGTTCCCGGTAGTTTTGCAGGCCGACGAAGGTGGCCGGCGCGTTTGTCGAAGCACGAAAGTCGGTGAACGAATAGCCGAGCGAGTAGATCAACGGGAAGATGTTGAAGACGATCAGGAACAGGATCGTCGGAATAATGAACAGATTGCGAATTTTGATGTCGCTCAAGCCGCGCGAAGCAGCGCGCGACTTCGAATCCAACGATGTCATAACCACGGTGGCCAATGTGCTCCTCCTCCCAGAGCCGACGCCGGGCGCACTTGCGCCATCTGTTGCGTATTGCCTGAGCGCGCGCCGCGTCCGGCGCGAGCCCTGTCCGGTGCCAAGTTGAAGAGCGGGAGGGAGCCGGGCACCCACCCGCGTGTCGTTCGTTATTGGCGGCCGTACTTCTTGAAGGTCGCGTTCCAGTCCTTGGCGAGAGCGTCGAGTGCCTCCTTTGCTGTACCCTGGCCGGCCGTCACATAGGGATAAATGCGTTGGTTCATCTGGATCAGCAGCTCGGCATATTCGGGCGTTGCCCAGAAGTCCTTCACTCTGAACATAGTCTCGTAGAATGCCTTGTTGTAGGGCGTGGCGTTTTGGAACTCTTCGGATTCCAGTACCTTGGCGCTTGCCGTGTAACCGCCGAGCTCGGCCCAGCGCTTCTGTGTCTCGTCCTTGACGAACCACTCAAGAAATTTCATCGCCTCTTCCTTGTTCTCCGAATATGAGACGATGGAGATGCCCTGGCCCCCCAGAGCGGCATACTGGTCGCCCTCCGGGCCGGCCGGGTTGGCAAAGAAGCCGGTGACCTTCGCGTTCGGGTTTGATGCTTCATTGACCAGCGCCGGGAAGAAGGCGAAGTAGTTCATGCTCATCGCCGCCAGATTTTCGGTGATCGCCTGGTTGTTTTCGACGAAGAAGGACTTGGCCCAGCCAGGAGGGGTGAAGCCGTAAAGCTCGCGGTAGGCTTCCAAAGCCTTGACGTTCTTCTCCGAGTTGATGATCCCGTCGACCTTGTAAGTGCTGTAGTCTCCGAGTTCTCCTCCGAAAGAGAAGATGGCGTTCTCTACGCCCATAACGAGGCCGTCATAGGAGTTGTCGGTGTAGATCGCGATGCCGTAGCGCTTCTGGTCCGGACGATGGAAGAACTCGGCGATGTCGCGCAACTGCTTCCAGTCCTTGGGCGGAGCG
Source organism: Sinorhizobium sp. KGO-5 (assembly GCF_036245905.1). Lineage (NCBI taxonomy): Bacteria > Pseudomonadati > Pseudomonadota > Alphaproteobacteria > Hyphomicrobiales > Rhizobiaceae > Sinorhizobium > Sinorhizobium sp. KGO-5. The sequence continues at coordinate 720,134 of NZ_BDIZ01000002.1, forward strand.
AGGTCATAGCCATACTTCGCCTTGAAGGCTTCCATCTCCTTCGGGTCCTCGAACCAGTCCTTGCGGTATGACCACCCGACAGCGTCGCCCTCAGCAGGGATCGACCAGTACTTGCCGGAGTTCGCAGGATACTCCGAGTAGTACTTCACCGTGGCTGGAGCCATCACCTCGTTTAGCTTGTGCTGGTTGAAGAACTCGGTGAGGTCGACGTAGTGGCCGGCCTCCGATGCGGCGCCGATCCACTGTGAGTCGCCGACGACCATGTCATAGGCCGAGCCCTTGGCGTTGAATTCGGTAAAGGCCTTCGTTTGAAAGTCCGCCCATGGAGTCGTTTCGACCGTGACCTTCACGCCGGTCTCGGCCTCGTATTCGTTTACAAGCTCCTGGAGATAATTGGCGGGGTCCCATTCGGCCCAGAAAATCGTCAGTTCTTGTGATTGCGCGGAGGTCCCGCAGGCGAACATAAAGCTGATACCAGCCACCAGACCGGCCACTGTCTTGCGCATAATATTCCTCCCCTTTTGTGCATCCCGCCCCGCCTTTTCCACGGCGGTTCGTCTGAAAATCCTCCTGATTGGCTTCTGCGGCGGGTCCTCCTCCGACCCATGCGGCCTGGGACAGATATCAATCCCAAGCGAACGCAGCACCAATCTGGTAGTACCAAATCTAATGAGCGTCAAGGTTACTGTTATCGCCATTGCCGCAGACCACAGCTCGCAATGCCGGGCTTGTTACGGAATCGAAAACCTGAATGCCTTGCCCCCAGTTCAACCAGGAATGATTGTCCATAAGTCGTGATGCACGCGCATTATCTAAATTGGTCAAACCAGTTCCTCGAGTCGACGAGAATGCGCGAGATCATGTCGCGGATTGCGCATCCCGGACCGCCGCCTCGACCAAGGCTGCCGCCGCCCATTCTGCAACCGCTTGCGCACGTTCGGACGAGAGGCCCCAAATATCCTTAAGCACGACCAGCACCTCGACACCGAAAACAAGCGAGAGCGCCTGAGCCAACTGCTCGCGGGCCTCAGCCGGCACCTTGCCCTCGAGTGGCACGGTGACTTGTCGAAGGAGCTCGACGCGGTGCCCTCGCGTGAGCTGTGGTTCGTTACCAAGCGTGCCTGCCTGCCGCTGCGCCCACTGATCGAGCGAGAGCTTCAGTGCAGCCTTGAACGTCGCCTCGAACTCGTCAATGCGCGGCATGGCAGTTGCGAGCAGATCGCCAACGCGGGTGAGCGCATCGGGAGCCTCGGATCTCCAGTCGAGGATCGGGCCGAGCGCCTCGTGCACCACCGCATGAACCAGCGCCGCCTGGCTCGGAAAGTATCGGTAGGCAGTGGCGCGCGAAACTTCGGCGGCTTCCGCGACCTCACTCACCGAGGGGGTTATACCGGACTGCATCAACCGTGTGGCGGTATCCAACATGAGTTTGCGTGTGCGGGCTCGGGGACCGCGTTCGGCGTGTGTGGCGGATTCGCTCTGTTGACGTGAGACATCCATATCTTTACGATACGCGCATCTCATAATTTTGCAAGTGTCGGCAAACCGGTCGGCATGAGGCGGCTTTCAAGGCAGAGGAGGGCCAGGGTCGCCGGGGAGGAGAGATGAAGCACATCTACGTCGTCGGCACGGCCGACACGAAGGGGGAGGAACTCGTTTATCTTGCGTCCTGCGTCGAGGCAGCGGGCAGCCGGCCTGTTTTGGTCGATGTCGGCACGCGTCGCCCCACGGTTATGGTTGACATCTCCGCCGAAACCGTCGCCGCCGCGCATCCGGGCGGTGCCGCCGCGGTGCTTTCCGGCGACGATCGGGGAACAGCGATCGCTGCGATGGGCGAGGCATTCGCGAGGTTCCTTCCCGCCCGCGACGACGTAGCGGGCGTGGTAGGCATGGGTGGCGGCGGCGGGACGTCGATCATCACCGCCGGCATGCGCAGGCTGCCGCTCGGGCTACCGAAGGTCATGGTCTCGACGCTCGCGTCCGGCGACGTGGCACCTTATGTTGACGTCTCAGACATCATCATGATGCCGTCGGTTACCGACCTGGCCGGGCTCAACCGCGTGAGCCGCGTGATCCTAAAAAATGCGGCAGAGGCGATTACCGCCATGGCGAACAGGCCGGCGCAGGAAGCGGCCTCGAAGCCCGCTCTCGGCCTGACCATGTTCGGCGTGACGACGCCCTGTGTGACTGCCATCGTTGAACGACTGAAGGCTGACCATGACTGTCTGGTTTTCCACGCCACAGGCACCGGCGGACGAGCAATGGAGAAGCTTGCAGACAGCGGACTTCTATCGGGTGTGCTCGATATCACGACGACGGAGGTGTGCGACCTTCTCTTCGGCGGTGTGCTGCCGGCGACCGAGGATCGTTTCGGGGCAATCGCGCGCACCGATTTGCCTTATGTGGGCTCCGTCGGGGCTTTGGACATGGTCAATTTCTGGGCGCCAGAGACGGTACCGGAGCGATATTCCGGCCGGCTCTTGTACCGCCACAACCCAAACGTCACGCTCATGCGCACGACTCCGGAGGAATGCGCCGCAATCGGAAGGTGGATTGGCGCAAAACTGAACCTCTGCAGCGGACCTGTCCGGTTCCTGATCCCGGAGCGAGGCGTGTCTGCGCTCGATATCGAGGGCGGCGCCTTCTTCGATCCTGCGGCGGATGCGGCGCTCTTCGAGGCATTGGAAGCCACCGTCGATCGAAATGACCGGCGCCGCATCGAACGCCTTCCGCTCCACATCAACGATCCGCAGTTCGCCGACGCCGCAGTCGCCGCGTACCGAGACATTGCCAACTCTGAAAGAGGCACCGATGCCAGTAATCCCCCGCAAGACCATTCTTGAAAAGTTCCACGGCATGATCGCCGCCGGCAAGCCAATCATCGGAGGTGGGGCCGGAACGGGGATTTCGGCCAAGGCCGAGGAGGCCGGGGGCATCGACCTCATCATCATCTATAACTCCGGCCGTTACCGAATGGCGGGCCGTGGCTCGGCGGCCGGTCTGCTCGCCTATGGAAATGCCAATGAGATCGTGAAGGAAATGGCCTTAGAGGTGCTGCCGGTCGTGAAGGCGACACCGGTACTCGCCGGCGTCAATGGCACCGACCCATTCGTTTTCATGCCCCAGTTTCTCGCGGAACTGAAGGCCATAGGCTTTTCCGGCGTACAGAATTTCCCCACCATCGGCCTCTTCGATGGACGGATGCGGCGGAGCTTTGAGGAGACGGGGATGGGCTATGGTCTCGAGGTGGACATGATCGCCGAGGCCCACCGGCTCGACCTGCTGACGACACCCTATGTCTTCAACGAGGAAGAAGCGATCGCGATGACGAAGGCGGGTGCAGACATCGTTGTCGCTCATATGGGCGTTACCACGGGAGGTGCGATCGGCGCCACTTCCGCGATCTCGCTCGACGACTGCGCGAGCGAAATCGACGCGATAGCGGCGGCCGCGCGCTCGGTACGCAAGGACGTCATTGTGCTCTGCCACGGGGGGCCGATTTCGATGCCGGAGGACGCAGGGTACATCCTGGATCGTTGCCCAGGCTGCAATGGCTTTTATGGCGCAAGTTCCATGGAACGCCTGCCTGCCGAGGCGGCGATCCGCAAGCAGACGGAAGAGTTCAAGGCGCTTGCCATCAGTACGGTGGTTTGAAGCGAGCAGGATGCGGAGGAGGCCGCGGCATGGCAAAGGACAAATATTTTCTCTACCCGATTGATGTTGACAGTTTCGGCTTCGACTGGGGCCGGCTTGCGCTGACGGTCGCGCCGGAGGTGAACGGGGCCGAGCGCTTCTCGGGCGGTGTGGTGGATTTGCCGAGCGGCGAAGGGCACACGCGTCACAATCATCCGGGAGCGGAAGAGATCATTTTCGTCATCTCGGGAGAGGGCGAGCAGATGGTGGAGGACGAGAACGGCGATCCGGTGATGCAGAGGGTTGGACCCGGTTGCACTATCTATGTACCGGAAAGCCGGTTCCACTCGACAAGGAACACGGGTCCCGGCCCGATGCAGCTTTTCGTGGTCTATTCACCGGCAGGCCCTGAGCGTGCGCTTCGGGATCTGCCGGATTTCCGTCTAATCCCGCCCGGTACTTAAGGGCGCACGACAACGGCTTTGTGGGAGAAATTCCGTGGACATCAGCCCAAGACAAACGCTAGCGGCGGGGCCCCCCTTCGATGCGGCGAAACTCGACAAGCTCATGGAGGAGACGGGCATCGACGTTCTGCTCGCCACATCCAAGCACAACACGCAGTACCTGCTGGGCGGTTACAAGTTCATCTTCTTCGCCGCAATGGATGCGATTGGCCACAGCCGCTATCTGCCGATCGTCGTTTATGAGAAGGGCTCCCCCGATCACTCGGCGTATATTGGCAACCGCATGGAAGGGGGAGAACACCAGAACAACCCTTTCTGGACACCCGACGTTCATACGGCGACATGGGGTACACTCGACGCAGCAGCGCTTGCGGTCGAGCATCTGAGAAAGATCGGTAAGTCGGGTGCTCGCATCGGCATCGAACCGCCCTTCCTGCCGGCCGATGCGCGGGATCTGTTGGCTTCTCGCCTTGAAGGTGCGCGTTTCGTGGAGGCGACGCATACGCTCGAGCGACTGCGCTCGATCAAGACACCGCAAGAGCTGGAGAAGCTCAAGGTTGCCTCCGAACTGATCACTGATTCGATGCTCGCCACCATCGCGGCTGCACGAGAGGGATCCACCAAGGGCGAGATCATTGAACGGCTCAGGCGAGAAGAGACCAATCGCGGACTGTATTTCGAGTATTGCCTGCTGACCCTGGGTGCTAGTCACAACCGTGCGGCCTCTCCGCAGGCATGGGCGAAGGGTGAGGTGCTTTCGATTGATTCCGGCGGCAACTACCAGGGCTATATCGGTGACCTTTGCCGGATGGGCGTGCTCGGCGAGCCCGATGCGGAGCTCGAGGACTTGCTAGCTGAAGTCGATGCGATCCAGCAGGCAGCCTTTGCCAGGATCAAGGCCGGGGCGAGAGGCAGTGAGATGATTGCTTCGGCGGAAGAGGCTTTGCGAAGCTCGCCTTCGGCCGACTTTACCGACTTCTTCTGCCACGGCATGGGGCTCATCAGCCACGAAGCACCGTTCCTGATGACCAACCACCCCGTCGCTTACGAAGGCGTAGATGCGGATCGGCCCCTGGAGGCAGGCATGGTCATTTCCGTCGAGACGACGATGCTCCATCCGCAGCGCGGTTTCATCAAGCTCGAGGATACGCTCGCCGTCACGAAGGACGGATACGAAATGTTTGGCAACAGAGGGCGCGGTTGGAACCCTGTGGCGGTTTAGCGAGCGGCGAAACTGCTGCGAAAGAAGGGCACACGAAGGTGTGCCGGACTGGTATCAGATGTGGTAGATCTCGGTGCCTAGAACCTCAAGCCATTTCCGCATGAAGGCATGGGCCGTTCAGTCCTTTGCCGACACCATCGTGCCGTCGGCAGCGACCCGGTTGGGGGCAGGTCGATACGGGTGCCGCCAACCATTGTGACGTCCGGCTCGCAGGCGCTGAGAGCGCTGTGCCGCCCACGACATCGACGACGATCAGAATTCGTTCGCCGTGGCGGATCGTGAATAATCGTACGCAGGCGACGTTGGTGACGCGAAGCTCGATCTGTAGTCCAATCGCCATTGCAGCAGCGGTCCGGCGCCGCTACGGGCTCAAGAGAAGTCGCGCACGCCCCGCGCGATTTGGATGACGGAAGCGGCAGAGGCGCGATCTTGGCGCCTCTGCCTTCCGTTCTGCGTGTCTTTATTCAGCCGCTCCGATCTTGGCGGACTTGAGCTGCAGTTCACGACGCGAGCATGCCCAGGTTTCGCCGCCTGGATTGGCCTCGACTTGCGGCTTACGATTTTGGTGTGACGCTGTCAGGTGGCTCCGCACAAGCCGTCGGGCTTCGTGTACCCGGCGACCTTGATGAGTGCGCGTTTCATAGCTGCTAGGAAGAGGTCTACGTGCTCGGCTTTGCAAACGAGTGGAGGGCGCACCTTGAGCGCATCCTCATTGGCTCCTGTCGTGCTGATAAGCACGCCATCATCCCGCATTGCATTCACCACGTCCAAAGCCATTGCACGCCGGAGCGGGGCCGGTATTCCTTCGGACCCGATGTCTACGCCAAAGAAGAGACCGGCATTGCGGATTGCACGAACGCCCGTATGCTGCTTTGCCATCTCCGTCAGCCCGGCTCGAAGCCGCAGGCTCATGGCAAGCGCATTTTCAGGGATGTGGTCACGTTGCAGGATCGTCAGCACGGCGTCCGCCGTCGCTATTCCAACAGTGTTTCCGGCAAAGGTGTTCGAGTAGCGAGCGGTTGCACCAAAGCGCTCCATTGGGGCTTTGCGACCAACGACCGCGCCAATTGGAAACCCGTTACCCATTGGCTTGCCGAGGGTTACAAGATCCGGAACGATCCCGTGCCGCTCGAAGCCCCACATATGAGCGCCAGTTCGCCCGAAGCCCGGCTGAACTTCGTCGGCGATGACGAGGCCGCCTGCGTCCCGTGCCGCTGCAGCTCCGCCGGCAACGAAGCCGGGAGGATCCACCCATACGCCGTCGCTGGAAAAAATACTGTCGATAAGCAGGGCCGCAACGCCTATGCCACGACGGTTCAGATCCGAAATGGCGGAACGGATCTGTGCCTCGAAAAAGTCCGCAGCCTGGGATTCTGGCACGCCCGCTGGACCGGGAAGCGGTACCATGCGCACGAATGGGCTGAGCTTGACGGCATCGCCCAAGTTTGGCGAAACCGCGGCGACGGCCGCGCTTGTGCCGTGATAGGCATAAGAGGAAACGATCACGCCTTCGCCGCCGCTCACAAGTCGTGCGATACGCAGGGCCAGATCGTTGGATTCACTCCCCGTGCAAGTAAAGACCACCCGGTCTAGGCCCTCGGGGAAGGTATCAACCAACCGCTCGGCATAGTTGACAAGTCTTGGTTCTAGATAACGCGTATTGGCGCTTATTCGGGCCGCTTGCTCGGCCATTGCCGCGTTTACTTCCGGGTGGCAATGGCCGAGGGAAGGAACGTTATTGTAGAAGTCAAGATAGGCTCGCCCGTCGGGATCGTAGAGCCACATGCCTTCGCCGCGAACGAAGTGCACGGGCCGTCGGTACTGCAGTCGATAAGATGCTCCCAGAACTGCATCACGACGGGCAATCAGCTCGGCCTCGCGCGCTGGGAGATCAGACTCGCCGGGTCTGTAGCGATTGGGCATAAGGTCTGTGGACATGTGTTCTTGCCTGTCTAAGAGTTACGGCGATGGCTGTGACGCTGCCGCGAGGACTGCGGCCTCACCTGATGCAGTGGAAAGAGGCGCCAGAATAGTTAGCCCGCGCTCGGCACGAGCCACATTCTTTTTGATGTATTGCGCGTCTGCCGGAAAGAGGTGGGAGCGCCAGTAATTGACCAGTATCAGTGCGCTTTGTCGTGCGCGCATGAGTCCGATCAGCAGTCTTGCTTCCAAGGCGGAAAGTGGGACGACCGAGGCATAGCCCGAAATGAGATGTTCGGCTCCGCCCAAAGGAAGCGCCGGATCTGTCACGAGGTGACTCGCCGCGATAGCCAGGTCCTGTATCCTGGGGCTCCAGCAGCCATCGCCGAAATCGATGAAACCCAAGCCGTGGGGGGTAACAATTGTGTTGAACGGGCTAGGATCGTTGTGCGCGACCTGCCACTCCAAGTTCGAGATCTGCGGCTCGACGAACCTCATGTACTCTGCCATTGCGGTCCGAACGCTTTCGGCAACGCTTCCAGAAGGTAGGTGTTCCTCCAGTTCCATCAATCGCGGCCAGCACCCTACATGCCAGAGAATGGGGCGGTGGGCTGCGGGTATATTGACTTGCGCAAGGGCTAGGTCCATCTGGCCAAGGGCGTTTCCAGTTCGAAAGAGGAGATCAGGAGTCGGCGTCTCCTGGTGCAGAGACACGCCCTCGATTCGGGTCTGCAGGTAACCACTTAGACCCTCTTCCTCAAACATCAACGCGCCGCTACTGGTAGGGATCACTGTGGGTGCAGCAAATCCCCCGCTTCCTTGCAGTGCAGCCAAAGCGGCACTTTGGAAACGGAAGCTGTCGACCGCCTCTTGTCGTGCCGACGTCTTCAGGATCAATTGGCGGCCGTCGGACAGGGAGACCTCTACAGTGCGCTCGACCTCGGAGGATAAGACCGCGGTCGATCCTTCCAGTCCGTAGTGCCGCCTGAGCAGTGTCGCCGAAATGTCCGGTTCTGACGCGTCTGGCGGCGAGGACAGAATGGCGGTTGCGGCACGAAAATAGGCTTCTGTCGACGCTGCAGCATGCGGCAGGTGACGGGAGGCCGGAGCCGCAGAGCTGTTGCGCCGGCCTAGTTCCTGATCAGCAGCAAGTCCACTAAGATCGCCCAATTTGAAGATCCTCGTCCGTTCATGGTGCTTTTCGGGCTGCGTAGTTGGATACCCTGATCTAATCTGACTAGCTCAGAGCAGGCACTCCAGCATAGCTCAGTGGCCCGCGCGCGTTTTCGTCCCTGAACCGCTGTTGCCTTATCTCAAGTCAGAGCCCGAAAACGCCGGGCAGCTGCGAAATATCGCGGATCTCGGTGTATTCATAATAGGGGTTGGCCGGCTCATGGCCGCGGTTGACCCACACCTTGCTTTTGATACCCAGGTCATAGGCGGACATGAGGTCGTGACGGAAAGACGACGAAACGTGCGTGATGTCTTCCGGTCCGCATCCCAACATGTCGAACATATATTCGAACGCCTTGAGGTGGGGTTTGTAAGCTCCCGCTTCTTCTGCGGTGTAGACGGCATGGAACGGCGCGCCTAGCTTTGCCACATTCGACGGGATCTGGGCCACCATGGAGTTTGTGAGAATGACCAGCGGGATTTCCTTGGCTAATTTGGCTAGGCCCTCGGGCACATCCGGATGCGGTCCCCAGGTCGGTACGCGGTTGTAGATGATTTCGGCGTCTTCGGGCCTGAATGCAACCTTGTTGCGGCGGCACGTGCGCTCCAACGCGTTGTGAACAACGTCGGCATAGGGCTTCCAGTCCTGCAATACCTCATCGATGCGGTACGCTTGGAAGTTCCTGATGAATTCGTCCATGCTCGGCCCATCCAGAAGATGACCGAACAGATCACGAGCGGCTTCCGCCATTTGAAAGTTGATTAGCGTACCATGGCAGTCGAATGTTACGTATTTTGGCCTGAAGCGATCCATATCCTTGGCTCCTGTGAACTCTACGGCATGGACGAAGCATAGTTGCAGTTGTTTGGAAGAATGTGCCGGAATGCTTCGTCTTTCAGCAGAAGTCTCTTCGGTTGCAGCAAATCCCGCACAACCTTTTGCTGGCGCCGCGTCTCGCATTTGGTCGTGTCCTGAGTTCAGCTGTTGCTCCACCGAAGGCAGCCGTTCGCGTGCGCTGATTTTGGCAGCGTTGTGTGGAAGCCGAATAGAGCATTGCGGTCTGCCTCTCATGGCAGTTGGCGAGACGGGGTTGGCGGGAATACCCAAGTGGCTTCGAAGCCGCCATTTCGAGCGTCGGCAGGCCGAGGCGGGGGGCGACGCAACGGCTGACAAGCCGAGGCTGCTCTGAAAAGGCTTCCTGTGTGTATGAGCCGACCAAAGCTATCGAGCCCGTCATCAGGGGACGGGCTGCGGTTCACCCGAGTGCGTGACCAGCTAAGCCATAAACCCAAGGCTCGCCGGCCTTGCGGTTCAAAAGGAGTCGGCCTCGCGACATAGTCGTTACTCGTTCGGCCACTCGAAAGTCACTCGCGCGAAGAAAGTTGACCAATGGTCCTGTTTCCCGCGTGTCGACACGCGCGAACTGCCCTTTCAGGTTCCGTAGATGGACGGCAATAAGCTGAAGCGCGTCATCGTCATTGCTTGCTACTACGGGGCCGATCACATGGCCGCGGCCGAACTCCCGGCATATAGAATAGCCAACGATCTTCCCATCCCGGCAGAGGGATTGGATGGTGGAAATCGGGGCTAGTGCCGAGATCAGCTCCTCTCGCTTCCAACCGAAGGCCTGGGTATCAAGTTCGATGATCTGCGGGAGTGCATCAATCCCCGCCTCGATCAAATCACCGTTCGGGGCGGGCAAGTTGGGCAGGGAGGAAGCAACCGTTCCTTGGTGCATCCATACCGTCGCCTCGTTTGCAAAACCCAGCGAGACATAAAGGTTGTGTGCCGCGCGAGTTGAATTGAGATACAGATTTCTGCCGCGGCATTCTTCGAATACCTGCTCCATGAGCCAACGCGCATTACCCTGAGCCTGCGAGCGCGGAGTGGTGATCACCAGGCCGATCATCGCAACGTCTTGGCCATAGGGGAACCACATGGCGCTTCCGAAAACCCGGCCGATGCTGTCGACTACCGCGATGCCCCGGCCGAACTGGCGAAGCCAATCCCAGTCTTTGGGACGGTGTGGCCAACCGACGGCCACGGTTAAGGCGTGGAGCGAGCCGACATCGATCTCATTGATGTCCCGTGCCACCAATTCGAATGACTTAAGTCGAACTGACTTCGGCATTTGACTTTGAGCTCCTTCGCCGGTTCAACAAGTGCAACGACTTTGGCAACTCTACAGCCGCCGAGGGTCGATCAGCTCATGATTGCACACTAGGCTCGGCATCTTTCACTGATTTGCCCCTGGCGTTCGAAATCTTCTCCCGAAATACGGGTGCCGGGCAGGACGAACCCTGTGCCCCGATTTGCTTCACGTAGCACCGCACCAATGACAACGCAACTTTGCGAAACTTAGATACAGCGAAGTTCGACTGATTGCCGGTTGGCCGCGCACAGATCAGAGTAGTCCGACAGGGGGAATTGTTCTCGGGCCGGGCTGTCGGGAGAAGCAACTGTTCAAACTCAACATTGAGGTCCGTCTTGGCACGACCTGCTCTCTAACAACGGGCGCTGATTTCTGATGACTTTGAAATAGTTCATAAATCAGCTCTGCTTGGTCTCCGAAGAGCGTCAAGAAATTCTGAAGGCGCCAACCATTTTGGAATTTCGTGCTGTTGCGGAAGCGTAATTCGGTGACTCCTTCGGCAGGAGAAGTCGATACTAGCCTCATTCGGTCATGGCATGACGTGCGATGGCAAAGGGTCTGCCAGGCGGGATCTCCTTTGCAAGACACGGCGACACCGCGAAGAAGTAGTGACGATCAAACGGCGTCACGCCTGGAGGAGACGCAGAGCTGCCGCTGGTGCATGTATCGGTAAGAGCTCGGCAGTCTGGGTCAGTGCGTGGATAACTACAGCATACGCCGTTCCCCGCAAGGGCGTTGCAACTGCCGCATCGTTGCGGTGAATAGGAGGATAACTCGATGATCGCCAGCATCCAGACTTTGGGCGCGGACGAGGTGGCGCTCTCTGTGCGCGGCCTGAGTATCAGCCTCCCGAAAGGGATGGAGCGGGCTTTCGCCGTAGAGAATATCTCATTCAATCTAAAGCGCGGAGAGATCTTGTGCATCATCGGCGAGTCCGGTTCGGGCAAATCGGTGACAGCCAACACGATCATGGGCCTACTACCCAAGGTGATACCGGTGGCGGCAGGCGCGATTCATCTCGAAGGCACGGCCATCGTGGGGGCTTCTCCCGAACAGCTCAGGGATCTGCGCGGTCGTGTCGTTTCCATGATCTTCCAGGACCCGCTTTCGGCCTTGAATCCGCTGATGACAGTCGGCGAGCAGGTCACCGAAGTCATGGCAGCGCACAATGTCGGAACGCCCGCGTCGCGCCGGATCCGTGCTATTGAACTGCTGACAGAGGTGGGATTGCCGGACCCGGAATTGATGTACCACCAGTACCCGTTCCGACTGTCTGGTGGGCAGCGCCAGCGGGTTATGATCGCGATGGCTCTGGCACTCGAGCCTAAGATCCTGATTGCGGACGAGCCAACGACCGCTCTGGATGTAACCACCCAAGCCCAGATCCTGAAACTGATCCGCGACATCCAGCGGCGCAAGGGCATGAGTGTGATGTTCATCACCCACGATTTTGGGGTTGTCGCAGAGATCGCCGACAGCGTGGTGGTAATGGAAAAGGGCCATATCGTAGAGCAAGGAAGTGCGGAACAGGTGCTGAAGGCACCCCGCCATCCCTATACGCAGCGCTTGGTTGCAGCTGTCCCCCACCTCAGCGGCAGGGATCGTGCACACGAGGACGCGGCTCCCGCCAAGCCAATCATGAAGGTCGAAGGTCTGGTCAAGACCTATCGAAGCACCGGTGTGTTTTTCGGCAAGAAGCGGATCGTTACCGCAGTGAACGATGTATCGTTCGACCTGGCGCCTGGCCGCACATTGGGGATTGTCGGAGAGAGCGGCTCGGGCAAATCCTCGCTCGGGAGGTTGCTCATCAAGCTGATGGACAGTGACGGTGGACGGATACTGTTTGACGGCCACGATATCGCCAAGCTGTCCGAGGTGGTTTTCCGCCCCTTGCGGCCGCGTATCCAGATGATCTTCCAGGACCCGTTCGCGTCCTTGAATCCGCGTTCGACGATCGGGCAGATTCTGACTGTCGGCCCCGTCGCCCACGGGACGCCCTATGCCCAGGCCCGGGAGGAGGCGAGGGCGCTGCTGTCCCATGTGGGACTCGATGCAGGTGCCTTCGGTCGCTATCCGCACGAATTTTCCGGTGGGCAGCGCCAGCGCATCGGTATAGCGCGGGCATTGATGTTCAAGCCGAAGCTTCTCATCGCCGACGAGGCCGTATCTGCCCTCGATGTGTCGATCCAGGCCCAGATCCTGAAACTTCTGGACCAAATTCAGCGAGAAACCGGCGTGGCCATGATCTTCATCACCCACGATCTGCGGGTGGCAAGCCAGATTTCTGACGAGATCGCAGTAATGCAGAAGGGCCGGATCGTCGAGCGCGGCCCGCCCTCGCAGATATTCCTCAATCCGCAATCCGCTTACACGCGCGAGTTGGTCGCAGCCATTCCCGGAGAGCGTCTGAATACCGCCCCGGCTACCGCCGCTAATTCCTGAATGCCAATCCAAACATGTCCACTAGGGAGGAGACATCATGACCAAGGTTGAAACGACTAAACAGACCTATTCGCGACGCGAGACCCTGCGCATGATGGCAGCTGGAGGGCTGGCAGGGCTTGTCGCGCCAAACCTCCTGGTGTCGCCGGCCTTTGGCCAGACCGCCCCTGCAAAACCGACCGGTCGGGTCGTCGTCGGGCTTTCACAGGAACCCACTGTCTTCAATCCGCTGATGGCGCATACCGAAGTCGACGACGCCGTGCATTTCTCGGTGTTTGATGCGCTCTTTCGAATGGACCCCGAGGGCGTTCTCCAGCCCAATCTCGCGGCCGAAGTACCAAGCCAAAAGAATGGCGGTATCTCGCAGGACGGCCTGCAGTGGCGCATTCGTCTGCGCGACGACGTCCGCTGGCATGATGGTGAGCCCTTTACAGCGGAAGATGTGAAGTTCACTCTCGAACTCATCACCAACCCCAAGTTCCGAGCATGGCGTACGAGCGGCCATTCATTAGTGCGTGATATCAAGGTGGTCTCACCCACGGAGATCACCTGGCGGATGGAGTCCGTTTTCGCGCCCTACTTGTCGTTTCTCGCCGAGACCTTCATTGTTCCGAGGCACCTTCTCGAGAAGGAGGCAGATCCGAACGCCGCCGGCTTCAATCAGGCGCCTATTGGCACTGGAGCATTCAAGTGGGCGCAACGCATCGCCGGCGATCATATCGAACTCGTCGCGAACGCTGACTATTTCGGGGAAGGTCCTTATCTCGAGCGGCTCGTTTTCAAATATATTCCGGACATGACGGTGCTCTACACCCAATTCAAGAGCGGCGACGTCGACCTTGTCGACCAAGCTTACATTACCGCCGATCATTACGCGGAAGCCAGTAACTTGCCGGATCGCGTGGTTACTCTGGAATCGGGGGCGTCAGTCGAGTCGATTTACCTCAACCTTGAAAAGCCGCAATTCAAGGATCCGGCAGTGCGACAGGCGCTCTACGCCGCTATGGACAGAAAAGCGATCATAGACGCGATCTATTATGGCGTAGGTAACCTCACCGAAACCTTCATGCCGCAGCAATCCTACTACTACAATCCGAACCTGCCGGCGCAGGAGTACAACCTGGACCGGGCGCGTCAAATCCTCGACGAAGCAGGCTGGGTGCCGGGATCGGATGGAGTGCGCGCCAAGGACGGCGTTCGCTTGTCGTTTTCCAATGCAACAACGGCAGGTAACAATCTGCGTGAACAAGTGCAGCAATTTCTGCAGCAGACATTTGCTGAAATCGGGGTCGAGATGACCATATCGAATCTGCCAGGAGCAGTGATGTGGGGCGATTTCTGGCTCAAATCGCAGTTCGACTCCGCAATTTCCGGTGTGACCTATGTCATCGCGGCGGACCCCGACGTGACGAACCGCCTGCACACGCGCGCGATTGTCGCGAAAGGCGGAAAAGGATCAAATACCGGCCAGTACTCCAACCCGGAGGTCGACGCGCTGCTCGAAAAGGGTGTCCGTACGTTTGATCCCGAAGAGCGAAGGGCAATTTACTTCCGCGTGCAGGAAATCGTCCGGCAAGACCTGCCGTTCCTGCCGTTGTTTGCGTACACCAACGTGTTCGGCCGTAAGGGAGGACTCGAGGGCTTCAAGCCGAATGCCAACACGCGCGTCGCATCCTGGCATGCCGCCGGATGGCATTGGAAGAGCTGATCTCCGGAGCCGCCGTCACGAGTAGCGGCGGCGGCCCATCCATTGGCGATGTCATGAGGAGAGTGGAATGCGCGGCTTCCTACTTAACCGGCTTTACCAGAGTCTCATCCTACTGGTGATAGTTTCAATCATCGGATTCACCATCCTGAATCTGATACCGGGAGGCCCGTTGGCGCAGTACGGCCTCGACCCCGGAATGACCCAAGAAGATCTCGACCGCCTCAAGGAACAGCTTGGGCTGAACCGCCCTCTTTGGATGCAGTACCTGGACTGGGCCTGGCGCCTGCTGCAGGGCGATTGGGGGCACTCGTTCCGGGATGGGGCAACGGTGTTGAGCGTCATCGGCCGTCACCTTTTCGCGACCCTGTTGTTGATGGGTTCGTCCACGGTGATAGCGATCGCAATCGGCACCTGGATTGGTATCCGTGGCGCCACGCACCGCTATTCGGCGTTTGACTATCTAGCCACCGTCGGCGCCATGGTGGCACTATCGATTCCGACCTTCTGGTTCGGATTGCTGGGTATCTATGTTTTTTCCCTCAAACTGGGTTGGCTGCCTGCCGGCAACATGTACACGGTCGGCGATGGCTCCCTTCTGAACTATCTGCACCATCTGATCCTCCCGAGTATCGTACTTGCTCTGGTCCATGTGGCGATTTGGAGCCGCTATATGCGGACCGCGACGCTTGATGCTATCAGCCAGGAATTTGTGAAGACCGCCCGTGCCAAGGGGTTGAGTGAACGCAGGATCCTTATGAAGCACGTCGTCGGCAATGCCCTGCTGCCCATGATAACGCTTGCGGGCATGCAGCTTCCCAGCATCCTTACGGGGGCGCTCGTTACCGAGACCGTATTTACCTGGCCGGGAATGGGCCGGTTGTTTCTCGATAGTCTCGGATATAGCGATTATCCGGTGGTGATGGGACTACTGATGTTCTCCGCCATACTTGTCATCCTGGGCAATCTGATCGCGGACATCGCCGTGGCGATCATCGATCCCCGCATTCGGATGAGTTAAGCGCATCACGCCCAACAGGAGACACTCGTTATGACCGCTATTGCTGCAAATCCCGGGTCGGACCGTTGGTGGAACAGCCGCGCTGCACGCCGCTTCATGAGCCATCATCTCGCACTGCTGGGGATGGCGATGATCGTGGCTCTGACGCTCGCATGCGTGCTTGGACCGTACATTCTCCCCTATGACTCCCTTTATATCGACCTGCGTGCGCGCTTCGCTGGTCCGTTCACTGGTCATCATTACCTCGGAACCGACCCTCTTGGCCGGGATATCGCGGCGCGACTGTTCATGGCCGGCCGTATCTCGCTGCTCGTCGGCTTTTCCGCAATGCTCCTGTCCACTCTGGTCGGGACCATCGTTGGCGTGATCGCGGGATATCGCGGCGGCTGGATCGGGGCGGCGCTGATGCGCACAGTGGACGGTTTCCTCGCCTTCCCTTCGATCTTCCTCGTGCTTGCGCTTGCCGCGGCACTCAAACCAAGCGCGATCATGATCACCGTTGTTATCGCCGCCAGCAGCTGGATGGAAGTGGCGCGCATCGTCGAGGCCGAGGTTCGCTCGCTCCGCGAACGGGAATTCGTTCAGGCCGGACGGATGCTGGGATTGAGCGCTAAGCATATCATGTTTCGAGAAATCCTCCCGAATGCGATTGGTCCGATCATTGTTGCATCGACCCTGACCATCGCCCGGGCCATCCTGATGGAGGCGTATATCAGCTTCCTGGGTTACGGCATCCAGCCGCCGCTTCCGAGCTGGGGCAACATGTTGAATGGGGCACAGCAGTATCTCGGGACCGCGCCTTGGCTGGCGATCATTCCGGGCGCGGCAATCACCATCGCCGTCACCAGTTTCAATTTTATCGGAGATGGTCTGCGTGACGCGCTTGATGTGCGGGGCGACCACAGCTGACAACTTTGTCCTTCCCGGCTCGGGTCAAAACAGCGAAAGAGCAGAGCTCATGAAAGAATATAAGATTGCCGAAAAGGATACTCCATATTGGTGGGAGGCGGCGCCTGTAAGACCCTTGCCGAAGCAGTCGCTGGCCAAGAACCTGGATGTCTTGATCGTCGGCGCAGGTTATACCGGGCTGTCCGCGGGCCTGACTCTCGCGCGCGCAGGCAGGTCGGTAGCTGCGTTTGACGCAATGAATCCCGGCGAGGGTGCGTCTTCCCGCAATGGGGGGATCACAAGCGGAAGCATTCGTCCGGATTACGCGACAATCACTCGGCGATTTGGCGAAGAGAAGGCGATCGCGATCGAGACCGAGGGCAAGATCGCACGTGAATTCGTCTACAACCTGATCAAAACTGAAGGGCTAGACTGCGATTTCCGGCTTGTGGGTCAATTCAAAGGCGTCGTCGGATTCGAAGATTATGAGAAGACGGCCCGGAGCGCTGACGTCCTGGCGAAAAAGCTCGGCATTGAAGCATATGGTGTACCCTACCGCGAACAAGGCAAATATATCGGCACCGACTTCTATCGCGGCGGCATGGTGCGAATGGATATCGGTGGACTGCACCCGGCTAAATTCCATGCCGAATTGTTGCGCGTGGCGCTTGCTTCCGGGTTGACCGTCCATTCTGGAACTCGTGTGAGCTCTATCGAACGGGATGGTTCGGCCTTCCTGGTTTCGACCTCCGCAGGCACGGTGCGGGCTCGCCAAGTTCTCGTCTGCACGGACGGGTACACAGACGGCGCAGTGCCCTATCTGCGTCGCCGGCTGGTGCCGGTCCGAAGCCGCATCATCGTAACGGAAGAGCTTGCACCAGATGTCATGGCGCGCTTGATGCCGAAGCAGATGACGATGACGGAAGGCCGTAAGCTTGGATTCTATTACCGGCCCACGCCGGACGGAAAGCGCATTCTACTCGGCGGCCGCGACAGCTCACGAAGGGGCGATCCGATTGAGCCCAAGCTCTATCTGCGTAACGGCCTCGTCAACCTGTTTCCGGAGCTGGAAAACTTCAAATTGTCCCACACTTGGTTTGGCAACGTTGCCATGCATCGCGACATGCTTCCCAGGATATTCGAGCGGGAAGGGGTCGTTTACGCGACTGGCTTCTGCGGTTCAGGCGTGGTCTGGGCGCCGTGGGTGGGAACGCGCGCTGCTCACAAACTTCTGGGTCACACAGAGCAGGCCCGTTCGGCTTTCGATTTTCGGCCGCCCGCGTCAATTCCTCTCTACAGTGGCAATCCTTGGTTCATGCCTGCCATCATCCAAGGTTACCGGATCCAGGATCGAATAGCATTCTATCGAGCACGCCGTTGACGCCGGCGGTGCTCTTCAGATTGTGAGTCTGCTCCCGTTAGAATGCGCTCCGAATAAACGACTGCTGAGCAGCCAACCACATCATTTTGTTTCGTCCAGGCAGCCCAGGCCGACGCATTCTGCTTTCCGTTCCTCGCTAGGATTATGTCGAACAGGACGACGGCTTCATCAAATCGTCCTCCGACCGCTGCAGCTGCCGTCCGTCCATCTCGGCGTTCGGCCGGGCTGACGGCCCTCGGGATGGAACGAAGAAGCATGGCATTAAAGTAATGACTGATCGAAGGGAGAAACAGCATGCATCAGTTGAACGATAAGGACCTATTTCGGCAAGCCGGTCTCATCGACGGCTCTTGGGTGGGAGCCACCTCTTCAAAGACGATTGATGTCATCGACCCGGCCACTCAGGCGTCCGTAGGTACCGTCCCAGATATGGGGCAGGCTGAGACACGTGCTGCGATAGACGCGGCAGCCAAGGCATTCGCGACATGGAAGAAGAAGACCCACGCCGAGCGCGCCGCCCTGCTTGAGCGCTGGCATGCGCTGATGATCGAGAACCTCGAGGATCTTGCTACGCTCCTCACGCTCGAGCAGGGCAAGCCGCTCGATGAAGCACGCGTCGAGATTCGCTATGGTGCTTCCTTCGTTAAATGGTTTGCCGAGGAAGCCCGTCGCATCGGTGGCCACACTATTCCGTCGCCTACGGCAGATCGCCGGATCGTCGTACTGAAGGAGGCGGTCGGCGTCTGCGCGATCGTCACACCTTGGAACTTCCCCAATGCCATGATCACCCGCAAGGTCGCGCCCGCCCTGGCGGCCGGATGCACCGTTGTCATCAAGCCTTCGGAATTCACGCCGCTTTCGGCACTCGCCCTCGGTGTCCTTGCCGAGCGTGCGGGCATTCCCGCCGGCGTAATCAACATCGTCACCGGCATGCCGACCGAGATCGGCAATGAAATGATGGCGAACGAAACGGTGCGGAAGATCTCCTTCACCGGCTCCACGCGGGTCGGTTCGCTCCTGATGCGCGGCGCCGCCGACAGCGTGAAGCGGTTGAGCCTCGAGCTCGGCGGAAACGCGCCCTTCATCGTCTTCAATGATGCCGATCTTGACCTCGCCGTGGAGGGCGCCATCGCCTCGAAGTTCCGCAATGGCGGCCAGACCTGCGTTTGCGCCAACCGCATTCTGGTGCAGACCGGCGTCTATGACGTCTTTGCCGAGAAGCTCGGCGCCAGGGTCAAAGCCATGAAAGTCGGCCCTGGAACCGAGGCCGGCATCGACATAGGTCCGATGATCAACACTGCGGCCATAGAGAAAATTGATCGTCACGTTGAAGATGCGCTTGCAAAGGGTGCTCAGATTGCGGCTCGCGGCCGCTCGTTGGTGGACGGTAAGCAATATGCAACGCCGATAGTCCTCACCGGCGCAACGACCGACATGCTACTGGCCACCGAAGAGACCTTCGGCCCTGTTGCCCCGTTGTTCCGTTTCGAGACGGAAGAGGAGGCGATTGCGATTGCCAACGGGACACCGTTTGGCCTCGCGGCCTATTTCTACACAGAGAGCCTGAAGCGCTCCTGGCGCGTGGGCGAGGCGCTGGAATTCGGTATGATCGGCCTCAACACTGGTGCGATCTCGACCGAAGTGGCTCCCTTCGGCGGCGTTAAGCAATCTGGTCTCGGACGCGAAGGCGCTCAGGCAGGCATTGAGGAATACCTGGAGATGAAGAGCTTCCATATCGGCGGGCTGGCTTAAGTTCGCGGGCCCAACCTAACGTTTTACCTTCGTGCCATGACGGGAGAAAGTTCGTGAAAACCCTGCTTCTCAAGAAAGAAGAAGTCAGCAGATTGATCAGCATGAAGGACGTCATCGGTGCCGTCGAGGAGGCATACAAAGCCTTCAACAGTGATCAGGTGGAGCAACCCGATTATATAGGAATGCATCTCCCGTCGCCCGGTAGCGAAATCGATTTCAAGCTCGGCTACTACAAAGGCAATGAACTTATTTCAATGAAGACGTCTTCGGGAGGGTTCGTCGACAATCCGACTGTATTTGGCGTACCTAACGGGATGGGGACCATTCTGCTGTTCGACGCCAGAAATGGCGCGTTGATCTGCGTTATGGACGGCAGCCTGATCACGGGCTTGAGAACCGGCGCTGCGGGGGCTGTTTCCGTACAGGTGCTGGCGAGGAAAGATGCTCGCAGAATCACGTCGATCGGGACTGGAAATCAGGCCAGAATGCAGATCCGAGCGATCCGGGAGGTCATGAGTATCGAAGAGATCCATGCTTGGGACAATAGCGCGGATACGCTCTCCCGCTTCAAAATCGATATCGAAAACGAATTCGGCATTCCGGTCGTCATCGCGCGTTCCAAGAAGGATGCGGTCGAGCAGGCCGACATCCTCGTTACGACGACACGCGGGAAGGGCTCCCTCGTGGAAGCCGATTGGATAAGACCCGGAACGCATATCGTCGCCATCGGTACGGATCAACGTGGCAAACAGGAACTGGATCCAGAGATATTCAGGAGTGCCAAAGTCGTCGTGGACTCGATCGCGCAGTGCAGCGACAAGGGCGAAACATGGCATCCGCTCGACAAGCATATCATCACCAAGGACGGGATCCATGGCGAAATTGGAGAGATATTGCTCGGCAAAAAGCCAGGAAGGGAAAACGATCAAGAAGTGACGATTTTCGACTCCACAGGAATGGCCATCCAAGACAATACGACCGCGTCGAAGATCTATAGCAACGCGATAGAAAGAAGCGTCGGGACCTTCTTCGAATTCTTCGAATCCTGACCTCGGTCACGGCTTATTCTTAAAGAACTGGAAGGTCCCAGCGGGACGATTACGTTATCTTGCGATCTGACCCGGAAGATTAATCAATCTTCGACCTAGACCATCCTGTGCCTCGAGGGAACGCAACCTACTAAGGCGAGCAGCATCATGTTAAACCATCCCACTATTCAGGACATTCAAGAAGCCCGCCAACGATTGGCGCCCCACATCAGACACACTCCGTTGCTGCGTGCAGAGAAGATCGAGCAAGCTGTTGGCTGCGAGCTTTATCTCAAACCCGAAACGCTTCAGATTACCGGAGCCTTCAAAATTCGTGGCGCTCTAAACAAGACACTTTCCCTGCCAAGGGAGGCGATGGCAAACGGCGTCATAGCCAGTTCCTCTGGCAACCATGCTCAGGGGCTCTCCTATGCGGCCCGGATGCTGGGCGTGAAAGTCATCCTGGTGCTCCCGACAACAACCCCCAAGATTAAGATTGCCAATACGGAAGCACTCGGCGCGGAGGTGGTCCTCTTTGACGGCGACACCG
Source organism: Sinorhizobium sp. KGO-5 (assembly GCF_036245905.1). NCBI lineage: Bacteria > Pseudomonadati > Pseudomonadota > Alphaproteobacteria > Hyphomicrobiales > Rhizobiaceae > Sinorhizobium > Sinorhizobium sp. KGO-5. The sequence continues at coordinate 741,466 of NZ_BDIZ01000002.1, forward strand.
CCGCCAGGTGGAAAAAGGTCTACGAGATCGCGCAAGAAAACAACTATGCGACCATCCACGGTTTTGAGGATCCCATTGTTATGGCCGGCCAGGGAACGATCGGGTGTGAAATTTTGGACGATCTGGAGGACGTGGACACGGTCATTGTTCCCTTGGGCGGTGGAGGGCTAATCTCGGGAATTGCGACCGCCATCAAAGAAACCAAACCGTCGGTTCGGGTCATCGGTGCTGAGCCTGCTCTGACGCCGAAATATTATCATAGTCGGATCAACAGGCAGCGCACCTCGTTGCCTCTGAAGAACACGATTGCCGATGGCCTGAGAATTAGCGTTCCAGGTCAGAACCCGTATCCAATAATTGAGAAATACGTCGATGAAATCATTCTCGTCGAAGACGAGCACATCATCGCAGGCATGCGCGCACTTGCTAAGGACGCCAAGCTGATCGCCGAACCCGCGGCTTCGATCGGCATCGGAGCACTGCTCGCGGGCTCCATAAAAATCAGGTCGGATGAAAAGGTTTGTGCGGTTCTGACCGGTGGCAATTGGGACCTGCCGGATCTTGCCGATATATACAAGACCGGCTCGGAATAACCCCTCCATGATCCCAGTTGTATCCGCACGGAATTCGCACCGCAATGGTCGCGATTGCAGGCAGCGGAGTCGCTAGTCAAGCAGATCGCCCGCCGTTGGCGCGGGGGTGCGCCCCGCACGAAACATCCTGCTTCGGAATACGGCGATTCGATAGATTTTGCTAATCCGGACGGAGCGTTCGGCAGGATATGGCCCCAGTTGGCGATATTGTGGAGATCAGAGCGCGGCTGGAAGCTTACGTCAAGGAGACCTGCGATGAACGCCAAGGAAATACTCGACCGGCTGGTCGGTTTTCCCTCCGTCGTCGGCACGCCGAATGACGGAATCGTTGCATGGATCAGGGATTTTGCCGAAGGCTGCGGTGCCAGGGTGACGGTACTGCGGGGACCGGAAGGCGATCGTGCCAACCTCTTCGCAACGGTCGGCCCCAATCATGTGCCCGGCTACATTCTCTCTGGACATATGGATGTCGTTCCCGCCCTGGAGTCGAACTGGACATCCGATCCGTTCACGCTGAGGTCCGATGGCGATTTGCTCTTCGGCCGGGGGACGAGCGACATGAAGGGCTTTCTCGCTGCAGCATTGGCCGCACTCCCCGCGGTCGTGGAAATGCCGCTCGCACGCCCCCTACACTTTGCATTTTCCTATGACGAGGAAGCCGGCTGTCGGGGTGTGCCCCATCTGATCCGCCAGTTGCCTGACCTTTGCGCTAAGCCGATCGGAGCGATCATCGGCGAGCCCAGTGGCATGCGTGCGATCCGCGCCCATAAGGGAAAGGCCGCTGCAAGAGTTGAGATTCGCGGACGATCCGGTCATTCGTCGCGGCCCGATCAGGGTCTAAATGCGATCCATGCCTTCGCCTGCGTCCTGCTTGCCGCCGTTCGTACGGGAGAGGCACTCCGGAGCAGCCGATTGGACCCAAGCTTTGAGCCACCCTATTCCTCGCTCCAGGTCGGAACTGTGTCTGGCGGGCAAGCAGTGAACATCATTCCGGATTTCCTCACGGCGGAAATCGAGGCCCGGGCGATCACGGGAGCGACACCCGCCGATCTCCTCGAGCCGGTAAGGCTTGCCGCAGTCGCGCTTGCGCAGCGAGGCTTTGAAACAAAGTGGGATCTTCTGAGCTGCTACCCCGCGTTGTCGCTCGCCGCCGATGCGCCACTTGCTAGGCTGATGGAACAACTGACCGGTATCGAAACGCTTGCCGCCGTAAGCTACGGCACCGAAGCCGGGCTTTATCAGGCGGCCGGCATCGACGCGATCATCTGCGGCCCGGGCGATATCGCCCGGGCCCATCGCGCCGACGAATTCATTCGCACCGACGAACTCGTTGCGTGTCAGACAATGATCGAGCGACTCGCTGAAACACTCCGAAGCTGAGGCATACAAATGGCGTTCTGGTTCAATTCCGATCGAGAGAGAGGGCGCATCTTCGCCGAAGCCTTCGCCCGCGACCTTCCCGATCTCCCCTTCATTATGGATTTGACGCAGGTTGATCCTGATGATGTCCGTTACGTCCTGACATGGACCTTACCGCCGGATCTCGACCGCTTCAAAAATCTCGAAATCGTCTTTTCGATCGGTGCCGGCGTCGATCAATTCCGGATCGAGACCCTTCCGACTGAGGTCAAGCTCGTCCGGATGGTCGAAGACGGCATCGTGCGCATGATGCAGGAATATGTGACGCTTGCCGTATTATCGCTTCACCGCAATCTCAAGGCATATCTTGCGCAGCAGTCCGAAAGCAGATGGCAAGCCCTGCCCGCCCGGCAGGCGGCAGACCGCCGGATCGGCGTGCTCGGTCTCGGGATGCTCGGGCAAGCGGTCATCGAGCGGCTGACGCCATTCGGCTTTCCGCTGTCCGGGTGGAGCCGTTCCCCACGCCGGATCGACGGAGTGCGCTGTCATTATGGCGCCGAGTCGCTGCCGTCCTTTCTTGGGGAGACTGACATTCTGGTCTGCCTTCTCCCGCTCACGGGGGAGACCCGCGGCATTCTCGATGCGCAGCTCTTTGCGGCCCTTTCGCCCGGCGCATCGCTCGTTCATGTCGGTCGTGGCGCACAGCTAGATCATGATGCCCTCATAGATGCGCTCGATAGGCATCAATTGTCCGGGGCGGTGATCGACGTCACCGAGCCGGAACCTCTGCCGCCCGAACATCCGTTCTGGCGGCACCCCAAGATCATGCTCACGCCGCACATCGCCAGCGTGACACAGCCGGACACCGCGGCCCGTGCGGTCATCGAGAACGTCAAGCGCCATCGCGCCGGCCTCGTCCCGATCGGACTGGTCGATCGCAGCCGCGGGTACTAAACCACAGCAGGACAGCAAGGAGAAATCATGTCCCTTCTCAAGACCATCGACCCGAACAGCACAGAGGCCCCGCGCGAATCCAAACCGCTCCCCGAGCGGCTGATCTCTGGCGATCCCTCGTTCAAGACCTGGGCCCAGGATGTGGCGCGCGATGGGCTCGTCCATACCGGGGTCTGGGAAGCAACGCCGGGTCTCACCCGCTCGATCAAGGGCGAGACCTTCGAGTTCTGCCATATCCTTCAAGGCGTCGTTGAGCTCACACCGGATGAAGGCGAGCCGGTTAGATACAAAGCGGGCGACAGTTTTGTCATGAAGCCGGGCTTCACCGGCACTTGGCGCACCATCGAAACGGTCAGGAAGATCTATGTGACGGTGATGTAACCGCACCGTCGACCACTTTTTATGAGGACCGCACGAGCCTGTTGAGTGGAATAGTAGGCCTCGTGTGGCCTCGCCAATATCATCCAAGGACACGGCCATGGCTCTGAGCTTTGATCCAGACACAATTCAGTTGCCGAAAGGCCATTTCATCGGCGGGCGCTACATCGATGCCGGGGGTGGGTTGCCCATGCGCCGCCCCTCCGATGCCGTCGTCTATGCCGAGTGCCCCGTAGCCGATGACGGCCTTGTCGACGAAGCCGTATCCGCTGCCAAGACGGCGCTCCGCGAAAGCAGCTGGTCCACCCGCCGCCCGCGCGAACGCACCAATGCCATGCATCGCTGGGCGGACCTGATCGAGTCCGAAGGCGAAACCCTTGCCCGGCTGGAAGCCGTCTCCTCCACGCGCCCGATCGGCCAGCTCATTGGGGGCGATGTCGCGGTCACCGCCGAGCAGATACGCTTCTTCGCCGAATTCGCTGACAAGGAAGGCAGCGATCTCGTCCCGACCGATGACTCGTGCCTCGGCATGATCCTGACCGAGCCCTATGGCGTCGTCGGCGCTATCACGCCGTGGAATTTTCCGCTCTCCATGGCGGGCTGGAAACTGGGGCCCGCACTTGCCGCTGGCAATGCCATTGTATTGAAGCCCTCGGAGATGACGCCGTTCTCGACGCTTTACCTCGCCGAACTAGCCGTTCGGGCCGGCATTCCGGCGGGCCTCATCAATATCGTGCTCGGCGACGGGCAGACCACCGGCCAGGCGATGACCGGTCATCCGGATATCGCGAAAATCAGCTTCACCGGATCGACTGCGGCCGGGTCAGCCATCATGGCGAATATCGCGAGGACGGGCGTAAAGCCAATGACGCTCGAGCTCGGCGGCAAAAGCCCGCAGATCGTCTTTGCCGATGCCGACCTGACGCTTGCCGCCAATGCCATCGCCAACAGCATCCTCGTCAATGCCGGCCAGGCCTGCGTCGCGGGTTCGCGCATCATCGTCGAGCAATCCGTAATGGAGCCGCTGATTGAGGCGATCTTGTCACAAATGGCGACAATCCGACCCGGCCCGACCTGGGACGAGACGAGCGACTATTCGCCGATCATTTCCGAGCGCCAGATCACCCGTATCGATGCCATCGTGCAGGCGGCGCGTCAGGCTGGAGCCGAATGCCTGGCCGGTGGCAAACGCCTCGAAACTGACGGCTATTTCTACGGCCCAACCCTGCTGTCGAACGTCGACCAGACCTCCCCGGCCGTCACGGAGGAAATCTTCGGCCCAGTGCTGACTGTGCAGAGCTTCACGGATGAAGAGGAGGCCCTCGCACTCGCCGACCACCCGACATACGGGCTGGCGGCGGGACTTTTCACTTGCGATCTCTCGCGTTCCATCCGCATGACGCGACGGCTGCAGGCCGGCACTGTTTGGGTCAATCGCTACAGCCGCTCCCGAGACCATATCCTGCCGACCGGTGGCTACAAGCGTTCCGGCATCGGCAAGGACCTCGGCCGCGAAGCCTATCACGCCAACCGCAAGAGCAAGAGCGTGCTCATCAACCTCCAGGATCACACATGAAGACCTACTCGATCGCGCTACTGCCGGGCGACGGCATCGGCAAACCAGTCACTGAGGCCGCCTGGGACGTCCTCCAGGCGACCGCCAAGGCATCGGGCTTTACACTTGAGGGGACGACCTTCCCGTGGTCCTGCGACTTCTACAAGCAAACAGGGGCCATGATGCCGGCAAACGGCATAGAAACGCTCAGACGCTTCGATGCCATCCTGCTTGGTGCCGTCGGCTGGCCGGCGGAGGTGCCGGATTCCGTGTCGCTGCACGGGCTGCTGTTGCCGATCCGCAAGGCCTTCACCCAATATGCCAATATCCGCCCGCACCGGCTCTTGCCCGGCGCCTCCGGCCCGCTGAAGAGCGACAACTTCGACATACTCTGCATCCGCGAGAATACCGAAGGCGAATATTCCGGCGCGGGCGGGCGCATTCATCAAGGAACGGCCGACGAGGTGGCTATAGAGACCGCCATCTTCACCCGCAAAGGCGTCGAACGCATCCTGCGCTTCGGTTTCGAGCAAGCGCGCGCGCGACGCGGCAAGCTGGCCTCGGTCACCAAATCCAATGCCCAAAGATATACCATGGTGTTCTGGGACGAGATGACCCGGAGCCTAGCCGCTGAATATCGCGACGTCGAGGTGACGAGCTATCATATCGACGCGATGGCGGCGCGCATAGTCATGGCACCGGACACGCTCGACGTCGTCGTCGCCTCCAACCTGTTCGGCGATATCCTCACCGATCTCGGCGCCGCCATCCAGGGCGGGCTCGGCTTTGCGGCCTCGGCCAATATCAATCCCGATCGCACCGCGCCTTCCATGTTCGAGCCGGTCCATGGCTCAGCACCCGACATCGCGTATCTCGGTATCGCCAACCCGATCGCCGCCATCTGGTCGGGCGCGATGATGCTCGACCATCTCGGCGAGCGTGCCGCCGCGGCGCGCGTCATGGCGGCGATCGAAGCGACGACGAAGGCCGGGATTGGCACCATTCCCGGAAGGCATATGACTGAGACGATTGCGAAGGCAGTGCTCGAACGCCTTCTCTGAGGAGCCACTCAAGTGCTCAAGCGCCCCCAACTTGGCTTTGAGCTGCATCCTTGCTTGCAGTGCTTCCATCCATTCTAGCGGTGAAAAAGAAGGCGCGGATCGAGAGATCCGCGCCCCAATTGGCGGCAGGGGAGGAGGGCCGCCTTACTGAAATCGGTCGAGGGTCTTGTAGTAGAGCCCGACCAGCGGCAGGAACCAGGGCTTGCCGAAATGACCGGGCACAGCAGGCCATTCAAGGCCCTTGAGCGGGTTCCGGTCAGCCTTGCCCAGCATGGCGTCGGCCATGATTATCCCGAGATGCGTCGAGAGCTGTGCCCCATGGCCCGAATAGCCCATCGCATACCACACGCCGTCGACATAGCCCGCGCGGGGATAGCGGTCCTTGGTCATATCCACCAGGCCGCCCCAGCAATAGTCGATCTCCACATGGGCAAGATGCGGGAAGATCTGGGCGAGGCTGGCGCGCAATATGGCGCCGCTCTTTGCGTCGGAGCGCTGGTCCGACGTCGCGGCAAAGCGGGCGCGCCCGCCGAAGATCAGCCGGTTGTCGGGCGACAGGCGGAAATAGTTGCCGATGTTCATCGAGGTGGTGCAGGTGCGGTTGCCCGGCATGGTGGCTGCCACTTCCGCCGAGGTCAAAGGCCGGGTCGCGATGAGGAAACTGCCGACCGGGATGATGCGGCGCCGGAAATAGTTGAAGGAGGCCCCGGACGTATAGGCGCCGGTTGCGACTAGGACATGGTCGGCGGTCACCTCACCTCGGGCCGTCTCCAGTCGGTGCTTCGGGCCCGATATGGTGTGGCGCGTCACATGGGCGTCTTCCAATATCGTCGCGCCATGCCGTGCTGCCGCCTTGGCCAATCCAACGACATATCGGCCCATATGCATCATCGCGCTCTTCTTTGAGAGCATTGCGCCATGGAAGGGAGAGCCGACCTCGGTCCTGAGATCATCCGGCGTCAGCAGGGCGGTATCCGGATCGACCTCACGATGCACCGCTTCGAAATTGCGGGCGATCGCCTCGAAATGCTGAGGCTTTGAAGCGAGCTTCAGCTTCCCCGCGCGCCGGAAGTCGCAATCGATTGCTTCCTCAGCAACGATTTTTTCGATCGTATCGATGGAGTCGTCGAGAGCTCGATAAAGCGCCACCGCGCGTTCTTTTCCAAGCTCTGCCTTGGCGGCGATGAAGCTGTGGGCAAGCCCGTTGTTGAGATGCCCGCCGTTGCGGCCGGATGCACCCCATCCGATATGGTTCGCCTCCAGCACGGCCACGCGCGCGCCGGACTTCGCGAGCTGCCGTGCTGCGGCCAAGCCGGTGAAGCCGCCGCCGATCACGGCAACATCATAATGGCCTTCGACGGGGCCACTGCAGGCGCCTGCGAATTTCGGGGCGGTGTCGTGCCAGTAGGATTCGAACTTCATCGCCTTGCTCCGCTAGAGGCCGACAACGCCGGAATGGTCTGCCATGCTCTTGATCTCGACATAGCCGTTGATCGGCTCGCGTCTACGATCAAGTTTGTTCTGGAAAAGGAGTGCCGACATGAACATGAGAGGAGAACACTCCAGTAATTTAAGGTAGTGCATTCGGTCGGTATCGTATCATCGAGTGGTCCTTGGTTATGCCGAGGCGCCTTCGATATAGGTCATTCTACCGGGGGCTATGCAGAGCAACTGGCCGCAGATGCCACTATGCGAAGCAGAATCTTTCGTATTTCCTCGATATTTGGCAGAGAGTTGCGCCCGCCAGCCGTTGTGGCACCGAGCCATTCGAAGATTTGCTATCAGCATAAGATGCGGTGAGCGCTCGCCAACACGGTCAAAGATGTCGCCCGTCTCCGGTTGTCGGGACGATCTTCTTTTCAGGCGACGTTATTCTTCCCTGTGAAGAAGCAGGGATCCAGGTAATGCATATGACCCAACTCGACATCGTTCCGTTTGGTACCGAACATCTCGAAGGCGCGCTGGCGCTTTCGCGACAGGCCGGTTGGCCACACAGGCTGGAGGATTGGGAAACGGCACTTGCAATGAGCACAGGCGTCGTCGTGCTGGAGAATGAAAAAGTCGTCGGCACTACACTCACAACAGTCTTCGGAGGCTGCGCCACGATAAATATGGTCATCGTTGCTGAAGCCATGCGCGGGCGTGGGCTCGGCCGCCGACTGATGGAAGCGGGTCTTGATGGTGCTCACGGAGTGCCATGCAGACTGGTTGCGACCCAGGAAGGCCTGCCGCTTTATGAGAAGATGGGCTTTCGCCAAGTTGGAGATATTCTGCAATGTCAGGGCATCTGTGCGGCCGTTGAAGCGCCGATCGATGTCGAATGGATGCAATCCGGCGATCTCCCGCAAATAGCTGCCCTGGACAGGGCAGCCTTCGGCGATGATCGCAGCAAGCTGATTTTCTATATGAAGGATATCGGGCGGTTTGCGGTGATCCGGCGCGACGGACACGTCGCAGGTTTCTCGGCGACGCGCCCCTTCGGCCGCGGTGAGGTCATCGGTCCCGTGGTGGCGGAGAATGCCGATGATGCCAAAAAGCTTATTTTGTTCCAAATAGCGGCTCGAGGCGACAGATTTCTTCGCATCGACACACCCAAGGACTTGGGCTTGTCGCAGTGGTTGGCCGAACGTGGACTTATCCATGTCGGCGGAGCGACGGCAATGCAGCGCGGCGGCCAAGTCAACCCTTCTCCCCGTGTAAAAACCTTTGCCCTGGCCAATCAGGCTTTCGGCTGAATCGGAGACAAAGATGCTCAGCAACTCCCTTATCGAACTCGACCGCGCCCATCTCATACATCCGGTCGCCTCCTATCGTACCCACGAAAAACTCGGCGTACGCGTCCTGTCCTCTGCTTCCGGTGCGACCGTGACCGACATGTCCGGGCGCCAGCTCATCGATGGTTTCGCGGGCCTCTGGTGCGTGAATGCCGGATACGGTCATGACAGCATCGTCGAGGCTGCCGCGCGGCAGATGCGGGAACTGCCCTACGCTACCGCTTATTTTGGCCTCGGAGCCGAGCCGGGGATCCGTCTTGCCGCGGCGCTTGCCGAGCGGGCCCCTGGCGATCTCAATCATGTCTATTTCACCCTCGGCGGATCCGACGCGATCGACAGCACTGTCCGGTTCATCCGCTATTACTATCACGCCAAGGGTACCCCGCAGAAAGACCAGTTCATCTCGCTCGAACAGGGCTATCATGGCTCTTCGACGGTCGGCGCCGGGCTGACGGCTCTTCCGGCCTTCCATGCCGGCTTCGGCATCCCCTTCGACTGGCAGCACAAGATCCCCTCGCATTACGCTTACCGCAATCCCGTGGGCCCCGATCCGCAAGCGATTATCGCTGCCTCGAAACAGGCGTTGCGGCAGAAAGTGGAGGAGATCGGCACGGAGCGGGTGGCGGCATTTTATGCTGAACCGATCCAGGGCTCGGGCGGCGTACTGGTGCCGCCCAAGGGCTGGATGAAGGCGATGCGCGACCTCTGCCACGAACTGGATATCCTGTTCATCGCCGACGAAGTGATCACCGGTTTCGGCCGCACCGGCCCGCTCTTCGCCTGCAGCGAAGACGAAGTCGTTCCCGACTTCCTGACAGTCGCCAAGGGCCTGACCTCGGGCTATGTGCCGATGGGCGCGGTCTTCATGACCGAGCGCGTCTATAGCACGATCGCAGACGGCGCTGGCACTTCCCTGGTGGGGCATGGCTATACCTATTCAGCCCACCCAGTGAGTGCCGCGGTGGCGCTCGAGGTTTTGCGCCTCTACGAGGGCGGGCTTCTGGAAAATGGCCGTAAGGCCGGCAAGCGCCTTATGGAGGGGCTGCAGGGTCTTGCCGACCATCCCCTCGTAGGCGACATCAGGGGCCGCGGCATGCTGGCGGCGATCGAGCTCGTCACCGACAAGACGAAGAAGACGCCGCTTCCGGCCACGGCCGATCCTTCCCGTCGGATTTTCGACCGGGCGTGGGACAACGGCCTCATCATCCGCGCCTTCGGCAATGGCGTGCTGGGCTATGCGCCGCCGCTTTGTTGCACAGATGGCGATATCGATGCGATCGTCGCCCGCACCCGGAAGACACTGGACCAGACGCTGGAAGACAGTGATGTCAGGTTAGTCATGGCTTGATGCGGGAGCGAGTTGTTTACTTCCGGCAGCTCGGAAAAGCCTTGCTCGGGAGGCGCCACTCGAACTTTGCTGGCTTTTGCCGGCTCACAGGGGAAATAGGCTGGTCAGCGGCAGGTGCGATTTGACGATCGGCGATTTCAACACCACGTAACTGAAATATCGGTCGATGCCGATATCCATGTCGATGAGACGCTCCATGATCTCCTGATATTCGGCGATGCCGCTGGTGACGAACTTGATCAGATAGTCGTACCCACCTGAAACCAGGTGGCATTCGATGACCGAGTCAATCTTTTCGGCAGTCGACAGGAAGCGTGCGAAATCAACCTGCCGGTGGTTCTTCAAGGTGATTTCGGTGAATACCGTTATAGTCTGACCGAGTTTGGCGGTGTTAATATGGGCGGAATAGCCGTCGATATAGCCCTCCGACTGCAGTTTTTTCACCCGCATCAGACAAGGGCTCGGCGATAGATGAACTAATTCGGCGAGCTCGACATTGGTGATCCGGCCGTTCTTCTGCAATTCATAGAGAATCTTGATGTCGATGCGGTCGAGCTTCACGCGGTCTCCCCGGGGCCGTTTCGGGCCCGCCTTTCAGCAGATTATGCCAGAGAGCATAACACAGCTTCCCACCTTGTCCATTTTCGCTTGGAAACATCCAGCCAGCATAAATGGTTATACTTGCCATCGATTGCAGAACATTATTCCGTTGAACGCTGGATTCAGCGCGCCACTTTGGCGGAGCCCGCAATAGTATGGATTTGCCTCAACGGAGATGACCATGCCTGCCCCGCTCGTTCTCATAGAAACCACGGACTCCCAGCCCCAAGCCGCAGATGTGGTCGTGATCGGGGGCGGCATCGTCGGCGTCTTTACGGCCTACTATCTCGTTTGCCGCGGTCTCAAGGTAGTTCTCGTTGAAAAGGGGCTTATTGGCGCCGAGCAATCGAGCCGCAATTGGGGGTGGTGCCGGCAACAGAACCGCGATGCCCGCGAACTTCCACTCTCCACCAAGAGCCTTAATCTCTGGGATCGGTTCGCCGCCGAGACCGGAGAGGACACCGGCTTCCGACGCTGCGGGCTTCTCTATCTCTCCAACAACGAGAGGGAGTTGGAGGGCTGGGCTCGCTGGCGGGACTTCGCCCGCACGGCGGGTGTGACCACCTTCATGCTATCTTCCACGGAGGCGACCGAGCGTGGCAAAGCCACGGGGAAGCCGTGGAAAGGCGGTGTCTTTTCTTCGTCTGACGGCACCGCGGATCCGTCCAAGGCAGCGCCTGCGGTGGCGCGCGCGATCATCAGCGCGGGCGGCGTCGTACTCCAGAATTGCGCAGCTCGCGGCATTGAGACGAGTGGCGGCCGACTCTCCGCCGTTATCACCGAGAAAGGGACAATCCGGACAAAGGTCGCCGTCCTTGCCGGTGGCGCTTGGGCCTCGTCATTCTGCAACAACCTGGGTGTGCGCTTCCCTCAGGCTTCGGTCCGGTCGTCGATTCTGTCCGTCGAACCGGTCGAGGGCCTGCCGGATGCTCTCCACACGACGGAGGTCTCCACGACACGGCGTGCCGATGGCGGTTACACCCTGGCGATCAGCGGCCGCGCCAGGGTCGACGTTACGGCACAGCAACTCCGGTTCGCGAGATATTTCGTACCGATGTTTGCCCGCCGCTGGCGGAATCTGGCACCGGGCGGGGTCGAGGGCTGGCGCTCGGGACATGAAACGCTCAGACGCTGGCGGCTCGATGAGCGCACACCGATGGAACACATGCGTATTCTCGATCCGGCTGTCGACGAGGGCACGATTTCCGAAGTTCTCCGCCGGGCCCGGAACTTACTGCCAGGTCTCGCAAAGGCGAAAATCGCCTCAAGATGGGCCGGCTATATCGACAGCACGCCCGACGGTGTGCCGGCGATCGGCGAGGTCCCCAACATTCCCGGCTTCATTCTCGCGGCCGGTTTCAGCGGACATGGCTTCGGAATCGGCCCGGGTGCCGGTCATCTGATCGCAGATGTCATCACCGGACAAACGCCCCTTGTCGACCCTATTCCCTACAAACCGGAGCGTCTTACAGGCTCCGCCTGGGGCAAAGTGGCTGAGTTTTAGCGCTTTCGGGTCGGTCGCGCGCGCAACTCAAGTTCATTCAGGGGGCTTGTCACAAGGTTGGCGGTAGGACGCGTTGAGCCAAAGTACACCCCGCTTCCTCGTCCGGTCACGAGCGTGCCGGCGCTGCGAAGTTGCGAGCTGAGTGAGTGCAAGGACCCGCGGCGTTTAAGCCGAGCCAAGCCGCAGCCCGATTGAGCCGAACTGGCTCGATGTCGAAATCAGCGTACAATCAGTTCGCCGCGTCCACCTGGTGATGGATTCGGGGCAACAAACGAGACGATGGCGGAAGCGATTTTGCCGCCGCCCTTCTCGGACGGTTCGATGGCATTGGCGAAATCGCTATCCTCGTCGCAGATAACGCGGAGGTCGATTAGCGCAACCCCTCGCTCGGCGGCTGCACGAGTAATGCAGTCATTAAGGATCGAGAGGGCCGTGACCGCAACACGCCTTTGGTCGGGGTCGGCGTAGCGTACGTCGTAAATCGTGCAGATGGCCGTCGGAAGTTTGGCGGCTAGTACGGCATCTAGGATATCGAAATAGCTTGAGCAGAACTGCTCTCTTACGGCCGCGAGCCTGAGCAGTGCGTCGCCGACCGACCGCGAGGGAGCGTTTAAGACCTCGGAGACGCGGAGTGCATCGTTGCCGCCCACACTTGCTACCAGGTGGGTGGCATCGGTCGGTAGGCGCTGCAGTTGCAGACGCACATCCTCCATCAGACTGCCGTCAGCGGCAAGTAAAGAGGCAGACCACCCCGCCGGCAGCCGACGCACAAGATGCTGCAGGACGTCTGCCCCGCCGGCGACGTAAGCCCCGTTGTCGAACACCGAATCGCCCAGAAGCACGACCTTTTTCGCCACAGCCGTTTCCCCTGCCAACGTGAATGACATGCGCGCAGTAGCGGCCGAGATAGCAGCCGCCAGCAAGAGGCCTCTACGCGACAACGCCATCATCACCGCACTCGTCTCCTGGTCAAACGAATAACTAGCGGTAAGAGCGTATGAGGCAAGCTTGCCGAAGCATTCGAAGTCTTCGGTTGGGCTCCATTCAAGGCACAGGATTCAGAGCCGGCTTTCGAAGGGCGGACGCTTCCTCGGTCCGCCACCAGTGGAGAGCGGAAATTGGTGAGCAAAGCGCTTAGAATGACGCCCGCACCCTGGAACTCTAAAAGAGCGGCTCGGCATCGCCAAGCGGGAGTGTTGTTTCACGGGGCCCTCCTTCGTCTTCAATGCTAATCCTGGTGGCTCGATGCCGCGTTTCGCGAGCACTGCTCGATTTTGGCCAAGCGATTTTCGTGGTAAACTATAGGAAATTACCGAGAGCCATGTCTTGAAACGGGAGGAAGCAACATGGCTGTTCAAGTCCCGACGGATTTCCGCCGCGTGATCGTTGCCGCATCGGTTGGAAACATCATCGAATGGTATGACTTCTATATCTTCGGGAGCTTGGCTGCGGTTCTGTCCGTCAAGTTCTTCGAGCAATCACACCCGGTTGCGGCGCTGCTGAGTACGATTGCGCTCTTCACGGCAGGATTCCTGATCCGCCCACTTGGCGCTTTCCTCTTCGGCTGGATGGGCGATAGGGTAGGCCGCAAATACACATTCCTCATCACGCTGACGGGAATGGGGTTAGGCACCGGTGCGATCGGTCTAATCCCCACCTATGAGTCGATCGGTCTGACCGCTGCCTTCCTTCTTTTCAGCTTGCGGATGATCCAGGGCTTGTGCTTAGGCGGCGAGTATGGCGGCGCCATCACCTACGTCGCCGAGCACGTCCCCGACGAACGCCGCGGCTACTATACAGGCTGGCTTCAGACTTCCCCGACTCTCGGGATCGTGGTGTCGCTGGCGGTGATCATCGCGGCGCGAACCTATTTTGGCAGTGAAGCTTTCGACGCATGGGCGTGGCGCGTTCCATTCCTGGTGTCGTTCCTGCTTGTAGGCATCGCGATCTACATTCGGCTCCAGCTCCAGGAGACACCAATCTTCCAGGAGATCAAGGCCAAGGGGCAAATGACCCAAAATCCCTGGAGGGAAGCGTTTCTCAGCTCCAACATCAAATATGTGGGGATCGCCACCATCGTGCTTATTGGACAGGGCGTGGTCTGGTACAGCGGACAGTTCTGGGCGTTGTACTTTCTGCAGCAGGTCTCCAAAGTGGATCCGCTGAACTCCGCCTACATCGTCGGAGCGGCATTGCTTCTTGCAACGCCGAGCCTAATCCTCTTTGGCTGGCTTTCCGACGTAATCGGCCGCAAGCCAGTGATCCTGGGAGGAATGCTGCTCGCCGCGCTCACCTATTACCCGCTGTATTTGTGGCTCGGTGCGGTCACGCAGCCTGGGAGCATCAACTATCCGATCGCAATCTTCATCATCTTCATCCTCGTTTGCTATGTCGGCATGGTCTACGGACCGGTTGGGGCGTTTCTGGCGGAATATTTTCCCGGTAGGATTCGGTACACGTCGGTATCAGTGCCGTATCACATCGGAAACGGCTGGGGTGGCGGACTGGTGCCGTTCATAACCTCGGCGGCCTTCGCAGCGACAGGTAGTATCGGGTACGCGCTGATCTACCCAATTGCCGTTCCTGCCGTGTGTTTCGTGCTCGCCATCTTCTTAATGCCAGAGACCCGCAGAATAAGCATTTGGCAGCCAACCGAGCCTCGAACCGAGTTGTAACAGGGTCGCCCATGCTGACACTCGGCCGTCACCCCCATTGAGGCGGCTCGGCGCGGTGCGAGCGAAGGCAGCGATATCCCCATCCGAATGACCAAGCCCTTTCCGCATTGCCCGCTTATCTCGGCTTGGCTTTGTAGGATTCTACAACTGCCAACCGATTCCGATCCGTGCTGATTTCACCGCCGACCAACAACGACGGAGAAATTCATGCAGGTTCTCGCGATCTCGAAGCCACGGAATGACGAAGAAGCCCGGCTCCTCCACATGCATCACCAATTGCGCGCCCGGATCTTTTCCGCCCGGTTGGGCTGGGACGTTGACGTTATTGACGGTCGGGAGTCAGACGCTTTTGACGCGCTGATGCCAACCTACATCCTCGCAATTTCGAACAACGGTGACGTGGCAGGGTGCGCGAGGCTGCTTCCGGCGCTTGGCCCGACCATGGTGACGGACGTCTTTTCCTCGCTACTTCCGAATGGCCAGCTCAACGCGCACTCCGCGATGATCGAAAGCTCCCGCTTCTGCGTCGACACTAGTCTCGGGGAGGGCAAGGGAGCCGGCTCGGTACATGAGGCAACGCTGACGATGTTCGCAGGCATCATTGAATGGTGCATGGCGAATGGCTTCACCGAAATCGTCACGGTGACCGATCTCCGCTTCGAGCGGATCCTCGCTCGTGTTGGCTGGCCGCTGCAGCGGTTGGGGGAGCCGAAGAAGATCGGCGTAACGATGGCCGTGGCGGGCATCCTACCCGCCGACGCCGGCACATTTCAAAAACTCCGCCCATCTAACTACCGATCTGAATGCACCCCCCTCTGCAAGGCAGCGTAAGGAGAAATCGGTGAACCAGCTTCGCTCTCACCCTCGGCTTGTCCGCAAACTTCAGGAGGCGCTCGGCGATCACCTCTGCGTGGCGCTGGACGATGCAACGGTCGTCGAGATCATGCTCAATCCGGACGGAAAGCTCTTCATCGAGCGGCTCGGCCACGGCGTCGCGCCGGCCGGTGAGATGTCGTCGGCCGCGGCGGAAATGGTGATCGGTACCGTTGCCCATGCGCTTCAGTCAGAGGTGGACACGGAACAGCCGATCATCTCCGGAGAGCTGCCGATCGGTGGCCACCGCTTTGAAGGTCTTTTGCCGCCGGTGGTCGCCAAGCCTGCCTTCACTATTCGTCGTCGTGCGTCGCGTCTTATCCCGCTCGATGAGTATGTGCGCTCCGGCGTGATGACAGAGTACCAGGCATCGACGATCCGCAGCGCGATTTCCTCCAGGCTCAACATCATCATATCCGGGGGAACTGGCTCCGGCAAAACGACGCTCGCGAATGCTGTCATCGACGAGATTGTGAAGAGCGCACCAGAAGACCGGCTCGTCATTCTTGAGGACACCGCAGAGATTCAATGCGGGGCCCAGAACGCTGTCCTTCTCCACACCAGCGATACCGTTGACATGGCGCGGCTGCTGAAGAGCACCATGCGGCTGCGGCCCGACAGAATTGTGGTCGGTGAAGTCCGCGACGGCGCTGCGCTCACACTACTCAAGGCGTGGAACACCGGCCATCCGGGTGGCGTGGCGACTATCCATTCAAATACAGCGATGTCGGCGCTCCGCCGTCTCGAGCAGCTGACCGCCGAAGCCAGCCAGCAGCCGATGCATGAGGTGATCGGAGAAGCGGTCGATCTCATCGTCTCCATAGAACGGACCCCGCGCGGGCGGCGCGTCCGCGACGTCATTCAGGTCGAGCGCTTCGCGGGCGGCCAGTACGAAGTCGAATCCGACCAGCTTACAGAAGAGAAGGAGGCGCGCAATGTCGCGTAGAAATGCCGTCATCGCAGTCGCACTCCTTGTGGCGCACATCGTTCTCGCCTGCGTCGCGCCGGCGCTCGCCAGTTCGGGCGGCAGTCTTCCCTGGGAAGGGCCGCTGCAGCAAATCCAGGAGTCGATCACCGGGCCGGTCGCGGGAGCTATTGCACTTGCAGCGGTCGCAATTGCTGGCGGCATGCTCATCTTTGGGGGAGAACTGAACGACTTCGCGCGGCGGCTGGTGTATATCGTGCTGGTGGCGGGCATCCTGCTCGGTGCCACCAACATCATCGGCCTGTTCGGCGCGACGGGTGCCTCGATTGGAGCATCGGACGAGCGAACCACATTCTTCAGCCGAAGCAGAGTAGGGGAGGGGGCTCATGGTTGAGTCCCTGTCCCGTCTAAAACACAACCGCATCCACCGTGCACTTTCGCGTCCGAATCTGCTGATGGGCGCGGACCGGGAACTGGTCCTGCTCACAGGTCTCGCCGCGGTCATCCTGATCTTTGTGGTCTTGACAATATATTCCGCGCTCTTCGGGGTTGCCGTCTGGATCGTCATCGTCGGGCTCTTGAGAATGATGGCAAAGGCGGACCCGCTGATGCGTCAGGTCTACTTCCGGCACATTTCTTACAAGCCCTACTACAAGGCGACCACCTCGCCGTGGCGGCGGTATTGAGGAGGTTTGCATGGTCGCTCTTAAACGGTTCCGGGCAACCGGCCCATCCTTCGCGGATCTCGTCCCCTATGCCGGTCTGGTTGACGATGGCGTCCTGCTATTGAAGGACGGCAGCCTTATGGCTGGCTGGTACTTTGCTGGGCCCGACACCGAAAGTGCCACCGATCTGGAACGCAATGAGCTATCGCGACGGATCAACGCCATTCTGTCGCGTCTTGGAAACGGGTGGATGATCCAGGTCGAAGCGATCCGTATTCCGACGGTTGACTATCCGTCTGAGGACCGGTGCCACTTCCCGGACCCGGTCACCCGGGCGATTGATGCCGAGCGCCGGGCGCATTTTGCGCGAGATCAGCGGCATTTCGAGAGCAAGCACGCTCTTATCCTCACCTATCGGCCCCTGGAGCCCAAAAAGACGGCCCTCAGCAGATACATCTACTCGGACGAGGGGAGCCGCAAGAAGACCTATGCCGACACGGTGCTGTTCATCTTCAAGAACGCTGTCCGGGAGATTGAGCAGTATTTTGCCAACACCCTTTCGATCCGGCGAATGGAAACGCGCGAGGTCGTCGAGAGGGGCGGGGAGAGGGTCGCTCGCTATGACGAACTGCTGCAATTCGTTCGCTTCTGTATTACGGGCGAAAACCATCCAATCCGGCTGCCGGATGCTCCCATGTATCTCGACTGGATCGCGACAGCCGAGCTCAAGCATGGGCTGACGCCAAAGGTTGAAAGCCGCTACCTGGGTGTGGTGGCGATCGACGGACTGCCGGCAGAGAGCTGGCCGGGGATTCTCCACAGCCTTGATCTGATGCCGCTAAGCTATCGCTGGTCATCGCGCTTCATCTTCCTCGATGCGGAGGAGGCGCGGCAAAAGCTCGAGCGCACCCGCAAGAAATGGCAGCAAAAGGTCCGGCCGTTCTTTGACCAGCTATTCCAGACGCAAAGTCGTTCGATCGATCAGGACGCCATGAGCATGGTGGCCGAGACCGAGGACGCTATCGCGCAAGCCTCCTCGCAGTTGGTCGCCTATGGGTATTACACCCCGGTTGTCGTTCTATTCGACGGTGATCGCGAAGCCTTGCAGGAGGAGGCGGAGGCGGTACGCAGGCTAATACAGGCCGAAGGCTTCGGAGCGAGGATCGAAACACTCAACGCAACCGACGCCTATCTCGGAAGCCTTCCAGGCAATTGGTACGCAAATGTGCGCGAGCCGCTGATCAATACCAGCAATCTCGCCGACCTCATCCCACTGAACTCTGTTTGGTCGGGCAACCCCGTTGCACCGTGCCCTTTTTACCCGCCGGACTCGCCACCGCTCATGCAGGTCGCGAGTGGGTCGACACCGTTTCGGCTGAATCTTCATGTCGACGACGTTGGTCACACTCTCATTTTCGGACCGACCGGATCGGGCAAGTCGACGCTTCTGGCACTAATCGCGGCGCAGTTTCGACGCTACGAACGCGCCCAGATCTTTGCCTTTGACAAGGGAAACTCGCTCCTGCCCCTGACGCTCGCCACTGGCGGCGATCACTATGAGATTGGTGGCGGCTCTGAAGAAAAAGGAAAGGCGCTGGCCTTTTGCCCGCTTTCGGACCTCTCCAGCGAAACCGATCGGGCCTGGGCCACGGAATGGATCGAGATGCTGGTGGACCTGCAAGGCGTAACCATCACCCCCGATCATCGCAATGCAATTTCCCGCCAGATCGGGTTGATGGTCAGCGCGCCCGGAAGATCGTTGTCCGACTTCGCAAGTGGGGTGCAGATGCGTGAAATCAAAGACGCGCTGCATCACTATACCGTTGATGGTCCAATGGGACAGCTTCTCGACGCCGAGGAAGACGGTCTGACGCTCGGTGCCTTCCAGACCTTTGAGATAGAACAACTGATGAACATGGGCGAACGCAATCTCGTGCCCGTACTGACCTATCTGTTCCGGCGGATCGAGAAGCGCCTCGATGGCGCTCCCAGCCTGATCGTGCTGGATGAGGCCTGGCTGATGCTCGGCCATCCAGTGTTCCGCAGCAAGATACGCGAATGGCTGAAAGTGCTGCGTAAGGCCAACTGCGCCGTCGTGCTCGCCACACAGTCGATCTCCGACGCCGAACGCTCCGGGATCATCGACGTGCTGAAGGAATCCTGCCCAACAAAGATCTGCCTTCCGAATGGTGCCGCCAGAGAGCCTGGAACTCGCGAGTTCTACGACCGGATCGGATTCAACGAGCGGCAGATCGAGATCGTCTCGAACGCGATTCCCAAGCGCGAATACTACGTCGTCACTCCTGAAGGCCGACGGCTGTTCGATATGGCGCTCGGGCCGCTGGCGCTTAGCTTCGTCGGCGCATCCGGCAAGGAAGACCTCAAGCGCATCCGCGCCCTCTATTCCGAACACGGCCGCGACTGGCCGATCCACTGGCTTCAAATGAAAGGAGTCCACGATGCCGCATCGTTGCTTAACTTCGAATAGATTGCTCGCTGGTCTGGCGGCGTTCGTGGTGGCTACCGGCGAAGCAAAGCCCGCCGAGGCCGGAACCGCCACCGGCGCTGCGACCGAGTGGACGCAGGTCCTCAACAATGGCGAGCTCGTTTCCCTTGTTGGCCAATCCGGCGAGCAAATCCAGAACCAGCTCACCCAGATCAGCCAGTTGGCACAGCAGATCGAAACGCAGCTCAACATCTACCAAAACTTGCTGCAAAACACCGCGACCCTCCCGTCGCATATGTGGGGACAGGTAGAAAGCGACCTCAATCATCTCCGCAGCATCGTCGACCAGGGCCAGAGCATTTCGTTTTCCATGGGCAACGCCGATGACGTGCTGCAGCAGCGCTTCCAAAGCTATTCGAGCCTTAGGACCAATCTGCCCAACACCGAGAAATTCTCGTCGAGTTACCAGACCTGGTCCGACACTAACCGCGAAACCATCGCCAGCACGCTGAAGGCAGCGAACCTGACGGCCGACCAGTTCGACAGCGAGGAAAGTACGATGTCCTCACTACGGTCGATGTCCGAGACATCAGATGGCCAGATGAAGGCCCTGCAAGTGGGTCACCAAATCGCCGCGCAACAGGTGGCGCAGATGCAGAAGCTGCGCGGTCTCGTCTCCCAGCAGATGACGATGATGGGGACGTGGCTTCAGACCGAACAAACCGACAAGGACCTGGCCCAGGCCCGGCGGGAGAAGTTCTTCAACGCCGAGATCAAGAGCATTCCGGAAGGTCAGAAGATGGAGCCCCGCTGGTGAACCGCGCTGTCGTCATTGTCCTCCTTGTGGTTGTTGCCGCTGTTTCATCTGCGGCGACGGTGCTGATCGTCAAATCCAGAGACACCACCAAACCCCCGCTCACTGAGGAACAACGCGCCGTCAGGGAAAAATTCTTCGGCTCGAACAAAGCGCTGCCGCCGATCAAAGATGGCCAGGAGATGCGCCCAAGATGGTGAAATCTAATCTTGAACGGTCATTACTAATCGCGGGCATCCTTTGCCTCGTCTTTGCAGCTCCCGCCTTTGCCCAACAGGGACAAGTCCTAACCGAACTGGAAAATCAGGTCTCGACCGCCGCCAAAGGGTGGGAGACGACCATCATGGATGCGGCGAAATCTCTCTTCTGGATCCTGGCGACCATCGAGGTGGGGATTGCCGCCGTCTGGCTGGCGCTGCACGCTGCATCGCTCGATAGCTGGTTCGCGGAGCTTGTGCGGCGGATCATGTTCATTGGTTTTTTCGCCTTCGTTCTCACTCAAGGGCCGACCTTTGCCCGAGCGGTAGTCGACAGCCTCTTCCAGATCGGCGCGGGCGGCGGATCGGCGTCGCCTGCTGAAGTGTTCGACGCCGGTATCCGGGTTGCCTCGCAAATGTCGCAGCAAGTGAAATTTGGCGTATTCGAGGACAATGCGCTGGCGATTGCGGCGGTGTTGGCGATGGGTGTCGTCGTCATCTGCTTCTCGCTGGTCGCAGCAATTTTCGTCTCGGTCATGGTCGAGATGTATGTCGGCCTGCTTGCCGGCATGATCATGCTCGGGCTTGGCGGATCCTCCTTCACCAAGGACTTTGCTGTCCGTTATCTCGTCTACGCCTTCGGCGTCGGCATGAAACTGATGGCCTTGGTGATGATCGCAAAGATTGGATCCGAGGTCCTGATGGGTCTTGCGAATACTCCAACCGCCTCCTCGGACCAGTTCGTCACGACCTTGGCGGTCGCCGGCATTTCAGTGGTGGTCTTCATCATCGCGATGTATGTGCCGAGTATCATTCAAGGTGTCGTTCAGGGTGCATCCGTTTCAGGTGGAATGGAGGCGATCAGGCACGGTGGTCAGGCGGCATCCTTTGCCACCGGGGCAGGGTTCCTCGCGGCCGGTGCAGCCGGGGCGGGATTCGCGGCGACTCAAACCGCACGGGCCGCAGGGTCATCCGGTGCAGGTGCCATGCTTCGAGGTTTTGGCGCAGGGATCGGATCCGCAGGAAAAGCGGCGGGCTCGGCTGCCAAGGAGAAGGCCATCGGTTCTCCTGGTGCTTATGCAGGATCGATTCTCGGGCTCGCCAACGCCAAGCTGGACCAGAGTCGTAGCGGGCAGAGCGGGCCAAAGCCACCTCCCGAACGCAAAGATTAACAGCAATCAGAAAGTGATCAGTCGATGGCAGCGAACCGCGCCCCCGAAAACCCGTATCTTGCCGCGCGCCAGGAATGGAGTGAGCGATACGGCTCCTATGTCCAGGCAGCCGCTGCATGGCGCATCGTCGGCATTCTGGGTCTGGCCATGGCAGTGATCGCCTTCGGGTATGCCATGTATCTCAGCACCCAAGTCAAACTGGTTCCCTATATCGTCGAAGTCGACAAACTTGGGACCGCAGCGACCGCCGGGTTCCCTGAACAGATCGAATACGCCGACGTTCGGGTGGTGCGCGCCACGCTCGGAATTTTCGTCACCAGCTTCCGTTCGATCACGCCGGACGCCGTGGTTCAGAAGCAATACATCGACCGAACCTACGCACTCCTTCGGACGTCCGATCCGTCGACGCAGAAGATAAATGACTGGTTCCGAAGCAATTCGCCGTTCGAGAAGGCCAAGTTGTCGACGGTCGCCATCGAGGTCAACAACATCGTCGCGCTTTCGAACCAGACCTATCAGATCGACTGGACCGAATACGAACGGGACCGGAAGGGCAAAGAAACGGGCACACGCCGGTTCCGCGGCATCGCGACGGTCACGCTGACGGCCCCACAGGACGAGGCGACCATCCGCCACAATCCAATCGGTCTCTACGTCCGGGATTTCGATTGGACAGCACAGCTATAAGGGCAGGGGACTTCACATGCAAAGAACAGGATTGATCGCAGCCGCGGGCTGCATAGCCGGACTCGTCATTGCGACGGGTGCTCATGCACAAAGCATGACGTCGAACGAGTTGAAGGGAACTAACATTTCGCGGAAGTGGCGCGGCACACCCGGACTGGTTACCACCGGGCTGGATGGCAAGGTCATCTTTCTCTTCGGCGAAACTCAGCCGTCCGTCGTCTGCTCGCCGCTGCAGGTCTGCGATATTGAGCTGCAGGGCGGCGAGATTGTCCGCGATGTCCTCGTCGGCGACACCGTTCGCTGGAAGGTGGAGCCGGCGACCTCCGGCGCCACCGGCGGTCAGGCTATCCACTTGATCGTCAAGCCGTCGGAACCCGGCCTCGTCACCTCCATGGTGGTCACGACGTCGCGGCGTACCTATCACATCCAACTCAAGTCCCATCCGAGCCAGTACATGGCCCGCGTTGGCTTCGAATATCCCGAGGATGTCTCGACCAAGCTTGCGGACATCAATGCCCGGCTCGAGACCAGCGGAACACTCGGAACGGCGCCCGATAAACTGAACTTCTCCTACTCGGTGAGTGGGCGCGCCTCTTGGAAGCCGAAGCGCGTCTATTCGGATGGTGTAAAAACCTACATCCAGTTTTCCAAATCGATCTCGGGACAGGATGCGCCTGTGCTGTTCGTCGTCAACGGGGGCCAGAACCGCGTCGTCAATTACCGGATGAAGAACGACGTGATGATCGTCGACTACGCAATCGATAAGGCGATCCTCGTCTCCGGAGTTGGCTGGCAGCAACAAAAGATCACCATCCGGCGGGGAGGCTGAGTGATGCGCAAAGCTCTCGTTTTCATCGTCGCTGCCGTTTTTCTTTCCAGTTGCCAAACTGCCGAGGAGGGACTGGACACCAGCTCAAACGCCACTGCGGTGACTGCCCCGGCCGCAAGCGCAATCGCCGGCGATATGGCGAGCCGGTTCGCCGAGCAAATTGGCCCGGCAGGCACCACAACCATCATGATGGGCAAGGGCACGTCGGAGTATGGGATGGCCCTCGAGGCCGCGCTGAAGGGATGGGGCTACACGGTCGTTACCGACGGGAAGATCGGAAAGGACGTGAAACCCGTCGAGCTCGCCTATTCGATCGATGGCGTTGACGGTCAGGTGCTCGCGCGACTCTCCACGCCGTCTATCGCCCTTGGCCGGGCGTATACAGCAACAGCAGTCGGCGCTACGCCGGCAAGCCCGCTTTCCGTCATGCAGCGTAATTGAGGGGAGACAGATATGGTCCAGTCTCTCTATCTTGGTGCGTCGGCTCATGCCGATGATGAGAACAGCATGCGCCGAATCAATCGGCTGCCGATCATCATCGCCATCGTTCTCGTCGCGCTATTCGTTGGCGTGGTCGTGATCGGACTGTCGTGGCGCGGGCTTCCCTTTGCCCGAAACAGCGATATCGACAGTGCTTCGAATACTCCCGCAACCAATTTCGGGGACCAGCTCAAGCGCGGCATTGCCGACGGCATCATCGGTGAGCCGGTTGAGCGGGAAGCGTTTCAGCCAACGCCTGCCGTCGAGCAGAAAGTTGAGAAGGAGGCGCCGGCTGTTGCTCGCCGACCCCTCGAACAGGAAGAGCGACGCCCCCCGCTGGAATCGGAAGAAGAATGGCGGGACCGTTTGAAGCGGGAGCAGGATGAACAGTATATCCGAGAGGCCCAGCGCCAGCGGATGGCTCGCCTGCAGGCGCGTGCAACGGCGCTGGACTCCCCATTGAAGGTCGATATTTCCGAAATTGAAAAAGCCGCAACGATTACCACAGACTCGAGCGGCCAAAATTCGACTGGGGCAGGCACGAGGGTCTCGGATCTCTATGCCGCGGCAACGAACGCCGGCCTTATGGGTCAGAATGTCGATCCGAATGGCCAAACCTCGAAGGAAGATTTTTTCAACCAGGACATCAAAGATCTCGGTTATCTGCCGAATCAGACCGTGAAGCAGATCTCGCCCTACGAATTGAAACGCGGCTCGGTCGTTCCCGCTACGTTGATCACCGGCCTCAACTCTGATCTTCCGGGACGGATCACAGCGCAGGTGAGCCAGAACGTCTTTGATAGCGCGACGGGCTACCGGCTCCTCATACCGCAGGGTGCGAAGCTGCTCGGCCGCTATGACTCCAAGGTCTCATTCGGGCAGGAAAGGGTCCTTGTCGTCTGGACGGACCTCATTTTTCCGAACGGCTCAACCCTTCAGATCGGGGGCATGGCAGGCACTGACTCGGAAGGATATGGCGGCTTAAAGGACAAGGTCGATCGGCACCTATGGCGCACGTGGAGTTCGGCAGCACTCGTTGCCTTGATCGGGACCGGGATCGACATGTCAATGCCCGAAAGTTCGACGCTTGCGACGCAGGATACCGCATCCGATGCGGCGCGAAGAAACTTCGCCGAATCGTTTGGTCGGGTGGCGGAGCAGACAATCTCGAAGAACCTGAATGTTCAGCCAACAATCCGCATTCGGCCAGGTTACAGATTCAACGTGTTAGTGGACCAGGACATCATTTTCCCGTCCGCTTACCGTGGAATTTAACCACTTGGGGCAGCGACTATGCTCAGCCGCCATGCCTTAGGTTGAACCAAGGTGTGGCGGTGCAACCACGCAATATGAAATCCTTCTATTTCCCGCCACCTTTCCGGATTGACCGCGCTTGAAAGTTTCGCGGGGCTGGGTAGTAATTTCGCATTGCATCGCGTGACGCGGGTACACCAGGTTTGCGATTCAGACATCGACTGAAGGTCCGAAACGCTATCGTTGCCCCACGACCCCCTGTACGCGGGTCAGCTGATCTGCCTCTTCGACGAACGATGCCGGGGAAGACGAGCCGCCGCGTCAGGAACGTAAGGAGAAAAGCCGTGGACGGACATGTTCGCTCGCTCATCGATATGCTGGAAGCCGCGCAAGACGAGCATATGATGAAAAGTGCGCTGAAAACCTTTGCCCATTCGTGCGGATATGACCGGTTTGCCTATCTGCAAGCAGAAGCTCTCGAACTCAGGACCTTCAATTCCTATCCCGAACCATGGGAGGGCATTTATCTCGGTGGCGATTATTCACGGATTGACCCAGTTGTGAGGGAGGGAAAGCACGGGCGAGGTATGTTTTTCTGGACAGCCGATAAGTGGCCTGCCCGAGGATCTTCTCCGCTTCGGCGGTTTCGCGACGAGGCCATTGAGCACGGCATTCGCTGCGGCATCACCATTCCGGTTGAGGGCAGTTTCGGATCCACGATGATGCTGACCTTCGCGTCCTCGGAAAGAAAGGTCGATATTTCAGGGATGCTGGATCCCAAGAAGGCGGTTCAGTTGGTGATGGCTGTCTATTACCAACTGAAAATCATCGCAGCGAAAACTGCAATCAACCCGAAACGAATGCTGTCGCCGCGCGAAATGGTGTGCCTTGTGTGGGCAACGAAGGGGAGGACCGCGCTTGAAACGGCGATGCTCACTGGTATCAAGGCCAGAACCGTGCAGCATTATCTCGACAAGGCGCGCGAGAAATTTGACGCGAAGTCTGTGCCGCAGCTCGTTGCCATTGCGAAGGATCGCGGCCTGGTCTGAGGTCTAATCGTCGCCTTCAAACGGCACGTCTGGAACGTAGCCGAGTGCATCCAGAATTTCCGAGAGCTTCTCCTGATGGGCTTCGGACTTTTTCTGACGTGCGATATATTCGTCCTGAAGCGTCTGGAGCACGGAACTGGAAGTTGACGGGTCGTCGCTTGCGCGCGACCACTCGTCATAGACGGCCTGATCGGCTGCGAGAAGCCGGCGGTGTTCGAGGATCGCCGAAACAGCCAGGACCTCTAATTCCGATTTTTGCATCAAACCGCAGCGAGATTGTCTTCCAATTTTTTCGTCTGCCCCGGATGAGCTGGCGTTCTTCATCCTTGTCTCCTCTAACTTCATTTTAAGACCGCCAAGAACCGAGGCTTAGTTCGCGTCGCATACGCTTGCGATTAGATACCAGATTACCGGAGGATAGGAGAGAGTCGAAATCTTCGAACGGTTCACCGTCCCACACGAAGAGAAGCTTCGGCCACCGCGGCATCACCTTGATTCGTCAAATGTAATGTCGATGTAGAGAATACTCCGTGGTGAAATACTCTACAAGCCGTTGCTCTCTCGATCATGGAGATTCGAGAGGTATTTGCACGAAATCTGAAAGCCGCGCGTCGGGCCAAAGGCCTGTCGCAAGAAGAGCTTGCTTATCGCGCAGGTATCGATCGCACCTACATCAGTTCCCTGGAACGCAGCGTTTACAATGCGAGCATCGATGTGGTGGATCGCTTGGCAATGGTTTTAGAAGTAGAAGCGTCTGATTTGCTGAAACGGACAGCAGAGAAGAAATGAACGCCTTGCTAGCCTGATCAGCAGCGAGATCGAAAAGCGAGGTCGGCCTTTACGGCAGCCATCTCCTGCAATATTTATTCTCCATAAGGAGAATGATTATGACCAGCACATCACACGTCTACACGCCCGCCGAGGCGGCGGCTGTCAGCGAGATCGCTGTGAAATCGGTGCACAATGCGATCGACAAGCGCATCATCGAGACTCATCTCGTTGGTAGCAGGGGTCGAGCACTCACCGATCAGGATCTGCTTCGGTTGAAGCTCTGGTACGGCGTCGGATCGATCTTGTCTGCCGAGCGCCGCAAGCGCTTGTTCGACACCATCGACCAGAATCCCGATGCCGAAACTGTCAGGGCAGACGATTATCTCATTATCGACGTTGCGCGGGCACGAGAACAACTGGCCGCGCGGGCCGAGGCGCTTCGAGAAGCCGAACGAATGATTGAAAGCGTGAAAGGTGTCGTGGGTGGCGAGCCGGTTTTCAAGCGAACCCGTGTTCCTGTACGAACGATTGCCGCGATGAAGACCCAAGGCGCAAGTACAGCGGAAATCGTTGAGGGCTATCCTTCGCTCACCGAGCGTATGGTGGAACTTGCCGAGATCTGGGTTGCGGCCCATCCCGCCAGGGGACGTCCGAGGAAGCTTTCGGAGCAGGGCCTGAAGGTGAAATCCGTGAAGCGCCTGGTCCTTCGGAACGAGAACGTCCCCAAACCATCTGGCTCTACCTCGTGAAGTTTCTTATTGATGAATGCCCTCACACATCATTCGTGGCCGTGGCCCAAGCTCACAGCCAGGATTGTTTCCAATGTGAATTGGCTCGGGTTTAGCGGCGAAACCGACTGGCATCTGATGCCTCGGATCATCAAGGGGGATTTCATCCTCGTGACGAACAAAGGCCGCGACTTCCGGAAGCTTTGCGGATACCGGCCGTGCAATAGATGCGTGGGCATCGGTTTGAAACATCCTGACGCTGCTCAGCAATCACATGGTCCATAGAATGGACAAGGGCGCTGCCTGCAATTTTTCTCCGAAAGGCGTCACGCGGTCATGATCGTGCAAGACCAGTCCACGCACGAAACGACCGCCAACCGCTTCCTGCAACTGACGCAATCCCCTGAAATCCTCAGTCTTCACCGTCGCTGATGCCTTGACCTCTATTCCGACGATCCGACCACGGCGATCCTCGATGACGACATCGACCTCGTCCTGATCTTTGGTCCTGTAATGCGAAAACGAAAAGCGCCGGTCAGACCAAGAGGCAAGCTTCAAAAGCTCGGAAACAACGAAGCTTTCAAGCAACGCTCCATACCGTGTTCTGTTTTCACGCAGCGCTTCGGATACGTCCTCCCGCAAGCTCGCCAGCAGTCCCGTATCGAGAAAGTGCAGTTTGGGCGTTTTTATCAGCCGGCTTAACCGGTTGTTCGACCATGGCGCCAGCGTTCTGATCAGAAAAAGCCGCTCGAGAATGGCTACATATTTTTGCGCGGTGACGCTCGACAGTCCCAATGCGGCACCGAAACTGCTGTGGTTCACCAGTTGGCCGGCATGTTCCGCAAGAACATCCAGCAACCGCGGCAGTCGATCGAGTTGATCGATGTTGGCGATGTCGCGAACGTCCCGGTCGAGAATCAGGGCCACGTAGTCTTCCAACCAGGCGATCCGCCGGGCAGGCGTCGCTCTACGCAAGACCTCCGGATAGCCACGCGCAGCACGGTTTCCAGAAGATCATCACCAAATATAGCGTCCTCGCCGGTCGCGGGTTCCTCACCAGCGAATAGACGATCCAGCAAATCACCCGGGGTCGAACGGATTTTGGACTGGGCGAAAGGCAGGGCGGGACCACGGCCATGCGCCCGGCAAGGGAGTCCGCAATCGCGCACAGTTGCCAGATTGGCCGAACCTGTGAGTAGAAATCGGCCCGGGGCGTTGTCGCGGTCAACGCTTTCCTTAATTGCCAGTATCAGTTCGGGCGCCCGCTGAACTTCATCGATCACGCTCCTGTTAAGGCCCCGGACAAAACCGACCGGATCAGCCTTGGCAGCACTGAGCGCGCCGGCGTCGTCGAGGGTGATATAGGCGCGATCAGGGCCTGAGAATTGCCGCGCGAGAGTTGTCTTTCCAGCTTGCCTTGGGCCGGCTATGAGGACGACACGAGTGTCGGCAAGCGCAGTCTCGACTATCGGACGAGCCTCCGTCTATTTTAAAGTCATTTCCCGACCAATTTTAATCGCGCAGCCGTCTATATCTGACTTGGCAGCGAACGAAGGTCTCAAATTTCCAGTCGTTTATTTCCCACCGATCCGGGAAAGGTCGATTCGCATCTCCGCCGATCCAACGCTGCGGCTTTTCCCCGGACTTTCAGTGGCCGCATCCTCAGGAGAGCTGTCGGTGGCGTCCGCGTCTGAGGATGACGCACTGTCTGTCGTCGCGCTCCCTCCCGGATCAGGAGCCTGAAACACACGCACGCCTTCGAATTCGCCGGTCTTCCAAGCGTAGATCGCATCGTCGAAAATGTGCGGAAAGACCTCGTCGCTCCAAGGGTTGCCGTACCACTTGGCCACAATCCGAAGCACCTTGGCGAACATCGCAGTTCCCTTGCGAAGGTTCTCGCAGGCGTCGACCAGATCGGGCTGCAGATCGGAAGCATCCTTGACTCCGACGCCCGCCGGAAACTGCGTCAGGCCGACACGCACCACCGCTTGGCCGGCATACTGCCGGACGATCGCCATGGCTTCGTCCGGCGTCGTCGCCTTCGGGATGAGGATCAATCGGCCACCTGATTTGACGGTGACGGCAAGTGGATCATTTGCGCCCGCGGCGGTCACGAACTGCTCGACGATCGGGGGCTTCAACGAGGGGTCTGCGCATTGTTGAATCAGGGCAGCGTCGAGCATGGCGGGCTCCTTGGCATTCAGATGTTGAAGGAAAGAACGAGGGGTTTCGCGAACAAGCGCGCCCAAGCTTGAGTGCTGGCGCGCTGGATGGCGACGATCGATGTCCCCTTGGTCCACCAGCCATTGCCGACAGCGACGATGAAGTCCGGCTCCTGCAGCAGGGACTGCAGGACGGGCCAGACGATCAGTTGCTCGTAGCAGATCAGCGGTGCGATCCGAGCGTCGACGGCGGTCACAAGCGGGTTGGCGAAGAAATGCGCCCGCGCGCTGCCGCTCTGACCCAGCAGGGCGCGCCAAGGCTGCCACATCGAGCCCGGAACAGGCATACGTTCGCGATAGAGGATTTGAGCGCCGTCGCCTGAAATCGCGACCAGAACATTGTCGTAGCCGTTCGCATCGATGATGGCGGCGCCGGCAATGACGGTGGCGTCACTTTCCTGCAGTGCTTTTACCCAAAGCCGCTCGACGGTGGGCGTCCAGAAGCCCAGAGAACTTTCGGGAAGAACAACGGTGCGGGTGCCGCCGGATGCCTGACCCTTCATCGTGGCAATCAGATCACGGTGACGCGCAATGCTGACGTCGCGACCGAGCGAAGCTCCGAACTGGAGATCGACGCCCCGCCAGCCCTCCGGTAGTTTCGGTGGGTCCCAGGTTGCGGCGGACCATGCCCAAAACCCAATGAGGACGATCGGGACAGCCGGCCACATGCGGGTAACGAGGCCCATGAGGCCGGCTGTCGTGGCAACCAGCCCCCACCATCCCCACCCTGGAAACAGCACGCCCGCGGCGGTGATCGGATGCGCCCAACCGGTGATGCCAAATGGGGGGATAGCCATGAGCGCGGCCGCCACCAGATAGCAAATCGGACGAATGCCAGAATGTCTTGTCCAGAGGATCGCGTGGACCGCGACAAAGCTCAAAGATGCGCAGAGCCATAGAGCCAAGCCAGGCCACAGGTCGAACGCGTAAAAGGCCGCCACGCCTTGTGGCAGACCGCGTGATGCAGCGAGAAAATAGCCGGCCGAGACACACGCAGCCGTCAGCCTCTTTCGCGCAAGCGCCCAGAGGGTCGGAAACGTGCATGCGAGCGGAAGGAGAAGGACGTTCCCGCTCCAAGCAACCGTTCCGGCAATGATTGAAGCGGTAATCAACAGGACCGGCCGAACGTGCTCACAGTGCATTGGTGAGCACCGGTTGCGCCAGGCCGAGGATGCCCGCGACGGGAAGGGGTCCGAAGTAGCGGGAGTCATAGGAGCTCCTCAACGGTGAGTGCAGGAAGACGCTTTCTGGCGGCACGACGCCGCCGGAATAAGGCACCATCGGCCGACCCTCGCCGTCGCGCTGAGCCAGATCGGAGAAAGGGATCGCATGCCCGTCGATCGTGACGCCCGCACCGATTTCGACATGCTGCCCGGGAACCGCGATGACCGTCTTGATGAGCGGCGCGACCCCGCCCGGGCACGTTCCGAAGCGGAGATAGCCACGCGCTCTGGCCTCCCGCATGACAGGCGTTTGCGGAGGACAAATAAAGACGAGATCGCCGGTCGACACCACTCGATTGAGCGCCGAGATGCGCCAGAGGCCAAGGGGTTCGCTCGGTGTCAGATTGATGCGGTAGCCGCCGATGATGGCCGCAGCAACACTGCCGGCAAGGGTGGTTGCTGCCACCAGCAAAAGCACGACGGCATTCGATCTTTGCGTAGGTCCCATCCGAGGTGCAGACACTTGCGCCGTCATTTCAAGGAGATCCCCTGGCTCTTTTTCTGGCACAGGCTTTCTGCCTGCTTCAACGCCTCGGTCGTGCGCTCATGCGCGGCCAGCTGCTGCACCGTCCGCATCGAATTCCACGCCGATTGCACTTCGGCCTTCTGCCCGGCCGTCATTGCACCCGTGATCGCATTGAAGGTCTGTCCGCTGGAGTCCTTGGCAGCCAGAGGAAGGAAGGTCCGTTCGCCGAAACGCTCCGCTACAGCCTTGGCGAAACCCTCGAGCTCGGCCTTCACTTGTCTGTCGGCAAGCGCATATTCGAGACCGGCCGGCAGGTCGTTCCGGTCGATCGCATCGCGCACACGTTCGAGGGTCTCCTTTGCGTTTGCCGAGAGCGCCGGAATATCGATCGACACGTTCAGACGGACGGCGCGTTCCTCGACCTCATATTTGCGTTCCGCATCCGCCCGCTGGCGCAGATAGCGATCGAGGTTACGCGCGAGCGCCGGCGCATTGGTCTCAGCCTTCTCCCGCTCCTGCTTGTCGGCGCGGCTTGCGAACATGCCGGTCTTGCCCTTCAGCGCACCGAAGTGTTCAGGGTTCGATCCGATCGTCGCCAGCGTGGATTTCGCAACGCTCTCGTCCTTCAGCATCGCGTCGACATCGACTGCCTTGAACGCGCTTTCCGGCTGCGCGTAGACGAGGTGGAAACGGGTCGAAACCTCCTGCCACTGCTTCTTCAAGCCGGGATCGGCTGTGACCTTGTCCTCGACGGCCTGGTCGATTGATTTGGCAAAGGTTGTGATGCCCGAGACCATCGGCTTTGCCTCCTTGGTGCTGGGTTGGGTTGAGGATTGCGTGGCGCCGCTGACAAGGCCGAGCCTGCCGGCAACGGCGGCAAGGCGAACACCGAGATTGGCAAGTTTTTGCTTCTGACTGACGAGCCATTCCAGGCGGTCGCGAACCAGAGTTCGGGCGACGTTGACGAGATGCAGACCGCGCGCTTCCGCAAAGCGAAGCGCCTCGCGATAGAAGGCGCTCTTCTCGTAATCGAGAGTCGTTTCCTTGGCATTCCTTCGCGACATGATCGCGATCAACCCGCCGGCCTTGGCGAAGGATCGGCGGCCATAATAGACGGCCAGATCCTCACGGTGACGAGTCATGGCGACATAGGTGAGGTGCCGATCGAGCGACAGCGACGCGAGCACCTTCACCCGATCGACGGTGGCGCCCTGGCTCTTGTGGATCGTCGTGGCATAGCCATAATCGAGGTTGTTGTAGAAGCGCTGTTCGACCAGGACCTGGCGGGCAGGCTCGCCCTCGCCGACCCGCGCAACAATCCGGCCTGGCGCGGTCTCGACGACCTTGGCCAGCATGCCGTTCTTGACACCGAGCGAGCCCTCATTCTTGAGGAACACGATCTGGTCGCCCACGGCAAAATTGCGATCGCCGTCCGCCGTCTTGAACATGGCTCCCTTGTCGAGAACCCCGCGCTCGATCAGCTTGATGCGCGCCATCTGGTTCAGCATGCGAACGTCCCTGCGCAAATGGGCAAGGATCAGGGACGTCTTCGCCGGATCGTAATCGCGGTCCCAGGCGGCGATGAGGTTGTCGACGGCGTCGGCCTTCAGATCCCATCCGATCACCTTGCCATTGGTACGGTAGGCGGCGACTGCCCTGCCGACGTTGCCACGCGCCAGATCAAGCGAGGCATCGCGCATCCATTGCTGGCGCTGGCGATAGATGGTTTCGAGTTCGGCATAGCCGATGCGATCGGCAATCGCGCGAAACGCGGCGCCTGCTTCGATGGGTTGAAGCTGTTCGGGATCGCCGATGAGAACGAGCTTGGCACCGGCCTTCGTTACGGCTTCGACGAACAGCGCCATCTGCCGCGACGACACCATGCCGGCTTCGTCCAGGACGAAGACCGTCTTGCTATCGAGCTGGTTACGCCCCCCGTTCCAGCGCAGTTCCCAGGACGACAGCGTGCGAGAGACGATCCCGGCTTCCTTCTCAAGGCCCTCGGCCGCCTTGCCGGCAAGTGCGCCGCCGACAACCCGGTAGCCTGCCGCCTCCCAGGCTTCGCGCGCAGCCTTCATCATCGTCGTCTTGCCGGCGCCGGCGCGGCCGATCACCGCGGCAATCCGCTCGGATCCCGATACATGCTCGATCGCCGTTTTCTGCTCGTCCGAAAGACGCTCATGACGCGCAAATGTCGCTGCCAGCACCGCGTCGCGAACGCCATGCGAAGTCCGCTGAGACAGCCAGACCGCTCGATTGGCCATCTCGGCTTCGAGACGAATCATGTCGCGGGTCGTGTACTTGACCGGCACTCGGATACCGGTGGCAAGGTCGATCCGCTCGCGCTCCAGGCGGAGCGTGTCGGGATGCAGGATGATCCGAACCATAAGGCTTTGGAACAGGGCGGAATCGTCGATGTAACGATGCAAGACCTTGGCGACATCACGCTCGTCGAACACGCTTTTCTCACGGGTGATCAGGTCGATGACGAGCTTCGGATTGCGGTCGATCCGTCTCGCATTTTCCGCTCTACGCGCATCCTGCAGTTCGATGCGCTCGAGCTCGACCGGCTTCGTGGCAACATCGGTTTTCCGCTCGATCGCCCTGGTGCCGACGCCAAGGTGGATGGTCGGTTCGAGATCGATCCCTTGCTTTTCGAAGGACCGTCCATCGACGCGAAGGTCGAGACCGGCCAGCGCCAGATGCCGGTTCTGGCAAGCAAACCATCCGTCGCGAAACGCGTTGAAATCGTCGATACCTCCAGCCCAGAGCTCATAGACGATCTTGCCTGCATCGTTGCGGATCGGATTGCCGTCCGGCCCG
This sequence comes from Sinorhizobium sp. KGO-5, assembly GCF_036245905.1. Classification (NCBI taxonomy): domain Bacteria; kingdom Pseudomonadati; phylum Pseudomonadota; class Alphaproteobacteria; order Hyphomicrobiales; family Rhizobiaceae; genus Sinorhizobium; species Sinorhizobium sp. KGO-5. Next base: position 775,891 of record NZ_BDIZ01000002.1, read on the forward strand.
AGCACGGCAACCTTCTTGGCGCCGAAACCGTCTTCGGTCAGCGGCCGCAACGTCGTCATCAAATGAACGTGCGGATTGCCAGGGGCGTCGTGATAGACCCAGTCGGCCACCATGCCCTTCGATATAATGTGGCGCTCGACAAAATCCCGTACGAGCGCAATGTTCTGCTGAGCGCTCAGTTCGATCGGCAGTGCGATCGTGACGTCCTTGGCAAGCTGGGCATCGGAGCGCTTCTCGAAATCTTCGACCTTGTTCCAGAAGGCTTCGGAGGCGCCGGCGACCGAACGATCCGCGATCATTGCACGCAGCCATTCCGGGGCATCGGCAGGAATAACGAACTCTTCATGCAGCAATCCCTGCTTGCGAGTGTAGTCGATCGTTCGAGCCTCGCGCTCGTAATCCATCTTGGCGCAGTGCCGATAGGCCGCCGACAGGACGGCGCTGCGGCCGGAGCCACGGGCGACGACGCTGACGGAGAAGTGAGGGACGGCCACGGCGAATTCTTTCCCGGTTGCGAACGAAATCAACAGGTTCGTCGAGAGCGGCGGGGCCACCAGGCCTCCAGCAAGGGCGTCGCGTTAGCGACGTATAATTGCGCCCTTCGGATCCGCTCCTTCGGAACGGCCGGGATCATTCACCAAAGCTTGCGCTTTGGCGATTGTAGGATTCACAGTAGTGCGTTCCGCGCTCACCTCCCTGAAACTGGGTTCGAAAGACAAGCTTTCTCACCCAAGGGAGACAGACGGAATGAAGAAGCCATCCTCGAAGATCCGCGACGAAATCGCCAAACTCCAGGAACAGCTCAAGGTCGCCGAGACCCGCGAGGCCGAGCGGATCGGCCGGATCGCGCTAAAAGCAGGTCTGGGCGACATCGAGATCGACGAGGCAGAGCTGCAGGTGGCCTTCGAGGATCTGGCGAAACGGTTTCGCGGAGGCGAGGTTCGCACGACCGGAGGGAAGAAAGGAGCTGGCGTCGGGGAAAGCAGCGCACCGTCCGCGCAGAACGCGGCTGGCGCGGCTGCGGGCGGGACTGCGGAGGCTTGAGCGGATGGCGCGCACGACCACATCCGACGCCCGCAAGAAGGACACGCGGGAAAAGATCGAACTTGGCGGCCTGATCGTCAAAGCCGGCCTTCGCTACGAGAAACGCGCGCTTCTGCTGGGCGCCCTGATCGAGCTGAGCCAACGGCTTAAAACCGACGAGACCGTGCGCCCGCGGCTGCTTGCGATCGGAGCGGAGGCCTTCAAGACAGATGAATAGGATCATCCTCTTCATCGTACCTGTCGCGCTGATGTTCCTGGTCACGATCGGATTGACGGGGATCGAACACTGGCTGTCCGGCTTTGGAAAGACGGAGACTGCGCGGCAGACGCTCGGACGCGCCGGTATCGCGCTGCCCTATGTCGCCGCGGCGGTCATCGGCAGTGTCTTCCTGTTCGCGAGCGCCGGCGCGATCAGGATCAAGACAGCAGGATGGGGCGTAGTTGCCGGCGGTGTAGCGACAATCGTTGTCGCCATCGCTCGCGAGGCAATCAGGCTGTCGGCATTCGGGAACCAGGTTCCGGCCGGCAAGTCGATCCTCTCCTATATTGATCCCGCGACGCTGATCGGCGCGGCGGCGGCAGCGATGTCCGCCTGCTTCGCCCTACGTGTCGCGCTCGTCGGCAACGCGGCCTTCGCCAGTGCTGAGCCCAAACGCATACGCGGCAAGCGGGCGCTTCATGGCGAGGCCGACTGGATGAAGATGCAGGAGGCGGCCAACCTGTTTTCGGACGCTGGCGGCATCGTCGTCGGCGAACGATATCGGGTCGACAAGGACAGCGGAGGAACGCGCCCGTTTCGCGCTGACGATCCCGACACATGGGGCATCGGCGGCAAGCCACCGCTCCTGTGCTTCGACGGCTCGTTCGGCTCATCACATGGCATCGTGTTCGCCGGTTCCGGCGGCTTCAAGACGACGTCGGTGACGATCCCGACGGCGCTCAAATGGGGCGGCTCGCTGATCGTCCTCGACCCGTCGAACGAGGTTGCCCCGATGGTGTCAGTGCAACGAGGCAGCGCGAATCGGGATCTATTCGTCCTCGACCCGAAGAAGCCGGAGACCGGCTTCAATGCGCTTGATTGGATCGGGCAATTCGGCGGCACCAAGGAAGAGGACATTTCATCCGTCGCTTCATGGATCATGAGTGATAGCGGTGGCACACGCGGAGTTCGCGACGACTTCTTCCGGGCCTCGGCCTTGCAATTGCTGACGGCGATGATCGCTGACGTTTGTCTCTCCGGCCATACGGAGAAGGAGAACCAAACGCTTCGCCAAGTTCGCGCCAATCTCTCCGAGCCGGAGCCGCAGTTGCGCCAACGCCTGCAGGAAATCTACGACAATTCGGATTCGGATTTCGTCAAGGAGAACGTCGCGGCTTTCGTGAACATGACGCCCGAAACCTTCTCCGGCGTCTACGCCAATGCGATCAAGGAAACCCATTGGCTGTCCTATCCGAACTACGCCGCGCTGGTTTCCGGAAAGATGTTTTCGACGGGGGATCTTGCCGAGGGAAACACCGACGTCTTCATCAACATCGATCTCAAGACCTTGGAGACGCATGCGGGCCTCGCGCGCGTCATCATTGGCTCGTTTCTCAACGCGATCTACAATCGTGATGGGGCGATGCCGGGCCGTGCGCTCTTCCTCCTCGATGAGGTGGCGCGGCTTGGCTATATGAGGATCCTGGAAACCGCGCGCGATGCCGGTCGCAAATATGGCATCACGCTCGTCATGATCTACCAGTCGATCGGGCAGATGCGCGAAACCTATGGCGGTCGCGACGCCGCCAGCAAATGGTTCGAGAGTGCGAGCTGGATCTCGTTTGCGGCGATCAACGACCCGGAAACGGCGGACTACATCTCGCGCCGTTGCGGCATGACAACAGTCGAGATCGACCAGGTCAGCCGAAGTTCGCAGATGAAAGGATCGTCCCGGACGCGGTCGAAGCAGTTGGCCGCACGACCGTTGATCCAACCGCACGAGGTTCTTCGAATGCGAGCGGACGAGCAGATCGTATTTACGGCCGGGAACGCGCCGCTGAGATGCGGCCGCGCGATCTGGTTCAGGCGCGACGACATGAAATCCTGCGTCGGAGCGAACAGATTTCACACGCTCGGAAACCCACCCGATGCACTTCGGGTCGAGCCGGCGCGCAGCGCAGCGAGCAAGGCTGAACCAGAACAATGAAGAGTATCGGAGAAATCAGCGTGAGCGCCGCCCAAAGGGCGGGATTTCGGGAATTCTCGTCGTGCGAGGGCGGGAACAGCGCAGCCGCAGGAGCTTCAACATAGTGGCCCGAAGGGGAGGCGGGATCGACTGCGCCCCGCATCTCGCACTCCGCCTAAAGCGCCTTGTTCGTAAACGCAGATGAAACCGAAGCCGAGGTAGGTTGAGGCGAACAGGAGAGGACCGAGCCGCCTGCGCAAATCACTGACCGCGCGATCCTCTGCGCCGTGATCATCATTGCTACGGGAGGCTGGCTTGCCCTCGGGGGCGCTGGCAACCTCTCCGGAACTGCTAACTGCGGCTAGGACACCGACACCAGACTCGTTATCGACCGTGTTTTTGATCTGCGGCGCCGATCGCCATGTGAACTGCGCCGTCGACGGCCATACGTCTGGTTTGGTGGGGAGAAAATCGCGGATATCGGTCAGACATTTCCGGTCCTGTACGGCACCAGAAGAGCCGGAAGCGGCTCGATGCCCGCTTGCGGTTTCTCAATTCGGCCGGTTGGCCCCGCCTCCCGGCGGGGCCTCGCCCGGATCTCAGTCCCGGTTGGGGCGCGACCAGATCAGTTGGTAGCCGTCCTCGCCTTCGACTTCGGTGAGGGTTGCGTAGATCGGCGCGGGGAAGCTCGGGTCGTCTAGCTTGACCGAGAGGTAGTCGCGGTCCTGCTCGGACCGCTTCTGCCAAGCTGCACCGAGCTCGACGTTGCCGGCGTAGATGCGGAAGTGCGGGCCCTTGTCGGAGGGGTTTTCGATGCGGGCAATGCGAGCCTTGACGTTGAGGGCGAGCGTGCGGATCGAGCCGTTGAAGCCGCTTTCGGTGGAGTTGAAGGTGCCGATGGTTGCCATTGTGGTGTTCCTTTCGTTGGTTTCGGACCGCGCCCTTCGCGGCCTCGATGGCTGTCACAAGGATCGGGGACGATTGGGCCGCACCTGACAAGGCCGGAATGGAATGGAGGACGGCCGGGAGAAACTTTGTTGTTTCGGGAGGAATGAGCGCCTGAGCGCTCAGGGGAAGAAAGTTTTGTATAGCCGTTGCGGGAAGACGATCGAGGCGAAGCCGCTCTCCGATCAGACATGCCTCATCGAGCCCGAGGAGGACGTGGCCAATGCCGACGGATCAGAGGAACGCGGTGATGGCAACGTGCCACGGACTCGCCCAAGCGGAACATAGCATGTGGTCAAACCGTTGCTCTATTCCTATGTCCGGGCGCTGGTTCGGTGGCGACGGACCTGCCGGCTGGAGTTGCCTTCAATAATCAACCCGGTCTCGAGTGCTCGCGATTCGTCGCCTGGAGGATTCATGCGTCAGCAGACAAAGCCGTTTACCGTAGAAATCAAGCAATCCCGAAAGCTCAAACCGACCGACCGCACAACCTCGATCTGGGGCAAGCTGGACCTAACTCCAGATCAGGGCACGCTCACGGATAGAGAGCAGAGAGAGGTGTCGGCCGTTGGCGGCGACAACGACCGACTCTGAGATTTAGGCCGCGACTTTCTCATCTCAGCTACTCGCCGACAGTTGGCAAATCTTGAACGCAACTTCCAACGACTTTTCGAAGGCTGGTATCGGCAAAAATTCGTAGCGCGAATGGAAGTTGTAGGCGCCGGTGAAGAAGTTGGGTGTCGGTATTCCTCTGGCCGAGAGGACCGCGCCATCGGTGCCGCCGCGCATCGGAATCACCTTCTTCTCAATCCCTAGTTCCTCCATAGCGCTAAATAGCAGAGCGACGGCACGATCGTCACGAGCGAGGCTCGTGGAGATGTTTCGATAGGTGTCGGTGACCTGATACCGGACATTCCCGGTCGGATAGCGCGATCTCATCGCTTCCGCCACCTCGGCGATTTGGCGTTTGCGCCGATTGAAATCATCTGTGCCAAAATCCCGGATCAAAGCGGTCAGTGTGGCCCCGCTGTCGTTGGCGATGACGTCCTTGAACCAGAAAAATCCCTGGCGTCCTTCGGTGGATTCAGGCGTCTCCTCGCGGTGGAAGTGGGAGATGAAGTCCATCGCCATCAGCAGCGGATTAACGAGCGTTCCCTTCGCGGACATCGGGTGCGCACTGACGCCGGTGAGGACGATCTCGCAGGATGCGGCGTTGAATGTCTCCAGGACCACCTCGCCAAGTTCGCAGCAGTCGATCGTGTAAGCAAAATCACAAGGGAAGCGGGAGAGGTCCATCGCCTTGGCGCCGCGCATTCCGATTTCCTCGTCCGGGACGAAGGCGACAAAGATATCGCCGTGGCCAACCTGCTGATCAAGCCGGGCAAGCAGCGTCATGATGACGGCGATGGCGGCCTTGTTGTCCGCGCCGAGGACACTGGTGCCGTCACCAGTGATGATGTCATTCCCCTCCCACCCAAGAACTTCCGGATGTTCGGCGACCCTGAGCCAGATGTTTTCCTGGCGATTGAGGCAAAGGTCTTTGCCTTCGAAGCGGAGGATTTGCGGGCGGACGAAGGGCGAGAGGCCGACATCGACGGTGTCGAGATGCGCGATGAAGCCGATCGGTGGGACCTCAGGCCTGTTGCCACGCTTGACTCCCGTCACGATGGCATGCTCGTCGACCAGCACGTCGTTCAGGCCAATTGCGCGCATCTCGTCGGCGAGCAGGGCAGCGAGTGCTGCTTGTCCGGGCGAGGACGGCAAGGATTGGGAGCGGCCGTTGCTTTGACTCTCGATCGCGGAATAGCGAAAAAAGCGGCTGATGAGTTCTTCCCTAACTTCCATGTTGTCCATCCTCGTCCTGAAGAGATTCCCGCTCTTGTCGTCGGCGTTTTTTGGCTGAGATGGGTCGGCCCGCTCCGCTGCCCGCTGTCGTGGTGGACTGCGGAGTTAACCAGCAAGCCCTTTGGTACGGCGCTCTACAGGCTAAAACCTGATGACACCGACCCCGCCGGAAATCTCGACGTCGACGCCGAATCTCGTCGATTGTTCGGAAAATCGGCGCAATATCCGTTCGGCGCTTTCGCCTGCTGCTAGATGCGGCGCCAGGCGATGCTCCAGCACCCCATCAGCCAGCGCTTCATCGCCTCCGATAATGACGGGGTGAAGCGTGATCTCGATTAAACCGTTATCATCACCGAACGAGCAAAGGCCGATGACGCTCTCCCAGACTTCGGGTGCCGTCCAGGTCGACTTCTCGGAACGCACGTGGAAAATGAAATTCCCGAGGCTGTAGAAGATCGGCCGGCCCCGGTGGATCTCGATCGGCTGGAGGACGGGCGCACCGTGGCTCACGAACATATGAGCACCCGCATCGATGCATCGTTTGGCAACGCCACTCACCCAGTCGGGGACCTGATACCAGTCGGACGCCCAATGGTGATGGTGGAGATAGGCGATCACCAGAGATCCGTCCGCGGCCGTAGCCGCGATCGCGGCGAGATTCCCGGCGAGATCGGCCTCATCGATCTTGACGCTGCGTCCGAACCTTTCCGATCGCGTGAAGACCGCACGCGAGATGCCGATTTCGGATTCCGGGGCGAGGCGCGGCGGATCGTCCGGCTGACTGTCGTTGGTGAGATCGATAGCGGTATACCCAACCTTGTCGCGAATAGCCCGGATTTGATCGAACGCGGTCTCGTCGACCTCGATGACCTGGGACAGCCGAAGCCGATTGACCCCCGGGCGTCCTGGGCGATTGTCCTCGGCGTCGGCCGCGTACATGAAATTCGGACCGGGGCCGCCGTCCATCGCCACGATCGCCACGCGCCGTCCACCAATCATTCCGGTGCCTGCCCGTGAGGCTTGCGCGCGGTCACGGCCGAGGCCGGCATGGAGGAAGGCTCGCTTCTCCACCTCCTCGAGCGTCGAGAGCACGCCGGATGGGCCGAGGTCGAACGCATGGTTGTTCGAAAGCGAAAGCGCGCGGAACCCGATCGCACGAAGGCTGTCGAGAACGGCTGGATCGCTGCAGCCGAAGAAGGATCCCTTAAGTGGCCACCCGCCGTGGCTCCCAAGGATGGTCCCTTCGAAGTTGGTGAACGCGAGATCCGCCTGATGCAGGAGAGACTGAACCTCACGGAAGGCCGGGGCAGGGATGTCGCGGATGTCGTGCTTGATGAGCGATTGGCCAGTCACGGCCAATGTGAACCTGTCATTCATGGAGTCACCCTCGGTGGCGATACGTGTTTCAAGAATTGGTGGTTCGGGGCTGGGCCCATTCGTTGAGACGCCGGCGCAGCTCAGCATCTGAAGCGGTGCGGTCGGGCGTTGATGAGCGCGCGCGTGTAGGGATTGTCGGATCGTGAGAAGATGAAATCGGATGGTCCGAAATCCTCGACCCGGCCGTCCTTGAAGATGTAGACCGAACTGCACATCTCCTGGACGATGGCGAGGTCGTGGGAGATGAAGATCATCGTCATCTCGCGCTCGGCGATGGTGTCCTTCAGAAGTTGGATGATCTCGGCCTGCACCGACACGTCGAGTGCCGATGTCGGTTCGTCCGCGACGATGATCTCAGGCGCCGCGAGCAGGGCCCGCGCGATGCAGACGCGCTGCCTCTGACCGCCGGAGAGCTGGTGCGGATAGCGGGCGAGCAGGCTGCGAGCGAGCCCCAACCGATCCATCATCGCCGCCGCTTCCGAAGTTTCTTCCCCGGCGGCGAGCTTCGCGCCGAAGCGGACGCTTTCCTCGAGCGTCTCGGCGATGGTCATGCGGGGGTTCAAGGACGCGGAAGGATCCTGGAAGATCATCTGCACCCGGCCGAGGAGGCCGTTGCGGCGACCGCCTCTGGAAACGTCGAATTCGCTGGCACCGATCCGGATCCTGCCCGCAAGCGCCGCATCAAGGCCGGCGATGATACGGCCGAAGGTCGTCTTGCCGCTTCCGCTCTCGCCGACAACGCCGGTGATCGTGCCGCGCGGCAGTTTGAGGCCGACGTCATGCAAGCCGAACTTTGGCTTGCTTCGGCCAAAGCCCCACGCAAAACCCTGCTGCGCGAATTGTTTCGACACGCCGTCGGCGACGAGAAACATCGGCGCCTTGTCGTCTCCGATCGAGGAAACACTTCGGCCGCATCCGTCGTCCGCGCTGGTTGTCAAAGCGGTGACCCGGAGCCTCGGAACGGCGGCGAGCAGTTTGCGTGTGTACTCGTGGCTGGGCTGATCGAGAATGGTGGGCGTGCGGTCCGCTTCCACCACCTGTCCTTTGCGCATCACCAGGACCCGGTCGGTGATCTCGGAGATCACGCCCATGTCGTGAGTTACGAGGATGATGGAAACGCCCGTTTCGTCTACAAGGTTTCGAAGTAGTCCGAGGATCTGTTTCTGGACGGTCGCATCGAGCGCCGAGGTCGGCTCGTCGGCGATGATGATGTCGGGAGAGCCGGCAAGAGCAATCGCTATGACGATGCGCTGCCTTTGTCCTCCGGAGAACTGGTGCGGGTAGTTGCGGTATCGTCGCTCCGGCTCCGGAATTCCGACACGGGCAAGGAGATCGAGGGTGCGGGCCCGCGCCTCACGCCTGGAAAGTGAGCCATCGACCGCAAGGCAGGTTTCCTCCACCTGGGCACCGATGCTCATCAGCGGATCGAGGGAGGCGGTGTGGTCTTGGAAGATCGCTGATATCCGACGCCCTCGAAGCGCCTCGCGCTCATCGGGCGTCATGGTGTGGATCGCCTGACAATTGAACTCGATCGTCCCGGACGTCTGCTGGAACTCGGGCGAAAGCAGGCCGAGCACGGCATTGCCGAGCGTCGACTTTCCGGCTCCCGACTCGCCGATGATGCCGAGGATCTCGCCGCGTCCGAGTTCCAAACTCACGTCAGAGAGGATTGTCGTCAAGCCGTCACCCGAAGCGTGGCGAAGGCCAAGGTTTTCAACCCGCAACAGGGGTGTCGTCACGTGTTCCACTGTCATAGCGAATGGTTCCTTGGATCGAGGCTGCGTCGAACGTCTTCACCGACGAGATTGATGCTTGCGATCAGACCGAAGAGGGCGAGCCCCGGGAACAGGCTGATCCAGTATTGACCGGTGAGAAGATACTGGAACCCGTTTGCGACCGCGGAGCCGAGCGAGGGCTTGTCGATCGGAACGCCCAAACCCAGGAAGGAGAGGGTCGCCTCGAGTGCGACGGCATGGCCGACCTCGATCGGGATCAAGGTAACGGCCGGCGCGATGCTGTTCGGAAGCAAGTGGCGGAAGATGATCCGCGACGTCGGCAGCCGCATCAATCGGGTCGCATCCATGTAGGGTTTGTTCGCCTCGCTCAAGGCAACGCCGCGCGCGATCCGCGCATAGGTCGCCCATTGCGCAATGATCAACGCCAGAATGATCCGGTCCACGCCCGGGCCGAGCGTGACGATGGCGATGAGCGCGATCAGGATCGTCGGCAGGCTGAGCTGCAGGTCGACGAGCCGCATGATCGCGACATCGACCCACTTGCCGAAATATGCGGCGCTGACACCGGCCGTCAGCCCGACCAGCGCGGCGATCGCCGCGCTGGTGATCGACACCACCAGGCTGATGCGCAGGCCATAGAGGATAGTACTGACGATGTCGCGGCCGAGCCCGTCCGTCCCGAGCAGGTATAGATAGCCGCCGCTACCGAGCGTGCCCGGCGGCGAGGACGCCTCCCATCCGTAGATCTGCAACGGATCGTAGGGATTTTGTGGTGCGATTGCCGGTGCCGCGATAGCAAGCAAAATGTAGCTCGCAAGCAGCACCTTGGACGCAGTCAGGACCGGTCCATGCGGACGCTTTCGGAGCGCCCTCAAAATTTGAGCTTTCATGACGGGGTCACCTTTCACGAAGACAGGCGCACGCGCGGATCGAGCACGGCATAGAAGAGGTCGACCAGGGCATTCAGCGCGACGAACGCGACCGAGATGAAGGTCAGTGTTGACATCACCACCGGGCGGTCGAGGAGCTGAATGGAGTCGATCAAGAGCTTGCCGACGCCAGGCCACGAGAAGATCGACTCCACCACAACGGCAAAGGCGAGCATGCCGCCGAACTGCAGGCCGATGATCGTCACGATCGGGACGCTGATGTTCGGGAGGGTGTGCCGGAACAGAATCCTTTGCGGGGAAAGCCCTTTGGCGCGGCAAAACCGCGTATAGTCCAGGCTTTCGACTTCAATCGTTCCCGATCGTGAAAGACGGGCGATCAGCGCGATGTTCGGTATCGCCAGCGCCAATGCCGGAAGCACGAGGTGCCACAGCCCGTTGCCGGTGAAGACACTCCATTCCTGCCCCAGGAAACTTGCGGTCGAGCCTCTGCCACCGGAAGGGAACCAGCCTGTCAGTATGGCGCCGACGAGGATCAGCATCATCGCCAGCCAGAAGGAAGGGATGCTCAGCGCCGACACGCTCGCCTTCAGGACGGTCCGATCGAACAGGGTTCCGCTCCGTCGGCCAGCAACGAGGCCAAGGCCCGTTCCGAGCGGCGCCGCTATGAGCATGGCGACCGACGCGAGTTCCAGCGTTGCCGGCAGCTTGGCCATAACCAGCTCGAAGGCCGGCAGATGATAGATGTAGGAGGTGCCGAAGTTTCCGCTGACCACATTGTCGATAAAGACGAGATATTGCCTCCAGATCGGTTGATCCAGTCCGAGCGCGATTGTCGCCTGCCTGATATCTTCTGGCGTGGCGGTTTCGATGTTGACCACGTTGAAGACCGGATTGCCGACGCTGTGGATGCCGATAAATCCGATCAACGACATGACGATGAGGAGCAGGAAGGCTTGCGACAGCCTTCCCAATGCAACTGAAATCATGCCCATGATCGCTTACTCCACTGCCGCAAGCGTCTGCATCGCGGTCGTCCAGCCGCGGGGATGCATCACATAGGAGCCGACCCGTGGGCCGTAACCGACGATGTGATGGAAATGGTAGAGCGGTATGATCGGCTGGTCGGCCATAACGAGTTCCGTGGCTTGCGCCAGCGCTTGGTACCGCTCCGGCCCCACCTCAATGCTCTCCGCCTTTGCGAGCATCGCGTCGAAGGCATCGTTTTGATAGTTCCCGAAGTTCAGGGCACCGGTTCCGCGCTCGCGGTTCGGGGATGCCAGCAGGGTATGGAGGATGACATCGACCGCCTCGCCGGACGTGCCGCCGTACCAGACCGCGTAGTCGCCGGCGGCACGTTTGGTATTGAAGACCGAGAACGGAGCGGCTGATGGCTGGGCGTTTACGCCGATACGCGCCCAGCTTTGGGCAATCGCTTGAAGGCTCTCGGCGTCACCGGGGTAGCGTCCGGCGGGCCCTGCAAGAACGAGGTTGAAGCCGTTCGGAAAGCCTGCCTTCGCAAGAAGGGATTTTGCCTCTTCATAGTTGGGCCTCCCTGGCACCAAATTTGCCGAGGTGCCCGGCAGGCCATTCGGAAAGACCTGAGCCGCAGCCGTGCCATAGCCCGCGAGGATCTTGTCGACCAAAATGCCTCGGTCCGTCGCCATCGCAAGCGCACGGCGAACCAGAGGGTTCTTGAATGGATTGGCGATTGGTTCGCCCGACTTTCCCGTCACGCCCGGAAGTGTCTCTCGCGATACGTCAAATTGCACGAAGTTGACGCGCGCGGCACCCACGCTTGCAATCCTGGCGCCGCGCTCCTTCAACGAGGCGACGTCGCGCGCCGGGATGGCATCCGCCAGATCAAGCTCACCTGTGCTGAGTGCCGCAACGCGGGCGGCCGGGCTCTCGATGACCCGGAACATCACATCGCGCCAGGCGGGCTTGCCGCCCCAGTAGTCGTCGTTCCGAACAAGCCTCAGGCTCTCGCCGGAACGCCAGCTTTCGAACCGGTAGGGACCGGTACCGACGGGAGAGTGGCCGGCGTTGAGATCCTCCGTTGTCTCGCCCTCAGAGGGTCGGTTCATCACAAAAATGGAGGAGAAGAAGAGTGGCAGATTGGGGACCGGCCCATTGGTCTCGATGAGGACGGTGAGGGGATCGGAGGCCGAGACCGACTTGATGCCGCTCACATAGGAGCGAAAGCCGCCGCTAGGCGGTTTGAGGAAGTCACGGATGCGCTCGATCGTGTAGACGACATCGTCCGCCCCGAACTTTGAGCCGTCATGAAAGCGGACGTTATCGCGGAGCTTAAACTCCCATTGCGTGTCGGACAGCGGCCGCCAGGAGGTGGCAAGGCCAGGCTTCAGCTCGAGATTCTCGTCCTGATAGACCAGCCGCTCGTAGATGTGGGAGAGCAGCGAGGTGTTCTCGTTGAGATTGGCATAGTGCGGATCGAGCGTCATCAGCTTGTAGGACGTGGCGATCCGAAGCTCCCCGGTTTCCTGTGCCTGCGCCGACGTCGACGGAGCACTCCCGAGGAAGACTGAGATCAGAAGCGCGGAAAGCAGGCGTGGACGAAATTGGCTTCCCAGTTTCATTTGAAGTTCCTTGTTTTTCGTTTTTGGAAGAGTCGGAATGCCGCGTTGGGGCAGGCTCTAACGCGTGATTTCCAGGGCGAAATGCTCGCAAAGAGCGCGGTGCGAATGTCTTGTTAGCTCGCCCGCGAGCCCGGGATCACGCGTGTGGTTGGACCATCCCCGGAGACTCGGGTTGGAATTCGGGCGCCGACAGGCGATTACGTGCGCTCGCAACAGAGGCGATATCGATCTTCAGGAGGTCGGCAATGACGGAGCGGATTTGCGGCCAGGGATCTTCTTCGCTTGTGGGGGAGGGTTGCCACTTGGTGATGGCAGCGTGGAGTTTTGCCGTTGCCCCCGTAATCGATTGCGCCGGTGTTCTCCACAGGGCTTCCGCCGCCTCGTCCTCCGCGACGGATGCACGATCTTCAGCTTCGAGGGCATCGTCGTAGGCTCGCGAACCTGCGGCTTGCTCAAGCGGCGGCAAAACAGCCGAAAAGAGCGCTCTTTCGAGCTGCTGCTGGCGCAAACTCGATTCGCTCAAATGCTGCCAAGCGCTGCACCATTGTTGCCAAACCGCTAGCGCGGGATCGTCGTTGCACCGATCCGAAGGCAGGGCCTTCGTCGTGGTAAAGTGGGGAATTGTGGGTAACGACGCGGCCACGAAGGAAAGAATATCTCCCCGGGTGACCGTAGACAAAGTTCTGCTATTGTCGGAATCAGCCATGATCCGAGCTCCCGTAAGCTTGGTTGTGGTCAGGCTGTATTCGGTGTTCCCGCACCGGATGCAGCCGCAGTTCCCTTGATGCCGCCATTCGAGAGTGAACTGCAGTCTCAAGTAACCCCTAGGTAGCACACGAGTTCTGCTTGATCAATTCTAAATCAGATGATGTCAAAGAAATCACTGGGGCGCAAATACGAGCGGCCCGTGCGCTGATCCGTTGGAGCGCAAAAGAGCTTGCGAAAGCAGCTGGTATTGGTGTTGCAACGGTGAGCCGCGCGGAAGTTGAGGATGGAAACACATCCCTTACGAGCGCCAATTTAAAGGCCGTTCGACTCGCGTTGGAAACCGCTGGAATTGAGTTCATCCCTGAAAATGGTGGCGGCGCGGGTGTTCGTTTCAAGAAGTAGCGGCTTGCTGGTCTATTCGTGGCCCCAACAGGTCGCCGCTCTTCCCAGCCCGAGCGTCGGCAGCACGGTAAGGCCGCTTGATCCGCCACTCCGTACGTTACCGGTTTTCCTGATCGTTAGCCGTGCACAATTTGTGCCCTGCACAATCGTGTGTCATCAATACCCTCGTAGGTGCAGTCGAACGCTCGGACGGCAGGCCTCGCCAGGGGAGGTTCTTTTTCTAGTGGAACAAGATCGAGAGCTGCATATGTCGGCTGCTGCTCGGAGCCAACTAATGGTGAAAAATTGGCGCTTAGGACCTGGCACTCCCGCTTTGGGTGGTGAGCGGAATTAGGCGCCCAAAGCGCTGAATGGCGGCGTTTGCAGACAAGAGCCGTCATTGCGCACTACCGGTTCACGGTGTTCCAGGCAGGAGATGAGTTCAGGCTATCGATACGCCTACCAGCCCGCCGCCGATGACGATTCCGTCGTAATCCATTCCGCTAGCTAACCTCGGCGCGTATCCCACGGCCTTCTCCGGATCTGGCCTCGCGATCAGATTGCGCCGACCTTGACTTTCGAACCATCAAGGAGGCGCGACAGGCGAAAGGGGGTGGGGTCAACACAGGGTGTGTCATTGGCAACCAGGTCGGCCGCCAGGCGTCCGATACCCGGTCCAAGTCCGAAGCCGTGGCCGGAGCCGCCCGCGGCCAGGTAAAGCCCCTTCACACCATCGGCCGGCGAGATGACCGGCACCGCGTCCGGCGTGAAATCCACGTAGGCCCCCCAGCTGTCGGCGACTTCGACCCCCGCCAACGCAGGAAACTGCTCGGTTACCCGTTTCAAAATAGCCGTGAGAGTGCGGCGGCTCGGCGGCGGGTCGAGAACGCGCATCCGCTCGAAGGCCGACGGTTTACTCTTGTTCAAGGTACCGAATGCCTCCGGACCATGGAGGAAGGATTTGCCGATGCCGAACTGCACCGCTTTCAGACGCTTCATGAACATCGGCATGAACCAGCGGGCGTAGCGAATGCCTTGTGGGGTGATATCGAGCATCGCCCTGCCGCTGATCGCAAGCGTGTAGCTGCCATCCAACCGGCGGGTCAACGCACACTCCGGCGTATAGATCGCCTCACCCAGATTCGCTGTTGGCCGCGTACGGAGCGCTGTCTGGCGCACGCTCGCCTGCGGAAACAGAACTCCGTGCTGGCGACAAAACATGGACGTCCAGGCACCGCCGGCGCAGAGAACGGCTTGTGTCCGGATGAGCCCCTTTTCGGTGATCACCCCCGCCACCGCTCCATTTACCAGATCAAGGCCCCGGGCAGCGCACTCCTGGTGGATCGTCGCCCCAAATTTGCGAGCGCCGTTCGCGATCGTCGGCGCGGCGATAGCAGGCTCGCCCTTGCCGTCATCAATCGAATGCACTCCGCCCAGCCATCGGCGGCCGTTCGCGGGAATCGTGGCAGCCGCTTCTTTGGCGCTCAGCATCTTCGTATTGACATTGAACTGCCGGGCCGTATCACGCCATGCTTCCCATTCCGCCAGTTGCCGGGGATTGTCCGTAGCGTAAAGCAGACCGCATCGACGGAAGCCGACGTCCTCTCCGATTTTGGACTCAAACTCACCCCATAGCCGCAGGGCGACACCCGATAGCGGCAGCTCGCGCTCATCCCGGTTCTGTTGGCGGCACCATCCCCAGTTGCGGCTCGACTGCTCGCAGCCGACATGGCCCTTTTCGACCAGAGCTACGGACAGTCCCCGCTCGGCGAGAAAGAAAGCTGCCGTTGCACCAATAATGCCGCCGCCGATGACGACGACATCCGCCTTGGCGGGAAGCTCTTGATCGCTTTGTATGCGCTTGACGATTGGAGACATGGAGGCTGACCTGGAATTATTTGGCGGCTGATCTATCGGCACTATTTTCTGCCCCTTCGACAGCGCACTCCCTCGCCGATGAAATTCCCCGACGGGCAGGGGGAGACTGTCTCAAAGCTTGTCGTCGCGCGTCCTCGAAGTGAGCTCATAAGAGGCTACCGGAGGAAGGCGAGCAGCATGCATCGACTGGAGATAGACAGACAGCCGAAAATTCCGTTTTCGGGCGACACGACGGTCAAATCTGCGGCCGTCGCGCGGGTAAGCTACAGAGCATCGTCAGACGACAGTGGTTTTGAATCGACTTCCGGTCGAGCACGACAGATGCCGCGCTCGGGTTCATGTCGCCCCCGCTGCTGCAGGCTCGAATTGAAGAGCGTGCACAATCAAGAACAGAGATGTAAGCCATGACTACAGGCACTCACGAGTCCCCTGCGCTTGCCATGATCCATACGGTCCCCGGGATCATCCCCGCGTTCAACGAACTCGTTGGCCGCCATCTGACCGGTTGGCGCCCGTTCAACATGCTGGATGAGAGCCTGCTGGGGAACACTGTCCGTGAGGGCACGCTGTCACGTCAGACCATGCGGCGGCTCGCGACACACATTTGGTCGGCGGTGGACGCGGGGGCTTCGGCGGTCCTCGTCACCTGTTCCTCGCTCGGCCCTGCAGTGGATGCGGCAGTGCCACTCTGCCCCGTCCCCCTCTTCCGTATAGATGATGGGATGGCGATTGAGGCGATCCAGCGCGGGGACCGAATTGGCGTCCTTGCAACTCTGCCTACAACAATGAACCCTACAACCCGCCTAATTGAACGCCATGCTCAAAGAATGGGTCATGACGTTTCCGTCACCGGTCGTCTTTGTGAAGGAGCCTTCGATAAATTACGAAACGGGGACAGGGCGGCGCATGATGCGATGATACGCGAAGGCCTCGAGTCCCTTGTCGGCAGTGTCGACGTGGTTGTTCTTGCTCAAGCATCAATGGCAAATGCTCTAAATGAGATGAGCGAGACATCGGTGCCGGTACTTACCAGCCCTGAACTTGGTGTCCTGCACATGTCCTCCGCATTGAAGGGGCGCTCACGCGTTCAGGAAAGTGATGAAAGTTAGGCAGCGTCTGCCGGCTTTCAGCAGTCTCGGGCAGTCTCGAAGCCGCCCGATCCGATCGCGCAGTTGGTACCAAAGAAGGCATCAGGCATCGCGGCTCGGCTGATAGAGGCAGTTTGCTGCAAGCCGCCCTCGGGTGTGTTCGCGGCGGAGAAAGGAAAAGAAGTGCTTTTGGGAGTGATCGCCGACGATTTTACCGGCGCAAGCGATATTGCAAACACTATTGCAAAGGGCATGGCCCGTCACGGAGGATTGCGCACTGCGCAGTTTCTCGGCGTACCGAAAACCGCTGCATCTGCCGACGTCGAGGCCGGTGTGATTGCCCTGAAAAGCCGAACTATTGCAGCTCGGGGGCCGAGAGCAGCCTGGCAGCTTTAGTTAAGGTATATCGATAGCGGCCGGAAGCCCAGCAGCTTTAGATCGTGCAAAAAGCGCTTTTGCCACCTTGTCCGCTTTCGGATTGGCCTGGCAAGTGAGCCTAATCCAGCATCACCATGTGAGAGGCGACTTGCTCCTCGAAGAATTTCGAGAACGAGGCGATACGCGGCGGCAATGCTTGGTAAGGCGGATAGTAGAGGGTCAGCCAGAGGTCAGGCGGCGCCCATCCCTTGAAGACGTGGACGAGACGTCCGCTACGGATATGCTCCGCGATGTTGAAACCGGGAAGCAAGGCGACGCCTGCTCCATCCGCGGCCATATCGGCCAGCACCTCGCCACTATTGGCACTGAATGCCCGCCCAGCAGAAATCGCGATGCTTGACCCACCGTCCGACAGGACCCAGTTCTCCCGCCGGCTTTCCCCGCTATAGGCGAGGCAGTCGTCCGGCGTCAGCTCATGAGGATGCGACATGTCGACGAAGCGGCTGCCGGGCGCTGCAACCAGGATGCGCGGCACGACACGGATCTTTCTCCAGATCGTGAACTTGTCGGATGGCTGGGATGAGATGCGGATTGCGAGGTCATAGTCGTCGTCGACGATGTTCACCAGGCCGTCCGAAAGGGAGATCTCGAAGCACATCTTCGGATACTTCTCCTTGAAGCCGGACAGGATCGGCGGCAGCACGACCTTTCCGAACCAGGTCGGCGCGCTAATCCTGAGGCGTCCCTCCTCGGCCTTATGGGCGTTCATCACCTCGCGGCGCGCATCTTCAAGTGTCTTCACTGCCGGCTGGATCTGCGCCGCGAAGATCGCGCCGTCGGTGGTCAGGGACACCTGCCGCGTCGTGCGAACGAAAAGCTGCAGACCCAGTTCCGCCTCGAGCGCAGCGATGGCGCGGGTTACGGCCGCGGGCGTCATGTCGAGTTCGCGAGCCACCTGAGCGAAATTGCGCTTCTCCGCAGCAAGGAGGAAGGTGCGAAGAGCCTTATAATCGTTCATTTTATTATTTCACTTTCTGCAATTCTGTCAAAAGAAGTATTGCAATTCTGTCGCTTGATCAATCGGCCTACATTCAGTTCACGCAACAAAAACAAGCGCTGATTGAAAGGCATTGACATGATCAAGGACATCAAGGGACTGCACCACGTGACGTCGATGGCGTCGGACGCGCGCCAGAACAACCGCTTTTTCACCGAGACGCTTGGCCTGCGCCGCGTCAAGCAGACCGTGAACTTCGACGATCCCAGCGTCTATCACCTTTACTACGGGGACGAGACAGGATCTGCGGGGACAGTGATGACCTACTTCCCGTTCCAGAACATGATGCTCGGACGTCCGGGCGTCGGCGAGGTCGGCGAGACGCAGTTTTCCGTGCCCAAGGGTTCGCTCAAGTTCTGGCGGGACCGCCTCTCGTCCCAGGGTGTCGACGGACTGGAAACAGAAACCGTCTTCGGGGCCAGCCGGCTGCGGTTCATGGGACCGGACGGCGACAGCCTCGCGCTGATCGAGTCGGCTGACGATCGCCGCTCGGCACCCTGGCTGGGCGGCGGCATTCCCGACGACGTGGCCATTCGCGGTTTTGCAGGAGCTCGCTTCAGCCTTCATGACACGGCTGCGACCGAGGAACTACTGGGCTTCATGGGCTACCAGCGAGCGGAGAAGGTGGGCGATGTGACGCGCTTCGTCATTCCAAACGGAAACGGTGCCGACACAATCGATCTTCAGCTCCTCCCAAAGACGCCCTTCGCCCGGCAGGGCGCGGGTTCGGTCCACCATATCGCCTTCGCGGTTGAAAACCGGGAAAAGCAGTTGGAAGTGCGCAAGGCTCTGATGGATACGGGCTATCAGGTCACGCCGGTGATCGACCGGGATTACTTCTGGGCGATCTACTTCCGCACACCGGGCGGTGTATTGTTCGAGATCGCCACCAACGAGCCGGGATTTGATCGCGACGAGGACACCGCCCATCTCGGGGAGGCACTCAAGCTGCCGAGCCGATACGAGCAGTTCCGGGACGAAATCGAGGCAAACCTCGTCCCCCTGACTGCATAGCCGCACTCCTTTCCTAACGACAGAGGAAGGGCCGCGATCCGGAAGGGTTGCGGCCCTTCTTGCCATGCGGCCGCAGAACTTCACCAGGAACTATTTCACTTTCAGCAATTCATTCGACATTTTTATTGCCATTCCACGCTGGCGCAATCGGCGATAGCTTTGATTTCAGCAGCCAAGACGGTGGGCAAAACGGTCAAGCAGGCCAGGAAACTCCCGACAGCAGCTATACATTTTGGCACCCTTCGCGGACCGTAACCTAGAGGAAGAGAACCATGTCCAAGCTCGAAGTCCTGACACCGGCAAACAGCCAGCTCATTTTCATCGATCAGCAGCCGCAGATGGCTTTCGGCGTCCAGTCGATCGACCGGCAGACGCTGAAGAACAACGTCGTCGGCCTCGCCAAGGCAGCCAAAATCTTCGATATCCCCACCACCATTACCACGGTCGAGACACTGTCCTTCTCAGGCAATACGTATCCCGAGCTGCTGGCAGTTTTCCCCGAGAACGACATCCTTGAACGTACATCGATGAACTCCTGGGACGACCAGAACGTCCGCGACGCCTTGGCGAAGAATGCAGCCAATGGCCGCAAGAAGATTGTTGTCTCCGGTCTATGGACAGAAGTCTGCAACACGACGTTTGCCCTCTCCGCTCTCAACGACGTTTCCGACTACGAGATCTACATGGTGGCCGACGCCTCCGGTGGCACCTCGCTGGAGGCCCACAACCGCGCCATGGATCGCATGGTGCAGGCGGGCGTGATCCCGGTCACCTGGCAGCAGGTCCTGCTCGAATGGCAGCGCGACTGGGCACGCAAGGAGACATACGACGCGGTCACCACGCTGGTGAAGGAGCATTCGGGCGCCTACGGCATGGGCATCGACTATGCCTACACGATGGTCCATGGCGCGGAAGAACGTGTCAAGCATGGCAAGCGCATCGGCCCGAACCCGGCAAAGTAATGATCTCCCCGCCGCTCCGGCAGCCCGTCGGAGCGGCTTCAAATCGGATAGGTGTTTCATGAAAATGTATCTCATGTCGCTCGGAGCCGGTCTGCTCGTCGGGATCGTCTACAGCCTACTGAATGTTCGCTCGCCTGCCCCGCCGGTGATCGCCCTCGTCGGCCTGCTCGGCATTTTGGTCGGCGAGCAGCTTGTTCCCTTCGCCAGGACGCTGCTGGCGCAGGAACCGGCGGCTGTCTCGTGGATGAACCAGATCAGGCCGCACATGTTCGGTCACCTCCCCAAGGGCGCCGACCGCACCGAGGTTACCCGCAGGGCGACGACGGATATAGAGGAGCGAAGTTCATGACGACGCGTCGATCCTTTCTTGGCGGGGCGTCCAGTCTGGCCTTCTCTAACCTCTTCTCCCCGGCGAAAGCCGCCGATCTCAACCAGACCGGAGTAGATAACATGCATCCCGACCTGATCCTTCGCAACGGCCGCGTGACCACGCTCGACCGCACAAATCCGAACGCAACCGCAATCGCAATCAAGGACGGTCTGTTTCTGGGAGTTGGCTCCGATAGCGAAATCATGGCACTCGCCGGATCCACCACAAAGATCGTTGATCTCAAGGGCAAGCGCGTTTTGCCGGGCCTGATCGACAACCACACCCATGTCGTCCGTGGCGGCCTGAACTATAACATGGAACTCCGCTGGGATGGCATTCGATCACTGGCCGACGCGATGGACATGCTCAAGCGCCAGGTGGCGATCACTCCGGCACCGCAATGGGTGCGCGTCGTCGGCGGGTTCACCGAGAACCAGTTCGCCGAGAAGCGCCTGCCGACGATCGAGGAGATCAATGCGGTAGCGCCCGATACGCCGGTTTTCCTGCTGCATCTCTATGATAGGGCGCTGCTGAACGGTGCCGCGCTGCGCGCCGTGGGGTACACGCGCGACACGCCGAACCCGCCGGGCGGCGAGATCACCCGTGATGCCAACGGCAACCCCACGGGGATGCTGCTTGCCAAGCCGAACGCCGGCATCCTCTACTCGACGCTTGCCAAGGGTCCAAAGCTGCCTTTCGACTACCAGGTCAATTCCACCCGCCACTTCATGCGCGAACTCAATCGCCTCGGCGTGACGGGCGTCATCGATGCGGGCGGCGGCAACCAGAACTATCCGGATGATTACGAGGTCATCCGGAAGCTGTCCGACGAGAATCAGCTCACCGTTCGCCTCGCCTATAACCTCTTCACGCAGAAGCCGAAGCAGGAGAAAGAAGACTTCCTCAACTGGACGTCCTCGGTAAAATACAAGCAGGGCAACGACTACTTCCGCCATAACGGTGCTGGCGAGATGCTGGTCTTCTCCGCCGCCGACTTCGAAGATTTTCGCCAGCCGCGTCCGGAGATGGCTCCGGAGATGGAAGGCGAACTGGAAGAGGTCGTTCGTGTCCTGGCGGAAAACCGCTGGCCATGGCGGATGCATGCCACCTATGACGAAACCATCTCGCGCTCGCTCGACGTCTTCGAGAAGGTCAACAAGGATATTCCACTCGAGGGCCTTAACTGGTTCTTCGACCACGCCGAGACGATCTCTGATCGATCCATCGACCGAATCGCGGCCCTTGGCGGCGGCATCGCCACGCAGCACCGCATGGCCTATCAGGGCGAATATTTCGTCGAGCATTATGGTCATGGGGTTGCCGAAGCCACGCCGCCGATCAAGCGTATGCTCGACAAGGGCGTCAACGTTTCGGCCGGCACCGATGCCACCCGCGTCGCCTCCTACAATCCGTGGGTCTCGCTCTCCTGGATGGTGACCGGCAAGACAGTCGGCGGAATGCAGCTCTACCCGCGTGCCAACTGCCTCGATCGCGAGACGGCGCTGCGCATGTGGACCGAAAAGGTCACATGGTTCTCGAACGAAGAGGGTAAGAAGGGCCGTATCGAGAAGGGCCAGTTTGCCGACCTCGTGGTGCCGGACAAGGACTTCTTCTCCTGCGCCGAGGACGAGATTTCGTTCCTCACCTCGGAACTGACCATGGTCGGCGGCAAGATCGTCTATGGCGCGGGCGACTTCAAGACGCTCGACGAGAACGACATCCCGCCTGCGATGCCCGACTGGTCTCCCGTACGCAAGTTCGGCGGTTACGCGGCCTGGGGCGAACCGGAAGGCGCAGGCGCTCGCTCATTGCGCCGCACGGCGATCTCGACCTGCGGATGCGCCAACGATTGCGGCGTGCATGGCCATGACCATGCTGGAGCTTGGACATCCAAGCTTCCGATCGCCGACCTCAAGGGATTCTTCGGCGCTCTCGGCTGCTCCTGCTGGGCGGTCTAAACTCAGCTTTGCGCTCGGGCGGCCACGCCGCCGCCCGAGCGACCCGTCGGATAATTTCAAAAACCGCAAGTAAATCGAAACGATTGCTGCAATTGTTGGTAAGACGGTAACCAGCCAATATCGCTCCATCAAACGCAGCCGCTCGATCAGATCGGCGAACATGCAGGAGCAGATATGACCCACCAATCCCATATGTCGAATCCAGTCCGGAGCAGTCTGGCACGCATCGTCGCCTCTCCGGTCACGCGAACCGTGTCGCTGCTTGCGCTCTGCGCCGCCTACATCCAGGGTCCGCTCACCAAGATCTTCGATTTCAACGGCGCACTGGCCGAAATGGACCACTTCGGTCTCCACCCAGCCGCCTTCTTCGCAGTCGCCGTCATCGTGTTCGAACTCGCGGCTTCAGCCATGGTGGTCTCGGGCTTCCTGCGTTGGGCAGGCGCCCTGGCGCTGGCTGGCTTCACACTTCTCGCCACCTTCATCGCTCTCCGCTTCTGGGAGATGGCTCCCGGCATGGACCGCATGATGGCGACCAACGCCTTCTTTGAACATCTTGGCCTCGCTGGCGCATTCCTCTTCGTCGCCGCATTCGACCTCACCAAGGGAGCAGGCAAATGAGCGCGGCAAAAGCATCCGGCGGAACCTTCGCGCCACTCGCACAGCCTGTGTTTGCGGTTCTCTGGATCGCCACCGTCCTTGGCAATACCGGAAGCTTCATGCGCGACGTCGCAAGCTCCTGGCTGATGACGGATCTTTCGGCATCGCCGGCCGCGGTCGCCATGGTCCAGGCCGCCGGAACCCTGCCGATCTTCCTGCTCGCCATTCCTGCGGGCGTTCTCACCGACATCCTCGACCGCCGCAAGTTCCTGATCGCCGTCCAGCTCCTGCTGGCATCCGTCAGCATCTCCCTGATGGTCCTTTCGCAGATCGGCATGCTTTCGGTCAGCGCACTTATCGGCCTAACCTTTCTAGGCGGCATTGGGGCGGCGCTGATGGGCCCGACCTGGCAAGCGATCGTGCCGGAACTGGTAAAGCGGGAAGACGTGAAAAGCGCTGTCGCCCTTAACTCGCTTGGCATCAACATCGCCCGGTCCATAGGACCGGCCGCTGGCGGTCTGCTTCTCGCCGCCTTTGGAGCAGGGATTACCTACGGGGCGGACGTTGCGAGCTACATCGGGGTCATCGCCGCTCTGCTTTGGTGGCCGCGCGCCAAGAACGCCAGCGACGCGCTTCAGGAGAACTTCTTCGGTGCCTTCCGAGCAGGACTTCGATACACCCGTTCCAGCAGGCCGCTGCATGTGGTTCTCCTCCGTGCGACGATCTTCTTCGCCTTTGCCAGCGCGGTTTGGGCGCTCCTTCCTCTGGTTGCCCGGCAACTGCTCGGTGGTGATGCCAGCTTCTACGGGATCCTGCTTGGCGCGGTCGGCGCTGGTGCAATCGGGGGAGCACTCGTGATGCCAAAGCTGCGTCAACGCCTGAACTCCGACGGCCTGCTTCTCGGCGCCGCCATCATCACCGCGGTCGCCATGGTTGTGCTTGCACTTGCACCGCCGAAGATCGTCGCCATCACTGTCCTCCTCTTCCTCGGCGCCGCCTGGATTACCGCCCTGACAACGCTGAACGGCACAGCGCAGTCGGTGCTGCCAAACTGGGTTCGCGGTCGCGGACTCGCCGTCTACCTGACCGTCTTCAACGGCGCGATGACTGCGGGCAGCCTCGGCTGGGGTGCAATCGGCGAGGCCGTCGGCATCCAGTCTACCCTGCTCATTGGCGCGGCAGGTCTGCTTGTCGCAGGGTTCGTCATGCACCGCATCAAACTCCCGGCGGGCGAAGCCGACCTGGTGCCGTCGAACCACTGGCCCGAGCCGCTTGCCGCCGAACCGGTCGCCCAGGACCGCGGCCCGGTTCTGATCCTGATCGAATACCAGGTGGAGAAGCATCACCGTAGTGCCTTTCTGCACGCGGTCGACCAGCTCTCCCAGGAACGTCGCCGCGATGGGGCCTATGGCTGGGGCGTCACCGAAGACTCAGCCGACCCTGAGAAGATCGTCGAATGGTTCATGGTCGAGTCCTGGGCCGAGCATCTTCGTCAGCACAAGCGGGTATCGAACGCCGACGCCGACCTGCAAGGCAAGGTTCTCGCCTTCCATGCCGGAGCAGAAAAGCCTGTCGTTCGCCACTTCCTGACA
Organism: Sinorhizobium sp. KGO-5; assembly: GCF_036245905.1. Classification (NCBI taxonomy): domain Bacteria; kingdom Pseudomonadati; phylum Pseudomonadota; class Alphaproteobacteria; order Hyphomicrobiales; family Rhizobiaceae; genus Sinorhizobium; species Sinorhizobium sp. KGO-5. The sequence goes on from NZ_BDIZ01000002.1 coordinate 800,473, forward strand.
ATCAACCGACCGGGCACTGCCTGACGGGGTAACAGCGGGGTGACCTCCGCCTTCGGATAATTTCCAAAATCGCAATAAACTCGAAACTATTGCTGCAATTGTTGATCGGGCGACTTCCGCTAGATTGAAAGCGTCAGACAACGGCAGCTCACCGAACGCTCAACGCGTGCTGCATTATAAAACAAAGGAGCTACTACAATGGCATACATCACGACTAACGACGGCGTCGAAATCTTCTACAAGGACTGGGGTCCGAAGGACGCGCAGCCGATCGTCTTCCACCACGGCTGGCCGCTGTCCTCGGACGACTGGGACGCGCAGATGCTGTTCTTCCTCCGCCACGGCTATCGGGTCGTCGCCCATGACCGCCGCGGCCACGGCCGTTCCGCCCAGATCTCTGAGGGGCACGACATGGACCATTATGCCGCCGACGCCTTTGCGGTCGCCGAAGCTCTTGATCTCAAGAACGCCGTCCATATCGGCCACTCCACCGGCGGCGGCGAAGTTGCCCGTTATGTTGCCAAACACGGGGAGCCTGCAGGCCGCGTTGCCAAGGCCGTTTTGGTTTCCGCCGTTCCGCCGCTGATGCTGAAGACCGAAAGCAATCCGGAAGGCCTGCCGATGGAAGTCTTCGACGGTTTCCGCTCGGCACTCACCGCCAACCGCGCGCAGTTCTTCCGCGACGTTCCCGCTGGCCCATTCTACGGCTTCAATCGCGACGGCGCGACCGTTCAGGAAGGCGTAATCCAGAATTGGTGGCGGCAGGGCATGATGGGCAGCGCCAAGGCTCATTACGACGGCATCAAGGCCTTCTCCGAGACCGATCAGACGGAAGACCTCAAGGCAATCAGTGTGCCGACACTCGTGCTGCATGGCGAAGACGACCAGATTGTGCCGATCGCCGATTCGGCACTCAAGTCGATCCAGCTTCTGAAGAATGGTACGCTCAAGACCTATCCCGGCTTCTCGCACGGCATGCTTACCGTCAATGCCGATGTTCTCAACGCCGACCTGCTGGCCTTCGTCCAGGCTTGATCAGAGCCTGCGGCGGGAGCGGCCTCTAGCACATCCGCCGCCTCGAACAGCCCGAGAAAGACCTAATCACGACCCTCTCCAAGGAGACGACTATGCCCACCAACAAATCCGCAAAGAAGATCGCCAACCACGGCGTTGTCTGGGAGCAGGCCTTCGGTTACGTCGAGGCCGTGCAGGTCAAGGACACCATCTACATCTCCGGGCAGTTGAGCCACGGTGATGACGGCAAGCTCGTTGCTCCAGCCGAGCTCGATGATAACGGCGTCCCTCCGACTTCTCGCAGATGGAAGCGCAAATTCGTCAGACTTACGTCAATACCAAGAAGCTGCTTGCGGAATTTGGCGCCACTCTCGACGATGTCGTTGAAGAGACGCTTTACGTCCTGGATGTTCCGAGCGCTTTTGAAGCCGGATCAAAGATCCGCAAGGAGATGTACGGAACGGGCATACCCCAGTGCGCCAGCAATCTGATCGGCGTCACTGCATTGGCGTTTCCGGAACAGATCGTTGAGATCACATTCCGAGCCGTTATCGATCGTCCCGCTGACTGACTGCTCAAAGTCCACGTCATTAACCGCCGGACACGACCGAGCTTCGGCGGCCATCTCCTCAGAACGGTGACCAAGATGGAAAGAAGACCTGCCAACAAGACACGTGCCCCAATTGCTCTGCAATTGACGCCTGATCTTGTTGCCAGAACGCTCAAGGTTGTCGAAGATGAAGGCCCGGAGCCCAATTGGACGCCGATTTCATCTCAGCAACTCGAAGAGCTCATGAAGCGGGTTGAGGAGGAGGTCGCGGACGAGGATATATGGGTATTCGCCTACGGATCCCTGATGTGGAATCCTGGTTTTGAGCCTTCTGCACGCGAAGCTGCCGTCGTCCATGGATGGCACAGGGCGTTCTCGCTTCGGATTGAACGCCTTAGGGCGACCACTGATGCGCCCGGCCTCATGCTAGCACTTAGACCTGGAGGAAGCTGCTCTGGTGTCGCTTTGAAGATGTCCCGAAGCCAAAGGCAACAGGACATTCGCCGCCTTCTCGCACGAGAGATCCGCTATGCGGAGGTCTGCGAGATGATCCGCTGGGTGTCTGCTCGGACTCCTTCGGGCCCCCGGCGTGCGCTCACCTTCTGGGCAAGTCCAAAAACCTCGCTGTTGACCGAGAAGATTGCGCTTGACGAAGCCGCTGGGCTCATTGCCCAGGCATGCGGACCGGCGGGATCCTGCGCAGAATATCTGTACCGCGCCGTTTCCTACCTCGCAGACAGGCGCGTCTACGATCGCAACTTATGGCGGCTTCAGGCGCTGGTGGCAGCAAAGATTCAGAATTTGAACGGGGGACAGCTTTCTCCTCTTTCGGATCTGGATCGAGCGGTATCGCTCGCACTTGGCTCTGGTTTCAAGGCCGCAATAGGCGGACGTTAACGCGCTGCCCACAACCCAATGTCCTCTTTCACAAGTGCCACTACTTGCATCGATATGGATATCGAGAGCATAACTGCCGCCGGTATAATGGCGGCGTAATCACCTTCAGGATGTCCAAGAACGGAAATAATTGCCGCTCGCCCGTCCTGTTGACTGATGCCCAAAGCCAGGGCACAAGGGTGGCATCAACGGTCGCTCGCGACGGGTAAAGACAAGGAAAACAAAGACGAATTCTCTAAGTCATTGCAATCATGTGAGAATCCAAAGCCCCCAGGCAAGCCGTTTGGGGACCCATTCCCTCAGTTCCGTAGCCGCATTTCCCCAGTAGAAAAAGCGATGTCTTCGCAGCTACTTGCGTGATCTGACCGCGACAATCCTACGGGGTTCCGGCGGATACTGCAGTATCCTCACGAGGTGGCTGGGGACCCGTGGGCAATGACCGCAACGGGCCGGTGGCGGTCTGTCCGCTCTTGGTTCCCGCTTCTCGAAAGCAGACATCGGCGTGCGGTGCGTCGACGGCTCATTTGTGGCGGCAAGCGGTGACCAAATAGTCAGAGCCAGCGGCGAACCTCGGCCTTGTAGCGGCGGTAGTCGTCGCCGAACTTCGCTTCGAGATAGCGCTCCTCGCGGGCAATCACCTGCGTCTGGATCGCGATCAGCACCAACGGGAGCAATGCGAAGGCGATCGGCCCGTCGAAGCCGATCGCAAGACCGGCATAGATAAGCGCCATGCCGAGATACATCGGATTGCGGGTCCACCGATAAGGACCGGTTGTTGCGATGAGGGTCGTTGGCTGCGACGGCGGAACGTTGGTGCCCAGCCGCCGGAACAGCCCCGCCGCCGCAAGCATCATCGCCGCGCCGGCAACGAACAGAAGCGCGCCCGTCGCGACAAGCAACCGCCAGTCGATGCCGAACGAGCGCAGGGTGACGAACCGCTCCGCCGCCAGCCCCAACAGCAGCGCTCCCAGATAGACGAAGGGCGGAGGGAAGCGCACACCCGCGCTGTCCGGTTCGACGGCCATACTCATCTCCAATCTGTGATCTCAAACCAGCATCGACTGCTGGGCGGAGATACCCGCCGTCGCGCCCTGCGATATTGCCGTGGTGACCGAGGCCATGGCTGGGTTTGCAAGATCGCCGGCGGCATAAATGCCGGGTATGCTGGTTTCGCGACGCTCGTCGACCTTGAGGGCGATGCCAAAGGGTGTATCGACCGTGGCGAGGCCCAGTGATTCATACAGGCTTGCGGACGGTTTGTTGCGCGGATGCGCGAACAAGATATCGACTGCGACATCGGGGGCGGTATCGAGCTTGACGGTGGCACTATGGCCCCTGTGACGGGCGATTTCGGTGATCCGGCCATCAACGACAGGTATGTGGCGGCTCGCCAGATCGGCCCGGATATCGGGTGCAATGTCGTGACCATCTGCGAAGACCGTCAACGTGTCGGTCCAATCCTGGTACAGCCTGACATAATTATGCGACGGCGGGCCGGACCAGACAAGGCCCCAATGCTGAGTGGCGACTTCAAAGCCATCGCAATAGGGGCAGGGCACGATGGATGTGCCCCAGCTTTCGGCAAAGCCTGGAACAGCAGGCATCTGGTCGACGACGCCATAGCTCAGGATCAGGCGGCGCGCCCCATGGCTTTCGCCATCGCCAGTGAGGACGGAGAAATTGTCGATGGTGCCGGAGACGCTGTCGGCCCGGGCATTGACCAGCCTGATCGTGGGATAACGCGTCAGCTGCTGCCGCGCCTCGGCCAGGATGTCCAGCGGTGGCTTGTGATCGTGGCCGAGCAGACCATGCGAGTGGCTGGCGAAGCGGTTGCGCGGCAGGCCGGTATCGAGAACGGTGACCTTGCGGCGGGCACGGCCGAGCTGCAGGGCGGCGGCGAGGCCGGCAAAGCTGCCGCCGATGATGATGACGTTATCCATAGTGATGCGCTCCGTTTGACGGGTGGAGGGGCTGGGCTGTCCTTGGCGCGAAAGCGGCCGCAGGAAACTTAATTTGGAGGACAGGGCAAATCCAACCTTTGGCTTGCTTATTTCGGATACTATATGGTATCGTAATTCATGAATAACGATACTGTCAAGGACTGGAATTGTCGTGAGCGAAAATAATCGGGGCCGGCGCGGCCGGCCCGCCAACGAGGCGCTTGGCCAAACAATTGTGGACGCAGCGGGCGAACTCTTTGCTGAACTGGGGTTTCAGGGGACGACATTGGACAAGGTCGCCCAGCGGGCAAAGATATCCAAGCTCAGTATCTACAGGCACTTCGAGAACAAAGAGGCGCTGTTCGGCGCTGCCTTCACGGCCCGCTGCCAGCAGTTTGTACCAGAGACCCTTTTTGAAGGTGTCGACGGTTCGGCCGAAGCTCAGCTCATGGCTGTGGGATCATCGCTGCTCCGCACGCTGTTGCGCCCGGACGTCCGCAGTGTCGAAGCCATGGTCATGGCCGACACGCCGAATCAAAAGTCCCTGAGTAAGGTCCATTACGAAGCCGGCCCCGCCCATGTGATCGCCCAAATCGAGGCCCTTTTGCGTCAGTTGCACGCAAAGGCGGTTCTGAACGTCCCCCATCCTCTCCGGTCCGCCCGCTTGTTTGCCGCGCTTTTCAAAGGATCCGATCTTCTAATAATCGCACGCTTCGATGAGGCGAGAGCAGAGGACGATAACGAAATCGAATCCTATTGCCGGTCGGCCGTCGCCATGTTCATCGCCGCGCACGGTGGCAGCGACCACGCAGGCGGATAGCCTAGACGAGGCCGCGAAGGAGTATATGCTTGATGTTTTGGATGCCCGCATTGCCATCAACGCCTTGCGCGGTGTTCCAGGACCTGTGACAGGCGGCGTACTACCACCCCATTAGTGCCGGCTTAGCAGACCGCCAGCTTTCGGGAAACTGCAACGGTGGTCTGAATGGCGGAAATGGGGCGCAAAGCGGCCAATCACGACTCCGCTTTTGAGGGTCCGCAACGGGTGGACAGCGGAAGTTCCTTGGGATGGCGCTGAGTGACCGCTTTACGCCAAGTTGTGTATGTTGGCGCTCGACCAACAATCGTACAACCCAGATGCGACTGGAACTGCTTGGACTGACTGGAGGTCCAGTCATGGTGATCGAAAACGCGTATCGACGCGCTGATCAGCGCTGAGCCGCGTTGCCAGACGGCTTGCAGCGGCAAAGCTCGCTCGTGTGTCAGGTCGCGGCTCATCAGTGCGGGAGCAGGCTGGCGGCCAAAACGCCTGCTGCTAACTGTCGAGCTGGTCGCAATCAAATGGCAATTCCCGCGCTACTTCATGTGGTGTCTTCGCGAGAAGAGCGACCGGCCACATAGCGCCAAAATACATGCGCGCGGCCAAAGAGACCGACCAGCAGGAGCGACTTTTCCGGATCTGCCAGATTGCTCCCGTCCTTTCTCGATTGAGACCCTAGCGGGTCCAGCTTTTGCCGCGGTTAATGATACTGCAACCACTCCGGTGAAATTTTTCAACATATACAGTTTACGCGAGTACTGAACGCTGATGATATGTCATCTGTAGGGCATCTGTCCAAAAGTTGCTGTTGAGGTTGCGCATGGATGTCGTGAGCTTGGATCACTTTGCGCCGTGTGTCGGAGAGGGATTTGATGTCGACATGGGCACGGGGTCGCTGGCGCTGACTTTGGCCGAGGCTAGCCCGCTGCCGGGTCACAATCTTTCATGGCTCCGGCGCGCCCCCTTTTCCCTGTTGTTCCGCAGCGGCTCGCCCATCGTGCTGCCCCAACGGACATACCGGCTGAAACATGCCCGGCTCGGATCGATCGAGGTGTTTCTTGTGCCGATTGCTCGCGACCGGAGCGGAATCCTCTATCAGGCGATCTACAATTGATCCGCACGCCCGCCTGAACCCTCGATGCGCCAGCGCATGCGAAAGTGCGTCTCGCTTTCCCCGTCCTCGATAAAACCCAAGCGACGATAGAGCCGCCGCCCCCCAGAATTGTCACGGGCGACATGGAGCGAGATGCGGGATGCGCGCGTCTCGCTGGCATTCGACTGCAGCCTCGTCAGGAGAGCCGTGGCAATGCCCCGGTTTCTGAAGGATGGCAGCAGGCTGATGTCGAGAATGTGCCAGGTGTCGATGTTTCGATCGATATAAAGGCGACCGGCCGGCGCAAGGCCTTCCTGAATCAGGAGAAAATCCGCCCTGGGGAAGGCGGCGAGATAATGGCGGTGCTGGAGATCGAACTGGCTGTCCAGGAACTCCTGCCGTTCATCCGAAGTCCAGGGAATCGCGGCCAGTTCATCGAGCCTAAGCGTTCGATAAAGCTCTCTCAGGAAAGGAATGTCGGAAGACGAGGCGGGGCGCACCCCCATTTGCGCCAATGCTTCCTTCCCCCAGTCGCTGGCTGGGAAATCCGGGAGAGGGAAGCCCCTGCCCATCGTCATCCGCCAAACGAAGGGTACTCGCCTGCAAGCGCGATGCTGAAGTTGACGGCAAGGTAGGGCTGCTGGTTCTCGTGGGCCTGGCTGCCGCCCGCCGGCCCGATCATGGCGGGCGCGAATTGCGCGTCCGGTTCCGCGCCGCTCGCAAATGGCGAGCTCGACGTCGGCGAAGCGAGCGAATTACCCGTGCTTGGCGAGGCGGCCCGTTTGCTCGGGTCATTCTGGTTATAGACCGTGAAGGCATGTGTGTGGGACGGCATCTGCGTCAGGGTCAGCGTGACGGCTGCCTCTCCGAAGGTGTCACCTGCGACACGCGGGGTCAGCCCGATGCCGGTGCCCTGGCTGCAGGCGGCGCGTGCGGCGAAGTTCGGCAATTGGAAGGTCGTGTGGCCGTCGCCGCCGTACTCCGTTCCGAGCAAGCTGAACAGTGCCGAGTTCTGCTGAATCGGCAACAACGCGCCATTGCAGAAGGCCCAGCCGCGCGGCGCGAAATTAAAGCCGAAAAGCTGGATTTCGCCGATGAATGGTGTGGTCATTATCGTGTCCTCGCAAGGAGTAGGGCAGGGGTGCGGTGGACCGTCGCCCGGTCAACTCGGGCTTGGGTAAATCCCGGCCCAGGCGATACAGAATTGCGCGGCAAGCGTCGGCATCGTGTTATCATGCGGAGAGGTATAGCCGGCCGCGCCCGTCGAGGCGGGCGAGGTGACGAACGGAGACGATCCGCTGGTATCGGTGACGTAGAGCGTGTCGCCCGTAAGCGCGCCGAGCTCGACCGACGTCGAGATCGAGGATTCGGTTGCCGGCGATGTCGTCGCATTCATGGCGTGCCCATGCGAAGGTATCTGGCTTGGCAGCAGCGTGACGTTTTCCGAGCCGCCGATCTCGCCGATCATTCGCTCGGTCAGACCCGGCCCAGTACCGTAGTGCAAGGGCACGCGCCCGGCGAGATTGGGGACGGCAAAGGTTGTCACGCCGTCGCCGCCGTAAATGGTTCCGATGAGCGTAAACAGGTCCTCGTAGACCGAGATCGACCACTTGGATCCATCGCAAGGCAGCCAGCCATTGGGGACCTTTGGGAAGCCGAACAGACGGATTTCTCCGACGAAGGGTTCACTCATCACCGCTTCTCCTGTTGCCAGAGCGCAATGCGCTCCCATCCGTTCGCGCCACCGCTCTACCTGTTTGTCTTCGCCGCATTTGTGCGACCACAGGTGATTCCACCTGACTGCAAAATGCTTTAGCCTCGCGACGGAAAGATGCCGGCAATCGCGACGCAGAAGTTGATGACGCCATAGGGCTGCATGTTCGCGTGGGGCTGCCCTCCGCCCGTTGGAGCCACCGTATTGCCGGAAAGCATCACTTGCGGCCCGCTCGCGGGGCCGTAAATATCGGCGGAATTCGTGCCGAAGAGATCGTCCGTCGGATTGCGTCCGGTGCCGTTGGCGGATGTGCCGTTTGCCTGATGCGCATGCGTCGGCAGTTGGTCGAGCGAGAGCGTAACGCTCTCGGATCCGCCGAAATCGCCCAGAACAAAGGGTGTCGGATTCCAGCTCGAATCGGCGGAGGTGCCGATGCCGACGGGGGTGCGCCCCTGCAGGTTCGGCAATGCGAAACTGGTTGTCCCATTGCCGCCATAGGCGGTTCCAAACAGCGAGAAGAGGGCGCTGTTCTGGCTGATGGGTAGCAAGCCGCCGTTTGCCAGTGCAAAGCCGCGTGGCGCGAATTCGAATCCTGCCATCATGATCTGCCCCAGAAAAACCTCGGCCATGGTCATGCCTCCGAACCGTCATGTATTCCAGGTTGTCTAATTGCGTGCATCTTCTCCTGTTGGATGCGTTCTTTCAAGCCGTGCTCCTCGGCCTTGGTAAAAAACTCTTAAGCGGCGTCTCACTTCCGGATTCATCCAGGAGTGCTATTGCGCAAATCAACGCACGTCATTATAGCTCCAAATACATGTTTCGGTTGTGAATATTTATTTAAGCGCACGCTGAGATAGCTGGCGGGGGAAAAGATGCATCACACCGGCTTGCCGCACCGGGCCACCGGACGCCGCATGATCGTCGCCGTCTGGACGGCACTTCTGGTCTTGGGGTTCATCGTCTTTCTGGCTCACGGGCCCGCCGCGGCTGCGCCATCGCCGAACTGCGGTCCGTTCAATGTCAGCGTCACCCATGGCGGTTCGGTCGTCATCGATGCCAGCATGTGTGACGGGCCGGACGATTTTGGGATCGGTCTCTTGAAGACCCCTCCTTCTCACGGCACGGTCACGATAGACACGATAGCGACGCAATCGGTCACCTATACGCATTTCGGCGGCAGCGACACGGCGACGAGCGACAGCTTCGTCTTCGACGACGGCCTCGGAAATGACGTTCAAGTCAACGTCACAATCGGCGCCGCCCCGACGATCACCATCAGCCCGCCGACGCTCCCATCAGCGACGGTGGCCAGTGCCTATAGCGAGACGATTTCTGCCAGCGGCGGCACGGCGCCCTATACCTTCGCGGTTACTGCCGGAGCGCTTCCCTCTGGCCTGAGCCTGTCCTCGGCCGGCATCTTAACCGGTACGCCGACGGCGGGTGGAACGTTCAACTTTACGGTGACCGCGGCGGATGCCGGGTCCGTTTCCGGAGCGCAGGCCTACACGCTGACGGTCGCTCCGCCAGCGATGACATTGCCGGCAACGGCCCTTGCAGACGGAACCGTAGGAACCGCCTATTCCGGATCGCTCAATTCTGCCACGGGGGGGGCCGCGCCCTATACTTATGCGCTGACGAGCGGAGCGCTGCCGACCGGATTGGCGCTTGGCGCCGCCAACGGACAAATCACCGGCACGCCGACCTCGCCGGGAACGTTCAACTTCACCGTCACGGCAACGGACAGCAGCACGGGCACGGGGCCGTACACGGCTTCCAACGCCTATGCGATTACCATCGCCGATGCGATCCCCGTAGCAAATCCGGTCTTTGCGATCGTTGCCTATGGCAGCGGCGCTAACCCGATCACCCTCAACATAACCGGGGGCACGGCGACATCCGTGTCCATCGCCACGGCACCTCTACACGGCACGGCGATCGCCTCGGGGACCAGCATCACCTATCAGCCCGAAGCGGGCTATGGCGGAGCAGACAGCTTTACCTATACAGCGAGCAACGGCACCGGAACCTCGGCGCCGGCAACGGTCAGCATCACGGTTTCCGACCCGACCCTTTTGATCACCGCCGGCGGCTCGTTAACCGCCCAGATCGGCACGGCTTACAGCCAGACATTCAGCGCTTCCGGTGGGGCGGCACCCTACAGCATTGGCGTCACCGGCTTGCCAGCCGGCCTGGCGGTAACGGGAACCTCCACCACGAGCGTCACGGTCTCCGGCACGCCGAGCGAGAGCGGCAGCTTTGGCCTGACCGTGACCGCCACCGACAGCAGTACGGGAACCGGCCCGTTCAGCGCGGCGCAGCCATTTACCCTCACAGTTTCTGCCCCGACGATCGCCATCTCGCCATCCTCGGGCACCCTGAACCTCGCTTATGCGACGACGTTCACCCAGACCTTTGGCGCCAACGGCGGTACCGCTCCCTACAGATTCTCGCTGACCGGCACTCTGCCCACCGGCCTGTCCTTCGACACAGCGACGGCGACGCTTAGCGGCACGCCGGTCCAGACAGGTACCTTTTCTATTTCGGTGACGGCCGAAGACAGCTCATCCGGAACCGGTGGGCCGTTCTCGGATACCGCGAACTACGTGCTGCAGGTCGGTGCGCCAACGATCGCCATCGATCCTGCGACGCTGCCGAATGCGACCGCGGGCACCGCTTACAGCGCGACATTGTCGGCATCCGGCGGCGTCGGACCCTACGGTTTCGCGCCGACGGCAGGGACATTGCCGGCCGGGCTGTCGCTCTCTTCGGCCGGCGTGCTCTCAGGCGTGCCGACGGAGTCGGGAACATTCGGCCTTACCGTGACGGCAACCGACGCGAATGGACAAACGGGGGCGAGAGCCTACAGCCTGACGGTCGGCACCGGCGGGCTCAGCATTTCGCCGACGACGCTGCCCGCGGCCACTGCGGGTGTCGCCTATAGCCAGGCGCTGACGGCGAGCGGCGGTGTCGCGCCCTATAGCTTCAGCGTCACCGGCGGCGCCCTGCCGGCAGGCGTGAGCCTGAGCGCCTCCGGCCTGCTCTCGGGAACCCCTACGTCCGCAGGGTCCTTCAACTTCGACGTGACCCTAACAGACGCGACCGGCGGCACGCCGTCGACGACGACGGCATCCTATACGCTCGCGGTCTCCAGTCCGACCATCACCATTACACCCGCGACGATCGCGAACGGCGTCGCCGGCCACTCCTACAGCCAGTCGCTGACGGCGAGCGGCGGCACTGCACCCTACACCTTCAGCATCGGCGCCGGGGCCTTGCCCGCGGGGCTATCTCTGGCGGCTGGCGGGGAGATATCCGGAACGCCGACAACGGCGGGTAGCTACAGCTTCACTGTCGTTGCGACGGACGCGCAGAATTTCACCGGGTCGGCCGCCTACAGCGTAACCGTCGCCGATGCAGTACCGGTTGCCAATCCCGACTCGGCAACCGCCGTCGCAGGTCAATCGGCGACGATCGATGTAACCGCCAATGACGTGGGGGCGATCTCGTCCATCGAGATCGTCCAGGATCCGGCGAATGGCAGCGCCGCCTTGAGCGGCAATTCGATCGTCTATACCTCGGAGGCGTCGTTCGGCGGGACGGATACGCTCACCTACCGGGCGCTTGGGCCAGCGGGCAGTTCGTCGGCCGCGACCGTCACGATCGAGGTCAATCCGCGTCCGATTCCGCTATCGCGGCGCATCGATGTCGTGATGGGCAGTACGGTCACCATCGATCTTGCGGCCGGTGCCAGCGGAGGGCCGTTCACCGGCGCCTCGTTGATTTCCCTGTCACCGCCGGATGCCGGAAGCGCGTCGCTATCCGGTCAGCAATTGACCTTTACCGCCGACCCGGAATTCGAGGGCGCGGCAACGGCGACATTCACGCTCAGCAATGCCTTCGCAACGTCCGAGCCGACGGCAATCTATCTCGATGTGTCCGCCAGGCCCGATCCGACGCTCGATGCCGAGGTGATGGGCATATTGAACGCGCAAACGGCGGCGACGCGCCGCTTTGCAACGACGCAGATCGCAAATTTCCATCAGCGGCTCGAGGCGCTGCACGAAGCCGGCGGGCGAGGGGGTGAACCTGCGGACGGCGTCAGCTTCTTCCAGGGCATTGCCCTTTCCTTCGCGGATGCCTGCCGTGGTCGTGGAACTACACTCAGGCCCGAAGAATGCGGAGGAGGGCAGGTGACGCCGGGGAACGCTCTGTTCCAGGCCGCGCTCGCCGATGAGGCGGCCGGTGGATCTGCGCAGCCAAAAGCAACGAAGGTGACGATCTGGACCGGCGGTTCGATCAATGTCGGTGATCGTGATGGCGGGGATGGCTTCGAGTTCGAGACGACGGGTTTGAGCGGCGGCGTCGATTACCGGTTTAATCGCGATCTGGCGATCGGGGTCGGCCTCGGCTATGGCCATGACGACAGCGACGTCGGCAACAACGGAAGCCGCAGCAAGGGGGACAGCTACACCGCTGCGATCTACGGCAGCTACCTGCCCGCAGAGAACTTCTTCATCGATGGCTTGCTTGGATATCAGTGGCTGTCATTCGACTCCAAGAGATATGTGACATCGACCGGGGACTTCGCATTTGGAGAGCGGGATGGCAAGCAATGGTTCGCCTCGGTTTCGGCCGGCGGGCTTTTCGACGTCCAGGCTCTGCACCTTTCGCCCTATGCCCGGCTCGACGTCGCACGCGCCACGCTCGACGCCTTTACCGAAAGGGGAGATCCCTCGACGGCCCTCCGTTATGGCGAACAGGACATCACCACAACGACAGGCAGTCTGGGAGTGACGATGCGTTACGACCAGCCGACGAGCTTCGGCATCGTCTCGCCGGAACTCCGTCTCGAGTACCAGCATGACTTCGGGGGGGACAGCGCGGTCACGATGAACTACGCCGATATCTTCAGCGGTCCCACTTACCGCAGTTTCATCGATGGTCTCGATCGCGACCGCTTCATCGTCGGCGTGGGCGCCAACATTAAAACCTTGCAGGACTTCGCGATCCGCGTCGAATATCGGGGCATGCTCGGTATCGAAGGCGATACAGACCACGGTGTGCTTCTCAACGTGTCGAAGCAGTACTGAAAACGCCGGGGCAGGCCGGCGCCTTGCCGTGCAGACAGCGGCAACTCAAACGGCCTTCTTGCCTACTGGGGCTGTGAGCCCCGTGACATGTCAGATTGAGAAGACCCGGCCTGCGCTTTTGGAAAACTCTCCGAACAAAAATAACAAGGAAAAGCGCTGCAATCCATAGTTTTGTAGGGATGCGAATTTACTCGACTTGCGGTACTGTCCGCGTGCTGGGCGAATTTAATGCTCCTTAATCGCGAACTCCATTTCCGGTCGTCGACATCCATGTCGTGGCCCGTGAACTGCGTATGCGATCACATCTAGATATCGCCAGTAAACATCGCTTGCTCTGCAGTAATCTCAGGGAGGACTGTGGTTGGCTTAGGCGTGCGACAAGCACCCATGCAGTGTGATTATCATTCTTCATCACCTCAGGGAGGATATCCATGTCTTATAACAGCAGCGCGCAAATCTATGTGACAAACAATACCGGCGGAAACGCCATTATCGCGTTTTCGCATGAGTATAGCGACGACGGGCCGCAAATTTGGAATCAACCAAATACCGTTATTGCGCCTGGGCAGAGTGCCGGTCCGCTTGCGGTCGGCTTTAACACCGGTGTCTTCTATACGGGCCGGGATTACTGGTTCTGCGGGATCCAGGTGCTCGATGGACCGAATGCCGGCTACTATGCCACCGAAGGGTCCCTGGAGGCTCCCTCGAAACAGTGCATGCTCGAGAGCGAAGACAACGGTGCGACGCTGTACTTTTCCGTCACGACCGAGACCTTCGTGATGACCGAGAATTCCGGATCGTGCAGCACCGGGATGAATGCGGGAAATGCAACGGCCTTGATTGCGCAGCAGGCCAAGAAGGAAGAAAGGGCAAAGGAACAGAAGGTTGCCTGAGAGCGGCGGCCGAAGCAGGAGCGGAGCCGCCGAATGGCGGCTCCGCTCCTGGATCGATTTACACCGGCCAAGTTTCTTGCCGAAGGCCGGATCGGCGCCCGTGACCTTCAAACAAGTTAAGCCACTTGCGGAACTGGCTCTCGTGCTGTGGGCGCTAGCGGCCGGACCGGTCAGGGAAAACGAACGAAGTGCGTGGGTCGGCCGAAGCACAAGAAGTCTCGGGACGGCCATGACGGCCCTTGCTGCCCTCCATCCTTGGACGGCCCACGAGCCGAAAACGGAATGGCTCATGCTTTTCCCGATTTTCGAGCGAACGACCGGCTGCCGGTTCGCAGATCAAGCCGCTCTTCACAGCGCCTTGGCCGCAAGCGGCAACTCGCTCAATATCGCCTTCGCCCGCGACATGGCGGGCCTTGAGGATTGCCGACCTGCGGTTCATCGCGAACTCAGTATGCTGATGAGTAACTGGCAACAAGGTCTGGGCCAGTCGACACTCTACAGGCTCACGCATCTCGTCTTCTTCGCCACGCATTTCGGCAGGAGGAGTGGGTATTGGCCGGCCGAACAGCAGCGCTTTCTGGCCGATGTTCTCGCGCCTTGCGCCGAGGCACGTCTGGCACGCGGCGACTATGACATCGCCGTCGAGCTCCTCGTCGCGATGGCATGGACCGGACTTGCACGAACACCGGCTTTCTCAAGCGGCACTCTGTCATTGGCGGAGTTGGCCTTGGTACAGGGCAGCATTCCGACGGACCGGAGTGTGCCACGGGAAGGGGGAGCATTCGAGCATCGATATCATGCCACACTCATGACTCTCCTGGCCCTTGCGGAAGCGGCCTCGTTCTCCGGAGACTAGAAAGATGACAACAGCAATCACCAACGTCTTCGTCCTCATTCTTGAGAATCGGTCGCTCGATCACATGCTGGGCTTTTCCGGCATTGTCGGAATGGATGCGGTGACGGGCGATTCCACCTCTCTCAACGGCTTGAACGGAACGGAGTCCAACAGCTATCAGGGCCAGACCTATACCGTCACGCAGCCGGCGGACGAGACGATGCCCGTGGACCCGGCCCACGAGTTCCCCGACGTTGTTGAGCAGCTTTGCGGGCAGGGTGCCTGCTATCAGCCGGGTGGTTCCTATCCTAAAGTCGAAAACACCGGCTTCGTCAGCAATTATGCCGTCTCCTATACCGCCGGAGAGGGAGACGCGCCGAACGACTTTGGCGAGATCATGAAGTGCTTCTCGCCAGACCAGTTGCCGGTACTGAATGCTCTGGCGCGAGCCTTCGCCGTTTGCGACAATTGGTGCGCTTCCATGCCGGGGCCGACGTGGCCCAATCGTTTTTTCGCCTATGCGGCCTCATCTGGCGGGCTCGACTATAGTCCACCGCTTAGCCAGATCATCGAATGGGACGTCGGTGGCTTCACCTTTCCGAACGGCTCCCTCTTCGATCTCCTCGACCGCAAGTCCGACTTTGGATGGCGCATCTTTGCCGGTGACCACTTCCCTATTGCCAAGGCGGTCAGGAACGTCGGAGAGTCCGGCATTACCTCCTTCGACGAATTTGCCGACGCGCTCGCGAGCTCCAGCTATCCGTGGCTTTTCACCTTGATCGAGCCGAGCTACGGAAACCTCCTCGACGGCACCTATGAGGGTGGTACATCTCAACATCCGTTGGACGGCGTGACCGCGGGTGAAGCCCTGATCAAGGCGACCTATGAAGCGATCCGCAATTCGCCGTTTTGGGACAGTAGCCTGCTGATCATCACCTGGGACGAGCACGGCGGCTTCTACGATCACGTTCCGCCGCCAGCGGCCGTGGCTCCGGACGACACGCTGTCCGGCTCCGAATTCAACAGATATGGCTTCACCTTCGAACGGTATGGCCCTCGCGTCCCGGCCGTGATCGTGTCACCCCTGATCCCCGAGCGGATCATTGATCATCGGCAGTACGATCACGCTTCAATCCCGGCAACCGTCGAGGTTCTGTTCGCCTTGCCTCCGCTCACGGAACGCGATGCTCGCGCCAACAATCTTACCTCGCTGCTGTCGCTCTCGACGCCGAGAACGGACGCGCCGACGACTTTGCCGGAGCCGGCAGCATCACAAACGAAACCGGTGGCGCGGCCACCCCTGCCACCTGGGTCTCCGCCAGATGGAGGCAATCTGCCGGGCCAGATCTATGTTGCCATGCGTCGGGACGTAGCGCTCTCACCGCCCGCCGCCGAAGCCGAGATCGTGAACCGTTTGAGGTCGATCAGGACGCGCGCCCAGGCGGCCCAGTATCTCGAGGAGGTGCGGAACAAGATCGAGGCCAGAAGGGCTGCCCTATGAAGGGTAACGCATATGGGCAAGAGGTCGAGAAAGCCGTTTGCGAGCTGCGGCGGCTGCTCGGAGCCGCGGAGGAAATCTCGGCAGAAGCGTTGCTGGGCACCTTCGCCGATCCAGAGGGCCGCGCGGCGATGTACCAGCGTCGCTCGCTCGGCGAGTTGAGGGCGCATTTCTCGGAGGCGGCGAAGACCGCGTGTCCCTCCTCTCGGGAGGCTATGGCAGCGGCAATTGGCGCATTCTGGCGCTGGGCGCGTGACGGCTTTGCCGTCGTCAATATCGAGACGTACGAACGACGCCTGGCGGCTTGCCGGTCATGCGACCACTATGTCGCTGCGCCGAACGATCTGCTCCATGCGACCGTGAAGCTCGCTACCGCCGACGCTCGCATATGTGACTGTTGCGGATGCTTCATGGAGAAGAAGGCACGACAGGCCAATGCACGCTGCCCCGTCCGGCATGAAGCGAACCCGGGGCTTAGCCGCTGGGGAGAGCCATTTTCAACCGAGCCATAGCGGGCCGGCGGGGTAATTGGGCTGGGGCCGCTCGCGTAAGCAAGAATGTCTTCGACGTTCATTTAGCAGAGAAGGATCCAAGCCGAACCTCTCCTCCTATGTCTCTCGCGGCGAGGCGCGGCTCCGAACACAAGCGTGCATACGATGCTCAGTTGGCGACTTTCACCGCAGCGTCGACCGGCTAATAGAAGTCCGCTCGGGGCCGTTCGTAGTGTCCGGCGGCAAGGGCCGCAACGGGTCGAACTTTCGCCTCAGTAGACGAGCGGTCGGCGCTTCGAAGCGAAGCGCCGCCCTTGAGTGCTACAGTTCCACTTGCTCAGAAATGGCTAAGGCGTCGTCCACCTCTATACCGAGGTATTGCACGGTGCTCTCCAGCTTTTTGTGGCCGAGCAAGAGCGGGACGGCGCGCAGGTTCCCTGTCTTCTTGTAGAACTGCGCCGCTTTCGTCCTCATCGAGTGCGTGCCGTAGCGCTTCGGATCAAGTCCGATGCTCGACACCCACCGCTCGACGATCCGACCATATTGCCGCGTCGAAAGATGCGGCTTTGCGTGCACACGGCTGGGGAACAGATAATCCCTTTCACCGAGCCGGCGAAGTCCAATCCAGGCATCGACAGCATCCCGCGTTTGATCGGTCAGTTCGAACTGCACTGGTCGGCCTGTTTTCCGTTGGATGATGATCGCCCGCTCGCGAACCCTTCCGGAGATCGCAACATCGGCAACGGAGATCGCGACGAGATCACAAGCTCGCAATTTGCTGTCGATCGCGAGGTTGAACAGCGCCAGGTCACGCACCGCGCCCGACATTTGGAGGCGGGTTCGGATGGCCCAGACCTCCTTTGGCTTCAATGGAGGCTTCTGACCGATGATGCGGCCCGAGTTCCAGCTAGACATAGCCTCACTCCCAAGAGCCACCCCCCACACCGCAGCGCTCAACCTTCAGGCAGGTTGAGCGTACTTCGAGAAGCGACTATTTGGGTGGAAGGCAGCCCTTCGCCTTGCTCATCTGAACGAGCAAGTTGCGCCAGTTGCCGACGCTTGGGGATACCACGTCGAACGTCGTGAATGGGGCCGACTGCGGACTGTCCGGTCCTGGAATATGCCCAGCCGGTAGCTGCCGTTCGGCAAGCGACCCCTTCCAAGACATTCATTGGACTTGATCGCGCAACTACAAACCGGATATTCTGCACCGAGCAAACCGTGTCGCAGGTTTCGGGAATTTTGCGACATGTCGGCAAGCTCTGCGGATAAATTCCGTGCTACCCTTGGGCGAGCCGTTTCAGGACAGCCGCTACGATAACCTCGGGCCGATCTTCCTGAACAAGATGCCCGGAATCCGGTATGGCGATGCACTCGGCATCGGAGA
Source organism: Sinorhizobium sp. KGO-5 (assembly GCF_036245905.1). Lineage (NCBI taxonomy): Bacteria > Pseudomonadati > Pseudomonadota > Alphaproteobacteria > Hyphomicrobiales > Rhizobiaceae > Sinorhizobium > Sinorhizobium sp. KGO-5. The sequence goes on from NZ_BDIZ01000002.1 coordinate 818,695, forward strand.
TCGCCGTCGCCAGGGCCACGCCTTTCTCGAAGGGTATCCATTCGTCATTTTGGCCCCAAAGGACTGTCACCGGGCATTCCATCCGCCCGTAACGTCCTTCGACCTCGTCGGTGTATTTCTGATCCATCTGCGCGATTTGGCGATAGAACGCGGGCTGGCCTACTGCCCCGAGCCACGGTGCGCTGTAGATTTCCAATGCCTGTTCTGACAGCGGATTATAGGCGGCGGTCTGCAAGTAGGCTCGTAGAATCGCCCGGTGCATATAGTCCGGCATCCCCGAGAAGGCAGCTTCATGCTTGCGCACATGCTGGACCAAAGCGGACCCCCAAGGAGCAAGGGCAACGGCGTCGAAGATCGTCAGGGAACGATAACGCAAACCGTTCAGGTAATAGGCGCGCAGCGCCGTTGCCCCACCAAAGTCATGAGCCAGCACATCGGGACGGTCGAGGTTCCATTCTGCGAACAGAGCGGCGAGGGTCTTGTTCTGGACAGCCAGAGACACGTCTTGCCCCTCGCACATCTCCGATAGCCCGTAGCCGACCAGATCGAAATAGTAGATGGTCCTGCGGTCGGCGAGCTGCGGCACGATTCTACGCCAGACCTGCGAGGAAAAGGGTGTCCCATGAAGCGCCACCAGCGGCGGCCCGTTCCCGATCTTACCCCAATGAACGGCGTTTCCTTCAATGATCGTGGTATGGGGCAGGTCCAGCACGATGACGACTCACATTGCAACTTAGCTAAATGACAATATGATAAGAGCCATGGACAGATCAACCCAAATCAAAGCCATGGCGAGCGAGCAGCGCCTAACGGTCCTGCGACTGTTGGCGGAACCGCAAAACCATTTCGGCCACCAATGGTCCGCCGATCCGGTCGAGTTCGGCGTCTGCATGACATTGATTGCCGAGGCCCTAGCCGTTGCGCAGCCTACGGCAAGTCGGCATCTGGAAATTCTCAAGCAAGCGGGATTTATCACGGTGCGGAAGCACCTGAAATGGTCGTATTGCAGGCGGGATGAGGCTGCGATCAGAGGCTATCTGGACTGGTTGGCCAGCGAGCTTTCCTCAACGTGATAGCTCTGCCATCTGCCGGTGTCGCAGAAATCCTAAAGCTCGCTACGTTATAGGTTTCGGGCTTTTTGCGACACTCGCCGACCTCTGTCACTCCAAGTCAATTTGCAACTTCACAAAACCGGAAGTTCAATTGTCTGGAGCTACAGGCCAATCCCAACATTTAGGCGTTGCTCAGCGTCCACCCGTTTCGATGAGATAGGCTTGGATCTGCCGGATGATCATGCCGATTTCACCTGATGCGAGGAGGCCTGGCCCGAGAGGACCCGACTGGTTCTCGCCAACTGGAGGGAGCGACCGAAGTGCGGCTCGCACGTCAGCCGTCATTTGTGCGAGTTGCCACCTGCTCTCGGTCTCAGCGCTTCCGGACTATACGGAGCCGCCAGACTGCTGCCTTGACGGCATATGCCGCCGCCCCGAGCGCATGCGCACCCAAATGGCCGAGGCTTGGCGGCTCTAGCTGCGGCCGCTGCCGCGGGTGACTTCATTTCACGGGCGGCGCTACCACCGCCGAACCGTTTGCGGATTTCCGATGCAGTGTCCAACTCGCCGAGTCCGTTGATGGGCGGCAGCGCGTCAAGGAAAGCCGGGAACGTGAAATGGTCCCGGTAAACGTCAAAACCAGCACGAACGTCTCGGGTCCACTGGTCAGCGTTGTCGTTCCAATGCTTTGCGACGTCAACATTGCGCATGTCAGCTCCGATAACTGGCCCACCGTACTGCCCAAATCATATCGCCATCGCCCGCGATGCAGCAATGTCCGGTGCCGGCGCAAGTCCGACGACGGCCCTTTTGAGACCTCGGTAGTCAGTGCACCTCTGCCGTTCGCCCTACAGGAAGTTGCCGCGAAAAGGGAACCCTTGAAGGGGCGAGGGGATTACCTACCACATCAGGACTGGAGACATTGCAAATGTACATCATTGTTGGCGGGACGGGCCACGTCGGCTCCGCCGTGTCGAAGACGTTGCTCGATGAGGGCGAAGCAGTCACGGTCATCACGCGAGACTCTGAGAAGGCGGATGCATGGCGACAGAGAGGCGCAGAGGTCGCCGTCGCCGACGTCCACGACGTGAGGTCGCTCCGTGAGATTTTCCGCCATGGGAAGCGCGCGTTCCTACTGAACCCGAACGCTGACGTCTCAAGTGATACGGATCGGGCGGAACGCGAAACCGTGCGCTGCCTGCTCGCGGCGATTGATGGGTCGGGGTTGGAGAAGGTAGTGGCGGAATCAACCATGGGGGCGCAGCCGGGCGAGGAACTCGGCGATCTCAACGTTCTCTATGAACTGGAAGTGGGCCTGCGGAACCAGCCGATTCCTGCAAGTGTCGTTCGCGCAGCTTACTACTACAGCAACTGGGACACGATGGTGGAGCCTGTCACAAAGGACGGGGTGCTTTCGACGATGCTTCCTGCCGACCTCACGCTCCCGATGGTCGCGCCGGAGGATTTGGGACGGGTAGCCGCTCGGCTCCTGCAGGAACCTATCGAACGGTTCGGCACACACCCTGTCGAGGGGCCGAAACGGTGTTCCCCCAACGATGTCGCCGCGGCTTTCGCCGCTGCGCTCAACCGAGCCGTTCGGGTCGACGTGATCCCGCGCGAAAAATGGGAAGACGCATATCGCAGTTTAGGCTTCTCCGACGCCGCGGCTCACTCCTATGCACGGATGACGGCCCTTACCGCCGATGGTCCCGAATATCCCGAGAATTCAATTCGAGGATCGATCCCGCTCCAGACCTACATAGGCGGACTCGTTCGAAACTCCTGCTAACTGCTTCTGAGACTTGAAGTCTCGGCTCTTGTCGGCCCATTGCGGAAGACAATCAATGAACAGTCGCCACCGGGGCAAACACGCGTGTAAGGAATTCCCGGAGAATGGGAGTGACTTGCTCACGGGGAAGGCGATGGCCGCCGTCAAGCGCGTGAAACCGTACAGGAACCCCTGCACGTTCAAGAGCCTCGGAAAATCGCTGAGCCTGATCGATCGATGCACGATCATCATATTTGCCGTGTAGAAGAAGGGTTTCTGATCGGATGCTATGAGCATGATAGAGTGCAGACCGATCCAGAAATGCCTCGTCTGAGAGACCTGCTTCGGTCTGGATGGCTTGCTGCAAGCCTCGCGAACTGTTCTTGTGCGCATCTCTCAAGTCATAGACGCCCCCAGTCAGGATGATCGCTTTAAGATCTTGCACCTTAGTTGCCGCCATGGCGGAGGCGATAGCCCCACGGCTGTTTCCATATAGGACGATACGCTTTGGATCGACCAACGGCTGCCGCTTGAGGAAATCCACCGCCGCGACAATCGTTTTTTGGGTGGCCGGTCCACAGAAGTCCGCCGGACCGTCAGATGCACCGAAGCCTGGTTGCGATACGGCGGCCGCTGTTACACCGAGGCGAGAGGAAAACCTGACAAGCGATCCATCATCGACCGCCTCTCTCCCACCTAAAAGAAGTCCTCCCTGATTACCGTGGACGAACAATATCGCTCCGCTCTGTCGATCTGACCCACGCGCCTGGAATAGCTGGACACGAGCGCCATCGCCCCGATCGATGGTGTGTTCTGTCACCTCAGACATGGCAGTAATTCCGTTGCAACTGCTGGTAAGGATACGGTGGCAAGCCCTACTGTCAATGTCTCCTCTTGGCGCATCGTTGCCATCCGAGCTCAGCATGAGCGACGTCCGCTTCGGGAAGACGCCAGATCAGTCTCAACGACCGGAATGCAGGGGCGCAAAGGGGCCTCACGCGGCTTCGGGAGGCGTATTGCCTTGCGAAGAAGGAGCTAGGCGATCGGCCGTTTCACGATCTGCCTGAGGCTTCCCCAGCAGACGCTGCAAGGTTCGGAGGGTGCCGGAAACCTGGAGAAGAGTGCACCGTCAGGTTTTGCCTGTCTCCGGTGAGTCATCCACAATGGCTGATCAGACCGCGTTTCTACGGCATTCCTCGATATAGAGCTCGCGCAAACGCTTGCCGACCGGCCCGGGTGTACCGCTCCCGATCTTGCGGCCATCGATTTCTACGACGGGCATGACAAAGGTCGAGGCGCCCGTGACAAAGGCTTCGTCCGCATGCTGCGCTTCCTCTATCGAAAAATTCCGCTCAATGACGTTGATCTGTGCTTCCCGGGCATAATGTAGCAAGGTGGCACGCGTGATGCCGTGCAGGATGTCGCTGGATAATGCGCGGGTGACGATCTGGCCGTTCTTGACGATATAGGCGTTGTTCGCCGTCCCCTCGGTGACGAAGCCATCCTGCACGAACCAGCCGTCATCGGCTCCCGCCTTCTTCGCCATCATTTTAGCCATAGAGGGATAGAGCAGTTGGACCGTCTTGATGTCGCGGCGGGACCAACGCAGGTCCGCGATCGAGATCACCTTGATGCCAGCCGATGCCTTGGGTGCGTCCACGAGATTGGGGACGGATTGGGTAAAGAGAACGACCGTCGGCTGAACGTCATCGGTCGGGAAGATGAAATCGCGGTCGCCTGGATTCCCGCGGGAAATCTGCATGTAAACTAGACCCTCGACGATTTCGTTCTGCCTCACCAGCTCACGGTGGATGGTCAGCAGCGTATCCCGCGAAAACGGGTTTCGGATGACCAACTCCCCAAGCGAGCGCTCGAGCCGCGCGGCGTGTCCCTCGAAATCCACCAGCTTGCCGTCGATGACCGATGTTACCTCGTAGACTGCATCGGCAAACAGAAAGCCACGGTCGAAGATCGAAACCTTCGCCTCGGTCTCCGACAGATATTCTCCGTTTAGATAAACGATCCGGTCTCTATCCATTGCAGCGGTTCGCGATTGAGGCATGCAGACGGTTCTGTCAGGCAAGAAGGATGTCATAGAATACTTTACCTATTTCTGGCACGGCTTTCGGGTAAACTTCGCAGATCTGCTTTCCTTGGGTCATAAGGCAGATGATGATCGACGCGTTACCGGGCATGGCAATCCGAATGAGGTCGTGCTTGTAATAGGATGCGCGCGGATCGCCCGTCCAGGAATTCTGCCCCGCCTTGCTCCAGATGCGCGCCTCAGCCGGCGCCCCCGCTCCGAGAAAATCAGCAACTTGAAAACGCGGCTGCTTCGCCTCCGCGCTCTCGCGGTCGCGCAGCAGAATATCCTGCGCCCGGGTACGAGCTACATCGGACAGCGGAACCGTGCCGGCAAAGATCTCATGAAAGAGCCGCGCAGCGGCAAGCGGTGTCAGAACGTTGAGATACTCACCGGATCGCCCGGAATATTGGGCCTCCCGACCATAGCGAACGTCGTCCATGAGCTTCTGGCTGATGTTGCAGCCTTCGAATTCGGGCCAGCCCAGGTCGCGGAAGAAGCGGTTCAGCGCCTCGCGTTTATCGCGCCATGCGTCGAAGCTTTCACCCTCCAGGAGCGTGTCGCCGGTCGTGCCGGTGACCACGTCGATCACATAATTGGTGCCGGTATTGGTCGACCAGAGGATCATGTCCCGCATCGCACGGGACAATTCCTCGTGGTCCTCGACGCGGCCGGCGTCAATGGCGCTCAGCACATGGACGAGGTGGAAAGCCTTGACCAGGCTGCACGGATAGCACCGCCAGTTACCGCGATAGTTGAAGCCGTCCGGCGCCTCGCCGAAACCGTTCTCCCGCAATGCGACGAAGCCGAAATTGTCGGGCGTCAATCCCTGATCACTGAATTGCTCGAGAAGGCGGGCCTTGATGCTTTCGCAGCGACCGGTCCAGTCGGCGTTGGATTTGAAGAACATGGAGAGGATCTTTCTGTAGGGGATTATGTCGGGGCGCCGGCGGCTTTCCAGCAGCGGACGAAGCCACCCGTGTCGAGCGGCAGCTCCGGCTGAGGCAAGCGACAGGCGGCCTCGGCAAGCGGGCAGCGCGGGACGAAACGGCAGCCGGGCAGAACGGCAAAGGGATCGGGTATTTCGCCGGCAATCGGCTGCCGCAGCGACTGCGGCTTGCGAACGTCCGGCACCGAGGCAATCAGCGCCTGCGTGTAGGGGTGGCGTGGAGCGCCAAAGAGGCAGGTGCTCTCTTGCAATTCGACGATCTCGCCGAGATACATCACCGCCACACGGTCGCAGAAATACCGCACGACATTCATGTCGTGCGAGATGAAGATGATGGTCAGTCCCTTTTCGCGATTGATCGCCTTCAACAGGTTGATGATCTGCGCCTGCACGGACGCGTCCAGCGCCGAAACCGGCTCGTCCGCCACGAGAACCTGCGGATTGGCGCACAGAGCACGCGCGATGGATACCCGCTGGCGCTGCCCGCCGGAGAGCGCGTGGGGGAATTTCACCGCCGTCTCGGAAACCAGGCTCACATCATCCAGCACGCGCCGGACCTCGGAGCGCCGATCGGCGCGCGATAGATTGGGCCTGTAATGGGCCACGACCTCTTCGAGCTGTGCCCCGATAGTCATGCGTGGGTTTAGCGAGGAATAGGGGTCCTGAAACACCATTTGCAGGCGGCCGGCCCGATCCGGCCCGTCAAGCGGCTTGCCATCGAAGACGACGTGTCCGCCATTGCTGGGCTGGAGCCCGACGCCGATCCGCGCCAGGGTACTCTTGCCGCAACCGGATTCGCCGACGATGCCGAGGATTTCCCCCTGCTTCACCGACAGATCGACGCCGCGCACCGCATGAAGATAGACCTGATCGCGGTTTGCGAGCACGTCCACAAGGCTGCGCTTCAGGGGAAAGCGACGCTCGACCTTCTTAAACTCAAGCAGCGACATCGGAAACCTCGCTCAGGATGCAGGCATCGAGATGATCTTCGGCGGCGCCGAGACGGGAGCGCAGCGCCGGCGCGGGGCCCGTCATGCATTGCGGCCGTCCGAATGCGCAGCGCGCCGAGAAGCGGCAGCCTGGCGGCGGGTCGATCAGGCTGGGCGGCGCTCCGTTGATCGGCACCAGTTCGCTGTCGCGACTGACATTTCCCGGAAGAGCCGCAAGCAGCGCCCGGGTATAGGGATGCGATGGCGCATCGAGGACCTCGCGGACCCCGCCGATCTCCACCATGCGGCCCGCATACATGACCGCCATCCGATCGCAGATCTGCGAGACCACGCCCAGGTCGTGGGTAATCAGGATGATCGAGGTGCCGAGACTGTCCCGTCGCTCCTTCAGCAGGCGCAGGATTTGATCCTGGACCGTCACGTCGAGGGCCGTCGTCGGCTCGTCGGCGATGATGAGGCGCGGGCGCAGCGCGAGCGCCATGGCGATGACGACGCGCTGCCGCAAACCGCCGGACAATTCGTGCGGATAGGACTCAAGTCTGCGCTCTGGAGAGGTGACGTGCACGTCGCGCAAGAGCTGCAAGGCTGCCTCACGCGCCTCGGCGCGGGATGCCTTGCGATGGCGGCGGATGACTTCGCTGATCTGCTTGCCGATCCGCATCGTCGGATTGAGCGCGGTTAACGGGTCCTGAAAGATGAACGCGACATCGCGTCCGCGGATCTGGGAAAGACCGCGCTCGTTCATGGCGGCAAGATCGCCCGCCCCTTCCAGCAGGATCCGGCCCCCGGCGACCCGGGCGGGCGCCCCTCCGAACAGGCGCAGGATGGACCGGCAGACGGCGGACTTCCCGCAGCCGGATTCCCCGACGATGCCGAAGATCTCGCCCGGCTGAACGTCAAAGCTGAAGCCATCGACCGCTCTTGCCGTCCCGGAAGGGCTCTGGAATTCGGTCACGAGGTTGCGAACGGACAAGAGGCTCATGGCGTCATCCCTTTGGCTTCAGCGCGGTCGCGAGGCCTTCGCCAAGTAGAGAGAAGGCAACCCCGACCCAGACGATGGCGAGGCCGGGAAATATGGTCATCCACGGCGCTTCCCGCATGTAGTCTATGCTCTCGACGATCAGCAGGCCCCATTCCGGCGCTGGCGGCTGCACGCCCAGTCCAAAGAAGGACATAGCCGCCACGGCCTGCACAGTCAGCACCACGTCCGACATGGAATAGACCAAAGCGGGGGTCAGGACGTTCGGCAGGACATGGCGCAGCATCACCTTGGGCTCGCTGAAGCGCAGCACACGCGTCGCCTCGATGAATTCCAGGCGGGAAACCAGCAGCGTCTCTCCGCGGACTATGCGGGCATAGCCGATCCAATTCACAATGAAAAAGGCGATGTAGAGATTGGTCTCGCTTGCTCCCAGCACGCCGACGATGGCAAGGATGAGCACATAGAACGGGAATGCCCATACTATATCCGTCAGCCGCATCAGAACCGCGTCGGCGGTCCCGCCGAAGAAGCCGGCGATTAGGCCGATCACCACGCCCATGACCATTGGTCCGAACACGCAGATCAGCGCCAGTCGCAGGTCGAAGACCGCGCCCGCGAGAACACGTGTGAAGATGTCACGGCCAAAATTGTCGGTGCCGAACCAGTGCGCGGCGGAGGGCGGCTGCATCGCGCCGCCGAAATCCAGCGCAAAGGGATCGTAAGGCGACAGGATCGGGGTCAGGAGCGTCGCTGCGACGGTGACCGCCAGCATGAGCAGGCCGGTCGCACCTGCGGGGGTGCGAAGCAATTTGCGGAGGAAGGCCATCGGTCACCCCAGCCGGACGCGCGGATCGGCCAGCGCGTAGCAGATGTCGGTGATCAGGTTGACCACCACGACCATAATGGCGAAGAAGACCGTCAGGCCTCGGATGATGGGCAGGTCACGCGACACGATCGCGTCGATCAGCAGGCTGCCGAGACCGGGGACGGAGAAGATCTTCTCCACCACGACCGTCCCGCCCACGATCCAGCTCACCCGCACGCCGATGATCGAGATCGTCGAGATCAGGCTGTTCGGCAGCACATGGCGAAGAAAGACCTCGTGGGCGCGCAGGCCTTTGGCACGCGCGGTGTCGATGTAGTCTGCCTTCATCGTGTCGATCAACGCCGCGCGAAGGCTTTGCTGTATCAGGGCTGCGGTCGAAAGCCCGACCACGAGCGATGGCAGGAACAGGCGGCCCAGATTGGCCACGAAACCGTCGCCCACGCCGCCTGTCGCGAACCAGCCCATGCGCAGCGCCAGCCAAATGATTAGCACATAGCAGAGCCAGAAAGGGGGCATGGCAATCACCACGACGAAGATCTGCCGGATGACATTGTCGATCACGCGCCCGCGGTTTGCCGCTGCCAGAATGGCAAAGGGCAAGGCGATGATGACGGCGATTGCGGTCGAATAGCCAACGATGGCGAGCGTGAACGGTAAGCGCTCCGCCACCAGATTGATGATCGGCTGCTTGTGGAAGATCGAGACACCGAAACTGCCGGTCAGGCAATCGCGCAGGAAATAGAGGTACTGCATCCAGATTGGCTTATCCAGCCCCCAGAGTTCTCGCATTGTCTGCAGTTCCTCGGCGCTCGCCCGTGTTCCCATCGCGCGGGAGGCAGGATCGCCCGGCATGACCTGCAGAAGCAGGAAGCTGATGATCGTAATCCCGAGGAGCACGGGGATCAGCATCAGCAGACGTTTTGAGATTGCAAGTATCACGGAAGTTTACCGCCGGCTGCCCACAGTTGGAGGAGCCTCCGCCCGCAGGGCGGAGGCGGTCGCATCATTTTTCGAGCTTGACTTCCTCGAGGCGGAAATTCGAGGTCGGAAGGATCTCGAAACCCTTGACGTAGTCCCGCACCGCCCAGGCCGACGACGGATGGTAGAGGAAGATGTAAGGCGCACCGTCATGCAGGATCTGGATCATTTCCCTGAACATGGCGCCGCGCGGCTCGCCGTCCACGGTCTTCCGCTCTTCGGCATAGAGGGCATTCAGACGCTCGTTCTTCCACTGCGTATGATAGGCGTTCGCCCGCTCAGGGTTGACGGCGACGAAGCCGATGATCTGGTCGGGGTCGATCGTGTCGGAGGTGGTGTAGGACACCGACATGTCATAGTTTCCGTCCTTCGTCGTTTCCCATTGGGTGCCGCCTTCCAGCATCTGCACCTTCAGCTTCACTTCGACCTGCTGGAGCATCGCCTGCAAGGCTATGGCGGCATTGCGGCTGGTCGCGGCGCCGGAATCGACGATAAGCTGCGCTTCGAACCCTTCCGCGTAGCCCGCATCGGCCAGCAGTTGCTTGGCCTTCGCCGTGTCATAGGCGTAGGGCAGAAGATTCGGATCGGCATGGGCCATGACCGGCATGGCCGATGCCGCGGGCTTGCCGGCACCGTAGAGAACGCCCTGCACCAGGGCATTCTTGTCCACCGCATAGTTCAGGGCCTGCCGGACCCGTTCGTCGTCGAAGGGCTTGCGCGTCGTATTCAACTGCACGAAATCCGCCCGGTAGGGTGTGGTCTGACCCACGGAGATCCCATCCTTGCCGTCGAGGTTCTTGATCTGGTTCAGCGGCGGATCGAGCGCGACGTCCACCTCGCCGGCTTCCAGCTTGATGGCCCGTGCTGACGGCTCGGTGACGACCTCGAGCACCGCTTCGTCCACGAAAGGCTTGCCCTCCTGCCAGTAATACGGATTCTTCGTCAGCTCGACCCGCGAGCCGCGGACGCGCGACTTCAGCATGTACGGGCCGGAACCGACCGGCGCCTCGAAGAACGCATCACCCTTGGCTTCCACCTGCCCCTTGGGCAGGATCGCCGCGGCGAACAGGGCAAGATTGTTGAATGCCGGCGTGAACGGTTCCCCCAGTTTCATGGTGATCTCGCGTGGATTGACGATCTCGAAGCTGGTGATCGGACGATAGAAACGTCCCCAGCCGGACGCCTCGGATGCGGCGCGCTGGATCGAGAATTTGACATCCTCGGCAGTCACCGGCGTACCGTTGGAGAACTTCGCGTCGCGGAGTTTGAAGTTCAGTGTCAGACCGTCGTCCGAAACGGTCCAGCTTTCGGCCAGTCCCGGTTCCAGCCCCTTTCCTGTCCTGTCCGGGCGGATCAGCGTGTCGAAGATCAGGAGCTGCGTCCATATCGAGCCATTGTCGCTGCTAGCGATCGGATCGAGGCTGACCGGATCGTAGCCCATTGCGACGCGCAGCGTTTCAGCGTGCGCAGCCATACCCGCCAGCGCAAACACGGAGGCGAGAAGCAGTCGTTTCAAATTCGCTCGAGGAAGCATGAAGAGGTTCTCCTAAACCTGTCGTGGAACATGTCCTGAACCGCTGCCGCCGGTCGCGCAGCCACATCGGATGACGGATCATGTTAGACAACGGCTGGGCAGCCGAATAATGATAAATGTGGTAGCGACTATCAGCAGGTTGATAAATGGATCTGAGACAAATCGAGCTTTTCGGCACGCTGATGCGGGTTGGAACCACCACCGAAACCGCGAGGCTCCTGGGTATTTCCCAGCCGAGCGTCAGCGGGCAGTTGAAACGGCTCGAAAGCAGGCTCGGTTTTGCGCTGTTTCACCGCACCGGCAACCGCCTAGAGCCGACGCAGGAGGCGAACGAGCTTTTCGCGCTCTCGATGACGATCTTCAACACGCACGCGCTGGTTCGCTCCAAGCTGCCCAGCCTGCGCAACCTTGCGTCACGACCGGTGGCGGTATCGGCGACGCCGGCTCTCGTGGAAACCTTTATCGGGCCGGCCCTGGTTCAAGCCGGATACCGGGATTGGAATAAGCGCATCGTGCTCAGGGTACACTCTCCGGAAGACGACCTTCGCACGGGTGATGCCGATGTCGGGCTGCAGATGGCGTTGCCGCCTAAGGCGGAATTTCAGGCATACAAGGTGGGCCAGACTACACTGGTGGCCGTCATGCGGGCGGACCATCCGCTCGCCCACTCCCGGGCGCTGACTTGCCCGGAACTGTCGGCGCAGCCCCTGATTTGTTACAATGCCGACTGGTCGCCGATGGGAGAAGCCATCCGGGGCGCCTTCGCCGCCCAGGGCCTAGCTTACGATCCGGTTTGCATGGTGCCTTTTTGCGCTAATGTCTGCAGCCTGGTGCTCGCCTGTGGCGGTGTCGGTATCGTTGATGCAATGACTGCACATGAGTATGCAATCCGTGGGCTCGTGCGGTGTCAGATCATCGGCATTCCCCCGATCTCGGTCATTGCCTTTCACCGGCGGGGCGAGCCGCTCAGGGCGCCGGTGCAGGGATTTCTGAGTGCACTTCGAAAACCAGCCCGTGAATGGGCATAACTTTCCACCGCATAGCCGTCGTGCCTGCCTGGAGACGGCTATTCGTCCCGAAATTTTCAGATTGGATCCGCCATGCGCGCCTCCGTCGTCCCTGGGCAAGAGGCGGACGAGCACTCACTCCGCGTTGCGCCACTAGCGGTCTCATTCAGGTTGATCGCACTAGGCGGAATGGGGGCCGACTGCGGACTGTCCGGTCCTGGAATATGCCCAGCCGATAGCTGCCGTTCGGCAAGCGACCCCATTTCTGCCGTTTATGATGGGAGGCAGGGCGCTTAAAGCGAACCTTGCACGTCGCTGTTATCTTGGATCATTTTCGCGACACAGTTGACAATTTTTGGGAAAATGCCGCTCTTGTCTTGCCTCTCGCGCTCACATCGGAGGCAAATCCATGAAGCATGTTCCCTATGTCGGCTCTGGCCCATACTGCTACGCAAATTCGTTCGCGATGATGTTCGGAGGGGATGCGCCGTCAACAGCGGCCATCGAGTTCGCGACCAGCAGCCCCTTCGGTATGCAGCTCGTGGGTGGCGCGCTGCCGTTCTTCGATCCCTATGGATGGACGCCCGAAGCCGGTTTCAACGACGCCCTCGACGCGATGGGCTGGACTTCGGCCGTCACCAAGGGCGGCAGCGCGGAGGATGCGCTTGCCCGGCTCAAATCGGCGCTCTCCGACGACCCGGTCTGGGTTGGCCCGGTGGAGATGGGCTATCTTCGGCACCAGCCCGGCATGGATGGTCCCATAGGAGCGGACCACTATGTTGTCGTGCTTGCCGTTGATAACAGACAGGTGCGGATGCACGACCCGCAAGGCTATCCCTTCGCATCCCTGCCGCTGGATGATTTTTTAACCGCGTGGCGGGCGGAAACCCTCGACTATGGCGAGCCCTATACCATGCGGACCCATTTTCGCCGTGTGCGTGAGGTTGGGGAGAATGACATAATCCGGGCTTCGCTGCCCGCTGCGATGCGGTGGCTGTCGATGGAACACGCGCAGCACGTGCCAGAGGGCACCGTTGGCAATGATGAGGCCGCCGACCTGCTGGCAAGCATGATCGAGAACGGGTGCAGCGACGATCTACGTGGGCACCTGATCCACTTCGCCGTGCGCGTGGGCGCAAGGCGGCTTGCCGATGCGGCAAGATGCCTTGCCCGCGTCGGTCGATCTGACGCGGCCCAAATAGCCTCTGACCAAGCCGTTTTGATTGGCTCGCTGCAATACCCATTGGCGGTTGGGCGTGATGCAGAGGCGGCCGCCATCTTGCGAAAGCTCGCCCCGACGTACCCCCGTTTTCTATCCGCGCTTCAAGGCATGTCGCAGAAATCCTAAGTTTCGCGTCAAAATCGCCGGCGAACTCTGAGGAATTTCCGTCGCAAAAGTTAGGTGCCAAATTCGGTCCTGCGTGACCGATTTCTGCGACACGGTCATTGCTGCCTGGTACTTAGCGCCCTCGTAAGCCGCCGCTAGCACTACTCGGTAAGACGGTCCAGCAGTTCAGAAACGGCCCGTTCGTAGTTTCCATAATCCGGATCGATGTCTGCCTGCAGCGCGCTGCCGCTCGTCCCGTTCATCGCCACGGCAAGCGCCGCGCCGTGCGTATAGTCCACCAGAATATGGACCCATACCAAGGCCTGCGAAGGCGAAAGGCCAAGGTTGCCCAAGAGGCTCGCAAGGTTATCGGTGATCCGTCTAGCGTGTTGAGGGAACACGGCTGGCCGGTTGAAAATGGCAAGGGTCAAACCCGGATGGCGCACCACCTCCGACCGATATGCCCGCAACAAGCCCTCAATCCGAGATCGGACGGTTCCTCCCGAAGGTGGAGCAACATCGGCATAGACGGTGTCCGCCAATGCTCGGATCAATCCGTCCCGATCCTGGAAGTGGTGATAGATAGTCATAGGATTGACGCCCGCACGCAGGGCGACCGCGCGCATGGTGAGACTTTCAACCCCCCCAATGTCCAGCAGAGCCAGCGCCTCCGAAAGGATCTTTGCCGGCGAGACGCTTTCGTTATCGGCGCGCGGCCTGCCTCGGCTTCGCCTTGTCATTGCGCAATAGTGTAGGTCGATTGTACCAGCCCGGAAGAAAACGCGCGGGTGCTCACATGAGCGAGACGAATGTCGCGCGTGAGCGGGCCGAATAAGGGACGGCCGCTACCGAGCAGTATGGGAACGCGCGTGACCACCAGATCGCTGACCAATCCGTCCAAAAGGAAGGATTGGATGACACGTCCCCCATCGACATAGACACGACGACACCCTTCCGTTTCGAGCATCGCCATGGCTTGCTGTGGCGACTTTCCCGTGAAATGCACCTTACCTGTAAGATCGTCGGGAACCGACTGGTCCGCCAGGGTGGCTGAAAGGACGAGCACCGGGCGACTATAGAACCACGGTTTCATGTCGCGCACCGCTTCGAAGGTGCCTCGGCCCATGATTATGGCGTCGATGTCCTTGATGAAATCATTGTAGCCGTGGTCTTCGCCTGAAGCGTCATGCTCAAGCAACCATTCAATGTCGCCGTTATCGCGAGCGATGAACCCGTCCAGGCTGGTTGCAATAAAAATATGACCCGTAATCATCTCGCGCCCCTAAATTATACGACGTATAATTTATCTCCTTGTGCGAACTGTCAATACCCAGCGCGCACCGGAGCAGATCACCTACCAGACCGTCGACTTCACCAACGCTTGTTCGCTCGGACGCTCGAAGGTGGGCGGCGGAAAGGTCGTCGAAAGGCAGAAGAGGGATGAGTATCACCTCGGCCTCGATGAGAAAGGCGCACCAAGAAGGTGAACATCAAGGGCGGCACGAAGGAAGTAGAGGATCTGCAAGGATACGTGTCGGAGGCTCTGAAGGCGATCATTGGACCTTTGATGACCAAGCAACGCGGCCCGCTTATGGCAGGTTTTAGGGTCGCCGGAGCCGCGCCGGAACGGCCGACATGAAGGCGCGATCCGGCCAAGTCGGCAGCCGGCCCGAAGGGATCAAGTCGCGGCCAGGGGCTGCCCCTGACCGTATTTCTAATCAGAATTGGTCGCGGCTGTCGCTTCTCACGTCGCCGACCACCTGATGAGGAGCGTAGAGGTCGGCGCGAGCGCTTCGCCGCCAGGGCCGCGCCGGATGCTCCCGGTCAATTGTAACATCGGTGACGGAGATCGAAGTTGAGCCATCTGCCGCGCATTGGGCTGCCCAGCGGCCATCTGGCGATGCTATCCCAGCAGGAATAGCTACGCTTTGCGGCGCGTGAGCTGAGTAGCTGACCCAATACGTATTGCTGGTAGCGTGGCCTAACACCTCCGCGGCGAAAGCTGGGGCGGCGGAAGGGCTTTCGCCGGTAGTCGAGAACAGAACGCAATCTGCATCAAGCCGCTCATACTCCGTGAATAACTCTGGATAGTGTGATTCCATCCCGAGTGCGCAGCCGAACCGCACGCCATCCACTTCGAATGTCACTGGAAGTTTTCCAGGCGAATACATGAAGGAAATTTTGGTGTTCGATAGCATGCGCTCGTCGTAGCGGGTCACCAGTCTTCCGCAATCTGATATGACGTAGAGGCTATTATGCGGCCGATGAGGAGGTGTAAGCTGATGGACGGACCCAAGCACCGTCCATAGCTTCAATTTCCTCGCCAGCTCGCTGGTGGCCGCCAATTCTGAACGCAAAGTGGCCCAGTCATATCGCCCCCAGTCTGATGGGCCGATCTCCTTGGGGCCGCTCTCTGACATAAGCCGCTTGTTGGGCGAGCATGTCGCGCCTTCAGGGAAATGGATCACACGAGCGCCTGCTCTATGAGCGGCCATCATCAGGGCGCGCAACTCCGTCCCACTCGCTCGAAGCGCAGACTTGTCGCGAGGATCTTCAAATAGAGAGGTTTGCGCCACAGCAAGCCGTATTGCGTGGATGGCAAGCTTGGCCGACGGCTGGCGGATGTGGTGAAGAGCTGCGGTGTAAGATTCGCCTGTCTTTGCCGCGCGAGCGCGTACACGACGTTTGAAATTTCCGTTTTGGGTCATTGTGAGGCCTTTCACGTTCCGGACGTAGTTCCCCAGCAACCCGCCGAAACGATCGGACCAAGACAACCGACCCGAGACGTCAGTCCCTTTGCCTCTGTTCAAGACCATGCTGGGGGAGGTCTAGGAGGTTAGGCGTAGGCCACGCCGAGCGAATGATGCGCCGCCCCGCACTGATTCGTCAATCAGCATTGATCACTCGCGAAGAACGCTTCTGGCGCGCTCCTAGCCAAGGCGGTAGTCGGCCCCGGTCACCGCGCCTCTCTTTGCGCCGCGCGGACTATTTCGGAGATGAAGGCACTCTTTCCCGACGTATAACGATCCCCATCATACGGAAACTGCGCCGCAAGCTGGTTTTTCAGGGCCAGGTATGCAGCAGCCACGTCGTCATGTTGACGAAGATGATTTCGGAAAAGCATCCACTGTTCGTGGGTCTGGTTTGAGGGCGGGCAGAGGTAGACCCTGATCTGAGGCGCAGGGCGTTTCAAAAGGAAAGCCCAAACATTGTCATCGTAGCGATTGCCACGCGGTTCGAATCCAGCCTTGATGAGGTTCGCGCTTGCGTCGGGAATGTCGGCCAACCCGGATAGGGTTACATCAATGTCGAGCATCGGCTTTGCGGCCAAGCCCGGTACAGCCGTGCTGCCTATGTGGTCGACAGCCAAGACGCATTTGCCAAGCGTTGTTCTTAGCAAAGCTTCAGCCGCTGAAAAATCCTTCAACCAATTCGTATCGTAAGGGACGAGTTCGACTAAGCTCGGCATGTGCGCATCCGTCGATATGGCGAACAACCGATGTTAGCCGATCCCGCCAGTGCATGTCTTCTATCGGCACTCAGCGACATGGCCGCTGTCGGTCCTTGGCCGTCATTGCTAGTCGGCCAACCTTTTCCGATAGCGGTGAGTGGAGACGACGAACTTCTGACTGATGCCAGGCGGTGCCCAGAGAGCATCGTCGAATGTGTCGATGAGGCACCAACCCTGTCGGATGTAAAAACGTTCGGCTCGGATGTTGCCCGCTGTGCAAAAAAGCTCCGCCTGAGATACCCCGTCTTGCCGCAAAGCGTGTTCTGCGAAGCCCAACAAGGCAGACGCCACGCCGGTGCCCCGAGCGCCTACGCCAACGTAGAGTTTGACGACTTCGATCCCCATCAAGGAAACGAAACCAATCAGGTTGTCGCCTGATCGAGCAACGTAGAAAGTATCTGGCGCTTCCTTCAACCAGATGCGGAAGTGACTCTTGGTCCGGTAAACCAGAGCCTCTGGAGGAACCAGTTCGGCATGAGCGTCATGCCATCCCTGATGCCAAAGGTGAACTATCGCCTCCTCGTCTTCGGGGGCTGCTGGTTGAATGTCCATATGGCTTCGCTGTCGTTCTGAAGGATATCCAGGAAAATGGAGCTTACGTAAAGCCCCATGGATGACAACCCGAAAGACGTGGCCGCTCATGGCGCACAGGCGGCGTGACGCCGCTTTCAGAACCATGTCTGCTTTCCGCCAGGCGCGATGACTTCGGCTATGACCGACATGAAGGCGCGAAGCTGCCGATGGCGATCACGCACTCAATGGCCGCCACCGAACGTCAAATCCCCGCGCTGCCGCGCAGCGCGTCGATGACGGCCCGGAGCCCCGCTGAGATGTGCTTGCGCGTCGGATAATAGATGTAGAGCCAGTTCTCCGGGGCGATCCATGCCTCCAGGCAATTGACCAGCCGTCCGCTTGCAATATAGGGCCGCGCCCGATCCTCCCAGACATAGGCGAGTGCGACCCCGGCGAGCGCCGCTTCGATCATCAATTCGTGATCATGCAGAGCGATAGGCCCGGTCGGCTCGAACTCGACGTCGCTTCCATCGCGGTTGAACCACCATGGATAGTGCGCGCCCGTCGCGAACATGTTCCGAATGCAGACATGCTGCTTCAGGTCGTCCGGCGTGGTCGGCATCGGCCGGCGCGCGAAATAGGCTGGAGATCCGACCACGGTGAAGCGCAGCCGTCGATTGATCCTCACAGCAGTCATGCCCTCGTGCAGGCTCTCGCCGAGACGGATGCCAGCGTCGAACCCTTCCTGCACGATGTCGACGAGGCGATCGGTTGCGATGACCTCCAACACCAGTTTCGGATTCCGTTCGACCAGCGTGCCTATGATTGGTCCGAGCACGAAGGGAGCGATCGAATTCGGCGCATTGATGCGGACCTTGCCGAAGGGCGTGTCGCGGTACTGGTTGAGGGCGTCGAGTGCCGAGCCAATGCTATTGAACGCGGGGGACAGGTCCGCCAGCAGCATGGCACCGGCGTCGGTCAATGACACGCTTCGGGTGGTGCGGTTGAGCAGGCGAATGCCTATGCGAGCCTCGAGATTGGCCACGGCATGGCTGATCGCGGAGGCCGTCACGCCTCGCTCTTCGCTTGCCTTTCGGAAGCTGCGATGCCTCGCCACCGCATCGAAGGCCGCGAGTTCCGCGAGATCGGTCGTTCGCATTACTGAACCTCATTCATGGTTGATCTGAGAATTATCAATCTAATCAGTTCAATTGAAAAGGCTCAAATTGCTCCCGTCAGCCGATCGCGATTGGCGAACAAGGGAAACAGATATGACCATCATCACAGAAACGATAACGGCCGATCAGGCGCGTCACGCGATTGCCTCTGCCGGAGCCTGCGCCGAGCGGATCGGCGTGGCAGCCAAGATCGCCGTGCTGGACGCCGGGGCGCACTCAATGCGTTCGTCCGCATGGACGCCGCGGTCCTCGGATCGATTGATCTCGCCATGCGCAAAGCCCCACTGCGGCGCTGTTCGCCGTCAGCAGCGAAGCCGTGTGGAAATATTGCAAGCCGGGAGCGCCAGCGCACAACCTGGAAGCCAGCAACGGCGGCCTGGCCCCCTTTGCGGGCGGTCTGCCGATCCACGGTGCCAATGGCGCGATGATCGGCGCGATTGGCGTGTCCCGGCGTTGCAGTACCGCAAGACCTCGAAATCGCCGAGGCCGCGGTAACCGTGCACCTTGGCTGACACCCGCCTTCTGCCTCTTCCTCACGGTTCACAAAGGACCATTCCATGATCAAAACCATTCTCATCACCGGCGCTGGCTCCGGTTTCGCTGAAGCCGCCGCCATCGGCATGGCCAAGGCCGGTCACAACATCATTGCCACCGCGCAGATCGCTCCCCAGGTTGCGGCGCTACGGAACAAGGTGGCCGAACTCGGCCTCGACAATATCCGGGTGGAGAAACTCGATCTGCTCGATCCCTACGACGTGGCCTTCGCCCAACGCTTCGACATCGATGTCCTCTGGAACAACGCCGGCATCGGCGAGAGCGGTCCGATCAGCGAGATCCCGATCGACCTCGTCCGCCGCAACTACGAAACCAACGTCTTCAAGCCGCTCGAACTCACGCAGGGCTTCATCGCCAAATGGATGAAGCAGAAGAAGCGCGCGAAGATCGTCTTCACCTCATCGATGGGTGGTCTGTTCACCCCGGCCGGCTGGGGCACCTATGTGTCGACCAAGCACGCGCTGGAGTCTATCGCCGAAGCCATTGCCCAGGAGGTCGCTCCCTTCGGCATCAAGGTCCAGACCATCAATCCCGGCGCCTATCTGACCGGCTACAACGAGACGATGGCAGACACGGCGTTCCGCTGGCTGGACGACAACAGGAACTTCACCAAGCGCGATGAGCTGCGTGCCACCTTCGACGCGCTGCTGGCGTCACCGCAAGGGCACCTCGATCCACAGGAGATGATCGACCGCATGATCGCGATCGTGCCGGCGGACACGGGCAAGTTCCGCAATGTGTGCCCGCAGTTCGTTGAGGACATGCTGAAGGAAGCGCAAGCCACGGCTTGGACGGCGGAAATCTGATCCTCCCCTCAATCCCGGAGCGGCGGCCCGGCAAACGGGGCCGCTCCCTTTCACAAGGAAGTTTACCATGAAAAACTGGTTCATCACGGGCGCGTCGCGCGGTTTCGGCGCCCTCATTGCCGAACGGGCGCTGGCCAAGGGAGATGCCGTCGTCGCGACCGCCCGCAGCGCACAGGCGATCACCGATCGCTTCGCCAGCCATCCCAATCTGCTTGCCGTTTCCCTTGACGTCACGAACGAAGATCAGGCCGCTGCCGCCGCCGCTGCCGCGACCGAGCGTTTCGGCCGGATTGACATCCTCTTGAACAATGCCGGGTTCGGGTTGATGGGCGCAGTGGAGGAGGCCACCGCGGCGGAGATCGAAGCGGTGTATCGCACCAATGTGTTCGGATTGCTGAACGTGACCCGCGCGGTCCTGCCTCATATGCGCGAAGCGCGGTCAGGCCGCATCCTCAACATCTCTTCGATCGGCGGCTATCGCGGCGCGGCAGGATTTGGCGTGTATAGCTCGACTAAGTTCGCAGTCGAGGGACTGTCCGAAGCGTTGCACGCAGAGCTTGCTCCGCTCGGCATTCATGTGACGGTGATCGAGCCGGGTTATTTCCGAACCGATTTCCTCGACGCCTCCTCGCTGTCAACCAGTCCCGCCCGGATAGCGGACTATGACGGCACCGCTGGCAGGGTTCGGCGGGCTGCGCTCGAGCTCAACCATAGCCAGCCGGGCGACCCGTCCAAACTCGCCGATGTGTTGGTCGCTTTCGTCGATACGGCCAGCCCGCCGGTGCGGCTACCGCTGGGCAGCGACACCGTCGCCGCCATCGAGGCGAAACACGCCGCGGATGCCCGCATCCTCGCGGAATGGCGGAGCGTTTCGGTGTCGACCGACTTCTGATGGAAGGAGAATGCCTTCCTGAATCGCGTTAGCGCAGTGATACGTGGTGCATACCACAAATCACATTGTTGAAGCACGACGATCGCTCCCTGTCCGGCGCCCACGACCTGCAGCGTGGTCGCCGGACATGTCTGCTTTTAAGGAGCCGGCAAAGACGTACTTAAAGGCCGGGATGGGGGCGCAAAGCGGCCATGCGCGCTTCGCCTGTGAGAGTGTGCTTCGGGCCGATTTGCGCCGTAGCGCGAGCAAATTCGGATGGCTGCAACGGGTCGATCTTTCCGGTTCCCTCAGTCGCGAGAGGGTGGTGAGCGGAAGTCTGTCGAGAGGGGGCTAAGAGGCCGTTATGCGCCGTCATCTCAGGCGTTCGATGAGCCAGGGTTCAAGCCTGGAAACAGTCGGCCCGTTTTCTTGATTGTGACGATGAGGCCTTGATACGGCAAGGCGTCCTCCGGCCTTTAAGCTTGACAGAGCCTACGCACGACGCTTCAGGTAAGGTGCAGTGCCTTCTCAAGTGGTTCCAGAGCGAAGGCCACGCAGTCGGACAATGGTCGCGCAGAACCCGGGAGCTCTCTTAGCTCCCAATAGGATCCTGGCTCGCCTTTACGGCGCTCGTCAATTCAACCGCCGACCGGAAGAGCCATCGAACACATGAAGAGCGTCTGGGTTTGGGCGCACGTGGATCAGATCGCCGACGCTGATGGTACTCTCGCGGGGAAACTCTACCGTCAGCATACGCGCGTCGCCGGTTTCCAGATAGCCATAAGTCTGGCTGCCCAATCGCTCAGCCACAGCAAGTTTTCCGCCGAACCATGCTTCTTCTGGAGCGCAGACGACAAGATCCTCGGGGCGGATTCCAACGGTTGCGGTCGCGGCTCGCAGTTCATGTGCGGTCTCGTTCCCAAGCTTGATTGTGCGGCCCTTTAGCCGAACTGCGACCTCATCGCCATGGGTGACGACTTCCGCGGAGATAGTGTTCATCGTCGGGCTGCCAATGAAGCGGGCGACAAAGAGGCTGGCTGGACGGCGGTACAGCTCCAGCGGCGGGCCCACCTGCTCGACGCGCCCGGCATTCAGCACCACAATGCGGTCCGCAAGCGTCATCGCCTCGACCTGGTCGTGCGTGACGTAGACTGTCGTCGCCTTCATGCGGTTATGGAGTTTCGCGATCTCCAGCCGCATTTCTACCCGCAGCGCTGCATCAAGGTTCGACAGCGGTTCATCAAATAGGAAAGCGGAAGGCTCCCTCACGATGGCGCGACCCATTGCGACGCGCTGGCGCTGACCTCCCGATAGCTGGGCAGGTCGCCGGTCGAGAAATGGTTGGATCTGAAGGATCTCGGCCGCCTGCGCCACGCGCTGCCTGATCATTGCTTCGTCGGCTCTGCGCATCTTGAGTCCGAATGCCATGTTCTCGCGCACGCTCATATGCGGGTAGAGGGCATAATCCTGGAACACCATCGCGATGTCTCGCTGGGATGGCGGCAGCGCGTTCACCAGCTTTCCTCCAATATCGAGTCTGCCTCCGGAAATCTCCTCAAGCCCCGCAATCATGCGCAGTAGAGTAGATTTGCCGCAGCCGGAAGGACCTACGAGAACAAGGAACTCACCACTTGCTATGTCGATATCAATGTCATGAATGACCTGTAGCGAGCCATAGGATTTCCGGATCTGCGCCAAGCTGATTGCCGTCACGGTGTGGTCCTCCAAAGGTCAGCTTTTACGCTTGACCTTCATTATCGATATCAATATCAATAATCGTAGGCGAGATGGTTGGCAACTCCGCGGACGCACATGAAGTACTTTTCGGCCCAGTCACATTCGCGAGACGCAAAACCGGCGAAGTCGGCGGCCGCCTTCAATGCGCTCAAGCGGGACATCATGCTCGGAGTGCTTCCTGCCGGCGCGTCACTGACGGAACTTGATCTTGCCGCCCATTTCTCCTGCAGCCAGGGGACCGTCCGCGAGGCGCTGCTGCAATTGCAGGAGGAGGGGCTTGTGCGGCGGCAGGGACATCGGGGCACGCAGGTTTCTGAATGCACTGAAGCCGAAGCGGTGGAGATGTTCCGCGTGCGCCAGCAGATCGAGTGCAGCGGCATTCTGCGTACGCTGCAGATGCCGAGCCGTACCCTTGTTGCCGATCTAAAGGCTTTGTTCGCTGAGATGCTGCAGGCGGCGACCGTTGGTGACGAGCTTGAGCTCGCCTCTCTCGACCGCGATTTCCATCGTCGCATCTTTCAGGATGCTCAACTCCCGGCGCTGGACCCGATCTTGCACCGCTGCCTGGTGCATAATCACCGCTTCAAGATTTCACGCAGCACCAGTCCCCGCGATCTTGTCGCAACAGCGCAGCGTCACGGCCCGATCATTGAAGCGGTGGAGAGTGGGGCCGTGGAAAGGGCGAGTGAAGCACTTCGGCACCACATCGCGACCATCGTGGACCTCGGTCCCGACGTTTTCCCGGATGCGAGCCAATGAACGCGTCTCCCCACATGTCCCGGCTTTCTCCCGAAATGGCCGCGCTCCTTGACCGCGTCGCGCGAGAAACGGGCCAGCAACCGGATCCGACGACGCTGCCTCCTGCGCAGGGGAGGGCGCTGACTGCACAGAGCAATCGCCGCTGGAACCTCGATCTCCCCGAGATGGCTGCTGTGGGCGAAGCCTGGGTCGACGCGGATGAAATCCTTGGTTCTGCGCGCGTGCGGCTGAAGGTTCTCGTGCCGCCAGATCATCGGCCGGGCGCGGTCTTCTTCGTGCATGGCGGCGGTTTCGCGTTTTGCAGCCCCGAGACCCATGAGCGCTGTGCGCGCGTACTCGCGCTTGAGTGCAGCCTGCCAGTGCTGCTGCCGGACTATCGGCTGTCGCCCGAATATCCTTATCCCGCGGGCCTGATGGACATTGTCGCAGCGTTCCGCTCCGCCTTTGCCGTCACCGGCGCGTTCGGCGTCGGTGACGGCCCTCTCATCCTTGCAGGCGACTCGGCGGGTGCCAACCTGGCGCTGGCCGCCATGCTTCACGCGCAAGCCACAGCGAAGACCGCTGCGGCCGGCGCACTGCTTTTCTATGGAATCTATGCTGGCAATTTTCGTACGCAATCCTACTGCGATTTCGAGAATGGACCGGGTCTGACGACCGCAAAGATGCAACGCTATTGGCACTGGTATGTCGGCCACCGAGATATGTCAGCCGACCCCTTGGCCTGTCCGCTCGTCGCTTCGGACGAAACACTGAAGGCCCTGCCGCCACTTCACCTGATGGCCGCAGGTGTCGATCCGCTGCTTTCCGACAGCATCCTGCTGCACGCCCGCCTCAAGAGCCTCGGGCGCAGCGATACTCTGACGGTCGTGCCGGGTGTTACGCACGGCTTTCTACAGAATACCCTCGATCTGGCTGCCGCGCGGGAGGCGCTGGTGGCCGCGGGGGCGGCGGCAAAACGAATGGCTGCCGGTAACTGACGTGGGTTTTCAGAGGAGGAGACAATGAAAAACTGGAAGAAACTGGCAATCGGCGCTGCGTTCGCGACGTCGCTTCTCGCAGGCACTGCATCGGCGGAAACTGTCCGCTTCTGGTATCACTTCGACAATCCCGAAAATCCGATGGATGATCTGGTCGCCAAGTTCGAGGCCGCCAATCCGGGCATCGAGATCGAGGCGGAAAACGTTCCTTGGAACAGCTATTACGATAATCTCTACACCGCGCTTGTCGGGGGCAATGCCCCGGATGCTGCCATGGTGAAGCTGTTTGCGCAGCCGCGTCTCATCGAAATGGGAGCGCTGGAGCCGATCGGCGAGCGCATCGATGCCTGGCCCGGCAAGGCGGACCTGCTCGACAACCTGCTGGAACTCAACAAGGGTCCGGACGGCCAGCAGTATTATCTACCGATCCAGTACGTCGTGCTTTATCTCTATTATCGCGCCGACCTCTTCGAGCAGGCGGGCCTAAAGCCGCCTGCGACCTGCGAGGAGTTCCGCGACGCGGCAATAAAGCTCACCAAGGCGCCTGAGACCTACGGCTTCGGCCTGCGCGGCGGAAAGGGTGGATGGGACCAGTGGGGCGCCTTCGTGCTCTCGCAGGGCGCCAAGCTCGAGTCCGGTGGTCTAACGACGCCGGAGGCGATTGCCGCCAACCAGTGGCTGATCGATCTCTTCCAGAAGGACAAGGTCATTCCGCCATCGGCACCGAACGATGGCTTCCAGGAAATCACCGGTGCCTTCAAGAATGGCACGACGGCGATGACGATCCATCACATCGGCTCTTCCAACGACATGGTCAAGGCGCTTGGCGACAAGGTTTCCGCCGTGCCGGTGCCGGAATGCGGCGGTGGGCGCTGGACGTCCTACGGCGATGAGTCCTTGGCTATCTTCACTTCGTCGGAGGTGAAGGATGCGGCGTGGAAGTGGATATCCTTCCTGGCCGAGGGTGACAACAACGTGGCCTTCAACAAGGCGACCGGCCAGATGACCGTGACGAAGAGCGGCGCAGAAAATTGGACGCTGCATGAGCGTCGTTTCGTGGACGCGACAGTTCAGTCACTGCCGTTCGCCCATGTGCTGCCGCAGAACACGGCGACGTCGGAGTTCGTCAATACGGCCTGGCAGACGGCGATGCAGCAAGCGCTGACCGGCCAGATCACCTCCGAGCAGATGATGCAGCAGCTCGAGGCGCTATTCGCGCAGCAGTAGCCCCCGGAGCGAGCAGTCTGCGCACGCTCCACCCTTGCCATCCGCCCGCCCGAACCTCAGGGCGGATGGCTTCCGAATGCCAACTGCCGGGAACGACCGCATGACCGCGACAACCGCTCCATCTCCGACGACGCCTGCCATTCCGACGCCCTGGAGCGTGCGGCTGATGCCATACATGCTGCTGGCGCCGGCCGTGGTCGTCACGCTGTTCATCGTCTTCTTTCCCATGGCCCAGGCGGTCTTCACCAGTCTCTACGATCTTGTCCTATGGAAGCCGAACGCCAGCCGTTTCGTCGGGTTCGGGAATTATGTGAAGCTCTTCGCCGATCCCGTCTTCTGGACTGCACTCGGCAATACCGCCATCTGGATCGGCCTGACAGTGCCGCTTCAGATGGGGCTCGGCCTGTTGACTGCGCTGCTGCTCAACCGGGAATTTCCCTGGCGGGGACTTGCGCGCGCCCTCATCATCATTCCGTGGGCCCTGCCGAGCGTGGTGATCGCGTTGATGTGGCGCTGGATCTACGATCCCAATACGGGCGTCTTAAACGATATCCTCATCTATCTCTCTGTCGTGCAGTCCGCCGTGCCGTGGCTTGCCGATCCGAATCTAGCGCTTTATGCGATCATAGCGACGCTCACCTGGCAGGGCTTTCCCTTCTTCGCCGTCATGATCCTTGCCGGCCTCCAGGGAATTCCACGGAGCCACTATGAGGCCGCGTCCATCGACGGCGCCTCTCCATGGCGCCAGTTCGTGCATATCACGCTGCCTGGTATCGCCCCGGTGCTGGCGACGGCGGGACTGCTTCGCGTCATTTGGGTCGCCAATTCCATGGACGTCATCTTCGTCATGACCGGCGGCGGCCCGGGCTATGCAACCCATACCCTGCCGCTCTACGCCTTCGTCCGCGCCCGCCAGAACCTCGATTTCGGCTACGGCACGACGATCGCCGTGACTTTCACGATCCTGCTCGGCGCGATCGTCGCCGTCTATCTTGCCCGTACCATGCGGGAGGTTGAGCGATGAACAAACCCTCCACGTTCCGCCGTATCCTCACCACCGACCTGCCGGTACTCTTGATCGTGCTCTTCGCCATGGGGCCCTTCGTCTGGATGGTGCTGACTTCGCTGACGCCGACGGAGGCGCTGAACGCGACCGGCGTTTCCGTCTCGCCCGCCGGCTGGAGCCTCGACAACTATGTGCGCCTGCTCCAGCAGACCTCCTTCCTCGACAACATGCTCGACAGCCTGATCATAGCCTGCGGCACAGTGGTGCTCGGCCTTGCCGTCGCGGTGACGGCCGCCTACGCCTTCTCGCGCTTCCGCTTTGCGGGCCGCAAGCTTCTGATGTTGCAGTTCTTGCTCATCAACATGTTCCCGATCGTGCTCCTGATCTTGCCGCTCTTCGTGCTGATGCGGAAGGCTGGCATTCTCGACACCCATTTCGGCCTGATCCTCGCCAATGCAACGGTCGCCATTCCCTTCGCGGTCTGGATGCTAACGAGCTATGTCGGCGCGATCCCGAAAAGCCTTGACGAGGCGGCGATGATCGACGGCTGCTCGCGGCTGACGGCATTGCTCCGGGTCGTGCTGCCACTCACGATACCAGGCATTATCTCCACCGGCATCTACATCTTCATCACGGCCTGGAATGAATATCTCTACGCGCTGACGCTCGGCGGCAGGAACGTCCGTCCGGTCACGGTGGCGATCCAGACGCTGATCGGAGAATACCAGATCGAATGGGGCCTGCTTGCGGCGGGCGCCGTCGTCGGCGCGATGCCGGCCACCATCCTTTTCCTTCTCGTGCAGCGCCGCCTGATCGGCGGGCTGACCCAAGGCGCGGTGAAGGGCTGAACCGAGTGAAAGAGGACAGACAATGAACCCCGTCGGGTTGATCTCCATGCAATATGCGCGGCCGTTTACGTCGGAGCATTTCCCGCTGTTTTCCGAGATGAAAAGGCTCGGCTACGATTTCGTCGAGCTTCTTGTGCCTGAACCGGGCGAGCTCGACCTGAAGGAGGCGCGCCATGCGCTCGAGGCCGCCGAGCTCCAGGTCGTTCTCGCCGCCCGCGTCAACCTGCAGCGCAATCTTTCGTCGGATGATCCGGTCGCGCATCGCGCCGGCGTCGACTACCTCAAATATGCGGCCGATTGCGCCGCAGCTCTCGGCGCCACGATCGTCGGCGGGCCGCTCACGGGCAACCCGCTCGTCTTTGCCGGTCGGCCGCCGCAGCCGGTGAGCGAGGAGGAGCGCTTTTCCCGCAAGACTCGCTGCGTCGCGGGCCTGAAGGAAGCGGGCGATCATGCTGCCAGATTGAACGTCGTACTGGCGGTCGAGCCGCTCAACCGGTTCGAAAGCGACGTGCTCTGCACCACGCAGCAGGCGATTGAACTGCTCGACGCTGTCGATCATCCAGCCATCCAGCTCATGCTCGACACGTTCCACATGCACATGGAGGAAGCCTCCATTGCCGAGGCGATCCGACTCGGCGGAAAGCGCGTCGTGCATTTTCAGGCCAACGAGAACCACCGCGGCTTTCCCGGTACAGGGGCGACGGATTGGGTCGAGGTATTCCGCGCGCTCCATGATATCGGTTACGGCGGCCCTATCTCGCTCGAACCCTTCCGTCGCAACGACGACCGCTTCGGCGTTCCCTTTGCGCAGTGGCGTGCTCCGCACGAGGACGAGAGCGAACGTCTCGCCGCGAGTGCCGCATTCATCAAGTCCCACATCCTGCTTACGGAATATCGTCGATGACACTCAAGATCGGTTGGATTGGCTGCGGCGTCCACGCCACTCAGATGCTGCTTCCGCAACTCGTTCGCCATGATGTGCAGATCGGCGCGCTCTGCGACATCGACGGCAATCGTCTGACCTCGGCCGGGCGGCAGTTCGGCGTCTCAAACCTGACGAGTGATGCGGAGGAGCTCATACGCCGCTCCGACATCGACGCCGTCGGCATGGCGGTGGGGCCGGACCAGCATCTCCTGTTCGGCAAGATGGCGCTAGAGCGGGGCCTTCCCGTCTTCATGGAAAAGCCACCGTCCGGTAGCGCCGCCGGGGCACGCGAACTGCTCGCTGCCTCGGAAAAGTCGGGCAAGCCGCTGCTTCTCGGCTTCATGAAGCGCTATTCAGCAGGCAACAAGATCGCGGCCAACATCCTGCGGTCTGGTCATTTCGGCGAAATCTACGGCCTTACCGGCTACTACATGACCGCGCCCGGCTATTTCGCAGGCAATGTCGACTATACCGGCTTCTTTCTGCATCACTGTGTGCATTACATGGACCTCGTCTCCTTCCTCGTCTCCCCGGTCACCAAGCTGACGGCGCGCAAGGTCGAGAAGGGCAGGGGCAAGGTGCTCTTCCATGTGAACTTCGATTTCGAATGCGGCGCCATCGGCACGATCGCCATGGGCACCGCGCAATCGCGCGGCGCGCCCGTCGAACGCATCGAAATTATGGGCGATCACCAGCGCATCGAGGTCGACAACGTCATCGACGTACGCTGGAACCGCAACCCGCCCTTTAAGGTCGACGATCCCGCTGCCACGCTTAACGATGCCGTCGACACTTTAATCTGGAAACCCAACTTCACTGCGGCCGCCAACGAGGACCCAAAGGGTTACCATTCGCTGCTCGCCGACGTTATCCCGGCGTTAGCGGGAAATAAAACTTCGGCCCCGACGATCGCAGACGGCGTGATTGCCATGGAACGTCTCGAAGCATTGCGCCGCGAGTTGGCGTTGTAGTTTTTTAGGCCAAGGCATGACAAGGTTGCGTCACAGCGGACACTGCGCGGGTTGTCGAAGGGCGTCGCAGCGCGAGCGCATCGAGATCAACCTCAACGCCGTAACCTACGGCAGGGTGCCCGTCTCAGCCTTCTCAGCCTCTCAGTGTTGCTAAGACTATGACGATCGCGAGAGCAGTGTCCAGCACGAAGCAGAACTCGGCCATCGACCGTACGACGACTTTGTTTTTGACGTGGTGATAGACGTCCCAGCCGGCATGCGCGACCAGTCCCGCCGCTACCAGCAGCGCTCCCACAAAGGGGCTGATAAAGAGGGCCACGGTGGCTAAACCGCCGAAGGCACTCATTGCGATGGCTTGCAGCGGCAGTTCGCGGTTAGGACGTCTCAGAGCCCGGATCACGCCATAGACCGCAAAGAGGGCGGCGAGGATAAGCATCGCCCATGTCGCATCGAAAGGTATGAGGCCGAACCTTGCGACGGTGATCACTACAACCGATAGCAGGAATACCGGCCAGGAAACCCACGGAATCTCCAAGGCAGCCGCTGCCAGGTACACGAGGCCCGAGGCGACGACGATCGCAGCCAAGTCCGTGCCGTGCTCCGAACCATTGAGCAGATCGACCGAAACGAAAGCCGCGAATGCCAGGCCGATAGCCGTGGGCCACCATTGTATCGACTGCCAGCCCGACGTGGGGGATTCGGGCGCTGACTTTGATGGTTGCGATGCTTCAGTCATGATTACTCCTCCCTGCGGTGGTGGTCCTTGGCCGACCACCGGTGTGAACACTAGCAGGCACACAGAGTTGGCAGGAATGACAAAAAGATGGTAATTCCTGCCAGTGCCTTATCATATCGTCATTGTCGTCTATCAAGACTTCGAATTGCTGGATGCGACCGGCCCGGCTTCCGTTTTCGCATCCGCCAACCACGCACTCGCAGAGGATGGGGAGCCTGGACGCTATGCCGTGCATTTGGCCTCGCCGACCGGCGGTGCGGTGCCTAGTAGCAGCGGGGTCATCGTCGAAACCAAAGCATTGGCGAAGGTGCCACGAGAGGTTGACACAATCCTGGTGGCCGGGGCCGAGGCCGGCGCGGTCACGGCAGCAACCCGGACGCCGGAACTAGGGCGGTGGTTGTCGCGGAGCGCCTCGTCCGTCAGACGACTCGGGTCGGTTTGTGCCGGCTCCTTTGTGCTCGCAGCGGCGGGACTGGTGGACGGTAAGCGTGTTGCCACACACTGGAGCGCCTGCGAAGCGCTCGCGCGACTCTACCCCTCCCTTACGGTCGACGCCGATGCACTCTATGTCGTCGACGGCAACGTCTGGACATCGGCGGGAGTAACCACCGGTATCGACATGGCCCTCGCCATGGTCAGCGAGGATCTCGGCAGCGCGCTTGCCAGTCGGGTCGCCAAGCGCCTAGTCCTCTACGCACGCCGTCCCGGCTATCAGTCTCAGTTCAGCCCGCTGCTGCGTGCCCAGGCGAAAGCCGATGCTCCTCTCGCAGATCTCCTGGTGTGGGCACAAGCCAATCTCGATACCGCGCTGGATGTGCCGAGCCTTGCAGCCAGGGTTGGCCTCTCGGAACGGACGTTTTACAGACGGTTTGTCGCCGCGATCGGCGAGACGCCGGCACAGTATATCGAGACCGTGCGGCTGGACGCGGCGCGTATCTTGCTCTCCCAAGAACTTCCGTTGAAGGAAATCGCAAGGCGGGTGGGGCTTGCGCCGACCGCACGCTTCACGCAGGTCTTCCAAAGACGCTTCGGGGTGACGCCGCGACTCTTCCGTGAGACCCATACGAACAGGTGAGCCTTGTTAGACGCAAAGCTCAGCTGAACTCATAATACAACAAATGTCCGTCAATTGGGCCTAATGAGGCGAGTGAAGTGAAACGAACGGAAATGGTTATCTCTTCAAGCGCAGGACCATGATTAACTCGTCATTCTCCGCATCGTGACCCAGTAAGCCGTTCGGAATGCGGCCAACCTCTAGGAATCCGTGACGCTGATAGAAGCGTATCGCTGCCGAATTCTCGGCATTTACGGCAAGCTCCAGCTGCAGTGCTCCGCGGTCTCGTGCATGCTCCGTAACCTCATGCAAAAGGGTTGCCGCAACCCCGGTCCCTCGTTCGCCTTTCCGCACATACACGCTGACAAGCCTTGCACGATGCGCCATTTTCCTTGCACGCTCAAATCTTAGCCCCATCATGCCGACGGGCTCACCATTCAAGAACGCGGCGAAAACTGGCTGGTCGAGATGTCGCCGCCATTCGCGGTCGGAGAGATGGACCCAATCGCCATATACACTCGCAAACGAAAGCGGTTCATGTGAAAGCGCCTCCAGGCGTATGCGGCGAAACACGTCTACGTCCCGGACTGACAGGCGTCTGATTACCGCCTCTTCTTCAATCGACACGTCGACCTCCAACAAAAGTTCCAGGTCAGGTCGGACGAAATCCCAGCATCGAAGCCGCTCAGCATCCTCGATCACGAGCCCGACCACTGCCACTCCTCGGACCCCAAGGTGATAGCTCCGCTGGCGATGTGCCCTGAAAGGTCCGCCCAAATCGGATCGCTGATGAAACTTGCGAGGTCACCGCTCGATTGCACCAAAGGCATCGCCGCGTATGTTTCAAGAGGCGTCTCGGCTCCTCTGAAGAGCTTGATCTCCCGGAAGGGATTGCCGTTGAGAGGCTTCAAGACACGATGGCCCCAAAGCCCAGGTTGGTCGTCTTCACGCATTTCGGTCAGGAAATCGAAATCACCCGATCGCTCAAGCCCGATGGCGGTGAGATAGCGCATAAGCGGGTAGTAGATCGTCTGGCGACATCCCCCAAGCGCTCTCACGCCGGGCAAAATGGAAGTCACCAGGAACACAGTATAGAGGCTCGGCACGATCGCTCGCTGCCGAAGCGCCGCAGCGATGCTGTCCGGCCGGAACTTCACTTCGAAGTCCGACGGACACTTGGCCCTGAGGGCGTTGTCCTGGAGGCGGAGCGGAACAATCCTCCCTTTTTCCATGCGCCAGAAGAGATCGGTCGTCCTGCGGACCCAACCCTGCCACGGTCCAATGTTCAGGCGATCCATGGAATCCAGGATGCTCTCGGCGACCTTTCCGTCTCCGATGAAATCAGCCGACATCCAGGATCCAGCGTCTTCGAGATGGTCGGCGACCAGGTCTGCGATGTCGAAATCATCGAGCTGAAGCAGCTTGATGGGGGAGGGGAGCTTGCCGCGCCAGAGGGTTTGATTGGCCGCCCTGATTGCGTCGGTCGCAGAAGCAAATTCCTCCGACGGCAGTTCGCCGAGGAGACCGGCGGCAGTGGCATTTGGTGCCGGATCGCCTTTGGCATTCGATAGCGCGAAGCGATAGGGACCATTCAACCCGCAGATGCTGAATGAATCCATTCGGCTCCGGGGTAAGCCGAAGACGTTGAGGGGCTCGTCTTGAAGCCAGAGCCAGCCGGGACCCTTCTTTGCCTTTTCCGAGAAACTGACCGTCGAGGCATGATAGGTGATGTACCATTCGCGGCCATGGGCCTGCAGGCCTAGCAGGCTGAACAGATGCGTGTAGAACGCATCCGGCTCGATCAGCAGCAGGCAATGCGGACCGGTCTGCAGTACCGGTGCCCCCATCAACTGAAGGCTGGCGCTTCGAGCTTCCTCAGGGTCGTAACCGGATCTGAGAGCTGCCCGCTCGACGCAACGGCATAGCAGCTCCATTGCATGGCGACGCGCGCAACACTCGGAATGGAATTTCTCGACGTCGTGGGCAACCGACGCGTAGTGTCGAAGGGGACATTCCCAATAGGAGGTAAGATGCGGCATCAAGGCAGACAACGTGCGGCGCACGTCGGCTGCGCTGCAATGTTCGCCGGCCTTTCCGATTATCGTCATTTCATGACGCCGAGCTTGGGGGCGAGCAGCATCATGGTATTCGCGCTACGCCACGTCAGATCAGGAGCCAAGGCCTCTGCCTCGGTATCGATGATCGCCGCTGGCAATCGTTCGTAGCAATAGTTCGGTGGAATTGCCGGCTTCACCATCAGCGAAACCAATTCCAACATGGAAGCGCGGGAGTTGGATGACACGATGGTGTAGAAATTCCCGCTGTTCCAGGTCAGCACTGAGTATCGGAAAAACGCCCGCAGAGCGGCTACCGTGGTCGCCAGATCGACTTGAAGATCCGTCATCGTGTTAAGGACTTCATCCTTTTTCTTGGAGATGTGACCTGTGGAGAAGAATCGGGTCTTGAAAAGCTCGTCCTTCTGCCGCTCGCGTTCCTCATAGATGTCGTGGTCTTCATGCGCGAGCTTCTGCACCTGCACGAGGAGACCGCCAGACCGGATGCGAGGAACAACGAACTCCAGCTGCTTTAGCCGATCACGGTCGTACATCTGAAACGTCGTGTCTTCCAACAGCACGTCAAAGCCGCCCCGAAATGGGAGAAGATCCTTGTCGGTCGCGTATCGATCGTCGTCCAACTCAAAGAATGGGCCGTGGAAGAAGTGCGCGTGCTCGCTTCCCCGGTTCGCGAAGAACGACGCTCGATTGGCTGCGGTTGGACTGCAGCAGAGCGCCTCGATGCGACCATCGCCAAGCGTGGCGAGCGTGCGCGCGAGGCAACCGGTGCCCGTGCCCAGCGTGTATATTGTCGTTGGGGAGGCGTTGCGCGCCCAGGTCCTTAAGGCGAAGGAAAGTAGTGCAGCACCCAGACGGCACTCCTCTTCAAGCCTATAGGGAATACTGGCAAAGTAATGGCTGTCAAAAGGACCCCAAAGACGCCGATGCGTATCCGCGAAAATTGCGCTCTCGAGATCAAAGTCGAGCAGGCTCATGTCGATTTTCGGTTCGGCAAGGTCCGGTGCTCCACCCTTTCCGCTGGCGGTTCTTTCGAAGAACTCTGCGAACGCGGTAAGTCTGGGAGCATTCCGCCAATGTTCAATAGTTATTCGATCCACCATCGCTACCTCCCGATATAGCCGGCGGGTGGCGTGCTTCATCTCAGCCATCGTCGAGATGTTTTATTTGCCGCCCGCATCTGCCATGCGTGAGCTTCTGATCTCATCTGTGGACCCAGGGGAGCGGGTAGCCAATCTACCTAATTCGGGAGGTTGACCGTTCCGGGAATGTCGAAAGAGAGGGACGGGCCGCGAATGCGATCGGGCGCGGTCAGATTTTGATCAACTCGAGGAAGCTTGCCTTGGCAACGGCGTGATAACTTGTAAAAGCACCGAGTTTTTGTCTTGCCGATCGCAGGTACAACTTCACCGCGTTTTCTGAGATGCCTAGATCCGCGGCTATTTGTTTGGAAATCCGACCTGTTGCAAGAAGCTGAAGGCACTGGCTTTCGCGCCTGGAGAGGTTCCGGTAGCGGCCAATCTCTCGAAGACCGCTTGCAGACAGCATCGTCTCATGAAGGTAGTGGGAAAGGATCTGCAGCTCGTGAATGCTCGAAGCGCGTAGCCGCGACCAGTCGCGCTTGGGCAGGTTCGAGGTCACGGAAAAGAGAGACCGTTCGCCTTTCGAGCCTCGGATGGGGATCGTCAAGCCATAGGGGCCAATATCGTACGAACGCGCTTCCTTAAACAATCGGTAGACCTGTGCTGACCGCCGATTGAGAGAGGACCAGTCCACCGGGAGGAACCCCCAACGGACGACGTCAATCACCGGGTCTATGTCGAAATAGCCCTTGTCGATGTATATCTCA
This sequence comes from Sinorhizobium sp. KGO-5, assembly GCF_036245905.1. Classification (NCBI taxonomy): domain Bacteria; kingdom Pseudomonadati; phylum Pseudomonadota; class Alphaproteobacteria; order Hyphomicrobiales; family Rhizobiaceae; genus Sinorhizobium; species Sinorhizobium sp. KGO-5. The sequence continues at coordinate 853,746 of NZ_BDIZ01000002.1, forward strand.
GTCCACGTATCTGGATATGTCGTGCAGTAGTCAGGGTACAAACCCGACCTACCTCCGTTGCGAACCACAAGCAATGTCATGTGCGACAGGCCGTGTCGCACGCAAAGTTCGCACAATGCGGGGTGAAGGTCCTCGCGATGCTTCGCTGCGTGGAGCGTCCTCAGGGACAGTGAGAGTCTGCGGTTGTCGACCATCGGGGAAATTTCAGTTTGCTGCCATCGCTCTGTGTTTCGACCCTGACTGTTCAGATCGGAGAACCGGATCTTAATGGCAGCGCTCGGGCAGCGAAATTGTAGGAAGATGCAAGTGGCCGAAATCGTCGCCAGTGCGCAATCTCATTGGGTTCACGTTGGATGAGGTGGAAGGACTTTGGGTAAAAAAACGGGGAGTTGGTGTTCTTACCTTCGGCGTCGGCGTCAGAGCTAACAAGAACTCAGGAGGGGGCCCGGCGGGTAGGTATTGAGCTGGCATCCAGTTCTTTCGCATCGTCATGGTCGGGGTATTCAACCGCTCTCGAACCTCCAGGTAACGCTCGGCCACTTGGGCGAGCTGACAATCCTCTATCTCGAGCGGCAGATCACTGGCGAGGTGCGCCCATGGCGCCGCTGCCTAAGCCAGCTTGCGGGGTTTGACCCGCCATGGCTGCGGCACCATCACCCGCGGTCGCGTCGGGAGCCTCCTTTCTCGTCCCTGAAGCTTGCGCCGAGAGGGCAAATCATCCGGGCGCCCTAACGGGGTCTCATAAAGCGTCGTTGAAAGGCGCCTCGGCAGCGCGCGATGCCTTCGCCACCACCCATCAAACGCCGAGGCTGTTGTTCTTCAACGGCAATTGTCGGATGCGCTTGCCAGTGGCCGCGAAGACCGCATTCAGAACCGCTGGTCCCGCTACCGCGATCGTCGGCTCGCCGACGCCGCCCCAGAAATTCCCCGATGGCATGAGAATGGTTTCGACGGCCGGCATCTGGTCCATACGCATGACTTCGTAGGTATCGAAATTCTCCTGTTCGACGCGACCGCCATTGATCGTGCACTCTCCATAGAGACAGGCTGAAAGACCATAGACGAACGAGCCCTCCACCTGCCGCTCGGCTTGGGCGGGATTTACAATGTGGCCCGCGTCCGTCGCCGCGACGATGCGGTGGATCTTAAGCTGACCGTCTGTGACCGAGACTTCCGCCGCGGCTGCGACGTAGCTGCCGAATCCCATGATCTGGGCAAGACCGCGATGGATCCCGTTTCCTGCCGGCTTTTCCCAGCCGACCCGTTCGGCGACTGCCTCGAGAACGGCAAGGTGCTTGGGATGGTCGACGAGCAGCTTGCGGCGGAATTCGAGTGGATCGATGCCGGCCTCATGCGCCAGTTCATCGATGAAGCACTCGACGTAAAGCGCGTTCTGATTGAGGTTGACCCCACGCCAGAAACCGGGAGGAACTGGCGGATTGCGCATGGCGTAATCAATCAGGAGATTGGGAATGGTGTAGCCAAAGGCGCCCTCCGTCCCGCCATCGTTCAGACCTTGGAAGACGGCCGGATCGCGACCGGTTTCGCGCACTTCGGCGCGAAGTGGCCACAGAATTGACTGGCCGCTGATCCGCATATGAAGAGCAGCCACGTTACCACTGGCGTCGAGCGCAGCTCTGAAACGACATTGCGTTACCGGGTGGTAGGCACCGTGAAGCATGTCCTCTTCGCGCGACCAGATCAGCTTCACCGGTGTGCCCGGGAGTTCCTTGGCGAGCTTTACGGCCTGACGGACGTATTCCTGATAGTTGCCGCGCCTGCCGAAGCCGCCACCGAGGTGGAGCTTGTAGACCTCGCATTGCTCGATCTGCAGGCCGGATGCTTCGGCCGCGGCGGCAAGGCTCATCTCTCCGTTTTGTGTTGGCACCCAGACTTCGCATTTGTCCGTCGTATATCGCGCCGTAGCGTTCATCGGCTCCATGGTGGCATGGGCTTGGTACGGAAAGGAGTAGGTCGCCGTCACCACTTTGGCGTCGCCGTCAAGCGCGGCTCGCGCATCGCCGATCGCCGTGCCAGCGACGACGTCCTCCGCATCCAGTCCTTCTCTCAGCATCGCGGCAATCGTTTCGCTGGTGACGTTCGTGTTCGGGCCTTCATCCCAAACGATCGGCAGCGCATTAAGGGCGGAATGCGCCTGCCACCACGTGTCGGCAACGACGGCAACGGCCGTGTCATCGACCTGGACGACCTTTCGTACGCCGGGCATTCCAGATACGACCGTCGCGTCGAAGCTTGCAACTTTGCCTCCAAAGACCGGGCAGGCCTTGATCGAGGCGTTCAACATGCCCGGTAACGTCAGATCGACGCCATAAATCTGTTTGCCTATGAGCTTGTCGCGCGTGTCGAGCCTCGGTAGCGGCTTTCCGGCGATCTTCCACTCCCGCGGTGCTTTTAGAGCGATGTTCGTCGGCAGCGGCATCTGTGCGGCTAGCGAGGTGACCGTGCCGTATGTGACGGTGCGACCCGAAGAAGCGTGGGTGATGACACTGTTCGCGGCCGAGCACTCGTCAGCGGACACCTCCCAAAGGCTCGCGGCAGCTGAGATGAGCATTTGCCGTGCGGCCGCTCCGCCCTCGCGCACATATTGGTGTGACTCACGAATACCGCGGCTGCCGCCGGTCGAGAAGCTGCCCCAAACGCGGTTTCGCCTTAGGCTGTCCCCGGGAGTGGGATATTCGGTGGTCACTTTCGACCAATCGCACTCGAGCTCTTCGGCCACAAGTTGTGCGAGACCTGTCAATGTTCCCTGGCCCATTTCCGAACGAGCGATGCGGATCACCACGGTGTCATCCGGGCGGATGAGCACCCAAGCGTTGATCTCAGGAAGGACGGCGGAGCGCCCCTCAGCCTGCGCCGCAAAGGGCACATGGAAGCCGAGCGAGAGGCCGCCGGCCGTGGCGGCGGTGCCAATGAGGAATTTGCGGCGCGACAAGGTTGCGACTGTCATGGTCAGGTCCTCATCTTTTCTGGGATGCGCTGGCGGTTTCAGCGGCGAGTTTGATGGCGGCGCGGACGCGGTTATAGGTCCCGCAGCGACAAATGTTGGTAATCTCGGCGCTAATATCGTCGTCGCTCGGACTTGGCGTGCTGCTGATGAGGGCGGCGGCCGCCATGATCATGCCAGCTTGACAGTATCCACATTGTGGAACGTCGAGCGCCAGCCATGCCTGCTGGACCGGATGGGAGCCGTCCTCGGACAGGCCTTCGATCGTGACGATCTTTTGACCTGATTCTACTGCACTGACCGGCAACGCGCAGGAGCGCGTCGCAACACCGTCTATATGGACTGTGCAGGCGCCGCATTGCGCTATCCCGCAGCCGAATTTGGTGCCGGTCAGACCTACCTGTTCGCGTAGTACCCAAAGAAGGGGGGTCTCGGGATCTACCTCAATATTCCGCGTCTCGCCGTTGATGGTCAATTGAGCCATGATACCTTTCCTTGCCGGGTTAGCGGCGGCGAACCGCCAGCGATTGCTTGAACGTTCACCAGTCGCATGCTTGCCTCACTGGGTCGTCTCGCCAGGATTACTCCGCAGATAGGAGATGATCGCCGATCGCTGCGCCGCGTCGCGAATGCTGACGCTCATCGTGGTGCCCGGCACAGCCTGGCGTGGATTGTTTAAGTAGTCTTGCAGACGCTCTTCGTCCCAGACGAATCCCGATGTGCTGAGTGCCTTCGAGTAGCGAGCGCCTTCCACACTACCGGCTGAGCGGCCAACGAGCCCGGATAGATGCGGACCGACACGGTTTTCGCCCGGATTCAGGCTGTGGCAGGAGGCGCAGCGGGTGCGGAAAAGTCTCTCGCCTGCGGTAGCCGCCGGTTCCTGTGCCGGGCTCGCGCCAGGCCAGAGCAGGGCACCGAGAATGGGAGCGGAGATCAGATGCTTGTTTTTCATGAACAATCCTCGGAGTTGGCGGCTGCGAGGCAGGGCACGAACACCTCCCGTGCAGATCGCTTCGACAACCGAAGGATAGTTGGCGTTTGTCGCAGAGATTTGCCGGTGGAACTGCCGAGTTGTAACGAATTATCTCAAAACATGCTGGATGAGGCCGAGCGCGAGACAGGCTGGCCGGATGCCACAGGCGCAGGGCGATCGAGTTCCCACGCCACGACGGTTGGTTTGGCGCTGCGGCTTTGCTCCGCCCGCGCGAGTTTTCCCTGGTGAAAGTGTCAAGCTGAATTTCGGCTCTGGGGAGCTTTATTTTTGACGCATATTCGGCCGCTACTCGGTTGTGAATTATATTTCCGGCACCTTACACTAAGCTGTCCGACACATGCTGATACAAATTACCATAGAATCTGGGAAAATATTGCGACAAGTTGCGGCTAAGCTTCGACCATCAAATCATCCCTCAAGAAAGTTCTGAAGCATGAAACGTAAACTCGTCGAGAGTGAGCCTGGGTATCTTCGTGATCGCCGTGAAGCTGGTGCGCGGCCAGCGGCGAATGTATTAGCGGGTTTACTGCTGAGTGCAGCTTCGATCCTTTGCGCCGCGATGATTGTTCCGGCGGCTGACCTTAGCGAAGAGACTTGCGCGGCTCAGACAGAAAGTGCCGAAAAACAAGCGCCGTGCCTGAAGCTGGCGCCGGCTCAGGCCTACGGCGTGCAATCGTCATTGCGGCACACAAGCTGAAAAGCCGGTAATCAGGGAAGGGCGCGGCCGCACACATCGCCATTGCACCGCCGGGATGCGGTATGCGCTCGTCGCCGATCTGGACGGTAGGGTTGCCGCTATCCGCGCAAGGGCGGCCGGAACGCCTTATCCACAGCCAAGGTAGCAGCGCTTCAAGCGCCTCGATCCGACTTGGGAAGCGTTATCGTCGCGCTCAGGCCATTCTTCAGTCGCGACAGGGTGATGTCGCCGCCGTGGTGGCGAACGGTTGCCCGGGCGATCGACAGGCCTAGGCCAACCCCGCCTGTTTCGCGATTTCGCGAGGACTCCAGTCGGAAGAATGGCTCAAAAACACGCTCGAAATCTGCTTCGGGAATCCCGGGCCCCTTGTCCTCAATTGCGATTCGAACGGAGGAGGGCGTCTCATTGAGCTGGACGCGAGCCTCGTTGCCGTAGCGCACGGCGTTTTCGATCAGGTTGCGGACGGCGCGCCTGAGGCCGTCCGGACGGCAGCGATAGGTGATCTTGGGGCTATCGAGAAATGTTACATTCTGCCCGAGGTCAGCAAGGTCGTCACAGAGGCTTTCGATCAAAGCCGTCAAATTGACGGTACGGGTTGGCTCCGTCACGGCCTCCTCGCGCGCAAAGGCAAGCGCTGCCTCGGTCATCGTCTGGATCTCGCCGATCGTCGCCATCATTTTCTGCTGAGCGTCGCTATCTGTCACGAACTCGGCCCGCAGACGCAGCGAAGTAAGCGGCGTGCGAATATCGTGGCTGATCGCAGCGAGCATGCGCGTCCTATCCTCAACGAAGCGCGTAAGTCGCGCCTGCATCCGGTTGAAGGCCTCCGTCGTCCTGCGAATATCATCGGGACCCGTTTCCGGCAGTGGCTCGACGGATTGGCCTCTGCCGAGAGCCTCCGCGGCGCCTGCCAGCCGGCGCATGGGTCTTGCCATGCGGTTAGCTACGAAGACACCGATCAACGCAAGCGTTGTCGCGGTGACGGCGAGCGAGACGAGGGACTGCGTGTTCCAGAAAGGATTCGGCATCGTCTTGCGATAGACGGAGTTCAGCCAGCGCCCATCGCTGAGTTGGACCGCAAGTCCCATGCCGTGGGAATCGCCCAGCGGAAGAAACTTGGCAAACCGGGGCAGGCTCCATACGTCAGTCGAAAGTCGCGTCCAGCCCTCAGAGGCAATTGCCCTCTCGAAAAGCTTGAGACCCTTGGCTGACGGCGTCTTGGCTGGCGCAGCCGAGGTTAGCTCAGGCGGGCGATAGGCTGGGAGCAGGTTGGGTAGCGGTTCCTCCAGTTGCGCGACTGCCTGTTTTCGCCAGGCGAGCGTATCGACGGGATCGTGTCCCGACATCCAAAAGCGTGTATACGTTGTTCCGCTTGCCCGCAGGACATCGGTATGGAAACCCGGAGGAATGGACTCGAGCAGAGTTGCAAGCGACGCCGTACGGCTCAAGAATTCACCCTTCGATGCCGCACGCAAAGCCTTGTCGCGTTCGTCCCAGGAGATTAGAAACCCGATCACTTGCGACAACACAAGCGCCATCAACAGAAAACAGATGAACTGAGCCGCGAGGCTCTTCCTCCACCACCGCATCAGTAGGTTTCTACCTCCGCCACGAAGCTGTATCCTCCACCCCAGTGCGTCTTGATCAAAGATGGATTTTTCGGGTCGCTCTCGATCTTCTTGCGCAACCGACTGACCTGGTTGTCGATGCTGCGATCAAAGCTCTCGGCCGCACGCCCAGCCGTCAGGTCAAGCAGCTGGTCACGGCTCAACACCAGACCGGGGTGCTCCAGGAAGGCATTGAGCAGCCGGAACTCCGCCGTGCTCAACGCCACGCTCACGCCATCGCGCCCGAGGAGCTCCCGGCGGCCAGTGTCGAGTTCCCAGACGTCGAAGCGAATCGATTTGGCCCTGATCCTTCCGCGCTGGGGCGGGAGGCTGTTGACGCGCCGCAGCACCGCCCGGATCCTTGCCAGGAGTTCGCGCGGGTTGAACGGCTTCGTGATGTAATCGTCGGCGCCGAGTTCCAGGCCGACGATCCGGTCCGTCCCGTCTGCCATCGCCGTCAGAAAGATGACCGGCAGCTCCGTCGTCGTGCGCAACTGACGGCAGACGGTCAGGCCGTCCTCGCCAGGCATCATGATGTCCAGCACGACGAGATCGGGGGCGCCCTTCTCCAAGAGGCGTCGAAGCGCTTCGCCGCTTTCCGCGACGGAAACACGGTAGCCCTGTTGTGTGAGATATTTCCCGACCAGGTCGCGAATATCGCGATGATCATCCACAACGGCGATGTGAGGCGTCGGTTGCATATCGCTCTCGTCCGGGGCGGAGTTGTCTTTACAAACACATATCGCCAGCGCCCAGGCTCCGCATTCAAAAAAGTGTATCAAACAGTGTCAACTGCGAAACCTCGGCCTGGACGATGGCATTCTGTTGTACGCCCCATGTTGCCCGGCAACATGACTAAATCGGGGAATTTGCGGCGGCACGAGCATCCAAGACCCCCAACCGTCGTTGATACACTTTGCCCCGAACAGCACATTCACTCGCATAAACACGCGACAACTTACCTCTAGGGTCTCTCCTGTCCGACGCCTTGCGGTTCCCTCGCATCTGTTCGGACTTCGTCGCCATCGCGCCCTGACACCTCCCGAGCCAGGGCGCGATGGCGAACCCGCACAAAGGAGAATTCAATGACTACCAAGCACTATATGGCAGCCGCCATCGTCTCGTTTGGGACGCTTACGAGCTTCGGACCCGCGCTCGCCGCCTTCGACTACTACGAAGGCGTTGATATCAATGCGAAGAGCCGAGCCGCTTCGCCTGCCAAGAAAACCGACGATAGCGCGACCGGCGGCATCAGGACAAATTCCGCCACATATGGCTTCCCAAGCACGGTGAAACCGGTTCAACGGGTCGTGAAGGGCGGTGAAGGTGGATACTACCAGGGACTCAGCCGCCAGCGTTGAGAGCATTCAGAAGAGCGTCGCCTGCTGACCAGCTTCTGTTTGCTGGCCAACCCGCAGCAACGTCACCGCCTCTGCAGGGAACGGCCGCTGCAGCGCCTTGGCGTCCTTCCAATCGGCCGTCAGCCGCAGCTCGATTTCCTCCGGCTCGGTCAGGATGATGGACATTGCTTTCGGATGGATCGGCTTGACGACTGAGTTGGCCTCGCAGGTGAGAAGGCGAACAGTTCGTGCTCGCCGACCCGCGGGGGTCTTCATCGAGCCACGAGCGCCCTTCCATGGCGTCCAGAAGCCGCCGAAGAAGGCTAGTGGCTGCGTGTCGTTGATGGCGAACCAGCGATCAGTCTTCTTCGGCTTCGTGTCCTCATATTCGCGCAGAAGGCGGTCCACGGTACGAGGCAGCGGTTCTTGACCCCGGTCCAGCCGCGCCAATGGGGAGAGTCGACGTTGCGAATGTTGGTGACGCCGTAATCGGGCCTGCCATTTGTGACGGCTGCGTCTTTGGACATCGGGGTCGCTATTGCGACGAAGGTTTTCGTCAACCGGCATCTCCAGACCGGCAGCTTCGTAGCGCCTTTCAGCATGACCTGTTACAGTGGCGAGGGCTATTATCTGACCTGGCCCAAGAGCATAGCACCGTCACTGCCCCTCCAGAAATTTCTTGTTTGGATGCGTGAGCAGATCAACGAAGAGCATCAGGTCTAGAAGGTATTCGCCTGCAGTCAGTTAATGCTGCCACACGGCATAGCTCGATCGGATGGGGAATGACCATGAAGGCGCGGATATCTGTCCTGACGCTTGGCGTTGCCGACTTGGAACGGTCGCTCGCGTTCTATCGCGACGGTCTGAAGCTGCCGACGGAAGGGATCGTCGGCCGCGAATTCGAGCATGGCGCCGTGGCGTTCTTCGATCTCGCCAACGGCATGAAACTGGCAATCTGGGCGCAGGACGACCTAGCGCATGACAGCGGCTTGCCGAAGGCCCCAGCCAGCGCGACGTCGTTTTCGATCGGCCATAATGTGTCCCGGCGAAGCGAAGTGGACGAGATCATGGAAGAGGCAGCCGGTGCCGGCGCGCGGATCGTAAAGCCTGCTGAAAAGACGTTCTACGGAGGATATGCCGGATATTTCACCGATCCGGACGAGCATCTGTGGGAGGTCGTGTGGAACCCGGCCAATCTGCCGCCCGAGGACCAGGGTGATTGATCGGCCGGACGACAAACCAGACCTCGCGCGCGCGTCCTGCGGCGGGGACTTCAACCCATCACCCGGTCCTGCCAGCAGCACAGCTTCGTTACCGCGTCATAAAGAACGGCACCTCGATACCCTCCTTCACTATCACCTGGCGGGAATTCATTCCCCGACATGTTCGTCGATAGCAGAAATGATCTCTTCCCAATCTCCGGGATGAATTTCATGGCCGCCACCTTCGATCTTCACGAAGTTCGCATTCGCTACCGCTCGCGCGAGTGCCTCGCCGTGCTCGACGGGAAAGACCGGGTCGGCTGTGCCGTGCAGAACGAGAAGAGGCACTTTCATTCGGTTCAGGCGGCCCTGCCACCTCTCGCCGACCTCAAATAGGATGCTGTGGTTGGTGGCGCTGAGATAGCCTCCGGACCGGTCGAAATCCCGCTCGAGGAAGGCGCGGGTCCCGGCTTCGTCGAACGGATGTGCCGTCCCCGCAGTCAGGCGCGCGTCCTCAACGAGGTACGTGACCGCGTCTGCCCGGTCCGACCAATCCGCTTCCACAGACATATGTTCCATCCAAGCCTCGCCGCTGGTCGGAAGATCGGACGTGTCCATTCCGACCGGCGAGGTGCTGATCGCCGTCAGGGAAAGCGTGCGCTTCGGAGCCTTCAGCGCGGCGACCTGTCCCACCATGCCGCCGAGCGAAAAGCCGACGATATGAACTTTCGAAATCCCGTAGCCGTCGAGCACGCGGAAAAGGTCATCGACTGCGTCGTCGAAGGTGTAGCCCGGCCGACCGGGGGGATACTTCGTCGAAAGACCGGAATCGCGCTGGTCATAGCGGATGACGAAACGGCCCCGCTCGGCAAGTCGATGGCAGAACTCGTCCGACCACCACAGCATGGACGCCATCCCGCCCATGACGAGGAGCAGCGGTGGACGGGCTGGGTTGCCGAAGCTCTGCGTCGCGAGTTCGACCCCATCAGTGCGGATCACGAGCTCGCTCATGCGAGACCCTCCCGGCGCAGCGCCGTCTGAACCGCGGGCCGCTGTTCCATCCGTGCGATGTAATCGCCAAACGGCTCGGGCAGAGGGAACCCGAGTTGCGCCGCACCCCATGCCAATTGGAAGAGATAGGCGTCCGCGACCGTAAAGGTCTCTCCGAAAAGGTGGCCCCGGTCCAACCGACCCGCGATGAATCCGAACCAGTGCAATATTTCGCGGCCGGTCGCCTCCCTGACATCTGCCGGAAGCGCCAAGTAGACGGGAAAGCGCTTGTGAATCTCGGTCGCGATGAAGCTCAACATTTCGAGCAGGCGGTATCGGCCCAGATGACCAACAGGGGCGAGCACCGGTGCGCGATCGGCAATCCATGCCAGGATCGCGACATTCTCCGTCAGCAGCTCACCGTCGTCGAACATAAGGGCAGGCACATAGCCCGTAGGATTGATGTCCGTGTAACGGCCGCCGCCTTCGATCTGTTTGCTCTCGAGGTCGACCTTGACCAGGTCGAAATGAATTCGAGCCTCCAGCATCGCGATATGATCGGCCAAGCTGGTGAAACCAGGTGCTGAGTAGAGCTTCATCGTTCCAACTCCTCCGCCATTGCTTGTAATTTGCAACTGGTTGCAGATTAGGTGTACTTCTTCGAAAATGCAAGCGGTTTTAGGGCGAGGAGGAATGGGTTCCCTCCTATGCCCGCAGCATCAATATCGGCCGCTCGATGAGAAGGTGGGTTTTGCTGTGACCGGAGAGGCCGTGCAGCAACAGGGCGAGCCGTTGCGGCTTGAGGCGCCCGCCCATGTAACATGGAGCGAGAGCGGCGATCATGCCTACTTGGTGGCGCTGGAGCGCGCGGCAAACGACCATGACCGTTCGGCATTGATGGTGATTCTGCGCGAGCAGGGCAGGTTCGTCCGTATCGATAGGGATGTCTCCACGGATCGTGCAGGATGGCTCCCCGCGCGTGGGCTCAACGACGCCGGCTGTGGGATCAAGACGCGACGTCGCGGGCCGCGTGCGGGCAAAGCAGACCCACGTATCACCGCAACTACGCGCTGGTCAGTCAGGCACTCCGTTGATCTCGATTAAAAACTGCGTGGAATCGCTTGTCAGACTCGACGGTGCGATCTGCCTCATCCACTCACCGTCCTATCGCGGCCATCGGCGGGCGGGTGCTGAAACGGCCAAGGACGCAACTGTCACCGCGACCGCACGGGCAGGACAGCATCTCACTCTACATCGCGAACGCCAACTGCCTTTATAGCGCTTGATACATAACGAAGGCGTCAACGTAGCCATGCGTCGGGTGCCTGAACGCGCCGGGCAATGTGCCCACGACTTCAAAACCCATTTTCTGCCATAGCGAAATGGCCCGCAGGTTGGTGCTCACGACGAAGTTGAATTGCATCGCCCGATACCCGTGGCCGCGGGCGGTTGCCATTGAGTGTTCGCACAAACTACGTGCGACGCCTTTACCGGTCGCATTAGGTGCTGTGACGTATCCACAGTTGCAAACATGCTGACCACCGCCCGCCTGATTCGAACGCATGTAATAGGTGCCGAGGATGGCGCCCGCTTGCTCGGCAACGAAGACTTCCTTGTCTGCTCCCATCCAGTACGCGAGAGCCTCTGCCCGGCTCAGGTTGGGATCAAGCGCATAGGTTTCTCCCGCTCGGATTATGGGTTCGATAATTGACCAAACGGCGGGAGCGTCTGCGGATGAGGCGGGGCGAATATACATGGCGGCATCATTAGCCTTGGCGGTAGGCGCTGAGAAGCGGGTCATGGTGTTTTATCCTTTGCGCACTGGCAAATGGCGGCTCCGCCTCGGCGCTTCGAGGTTGCATCACCCTCCACTCGAAATCGAAAGAGCCAACCTGACCTTTCGTCCCGAGTTTGTGCTGATGGGCCGAGGAATCCGGCCGGTACGCGGCTGAGGCTCTGCGGCTTTAGCGTCATCCGCACCGTCATGGCATCGACCAGCATCTTGTCCTAGCCGGAGAGGAAGCACCCGAGATGGTGCTTGCTCCGCGTCGAACCGGCGGCGCCGGCATCCACAGCGTCGCCTTATGGGCGCGGAGCGCTGGTCAGCGTTGATCAAGCAATTTGATCTGGAGATCTTCCCAGTGCTCCTGGAACGCCTCCCGCGCCGTATCGTAGTGGCGGCTTTTCAAGCTGTTGATGAGCCGCTCGTGTTCTTCCGCCATTTCTTCGGCAGTGGCGTAGAAATCCTGCCGCTGTGCGAGGAGAAGCTCGATCTCGCCCTCGAGGTCTGAATAGGTTCGCTTCAGCCGAGCGCTGCCGCTAGCGGCGATAATCGCGCGGTGGAAGTCACGGTCCGCGCCAACCAACAGGGATCTGTCGGTGGATAGAGTCGACCTGTGCATAACCTCGACCGCTTCCAGCGCCTTAGATGGGATGACGCCGGTCAGCACGATCAGACGAATGGCCTCGCCTTCGATGGCGCCGCGCACGCGTGTGATATCAACGATATCGTCGGGCCCGAATTCAGGCACCACAAAGCCTCTGTTCGGTATCTGCCGCAGCAGGCCCTGCGTGACGAGCACCTGGGCTGCTGTACGGAATGTGTGCCGCGAGGTCGAATGCTCCTCGCACATCTTCACGTCGCGAAGGAACTCGCCCGGATGGAAATCTCCCGACAAGATGCGCCGTCGCAAGGCGTGTGTCAGGGTTTCCACCGCGCTAGCCGGCATGGGCTCGACTTTCATCTCAAGATCTTCGGCTTGATTCGTGGCGTGCAGCGTCGGCATGGCTGTGGCTTTGCTCGTTGATTTTGTTTTCATACCTACGCCACATGCGGCGGCATAGGGCAAGGGAGATGATCTTGTGCCGCCCGGGTCCTAGATCTGGACGGACCGAAGCGCCTCGTCGACACCCTCGAGCAGACGCGCCGCATTGGCCGATGTGAAGATGAGCGGGGGCCTGATCTTGAGGATATGCGCGTCCGCTCCCGTCGCGGAAATGAGGATGCGCCGGTCGCGCAATGCATTGACGGCAGCAAGCGCACGGTCCATGTCCGGCGTTTTCCGGTCTCTATCCCTGACGAGTTCGACGGCGAAATAGAGGCCGGCCCCGCGAACATCGCCGACGAATTCATATTTCTTCTGCAGGTCCCGCAGGCCGTCGAGGATTTCGCGGCCGACCTTGGCGGCGTTGTCCAACAGGCCCTCTTCGAGGATCGTGTCGAGCACGGCCCTTGCAGCGGCGATAGCGACGGAGTTGCCGCCAAACGTGTTGAAGTAGCGCATGCTGGAACCGAATTCGGCGATGAGTTCGGGCCGCAGGACTACGCCGGCAACGGGATAGCCGTTGCCCATGGGCTTGCCCATTGTCACAATGTCCGGATCGACCATGTGACGGGAGTGGCCCCAAAAATGGGTGCCGGTCCGCCCGAATCCGGACTGCACCTCGTCGGCGATGAACAGGCCGCCTGCCTTACGCACCACTTCCGCCACCGGCGCCAATACGTCCGTCGGATCGACATAGAGACCATCGGACGAGAAGACGGAGTCGGCGATGAAGGCCGCTAGGCCGCCGCCATGCCGCTCCATGTCGGCGATCTGCCGTGCGACGTCCTCCGCCATCCGCCGGCCGATTTCCTCGACGGGTAGGCGGTAGGAATCGGGCGCGGCGACCGTGCGGACATAGGGATCCAGAGCCGACTTCTTGCCGAGCGACGGCGAGATTGCCGCTATCGCGCCGCTGTTGCCGTGATAGGCTTCGGCCGTGACGATGACGCCGGTCTTGCGTGTGTGGTAACGCGCGATACGCAAGGCGAGATCGTTGGCTTCCGAGCCGGTGCATGTGAACATCGCGCATCCGGTTCGGCCGAGTTCGCCACCGAACGTATTGATCAGGGCTTCGGCATAGTCCAGCAGGGGCTCCTGCATGTAACGCGTGTGGGTACAGAGTACCTCGAGCTGCTTCTGGATCGCCTCGATGACGCGTGGATGAGAGTGACCCAGCGATACCACGTTGTTATAGGCGTCGAGATATTCGTCGCCGTGCCTGTCATAGAGGAAGACGCCCTTGGCACGGGAGATCTCAACCGGCGACTTGTAGAAGAGCCGATAAGCGGGCCCGAGCAGCCTTTGCCGCCTGGCGATATGCGCCAAATCTTCGCTTGTGAGATGAGACGTGTCCTGGGGGTTGAAGCCATTTGGCATGTCGCCACGGAAGCCCTTGGGCAGGGTAGTCGATTGCTGGGACATCACGGTTCCTATCGTGTCAGAAGATCGGAAATCTGTGCGGTCGAAATCGAGTGGAACCACTCGAGGTGGGCCCAGCCGGCTTCGGTATGGCGCAGAATATAGCGGCTATTCTCCGGGAAGATTTCGGCGCGCCAGCACGTCAACAGCGCACGGACCGCAAGACGGCCCATCGACAGGAAGGGGATGAGCCGGAGTTCCTCGTCCGTCAGTTCGGCGTGGCGGAGATAGCCGCGCAGAACGTCGCGCGGTTCGTCGAACAGGTCACGCCGGTTCCCATGGTCGAACGTTTTTGGCATTTGATTCATCAACGCCGTGGAGACATCAACGGCGACAGCGGTACGGACCGCATCGCCGAAGTCGATGACGCCGGTCAGGAACTGCGGGCTGGCGTGATTGACGACTAGGTTCGACGTATTGAAGTCGTTGTGGAGCACCTGCCGCCGGCACAGGTCGAGGCTCGGCTTGACTTCGGCAAACCGCTCGAGCGCGCGGACGGTCCAGGCCCGCTTGCCGCCCCTGGGGATGAAACTCAACAGATCGGCGAGATCCAGCAGATGGGTGACGTCCCATGCCAGCGCCCGGCCGTCTGCGGGATGCGAGAAATCGGCCATGGAATGACGCAGCTTTGCCAGGATTTCACCGATCCGCTCGCGCTGTGGGGCTGTGGCAGATGTCCGGTCGAGCGGCGTACCGGGGAGGAAGGTGATGAGCCGCACCACCCGCCGCTCGCCGGCCCTGGTGGTGACGCTGGGCAAATCCACACCGTCGGCGTCGCGAAGTGCACGGGGGACGGGTAGATCTGGCGCCCGCTGCTCGAGATGACGCAGCAGGGCGACCTGAAAATCGAGCTCCTCCATCCGCTCGGAAGGATGAGCGATCTTCAGCACAAACTTCCCCCTGGCCGCGCAGTTGAGGAGGAACGTGTCGTCTTTCTCGGTTTCAAAGCGCGTGGCCGAGCCTCGCGCGCCATATAGCCGTTCGGCGATTTCTTCGGCTTCCGCAGCGCCCACGGGGTGGCACACCTCGGAAAGCTCAGGGACGCGGGCTGGCCCGCACTGATGCTTGTGACCCATCTTTAACTCATTCAGATCTTGCCTCGGGAATGGGCAGCTCGAGGCCTTAGTATCTCACTTTCCAATTTTTGTACAACAATTTATTTTTTGATTGAAATTTCTTGCCGTTTGAATGGTCTTTCTCTGCCAAAGGAAGATTAACGAATTCGCGAGATTTTCTGGTGAATGCGGACACCAAAACGAGCGAATACCAGGGGGTTGCGTCGCATCACCGCGCAATTTGTGTTGTGTGAATAACGACGCACTCAAGCTGCCGGAAAGCAGCAGGACGATCAGTCTCGAAAAATTGTTGGACAATTTAATTGCCATTGCCACAAAGTTATGCCAATGTCCTCCCCACTGGCCGGAGTGCAGCAAGCAAGTTGGAGTGCTCCGCTGGGTGAATTGGCCCGATACCAAAAGAGGCGAAGGCAATGAAACTGATCAGATACGCTGCCGCATTGCGGTCTATCGGCACCGCGACTCTTTAGACGAGGCGGCATGCCCAGCAACCTGACCTTGTATAGGCACACTGTGCCGTGAAAATTGGAAGGAATACACGCCATGACTCGATTTCGACCGAAGTACGTCACCTTCGACTGCTACGGCACACTCACCAATTTCGATATGGCCGGCGCTGCGCGACGCGTCTACGCCGAGCGCCTCTCCCCAGAAACGATGGCCCGCTTTGTCGAGGCTTTTAGAGGCTATCGCCTTGACGAGGTGCTAGGGCCATGGAAACCCTTCCTCGAAGTGGTGCACAATTCCATCGAACGCAGTTGCAAACGCATCGGTATCCCGTTCAAACTGGAAGACGCGCAACGCATCTATGACGAAGTGCCAACCTGGGGTCCGCACCCGGACGTCCCGGCTGGCCTGTCCAGGGTGGCCGAGGAAATTCCGCTGGTCATCCTGTCGAACTCCATGAACAGCCTGATCATGTCGAACGTGGAAAAGCTGGGCGCGCCCATCCATATGGTCATCACGGCGGAAGAAGTCGGGGCATACAAACCTCTGATGAAGGGCTTCGAATACATGCTCGACAAGCTCGGCTGCGGGCCCGAAGACATTACTCATGTGTCCTCATCCTTCCGTTACGACCTGATGACCGCCTATGACCTGGGAATCAAGAGCAAGGTCTGGGTCAACCGCGGCCATGAGCCAGCCAATCCCTATTACGAATATACCGAGATCGAGGATATCGGCGGGTTAGCCGCCGCCGTTGGCCTGGAGCCCGCACTCAAACGCGCCTGAAAAAATAGCGCTCAGGCACTGTTGCTACGATGAGACCGGGGCGGTTCATTCGCCCCTTCTCTTTATCGTTCGAAGGGGAGCAAAGCACGGCCTTTCCGGGGACCCCTTCCGCACGAGTGACCTGCTGGCGTTAGAGGATGGTGTGATCCGAACGTGACGCAACGGCACGTCGCTCTCGGGATGCGTTCGTTGCGCGGCCGCTATCGAGTCCGCTTCGAATGACAGGGGCTGTTCCTCAACGACTGGGGCGTACAGCGGTCGTCCGCGAAGCGTGCGGGAATGACTGGACCGGGTGGCAAGCAGTCGCTCGCAGCGATTAGCATGAAGGGGCGCGATTCGAGACGAGCCGCCGTTCAGCGTGACCTGCTTCATTTCGGATCTGCGAGGATCCTTGGGGCGACGGCAAAGATCAGAGATTTGCCAAGGTGGAATTCTGGGAACCTATGACTGCAGAAGGAAGCGAGCGGGCGCTAAACCAAAGTTTTTCCAGGCCCGGACGCACCTCTTGGAACGCGATGTCGATGCCCGTTTGCTCGAGAAACTGGCACGCAAATTGCCACTGTCATACTCCAGTTAAGGCACCCGGTCAGGTGCAACTATACCGCCTTCATTCTCAAGAATGTCGATGCGTTTAGCTTCTGATCCAGTAAATTTCAGGCGCACACCAATGCCGGCGCCATTGTCAGGAATGAAGACGGCGCCGGCTCTTTCCAGAGCCGATTGCAAGGCAAACATTTCATCATCACCCGGTTTGTCGAGCTTGCGCTCAAAACGAAGCACGGTTTCCACGCCCACGCCGGCAGATATTGCGAGACGCTCGGGCGAGAGGTCGGTAAGTGCACGTGCCGCACGACATTGGGAGCCAGTGATCATGGTTATTCTCCTTTTCTACAAACAAGACCGCCCCAGCATCGGGGCGATCAATCGTAGCCATTCGGCCAGCAAGGTGGCGAATTTGCCACGCTCGAGCTGATCGGGGAAAGGATCCCGACGCCAGCGATAATCGTTCTCTACTTTATGCAAGAAGGCTTGACGTCTCGGAGGAACGGAGGACTTCGCTTTCCGCCCGATGTTGAGTAACCGCAAACACCGTCAGCTTGTGCCCCCTATCATCCCGTCCGCTCCAATCCATGGTCTGACCGGCGGACAAGCCGAGAAGGCCAGTTCCGATGGGGGTCAGGATGGATATCCTGCCTTCGGAAATATCTGCGTCTATCGGGAACACGAGTGTCACTGTTCGCCCATCAACGGTGTCAGCTTCATACTCAACCGTCGATCCCATTCGAACGACATTCGGAGGCCCCGAGGTGCCCGCAACCACGAGTGCGCGTTCGAGCTCAATCAAGAGACCATCGGAAACCTCGGGAAGGCGATCAGCCGCAGCAAGAGCAAGTTTATTCAATCGCTGGTGATCCGTCTCGCCAATCACGATCGAAGGCTTTTGTGAGTTCTGGAGGTGCTTCTTCATTTCCGTTCCTCAGTGTTCATCTTAGTGCCACCGAGTGCGCGACATTGGTCCGCCATGGGATACCGTTGACCTGCCTTGCCTCGATCATAAAAATCGCCATCACCTCCTCGGGGGATTGGGCCAGCCGGAGCCCCTCCCTGATCAGCGGCCCGCGCACCATACGGAATAGTCGCGACAGCGCAGGCAAGAAGGTACGAGCCTCAGAGCGGGGCCAAAGCACGGTAAAGACGAGATCGACGGGATCGCTGTCGGGGGTGTTAAAATCTATCGGAGGAGCCAGTCGCGTAAATGACGCTACAGGCGACGAGATTGAGCGCAGCAATGCGTGCGGGACGGCGATGCCACGGCCGATGGCGGTTGAGCCGAGCCGCTCCCGCCTCCAAATGCTCCGAAGAATCGCTTGGTCATCAAGCCCAGTTCCTCGCGCAAGTTTGACAGCGATCCTGGACAGCGCCGAGTGCTTTCCCTTTGTCGCAAGGTCAAGAGTAATATTTTCTTCTGACAGGTTGCCGAACGTCATCATGGTTGCCTCTAGGCCGATACGCGCGAGCGCAAACGAACTGCGTTTGGCACGCCGTCTGCTGCGCTTATTGATTGAATCGAGGATGTGGCTGACCCGGACGCGAAGCCGGTAGAGTTCACGTCCGGGCTAGAGGCCTGCTTTGAGGCGTTGTGGCTCTCTCTGTGGTGCGAAAGTATTCATAGGAACTAAAACATGGGGACGGAATTTTCGAAATCAAGCGCGCGGCTAGGACGTGGATCGCTCTGAATTCGTGTATATCTCGCGTTCAGTAGACTTCCGGCCATCAGAGGGCGGTGAGGCCGAAAATTCGGAGGGATGCAGAAATACTGCACTGAAATGCCAGTTTATTTCATTGGACTAATATTACCGCCTGGTTCTTGAATGGCTGCACGCGACAGGTCGTACGAGCAGCCATTAGCCGCCGGAATTTCCGCGATCTCGGCTTTGAACGGAGAAAAGGATCTCCCCGATGAAAAAACTCTTCCTCGTTCCTGTTCTGACACTGGCCAGCACGCTTGGTGCCATGGCGGCGGATGAAGCCGCAAAGGCGCCGCCGGCCGCCCCTTATCAGCAGGTCAGCAAGCTGGTGAAGTTACCCGATTTCCTCCCCGGCATTGGCCAGCTCTTCTTCGATCCGGCGACACTGCCGGCTGGTCCGTTCCTCGCATATAATCATGACGGAAAGCTTGTCAGCACGATCTACATGCTGCCGACCAAGGATCTCAATCCGGACAGGTCGTTCGATAATCTTGCAGCGCCCGGAGGCAGCGTCGACCATGTCGACGTCTACTACAATGCCGGCCATCCAGGCGTGGAAGAGCCGCATGTCCATGTCGTCCTGTGGCATGTTGCAACTGCCGGCGAAGCGAGCGTCGCCAAATGAGTGTCGCGCGGCGTGAAGTGCTGGGTCTCGGTGGCGGGCTCGTCGCCGTCCTTTCCCTGTCCGGGCGGGACGTATGGGCCGAGGAGGTAGTGGAGATCCGGATGAAAGGGCGCGCCTATGGCTCACATGCCTGGTTTGACCCGATCGGTCTCCTGATCAAGCCGGGTCAGATGGTCCGCTGGACAAACACCAACCCCGGCAATTCGCATACGACGACCGCCTATCATCCAGCAAACTTCGGGAGGCCGCGGCGCATTCCTGAAAGGGCTAAGTCCTGGGATTCGGACTATCTCCTGCCCGACGCGAGCTTCTCGGTAACCTTCACCGAGCAAGGAGTTTATGACTACTATTGCGTTCCCCATGAGCTGGCGGGAATGGTCGGACGCATCATAGTCGGCGAACCAGAACCGCATGGCGGCTGGATGGAGGCGATCGCTTCAGGGAGCGGCCTACCGGATCAGACCCTCAAGGCGTTTCCAACGGTCGAAGAAATAATGGCAAAGCGGATAGTCCGGCGGGTTTAGAGCCCCCGCGTTTCGACGCTGGCCAGCCAACGAGCGAACAAATGAGTCCGATGGCGAAGGGACCGTAGTCCGCGCACCGGCAACCACGAGGGGCTACCATGACAGACACTGCGTTTCGGGCAGACCTGCAGCCGCAGGCGGGAAGCAGCGGCGGGACAGTGGCAGCCAAACAGCGCGAAGGCGCAATGCGTCGGCTTCACTCCTTGGGCGAGATGACCGGCGGTATTGCCCATGATCTCAGAAACATCCTGGCGATCGTTGACTCCGGCCTGAGGCTCGCCGCACGAAGAGCCGACCAGCCGGAGAGCGTGCGCGCCTATATTGCCGCGGCGCAGGAAGGCGTCGACCGGGGTGTCGCATTGATTACGCAGTTGCTCGCTTTTGCAGACCATAGGGAACTCGACCTCAGAGTGCGCGACCTGAACGCGTGCGTCAGCGCTGCCGCGCCATTCCTTAGATATGGTGCTGGACCCGACGTCCGCGTCAGGTTCGAGCTGGGTTGCGACGTACCAAGCTGCCAGATCGAACCAACGCTTTTCGACGCCGCGGTTCTTAATCTTGTCCTCAACGCTCGCGATGCCATGCCAGGCGGCGGCGAGATTTGCATCGGAACGGAGCGGCTGGTTGAGCCCGACAGTGCGCCTGGCCTGCCGGCGCCGGGAACCTATGCCCGGCTTCGCGTCGACGACCACGGCTGCGGCATACTACCGGACGTTCTGCAAAAGGTGCTGGACCCGTTCTTCACGACCAAGGGCGAGAACGGCACCGGAATGGGATTAGCGCAGGTGCGCGCCTTCATGCAGATGGTCGGGGGTCATCTCCGAATTGCCAGCGAGCGAGGCACCGGAACCACAGTCGATCTGCTATTTCCATCGACCGACGCGGCCGCTTAGGCCTCGATGTTGCCTTCGGAGATCGCGCGCAAGCCGGCAAGCGCCGGTCCCACAACACTCTCGTCGGCATTTGCCGACCTCACCGAGTAAATCGGATAGGAGAATTGCGGCATGTCGGGTACGAGATGGAGCTCACCCGCCGCTAAATGGGGCTCCACCGCGCTCATCCTGAAGTAACCTGAGCCGCCGCTCGCAAGGACATAGCTAAGTGCCAGCGGACCGAGATCGAAGGCGAGGTCCGGTGCGACATCCGGGAAATTCATGTCGTGTTGTCGCCCGAAATCCGGCCCCCAATCCATGTAGACGTAACTCGTCTCCTCAAGGCGCTTCGATTCCGGATCGGTTGTCATAAGCACGAGCTTTTCTTCCATCAGCAAATCGATCTGGAGGCCGGGGCGAATTTGGGGCGCATACATGATCGCCACATCGACCATCCCCGAGGCGACCTGATTATTCAAATCCTGGGGCACGTCGACATGGACGCGAAGCGAGATATCCGGAAGGGATTGACGAATCCATCTGACCCAGTTCAGCAGGAGTGGTTGCGCAAGCGTGACTTCGCTGCCGACCGTCAGCACTGCTCGGCGCCCTGCCGGCACTTTGACCTGTTGACGAGTGCGATGCCATAACTGGACGAAAGTCGGCGCGTGGCGCAGGAACTGCTCGCCCGCCGGGGTAAGAGACGCGCCACCCTTGTTCCGAACGAACAGCGGCCGGCCAAGCAGTTGTTCGAGGTGGCGAATCCGCGCGCTGACCGTGGTCTGAGCAACATTCAAGCGCTCCGCGGCGCGAATAAAACTTCCGGTTGAAACTATTTCCAGGAAAGTACGGGCGAGCTCAATATCCATTTTGATATAGCATAAACGTTGCTCTTAAATGTCAATCAAATTCGTTTGCTATATATTAGCTCGTCCGTAAGAGTGGGTGGAAGCCGCCAGGCGAGCGCGGAATGCGTAACCAGTCTCATGAGCTCGGCGTGGCTAGGCAGGCAGTGAGCACTGCGCCGAGGTGTTACCGGACAAGCCGGTTGGCTTGGCAGACAACACGTACTAACCGACAGCCATGACCGACGGCCAAGTCGATCCTCGGCGACCTCGACACCTCTCGGTAGGCATTTTATCGATGTGCCAGCAAGATCTCCTTGATGACAACAGCATCGTTGTGCTTCTCGTCGCGCGCCGCGTAGACAAGTGTGATCGGACCGTTGAGCGCCAGGTTGCGCAACCGATCAAATTCCTCGCGATGCTCCTTGATCTCCTCGGCATACCGCCGGCGGAATTCCTCCCATCGGGAGGGATCGTGAGCGAACCATTTCCGCAGCTCGGTGCTTGGCGCCAGTTCCTTCGCCCAATAGTCAATTGCCGCATCGGTCTTGCTCACTCCGCGCGGCCACAGACGGTCAACCAGGACACGCTTGCCGTCACCGTCCGTCGGACTCTCATAGGCACGCTTCAGTTTGACGTTCTTCTCGAAGATTTTGGCGCTCATGCACGTCGCTCCTGCCCTGCCTTCACGGAGATAGGGCGCGCAATCACATCTGCTACGGCCCAATCGACTTGAAGACGGCGTTGCCCACGGATCACGCGACTATGACAGGAGAAAAGTGATGAAGTTCTTTGTCGACACCGCCGATATTGCCGAAATCCGCGGGCTAGCCGCGGTAGGTGTTGTAGACGGAGTGACCACGAACCCCTCGTTGGTCGCAAAGACCGATCGACCGATCCGGGAGGTTGTCAAGGAGATCTGCGAGGCGATCGAGGGCCCCGTCTCAGCGGAGGTCACCGCGACTGATTTCGACGGCATGGTCACCGAGGGGGAGCGCTTGGCCAGCATAGCTGCGAATGTGGCCATCAAGGTGCCCTCCACCTGGGATGGGTTCAGGGCTTGCCGGGCACTCTGCGAACGCGGGCTGAAGGTCAATGTTACCCTCTGCTTTTCAGCCAACCAGGCATTACTCGCGGCAAAAGCCGGTGCGGCCTATATTTCCCCTTTCGTCGGCAGGCTCGAAGATATCGGCCTCGATGGCATAGACGTCGTCCGGGAAATTCGGGCGATCTACGACAACGACAAATCCTTCAATACGCAAGTTCTGGCTTCCTCAATTCGCACGCCGCGGCATGTCACGCAGGCTGCAATGGCGGGCGCCGATATCGCGACGGTGCCACCGGGAGTGCTTAGGAAGCTGGCCAACCACCCACTCACGGAACAGGGGCTGGCTTCCTTCCTTGCCGACTGGGGCAGGACGGGTCAAGCCATTCGTTAGTTATCCTGTTGCCGTTTGTCCTGACCGGTCCAGCAGAAAAACTGCACACAACAGGCGATTAAATTCGTTTGCTTCATAGGCGCAGCGGTAACAAGCTGCCGTGGTGAGATCAAAAGACCCGACCTGCAAAGGCGCTATCAGCAGTCACGGCGAAACCCCATCTCGATACCGAAAGGAGATACGAATGGCTCCTGTACACACAAGCATGAGTGGGCCTGATCTGGCGCGCGGTATCAGGCTTGCCGATCTTCCCGACGGCAGCAAGCTCGTCGGCCATTGCGGCGATGCGCAGGTGTTGCTTGTGCGCCGCGGGGCCGAGATCTTCGCCGTCGACGCGCATTGTACTCACTACAATGGCCCGCTCGGCGACGGACTGGTTGATGGCGACAGCGTCCGATGCCCATGGCATCACGCATGTTTCAGCTTGAGGACCGGGGAGGCCCTGCGCGCGCCCGCCTTCAGGCCGCTGGCATGCTGGTGGTTGGAACAGCGCGAGGGGCATATCTTCGTCGTTGGCAAGCGCAAGCGTGCAGAAGCGGCAACAAGCGAGCGTCCTGTCGAAGCAATGCCCGAGAAGATCGTCATCGTCGGTGGCGGAGCGGCCAGCTTTTCCGCCGCTGAAATGCTGCGGCGCGAGCAGTATGCCGGCAGCATTCTCATGCTCAGCGACGACGAAGCGCCGCCTGTCGACCGGCCGAACCTTTCCAAGGACTACCTTGCCGGCAAGGCGCCGGAGAGCTGGGTTCCGCTACGGGGGGAGAGCTATTACTCCAAGAACCAGATCGACCTGCGTCTCACTACGAAAGCGGTTCGCATCGAGCCGCAGAACCGCGAGGTCATCCTCGCTGGCGGAGGCTCGATCGCCTATGACTGGTTGCTGCTTGCGACCGGTGCACAGCCGGTTCGCCTGACGATTCCGGGTGCCGACCAGCCCCATGTTCATACGTTGCGCTCGCTCGCCGACTGCCGCGCCATAATCGAGCGGGCCGCGACGGCCCGCCGGGTGGTCGTGCTTGGAGCGAGCTTTATCGGTCTCGAAGTCGCCGCGGCCCTGCGCGCTCGCGGTATCGAAGTCCATGTCGTCGCCCCCGACAAGCACCCGATGGGGCGGGTCCTGGGTCCGCAGATGGGCGACTTCATCCGGACCCTTCATGAAAAGAATGGCGTCGTTTTCCACCTCGAGGAGACTGCTAGCAGCATCAATGGAAGCGAGGTGAAACTGCGCAGTGGCGAAACGCTGGCCGCGGACCTCGTGGTCGCCGGCATCGGCGTGCGGCCACGCACGGAGCTCGCCGAAACGGCAGGGTTGGCAACGGACCGCGGCGTCGTCGTGAATGGTTTTCTGGAAACCAGCGAACCGGGGATCTTCGCGGCCGGTGACATCGCGCGCTGGCCGGATCCCCATAGCCGAGAGAACATCCGCGTCGAACATTGGGTGGTGGCCGAGAGGCAAGGGCAGACCGCGGCGCTGAATATGCTCGGCCGGAGCGAGAAGTTTGCAGCCGTGCCGTTCTTCTGGAGCCAGCACTACGACGTCAGGATCAATTATGTCGGCCATGCGGAGCGATGGGACGAGATCATGGTCGAAGGCGACATCTCGGGCAGGGACTGTCTGCTGCGATTCAAGCGCGACGGACGCGTACTGGCTGCCGCCTCGATATCCCGCGACATCGAAAATCTGATGACCGAGGTGGCGATGGAGCACGAAACGGCCTTCTGATGACGAGGCGGGCGCCGAACGCTCGCACGCGACAGCGATGAAGAGGAGTTGAACTATGTCAACGTCGCCCGACCGCAACCCGCCTCCCGGCGTGCACACGCCCACGCCCGCCAGGCATTACTCGAGGTCAATCATTTTCATCGACGAGATCGCCAAGCATGAGCCGCACCCCACCTCGGTCGAAATTTTCTCACACGATGGCAACAAATGGTACTGCCAGGTCCGCTGCGGCGAACAGAAAACTCAGCCAATGGGGCCCTTCACCGAGCGACAAGCGGAGCGAGTTCAGGAGGCCCGCAGGTCGAGGATCGCAGAAAAGGGCACCGCGTGGCTCGTCTTCGAGCGAACCGGAGAGGATTGGTGATGAGGCAAGTTACGCGAGTTGCAGTAAAAAAATCCTGGCCCGAACGGAAACGCCACGTCCAGAAAGCCTTGCGTTGAGTGTGACCAGCGTTCGTCTAGGGAAGCGACGCAGCGCGGATAGCGCATCGGCTGTCTATCGTCTGCTGGCTGCAGAAGACCCGGATTTCGTCCGACATTCGCGACTCCCCGATGACGTCGTGACGATAAACAGTCGCGTGACCTTCTGCGTTGATGCAGGTGTCCCGAGAACAGCTAATCTGGTCCGCAATGAGAGCCTGGACTTTCCTAATTACACTGTCTCGGTAGGGTCGCTTTTGGGGGTAGGGCTGCTCGGCTTGAGAGCGGGTCGGGCAATTGCCGTGGACACAGAAAAGGGTAGCTTACAGAAGATCAACGTGATCCGGATTGATTTTTAAGCTCTTGCGTTTCCAGGTACCCCAATGGTGATCACCTCGACGTTATGCCAAGGATCCCGTTGGGATCGCAGTCAGGATGTCCCCCAAGGATGAGGAGGCCCGCTAGCGACGATCGGCATCCGCACCGCAAGCCCGATCCATTTCGGGGCCGCCTTGATCATCGGAGTCCTGGGGTTCGTCTCGAGCGTCGCGCTGGCAAAGTTCCTTATGCGCGCGAGATGATCGAATGACGCATGCCGAGATTTTGCCCGCGTGGGCGCCGTTGCTAACGGCTTTCCTCGTGCTTCTCGGCGCCGGGCTGACGCTGATCGGAGCCATCGGAACCCTGCGGTTCGGTGCCTTTTTCGAGCGCGTGCATGCACCGACCCTCGGCACAAGCTGGGGAACCAGAGCCATCGCGCTCGCGTCGATCGTCTGTTTTTCTGCGTTGGGTTCGAGGTCTGTGGCGCGAGATCCTGATCGGCGTCTTCATCGCCATTACCGCGCCAGTCACCCTCATCCTCCCGCGCGGCCCTCTATCGGGACCGGACCGAAGGGATCAAGGGCATTCCGGCACGATCAGTCATGCGGCCTCCGCAAGGAAACGACCGGCCGGGCGGGGGTTGGAACCGGCGGTGACGAGCCGCCGCCGTCTGCGCCAGAGAGAGACGGCTAGCGCCCGTCAAGCAAGTCCGGCCCGCGAGCGCCGTGTCGGCTCGAGCTGCGGATTCGCGCGAAGTGCAATTGTCTAGCCAGCGTCCAAAGGCCGCATCTCGACCGATGGAATCCTATACCTCAAGTGACCATATCGAAGTCATGACTACTTCACGTCGACACAAGAAATACCTGGTCCTCTCAGCGTCTCTTCTGACGCGACCGTAACCCCGAGCGGCTCGAACGCAAGCGTTCGCCGCCTCGGGGATCCCCTCTCACATAGACAGTCTGGCACGCGGCTACGCGCGTGCGGCGCTCAAGCGGGCGCCGCCGCGTCTGCAGGCCGCTGATGCTTCCCGAACGCCCGTTCGCCGCGTCGCTTCTGCGGACCACGCGACCGGGCCGATCAATACTGCTCATGGAGGGCAACAATGTCCGCACACGAACACTCACCAACCGAAGTCCGCCAGGATCCGACGCTGCGCAGTCCCAGGGTGACTGTCACGGGATTTTTTCTACGTGCGCTGCAACGCCGGCAGCGCAGGCGGGCGGCCGCCGCGCTTCAAAACCTCGACGACAGGCTGCTCGAGGACATTGGTATAACGAGAAATGACATCCCGCGGATTGTCGAAGGACTCTTCCGGCCGTCGGGACAGGTACAGGCGGAATCTCCGGCAACTGTCTCGCAGCCCGTCGGCCTAGTATCGAAAAGCGGCCTGAATGGCTGCCGCGCGTCAAGGCCAGCGAGGCATCGCGCCGTACGGTGGCCTGCTGGAGGCAACGATGGATAGGACAACGAAAGCGATCATCGCGGTGGGCATCTTTGGCTTGATGATCGTCGCTTTCGCGATGCTCTGAGACTGGGCCAGACTTTCCGGCGAAATTTCGTCGGCTGTAAACGATAGGTCCATAGGCCAGGTGGATGTCATGTGCATGGAGACTTTCGCCAGGATTTCGAGGCTTGCCGGGGAGGGACGAGTCCTTTCCCGGAGCAGGCTCTCTAGCCTCGAATTCCGTTCCCGAGGCGCCTCGCGGCGCCGCACGAAATGGAGCAAAGCATGAGAAGATTCCGTTCAAGGCGCTCCTGCCTTTCCTGCAGCCGTTAGGTAGCAAGAGCGGCCGTCCGGTGCCCTTGGTGGATGGCCTCGGTTGTCGTGCCTGCGGCGTTTACGGACCCACCGGGACCGCGCCCTCGTCCATCGGGCCGTGCGACCTAGTCATTGTTAAAGGGTGGTCCGGTCCGCGTTTCCCGAGCCTTGCATTTCGCCCGGACACGAAATCTGCTGCTGCGGACAGAGTTTCTGAAGAAAACATAGCCAGTCCGGATCAGGCGCGATGGCTAAATGTGCAGAATGATGAAGACCAGTATCGCTATGGGGAGCGCAACGCACAGGGTGAGAAGCGTATCGCGGCCAACGGCTTCGCTGCGGCTGCGCGCATTCGGGTCAGGACGACGCATGCTCGTGTCCTCCGTTTTATTTGTTGTATTTTACCGCCGTTCTCGATGAAAATCACGGAGACATGTATCCCGTCAGCCGCCGCGGTTGATCTTGACGGAAGGACAGAGTGGTGACCGGATCATTCCCGACACATTGCTCGATGCGCTGACAACGCCGAAAGGGATGACGAGAAGGCCGAACAACAGTACCATCTAAGGCATGGTGCGATCGTCCAGGCCGCGGTTACAGTGGTGCTCGTGTCCTATTCGAACAGTGTTAGCGGCCTGCCAGTATCTCTACCGCGCAACAAAAGCAGGTGAGCCGTTCTGGCGGACCTTCTGGACCGGCGGTCCGGCACATCACGGCTTCCTGCCCACGACAAGGCAGGTCGACGTGCCATGCGCGTAGATCCGACCTTGAGCGGCCTCGATGCAGCCTTCCAGCGTGATGACGGTCCGGCCGCCGGACACCACGTGGCCGGTCACACGCATTTCGCCGGAGTCGGCGAAGATCGGGGACAAACTTGGCGGTGGTTTCGTGCGACGGGCAGGTTTCGCCGACCGAGAGCGTCGTCTGGGCGGCAAGCGCCATGACGGTGTCGAGCATCATCATGATCCAGCCGCCGTGAACCGTATTCGTCAGGTTAGAAAAGCGCGGCTCGGGCGGGCCAGCAGCCCGACCTTGCCTTCTTCCGGAGGGAGCAAGGTGAACGGGAGTATTTCCGCCATCGGTGGTCGGCGGATGCTCCCGTCCGCCAGTTTCGCAATGAGCTCCAGCCCGGAGCAGAGCTCCTGGTCGGCAGTTGCGCTGTGCGCTTCGGCCGGACGCATCGTCATTGGCGAGCTCCCGGTTCTCTATCCCCCGCAGACGACATCAGCACGCTCTCGGCGGCCGCCTCCAGGAACCGCTTCGACATCTGCTCGTCGTTGACAGCGCGCGAGAGGAGCACCGCACCGACCATCGTCGACAGAATGGCCATCGCTTTGCCGTCCGCCTCCTCGCTGTCGGTCGCGCCAATCCAATTACCGAGCATTTCAAGGTATTCCCTGATCCCGGCTTCAAATGACGCTTTCACGCCGACGCCTTGCCTGGCAGCATCCGAGCCGAGCGCAACGACGGGGCAGCCGTCCATCTTCTCTTCTCGATGTGCCATGCTGAGATAGAATGCGACCACCGCGCCAAAGGGATCCTGCGGATTGGCCGCGGCAGCAGCGGACCATCGACGAGAGGCGCTCTCCAGCGCCCGCCTGGACGCCTGCGCCGCCAGATCATCCTTGGATTCGAACTGCTTGTAGAATCCGCCTTGGGTCAGGCCGGCTCCCTTCATCAGATCCTTGAGCCCGATGCCATCAAAACCGTGCTTTCGAAAAAGCCGGCTCGCCACATCGATGACCGCTTCGCGATTTGCCTCCGCCTTGGCGCGACTAACTCTCATGTTCGACCTCGCAATTAGATTTCACTTGACATCTATACCGCGTTTAGATTTAGATCGCAATCCAAATAGAGGCGGCACCCGCCAACAAGGGTCATCGGACATGAACCGCAAATTTCTTCTCACATCGATCGGCCTTGTGGCTGCCGCCGGGGGCGCGGCGTTCGCCTTCGTTTTCGAAACGCCAGCACGGCATGCGGAGGCCCCAGACTCCCGCCTCGCGTCACCGCTTGTAAGAATGGCTGAAGCCACCAGACCGGTAAGCGCCGAGCGGGCCTTTACAGGTACGATCGCCGCCCGAGTGCAGAGCAATCTTGGCTTTCGCGTATCTGGCAAAATCGTTGAGCGAATGATCGACGTCGGTCAGCAGGTCAAGGCGGGTCAAGCTCTGATGCGCATCGGACGAAACCGATTTGCGTCTTGCGCTGACTGCCAAGCGCAATGCGGTCGCGGCGGCCCGCGCGGTCCTCGTTCAGGCAAGCGCGGACGAGAGGCGCTATGCCGCTCTTGTCAAAGGCGGAGTCGCTGCTACTCCCCAGCGTTACGAGCAGGCCAAGGCGGCGCGCGACACCGCCGCGGCGCAACTCGCCGTCGCGGAAGCGGAAGCCAAAGTGGCAGAGAATGAAGCGACGTACTCGATTCTTGTGGCGGATGCGGACGGAACGGTGGTCGCGACGCTCGGCGAACCCGGACAGGTCATCGCGGCGGGACAGACGGTAGTCCAACTCGCGCATGCAGGCCCGCGCGAGGCCCTGGTCGCGCTACCCGAAACCGTTCGTCCCGCGATCGGATCGGACGCCGAAGCAAGTGTCTATGGAAGTGATGGACGGCGCGGAAGAGCGCGTCTGCGGCAGATTTCCGATGCCGCTGATCCTCAGACCCGCACATACGAAGCGCGCTACGTGCTCGATGGTGACGCCGCCTCGGCGCCGCTTGGTGCGACGGTTACGATCAGCATCCTAAACGGCGAAGGGAAGTCGGAGGTCGCGGTGCCGGTCGGCGCCGTGTTGAATGACGGCAGCCGGACGGGGGTTTGGGTTGTCGATCAAGCTTCTTCCACGGTGCGCTTTGTTCCGATCCAGATCAAACGACTCGGTGAAGAAACCGCGTCTGTAACCGGGATCGAGTCTGGGGAGCAGGTCGTCGCCCTCGGGGCGCATCTCCTCAAAGACGGCGCGCCCGTCAGGACCGAGCTCAAGTCGGAGGTGTCCAACCGATGAGCTTCAATCTTTCCGCGCTCGCGGTTCGCGAGCGAGCCGTCACCTTGTTCTTCATTATTCTGCTGGCCGCTGCCGGCGTCTACGCGTTCATCAGTCTTGGGCGCGCGGAGGATCCCTCTTTCACCATCAAGACCCTGACGGTCACTACCGTATGGCCAGGCGCTACGGCGCGGGAAATGCAGGATCTTGTCGCGGAGCCGCTCGAAAAACGCATCCAGGAACTGACCTGGTACGACCGCGTCGAGACGACGACAAGGCCGGGCTACGCCTTTCTGACCGTCACGCTAAAAGACAGCACGCCGGCCACGGCTGTCGAAGAGGAGTTCTATCAGGCGCGCAAGAAGTTGGGGGACGAAGCCCGCAACCTGCCTTCTGGCGTCTTCGGCCCTTTCGTCAATGATGAATATTCGGACGTGAGCTTCGCGCTTTATGCGCTAAAGGCCAAGGGTATGCCCATGCGCGAGCTTGTGCGGCAGGCAGAGATGATCCGCCAGGATCTTCTGCACGTGCCGGGCGTCAAAAAGATCAACATTTTGGGGGAGCGGCCGGAACAGATCTTTGTCGAGTTCTCGTATGCTAAGCTCGCGACCCTTGGCATTTCAGCACAGGACATCGCTGCGGCTTTGCAAAGGCAAAACACCGTGACGCCGGCAGGCTCGATCGATACACGTGGGCCGCAGGTCTTTATCCGGTTCGATGGCGCCTACAACAGTGTGCAGGCAATTGCCGACACGCCGATCGTCGTTGCCGGACGCACGTTGAAACTCTCTGATTTCGCGGAGGTGCGGCGCGGCTATCAAGACCCCGCGACCTACATCATCCGCCATGAAGGCGAGCCCGCCATCATGTTGGGCGCGGTGATGCAGCAGGGCTGGAACGGTCTGGAACTCGGAAAGGCGCTCGAAGAAAGATCTGCCGCGATCGCACAGACGCTGCCGCTCGGTATGACGCTCGCCAAGGTCAGCGACCAGGCCGTCAACATCGACGCCGCGGTCGGCGAGTTCATGCTGAAGTTTGCGATGGCGCTCGGGGTTGTATTGCTCGTGAGCCTGCTCAGCCTCGGTTGGCGTGTCGGGATCGTCGTGGCACTGGCCGTTCCGCTGACGCTTGCCGTCGTCTTCCTCATCATGCTGGAAACCGGCCGGTTCTTCGATCGCATCACACTCGGCGCTCTTATCCTGGCGCTCGGCCTTCTCGTCGACGACGCCATCATCGCCATTGAGGTGATGGTGGTGAAGATGGAAGAGGGCATGGACCGCATCAAGGCGGCCGCCTATGCCTGGAGCCATACGGCAGCGCCGATGCTCTCCGGTACACTCGTGACCATCATCGGACTAATGCCCGTTGGTTTCGCCAGATCAACCGCCGGCGAGTACGCCGGCAACATCTTCTGGGTCGTGGGCTTCGCGCTCATCGTTTCCTGGATCGTCGCGGTGATCTTCACGCCCTACCTCGGCGTCAAGATGCTGCCGGCGATCAAACCAGTCGAGGGCGGCCACCACGCTATCTACGACACGCCGAATTACCGGCGCTTGCGGGGGGTCATCAAGTTTGCCGTGCGCCACAAGTTCGTCACGTGCGCGGTCGTCGGCGTCGTCATGGCTCTTTCGGTTGTTGGAATGGGAGGGGTGAAACAGCAGTTCTTCCCGACGTCAGATCGTCCCGAGGTGCTGGTCGAAGTCCGCATGCCCGAAGGTACGAGCATCGAGACGACGACAGCCGCGGTCGAGAAGGTCGAAAGCTGGCTGCAAAACCAGCCCGAGGCAAAGATCGTCACCAGCTATGTCGGGCAGGGCGCTCCCCGCTTCTTCTTTGCGATGGCACCGGAATTGCCGGACCCGGCTTTCGGCAAGATCGTTGTGCTCACCCCTGACTCTCACGCGCGCGAGGCTTTGAAGCTGCGCCTTCGGGCTGCCGTTTCAGACGGGCTGGTTCCCGAAGCCTACGTCCGTGTCACCCAGCTTGTGTTTGGTCCGTATACGCCGTTTCCGGTCGAGTTCCGCATCATGGGGCCGGATCCTGCGCAATTGTACCAGATCTCCGAGAAAGCCCTCGAAATCATGAAAGGTGTACCGGACGTCCGTCAGGCAAACCGCGACTGGGGCAATCGTACGCCCGTGCTTCGCTTTGTCCCCGACCAGGACCGGCTCAATCTGATTGGCCTTTCGCCGGCTGAGGCAGCCCAGCAGATGCAGTTGCTGCTGAGTGGCATTCCGGTGACGCAGGTTCGCGAGAACATCCGCAACGTGCCCGTCGTGGCACGCAGTGCTGGCCAGAGCCGTCTCGATCCGGCGAGGCTCGCCGACTTCTCGCTGATGAGCAGGGACGGCCGTCAGGTTCCGCTCGATCAGATCGGCCATTCCGAAATCCGGTTTGAGGAACCGATCATGAAGCGTCGCGATCGAACGCCGGTCATCACGATCCGAGCGGACATCAACGAGGCGACGCAGCCCCCGGAGGTCTCACAGCAGATCATGAAAGCACTTCAGCCGTTGATCGCCTCGCTCCCCGTCGGATATCGCATCGAGATGGGTGGAAACATCGAGGAATCGCTCAAGGCCAATGTCGCGCTGGTCAAAATCTTCCCGGCCATGATTGCCGCCATGCTGATCGTCATCATCCTCCAGGTTCGCAGCCTCTCAACGATGACCATGGTCATGTTGACGGCGCCGCTCGGTCTTGCCGGGGTGGTTCCGGTGTTGCTCCTCTTCAATCAGCCTTTCGGCTTCAATGCCATTCTCGGATTGATAGGACTGGCGGGAATCCTGATGCGCAACACCTTGATTCTGACCGAACAGATCAAAGAGAACCAAAAGGCGGGCCTCGACGACTATCACGCCGTTATCGAGGCGACGGTACAGCGGACACGCCCGGTTATCCTGACCGCACTTGCCGCCGTCCTTGCCTTCATTCCGCTTACCCATTCGGTGTTTTGGGGATCGATGGCCTATACGCTGATCGGCGGCACGGCGGTCGGCACGGTGATGATCCTGCTCTTCCTTCCGGCACTGTACGCGGCGTGGTTCAGGATCAGGCCGACTGCAGATGACATCCATGAGGAGCCGACTGGGGAGCCGGAATTGCGAATAGCAATGGCTGCTGAGTAGCGTCTGTCGCGGGCTCGATGGGCTTGCCCGAACGCGAGCTGGGCCAGCCTCGCGACTCTACCGCTCGCAGAGGCGACACGGCCGGACCGTTTCGTTCATCCAATCTGGGGACATCTATGGATTATCCGAACCGACCGGGGGCAGATACCGAGCGCATGCGGGCGCGCATCCTGGAGGTGGCG
Source organism: Sinorhizobium sp. KGO-5 (assembly GCF_036245905.1). Lineage (NCBI taxonomy): Bacteria > Pseudomonadati > Pseudomonadota > Alphaproteobacteria > Hyphomicrobiales > Rhizobiaceae > Sinorhizobium > Sinorhizobium sp. KGO-5. The sequence continues at coordinate 887,160 of NZ_BDIZ01000002.1, forward strand.
GAGGAGCACTTCCGCCGCATAGGCCATCATAAGACTTCGGTAGCCGACATTGCCTCCGAACTCGCCATGAGCCGGGCGAACGTCTACCGTTTCTTTCCCTCGAGGGATGCAATCAAGGAATCCATCTGCAGGCAAGTCTTGAACGGCACCGCCGAGGTCGCCCTTACCATCGCACGCAGGAGCGCGCCGCCCTCGGTGAAACTCGAGGAACTGCTGACCGCCGTTCACCACCACAACAAGACGAAACTGCTCAACGACAAGCGCATGCACGACCTGATTGTAGCGGCCATGCAGGAGAACCGGCCGGTCACCAAGGCGCATGCTGAGCAGATGGTGACGATCTTCGAGACAATCATCCGCGAGGGCATCGAAACGGCGAGTTCGAGATCGAAGATCCCGCCGAAGCGGCGCGCGCAGTAAAGACCGCATTCATGCCGTTCTTCCATCCGGTTCTGATCGAACACCGCCTTCGGCACGGAGAAGATACCGAAGCGGGCCCGCGTGAGCAAATTCGGTTCATCCTAAAGGCCCTCGGAAGGTCCGACCATGCCCGCTGACCAGCCCGATGCGGACCTAGCCGCCTCAGGATCCGACAGTCGGCTTAGGGTCGAACTTTCGCCTCAGCAGACCAGCGAGCGGCGATTCGAAGCGAAGCGCCGCCCTTGAGTGCTACAACTCAACCTGCTCAGAAATGGCTAAGGCGTCGTCGACCTCTATCCCGAGGTATTGCACGGTGCTCTCCAGCTTTTTGTGGCCGAGCAAGAGCTGGACGCGCGCAGGTTCCCTGTCTTCTTGTATATATGAGCCGCTTTCGTCCTCCTCATCGAATGCGTGCCGTAACGCTTCGGATCAAGCCCGATGCTCGACACCCACCGCTCGACGCTACGGCCATACTGCCGCGTCGAACGATGCGGCTTGCGTGCACTGGGAAACAGATAATCCCTTTCACTGAGCCGGCCATGTCCAATCCAGGCACCGACAGCATCCCGCGTTTGGTCGGCAGTACGAACTGCACTGGTCGGCCTGCTTTTCGTTGCACGATGATTGCCCGCTCGCGAACCCTTCCGGAAATTGCAACATCGGCAACGGAGATAGGTTGAGAGTACTTCGAGAAGCGACTATTCGGATGGATAGCGGCCCTTTGCCTTGCTCATTTGAACGAGCAAGTTGCGCCACAGTGGGGTGACCGGGTTGGCTTCCGGTCGCGGCGTGCTCGCGTGATCGATGTCTACTCGTGCTTCTGCTGGCCACTCCGAAGCGGAAATGTGCGGAACCCTGTGCACATTAGCCTCGGAAGAAGGCGTTTTAGGACACGTTTCGTCGCTCGACGGTGAAATGTGCGCGACGTCTGATGGTAGTGTCCATGCCATCGCTCATGGGCGCATGTCACGGCATAAGACGCAGGGAGGCACATGTCGCAGGACGGTGGAGGCCGAGTTTTGGTCGCGGAGCGCAACCCGTTGGTGATTGCCGCTCTTCGCGGACTTTTTTCCGAAAATGCCAGGTTTTCCATGGTTGATACGGCGCGGACATCGGCCGAACTTTGCGAGAAGCTTGCCTCAGTCGAGACGGACTGCGTGCTGCTCAGTTGGCAGCTCGACGATGCCGAGGCGCCCGAGGTGCTCGCCGATCTCGGCCGGCTCGGGCTCGACCCCCGGATCGTTCTCTTCGCCGACACCAGCAATCCTTCGGTCGTCAACGAGACGATCCGGCTTGGTGTCAACGGTCTCTGCTACCAGTTCGAAGATCCTGAAATCCTGTTCGCGACGCTCACCGCCGTAATGCAGGGTCGGATCTGCATTCCCTATACGGTGCTCTCGAAAATCTCGAACACGCCGTTCCAACAGCTCACCTCTCGGGAAAGCGAGCTGCTCGGCATGCTGGCCAATGGTTGGACCAATATTCAAATCGCCGCCAGAACAGGCATTTCCGAGAATACCGTGAAATACCACCTCAAAAATCTGTACGACAAGCTCGAGGTGCGCAATCGCGCCATGGCGGTCGCCCTTTACGCCAAGGAGCGCCGGCGCAATCAGGAGTGACTACCTGCGGGTAGTCTTCCCCTACCCATCTCCTCCAGGCGACCACCCGTCAGGGCCGCGCTCGCGCTGCCCGTCCGGCATTCTTTTCTGCCTGAGCGAGTGTTGTGCGGGCATGCCCCGAAAGGCAGCTTTGGTGCCGAGGAAACGCCGTCCGCGGAAGCAGCCATTGGAGGAACGATGTCAGGCTACAATCATCTCTTCATTCCGGGCCCCACCAACATTCCCGAGCAGGTTCGCCAGGCGATGAACCTGCCGATGGAGGACATGCGCTCTCCACGCTTTCCGGAGCTCACGCTGCCGCTCTTTGCCGACATCAAGAAGGTCTTCAAGAACCAGACCGGTCGCGTTTTCATCTATCCGTCGTCCGGCACCGGCGCCTGGGAAGCGGCAATGACCAACGTGCTCTCCCCCGGCGACAGGGTACTGATGAGCCGCTTCGGCCAGTTCTCGCATCTCTGGGTCGACATGGCCGAACGCCTCGGTTTCGAGGTCGATTGCCTCGACCGGGAGTGGGGAACAGGCGTGCCGGTCGAGCTCTACGCCGAGCGGCTCGCCGCCGACAAGGCGCACCGGATCAAGGCCGTCTTCGTAACGCATAACGAAACCGCGACCGGCGTCACCTCGGATGTCGCCGCGGTGCGCGCCGCGCTCGACGCCTGCGGCCATCCGGCACTGCTCTTCGTCGATGGCGTCTCCTCGATCGGCTCGATCGATTTCCGCCAGGACGAATGGGGCGTCGACTGTGCTGTCTCCGGTTCGCAGAAGGGCTTCATGATGCCCGCCGGCCTCGGCTTCCTGTCTGTCAGCCAGAAGGCGCTCGAGGCGGCCAAGACCGCGCGCCACATGCGCTGCTACTTCTCCTTCGAGGACATGATCAAGACCAACGACACCGGCTACTTTCCCTACACGCCGCCGACGCAGCTGCTGCGCGGCCTCAGGGCCGCGCTGGACCTGATTTTCGAAGAAGGCCTGGAGACTATCTTCGTCCGCCATCATCACCTCGCGAACGGCGTCCGCGCAGCGGTCTCCGCCTGGGGGCTCAAGCTCTGCGCGACCGAACCGAAGTGGCATTCCGACACCGTCTCGGCGATCCGTCTGCCGGAGGGCATCGATGGGGTTGAGGTCATCCGCCACGCCTACCAAGCCTACAACACCTCGCTTGGCAGTGGGCTCAGCAAGGTAGCCGGCAAGGTCTTCCGCATTGGCCATCTCGGCTCGCTGAACGACGTCATGGTCCTGGGCGCGCTTTCCGCCGCCGAACTGACGCTGCTCGATTGCGGCGTGAAGATCGAAGCGGGCGCGGGCGTGGGTGCGGCGATCAGCCAGTTCCGTTCTGCCGCCGCCGCGTCGCCCGCCAAGGCAGCCTGAAAGGGAAGGAGAGGAAATCATGAGCCATACGATAAACCATCTCCGCCGCCTGCGGCTCCAGCGCAGCGAACTCGCAGTACCGGGCTCGAACCCTGAAATGATCGGGAAGGCCGTCAATTCCGACGCCGACTACATCTTCCTCGACATCGAGGATGCGGTGGCGCCGCCGGACAAGGAGCGGGCTCGCGCCAATATCATCGCAGCGCTGAACGAGATCGACTGGCGCGGCCGCGGCAAGACCATTTCGGTACGCATCAACGGGCTGGACACGCATTACATGTACCGCGACGTCGTCGACCTGATGGAGCAGGCCGGCGACCGGATCGACACCCTGCTGGTGCCGAAGGTCGGCGTGCCCGCCGACCTCTACACGGTCGAGGCAATGGTCAACCAGATCGAGATCGCCAAGGGCTACAAGACCCGCGTCGGCCTCGAGGCGCTGATCGAGACCGCGCTCGGCATGGCCAATGTCGAATCCATCGCATCCTTCGGCGGACGGCTCGAAGCGCTGCATTTCGGTGTCGCCGACTACGCCGCGAGCCTGAAGGCCCGTACGGTCAATATCGGCGGGCTCAACCCGGATTATCCCGGCGACCAGTGGCATTTCGGCCTTTCGCGCATGACAGTCGCCTGCCGAGCCTACGGTTTGCGCGCCATCGATGGCCCCTTCGGAGATTTCTCCGACCCCGACGGCTACAAGGCGGCTGCGCGCCGTGCCGCAGCCCTCGGCATCGAAGGCAAGTGGGCGATCCATCCGAGCCAGATCGCGCTCGCCAACGATATCTTCTCTCCACCGGAAAAGGAGGTCGACCGCGCCCTCCGCATCATTGAGGCGCTGAAGCTCGCCGAGAGCCAAGGCAAGGGTGCCGCATCGCTCGACGGCAAGATGATCGACGCCGCATCCGAGCGCATGGCCCGCAACGTGCTCGCCACCCACGAAGCAATCATCGCCAGCCGCTGAGGGAGACAGAGATGGACATTCACGAATATCAGGCCAAGGAACTTCTCGCCCGCTACCAGATCCATATCCCGCGCGGCGGCCTTGCCTATAGTCCCGAGCAGGCGGCTTATCGTGCAAGGGAGATCGGCGGTGACCGATGGGTGGTGAAGGCGCAGGTCCACTCCGGTGCGCGCGGCAAGGCGGGTGGTGTCAAGCTCTGCTCGTCCGACCACGAGATCGTCGAGGCCGCCGATTCCATGCTCGGCCGCACGCTTGTGACGCACCAGACCGGCCCGCAGGGAAAACTGGTCAGCCGCCTCTATGTCGAGGAGGCGATGGATATCGCACGCGAGATCTATATCGGCTTCGTGCTCGACAGAAAATCCGAGCGCATTATGATCGTCGCCTCGTCTTCGGGCGGCTTGGAGATCGAGGAGATCGCCGAGGCCGAGCCGGACTCGATCATCCGCGCGACCGTCGATCCCGGTGTCGGCATGCAGGACTTCCAGGCCCGCGAGATCGCATTCGGGCTCGGCATCGACAATGCCCTGATCGGCCGCGCCACGCAGACCCTGCTCGGCTGCTATCGCGCCTTCGTCGACTATGACGCCTCGATGCTGGAGATCAATCCGCTGGTCGTGACCCGCCGGGGTGACCTCGTGGCGCTCGACGCGAAAATGAGCTTCGACGAGAACGCGCTCTTTCGCCGGCCGCATATCTCCGAGATGCGCGACAAGAGCCAAGAGGATCCGCGCGAAACCTACGCGTCCGACCGTGGGCTCTCCTATGTCGGTCTCGACGGCAATATCGGCTGCATCATCAACGGTGCGGGCTTGGCGATGGCGACCATGGACATGATCAAGATCGCCGGCGGCGAGCCCGCGAATTTTCTCGACATCGGCGGCGGCGCCTCGCCCGATCGCGTGGCGAAATCCTTCCGCGCCGTGTTGAACGACAGACAAGTCGAGACGGTCCTCGTCAACATCTTCGCCGGCATCAACCGCTGCGACTGGGTGGCCGAAGGCGTGATCAAGGCTTTGCGCGAAGTCGGCGTGCCGGTTCCACTCGTCGTCCGCCTCTCCGGCACCAACATGGAAGAGGGCCGGCGCATCCTCGCCGAATCCGGCGAAAACATCATCGTCGCGGAAACGCTGGCCGAAGCTGCCGACAAGGCAGTCGCCGCATGGCGTTCGTTCACTGCCGGCAAGGCTGCTTGAGGAGCCCAGACATGTCCATTCTGCTCGACAAGAATACCCGCGTCATCGTCCAGGGCTTCACCGGCAAGATCGGCAGCTTCCACGCCGAAGATATGAAGCGCTACGGCACCAACGTGGTCGGCGGCGTCACCCCGGGCAAGGGTGGCCAGACCCATCTCGGCATGCCGGTCTTCAACACGGTGAAGGGCGCCGTGCAGGAAACCGGCGCGGATGCCTCAATCGTCTTCGTTCCGCCGCCCTTTGCGGCCGACTCGATCATGGAAGCGGCCGACGCCGGCATCCGGCTCTGCGTCTGCATCACAGACGGGATCCCGTCCCAGGACATGATCAGGGTCAAGCGCTACATGCGGCGCTACCGCTATGAGGACCGCATGACGCTGATCGGGCCGAATTGCGCCGGCATGATCACGCCCGGCGAGGCGCTGATGGGGATTATGCCCGGATCGATCTATCTGTCCGGCCGCATCGGCATCGTCGGCCGCTCGGGCACGCTCGGCTATGAGGCCGCAAGCCAAATGAAGGCACTCGGCATCGGCGTGTCGACCTCGGTTGGTATCGGCGGCGACCCAGTCAACGGCTCGTCCTTCAAGGACATCCTGGAGCTCTTCGAGCAAGATCCAAACACCGATGCGGTCTTGATGATCGGCGAGATCGGCGGCCCGCAGGAGGCTGAAGCCGCACTATGGGCGCGCGACCACATGAAGAAGCCGCTGATCGCCTATATCGCAGGCCTTTCGGCGCCGAAGGGCCGCCGCATGGGCCATGCTGGCGCGATCATCTCCGCCTTCGGCGAATCGGCGCAGGAAAAGGTCGAAATCCTGAAGAGTGCGGGTGTCGCAATCGTTCCGACCCCGTCGTCCTTCGGCGACACAGTGGCGGACGTGCTGTCCGCCATGGGCAAGGCTGCCTGATTGGGAAAGCCTGTCGGGAGCGCGACAAAACAGACGCGGACGGCGATGGGGATGAAGGTGGTCGAGAATACCACGCCTTTATCGACGGCCGCGATCCGCCGGATAGGGGCGCATGAGGATGGGCCGCGGTAGCAACGGGCCGCCGAGGGACTAACTAGGAGGAGGAAAAAATGCAGCAATCACGACCTAGTCGGATCGATCCGGCCGTATTCTGGCCCGCCATGTTCATCATCCTGGGATTCGTCGGCTGGGGGACGGTGTTTCCTGAAAGCCTGTCCTCTATCTCCAAGGTGGTTCTCAACAGCATCATCGACGGCTTCGGCTGGGGGTTCGTCGTTTCTTCGGCCGGCTTCCTGATCTTCGCACTCTTCCTGGCCGTGAGCCGCTTCGGCAAGATCCGGCTCGGACAGGATGACGAGCGGCCGGAATTCCGTACCGCCTCGTGGATCTGCATGATGTTCAGCGTCGGCATGGGCATCGGCCTAATGTTCTGGGGCGTCGCCGAACCCATCTATCATTTCGACAGCCCGCCGCATGGGCAGGCCGCTCCGAGGAGTCTCGAAGCGGCCCTCGTCGCGATGAAGTATTCCTACTTCCACTGGGCGCTTCACCCCTGGGCCATCTACGCGGTGGTTGGCCTCGCCATCGCCTATTTCACCTTCCGCAAAGGAAAGTCGAACCTGATTTCCGCTGCCTTCACGCCGATCCTCGGCGAGGCCGCAAGCGGGCCAATCGGCAAGGCAATCGACGTGCTTGCGCTCATCGCGACACTGTTCGGAACCGCTACCTCGCTCGGCCTCGGCGCGCAGCAGATCAACAGCGGCATGAACTTCCTCTGGGGCACCGGCGTTTCCAAAGGCATCGCGCTGACCATCATCGGCGTCATGACCGTGCTGTTCATTCTTTCGGCGGTATCCGGCGTGGGCAAGGGGATCCAGTTTCTCTCCAACATGAACATGATCATCGCGATGGTGCTGTTGGTCTTCCTGGTGTGCATCGGACCGACAATTTTCATCTTTAACACCTTCACAGAATCGCTGGGCTTCTATTTGAGCGACCTGGTGACCATGTCGTTCCGCACGGCTGCCTTCAGTGACGGCAAGTGGCTCGGCAGCTGGACCATCTTCTACTGGGCCTGGTGGGTCTCTTGGGCGCCGTTCGTCGGCGTGTTCATCGCCCGCATCTCGCGCGGTCGCACGATTCGCGAATTCATCATCGGCGTGCTGCTGATCCCGAGCGGGGTCACCTTCATCTGGTTCACGATCATGGGTGGCACTGCGCTCCATTCTGAACTCTTCGGCGCCGGCGGCATCGTCGATGCTGTCAACAACCAGGGCGCGGCAGTCTCGCTCTTTGCGCTTCTGGCGCAGTATCCATTCGCCTGGCTGACATCGTTGATCGCCATTTTTCTGGTCGCGATCTTCTTCATCTCTGGCGCGGATGCAGGCGCGGTCGTGATGGGAATGCTTTCATCACGCGGGGCACTGGACCCCAAGCCCGGCGTTGTCATCCTTTGGGGCGTGCTTGCCGGTGCTTCGGCCGCGGTGCTCCTCGTCATGGGCGGCCTTCAGGGCCTCCAGACCGCGTCGATAATCGCGGCTGCACCGTTCCTGCTGGTGATGGTCGGGCTTTGCGTTTCGCTATGGCATGCCCTTCTCGATGAGCTCGAAGAAAGAAGGGAGCGTCGACCGGTGGCAGCATCCGCAACGGCGGAAACGGCAAATGTCGAAGCTTCCGTGCTGGTGCCTGACGCAGTGTCGATCTGAGATCTTGCAACTGCACGGCCGGTCCCACGAGACCGGCCATGCAGTTGTGGACTCCAACTGTTGCGCCAAAGGATCGCCGGTGGCAGTGCCTGTCGCCGCCCAGTTTTTTGTCGGGCCGTTGCTACGAAGACGCGCTTCTTCCTGCGCATTGTCGCACTGTCCTTCGGCCCTTCGGGCGTGACGATGATGTTGTACTTGCCCTGGGGCGAGAAGATCGGCGTCGAAGCCGTCGATGGCGCCGAAGATCGTCAGGTCGGTGCCGCGAAATTCGAAGGTGATGGAGATCTCGTCCGTCGAAATGCTATCTCTTTTTCTCGGTGAAGTCGAAGGTCTACCACTTCAGAGGCTGTGCCGCTGCCGGACGGGCGACCGCCAGAGCAAGACCAATTGCAACCGGGTACTGCCGCGCTGCGGTGAGATTTTGGCGCGTCTACTTGCGCCCGCGCTAGTTGCGACCGCTACTTCGAGAGGCGCTGCGCTCGCTTGCCATGCTCGGCTTTCCTGGACATCCGCCACGGTAGGGCGCCGGCGTCGAACTCGCGTGCGCCACCAGGGCCTGGCCACAGCCCCGGTAGGCTAGGGCGAGACTGTGACAGCGGCTCGGTGACAATTCACGACACAGTTTGCATTACCTATAAAGTGCCAAGCGGCATCAGGCACCGCCCATATAGATGTCCATGATCTGTCGGTCGTTGCGGACATCTCCGGGCGTGCCTTCGAAGCGCTTTTCTCCGGCGGCCAGGATATAGAGCCGGTCGGCAATCGGCATGGCCTCGCGAATGTTCTGCTCGACCATGAGAATTCCGATGCCGCGCGCGGTCAGCACCTTGATGCGCTCCAGCGTCTCGCTCACCATGGCCGGCGAAAGGCCGGCGGACGGTTCGTCGAGCAGGATGAAACGCGGTTCCGACACCAGCGCGCGCGCCAGCGCCAGCATCGCCTGTTCGCCGCCCGAAAGGGCTCCGGCCGTGGTCTTGCGCCGCCGCGCCAGCGATGGATATTGGTCGACCAGAGCCTCGATGCGCCTGTCCACGAGCTTCCGGTCGGCAATGGCGTAGCCGCCCATGCGCAGATTTTCCATCACCGTCAGCCGTGGAAACACGCCGCCGCCCTGCGGCATCAGCACCAGGCCCTGGCGCACGACTTCATGGACCGGCAAATTGCTGATCGTTTCGCCGCCAAGCCCGATTGCGCCGCCCCATACCGGCAGCGCGCCGGCGATCGCTTTCAGCAAGGTCGACTTGCCGCAGCCATTGGGGCCGAAGATGCAGGTGATCTTACCGGCTTCCGCGACAAGGGAGACGCCATGGACGATCTCCTGCTTGCCGTAGCCCGCAACGACGCTGTCTGCGACCAACGTGTTCATGTCGGACGCCCTAGATAGGTCTGCATGACTTCGGAATTTTGCACGACGTCCTCGAATGCGCCGCTAGTCACCACCCGCCCGGAATCCATGACGATGATGCGATCGCAGACATTGCGCACCATTTCCATGTCATGCTCGATGACGAAGAAGCTTGTTCCCTGCTCGCGCAGCCTGGCGATCGCTTCCAAGATGATCTTGCGGATGCTGGGGTGGACGCCGGCCGTCACCTCGTCGAGCAGGATGAGGGACGCCTGGCGCATGATCACGCGGCCGAATTCGAGCAGCTTTTGCTGACCGCCGGACAAGTCGGACGCGCGGTTGTTGGCGACCTGTTCGAGATGCAGCAGCGCCAGCGTCTCGTCCGCCCGCTGTTGCGCGCCACGCCAATGACCCTCGGCAGCCGCTGCCAGGAGGTTCTCGCTGACTGTCATGTTCTCGAACAACGCCGGGATCTGAAAGGTGCGCGCGAGGCCGAGGCGGGCGATCGTATAGGCCTTTTTGCCGCCGATCTCATGGCCGTCGAACAGGATCTGCCCCCGATCGGGCGTCTCCATGCCGGCCACGAGGTTGAACAGGGTCGATTTGCCCGAGCCGTTGGGGCCGATGAGGCCTGCGATCTCACCGCGTCCGACCTCCAGGTCGACGCCGGCGGCTGCCTGGATGCCGCCGAAATGCTTGTGCACGTCGCGCACGAAGAGGATGGGCTGGTCGCTTGGCGCTTGCGCTTGCGCGGTCATGCTCACGAGCGCCCTCCCTGGCGGGAGCCGAGAAGGCGTCCGAGCACCGTGTCGAGCACGCTGCCTGATTTCCCACTTCGCCGCGCAAACAGGCCGGCGATGCCGTTGGGCAGGAACAGCACCACCAGGATGATGGCGGCACCGAGAATAGCGATATAGAAGGCGGTATCGCCATAGTACATCCAGACAAGCCGGTTGACGAAGAACAGCGCGACGCCGCCGATGGCCGGCCCCCACAGGCTGCCGAGCCCGCCGAGCAGGACCATGACGACCATCTGGTCGGTGATGTCGCCGCCGAACACGCTCTTTGGATTGATGAAGGTCACCCAGTAGGCGAAAATACTGCCGAAGACGGAGGCGACGACGGCGCTGAGCACGAAGGTCTGCAACTTGACCAGCGAGGTGTTGATGCCCATAGCTTCGGCCGCCGGTTCGTGATCCCGTAAGGCCTTGACCTTCAAGCCGAAGCGGGAGCGCTCAAACAGCAACCAGGTGAGGAAATAGGTTAGGACGGCGGCTGCGAACATAGCGAAATAGAAGAAGCGCTCGTTGAGGAAGGGAGGCAGGCCGATACCGCCGGTTCCGCCGGTGAAATCGACGACGGTGGCGAACTGCATGAGCACTTCGGCGAAGGCCCAGGTGGCGATGGCGAAATAAGCGCCGCGCAGCCGCAATGTCGGTGCGCCGATGACGAACGCGAACAAGGCTGTGACGATCATGCCGATGGGAATGGTGGGGAGGAACGGCACAGGGAAATCCGCCCCCATCAGAATGGCGGTTGCGTAGGCGCCGATGCCGAAGAAGGCCGAATGGCCGAAATTGATGTAGCCGGCATAGCCGCCTAGCATGTTCCAGGAACAGGCGAGCCCCGCCCACATCAGCGCGCCGGTGGCGATGCGCAGCCAGTAATTGTTGACCAGCACCGGCAGCAACGCCAGCACGACGAGGATGACGACGAGGAGAAGCAGGCCGGCCCAACGGTTTTTCATGGTCTGGGCCATCTCACAGTCCGCGCCGGAGGATGCCGCGCGGGGAAACCAACAGGACAAGGAAGAGCGTTGCGAAGATCGCGAGATGCGAATAGCTGGATCCGCCATAAGTCGCGACAAAGGCTTCGATGACGCCCAGAAGCAGGGCCGCCACAAGCGCGCCACCCAGCGAGCCCAGCCCTGCCAGCACGGCGACGAAGAAGGCGAACAGCGTATAGCGCAGGCCGATCTCCGGATTGACCGAATAGATGGCTCCCATCAGAACGCCCGATATCGCCGTGATCCCCGCGTAGAGCCCGTAAACATTGGCGCTGAGACGCCGGATGTTGACCCCCATCAAGGCGGCGTTCTGGCGGTTTTCGGCCGTCGCCCGGATCGCCAGCCCGTAGCGCGTGCGAAAGAGAAAGAAAAACAGCCCGCCGGCGATGAGCACCGCGAACGCCGCCGCCGCCACCCGGATTAGGGGCACCGTGACCGGGCCGATCATGATGCTGTGACCGCTGAGCGCCGTCGGTACGCTATGCGTATTGAAACCCCAGACGGTCAGCATTCCGCCGCGCAGCAAGGTGAAGATGCCGAAGGTCAGCGCGAGCGCCATCAGTTCGGGACGCGCCGTGCGGCTGTTTCGAACATTGTAGATCATCGGTCCCATGACATAGCCGATCGCGCCGAACAGGAAGAAGGCCATCGGCATGGCGAGGAACCCGTCTATGCCGAGAAAGGCCGCCATGTAGTAGGCGAAGTAGCCGCCGAGCACGACCCACGCGCCGACCGCAAAGTCGATGACATGGAGCACGCCGAAGGTCAGTTGGAAGGCGATCGAAAACGTGGCGATGACGCCGCCTATCAGCAGGCCGTTAAGCAGGGTTTGAAGAAAAAGATCCAATGGCAAACCTGTCCGTCAGTCCGAGAAGTCGGCAACATGCTTTTGGCGCGGGTGCGAATTGACGCCCGCAGTATAAAGCCCAATCTGGCCTTTGGAAGAGCCGGCCGTCATCATGCTGCCCGCTGGCATAGCATGTGAGGGGGCGACGGCGGATAGCGCCTCCGCCCGCCTCAAATCGCGATTATTTCCAGCCTGGCAACGGGTAGATGAACTCGGCCGCGGCCGCTTCCTTCGGGCCGACAGCGACGGTCTTTCCATCCTGGATCTGGATCACGACTGGCACCGGCTGGATGTTGTCGTGGTAGTGGTCACCTTCCTTCTCGAACTTGATCGGTCCGTAGAAAGTCTTGATGTCGGTGTCGGCGATGGCGTCCTTGAGGGCGACGCGGTCCTCGGGGGTGAGCGAAGGCTTCTTGCCCAGTCGCTTGGCGGCATCGGCGAAGACGAGGCCGCTGGCCGAGCAGGCGGCTTCCGTGTAGTCGGGCTCATGGCCGAACTTTGCCTGGGCCCGCGCGACATAGTCCTGTGCGGTGCCGAACAGGTCGTCCTTGTAGGGCACCGTAGGCAGCCATACGGCGACGCCGGAGGTGCCGTTCGCATCGGCGCCGAGCGCTTTGGCGAAGGCCGGATTGGTCACGCCGTAATGCATGATTAGGGCTTTTGGCCGATAATTCAGCGATTTCGACGTCTTGATCACATTTATTAGCGGCTCTTCATGCCCGCCCACCGCGACGATGTCAGGGTTGAGGGCGGCGATCTTGGACATTACGGGGGTGAGATCGCCGGAAGCCGGAACGAGCTCGTAGGCGACGACTTCGAGACCTGCTTCCTTGGCGCCGCGCTGGAAGCCTTCGCCGGTCTCCTTCGAAAAGGGTTCGTTGACCCCGATCACCGCGATCGTCTTCGCCTTCGGGTTTGACAGCGCCACCAGCACGCCCAGCGACTGGCCGGATGTCGTGTCGACGGAAGGGATGATGCCAAAATTGAATTCCGGCTTGGCCAACCAGACATTGGGCGACTCGGCCGAACCGGAAATCATCGGAACCTGGTATTTCTGGCAGATCGGCTGAACGGCGATTGTCGAGCCACTGGTGTAGGGGCCGAGCAGGAAATCGACCTCGTTCTGCACGATCAGCCGTTCGGCGGCGTCGGCGCCGGTGGCCGGATTGCTCTGGTCGTCGCCATAGAACATCTCGACCATGAAACGCTCACCGCCGACCTCGACACCGCCCTTCTCGTTGGCGGCCTCGGCCCAGAGCTCGTATCCGTTCTTGGTCAAATTGCCGCCCGAAATATTCTCGCCCGACAGAGACGTGATGACGCCGGCCTTGAAAGTCGGCGCCTGGGCGCGCGCGGTCCGCACGAACGGCATGGCAATCGTGCCGTTGGCAAGCGCCAGGGCGCTGCCGCCGAGAAATGTGCGTCGAGAAAAGCTTACGTCTTTCTTTGGCATGATGGTCCTCCCTGCATTCGTTCCTCAAGTTGCAGGATAGGTCCGCACACCACACAAATCTACCGGAAACGCTCACTGCAGCTCTATGGAAATCCGTATTTGCAGCGCATCCCAGCACTTCGTGCTGGTCGCCCCTATGGCGACCCGCGCGACAGAAGCCATGTTGGTCCTCCCTTTCGAATGCCGTCGAATCGCATTCCGTTGACCTTGGCGTAATATTACGCTCATGCACCAAGTTGACCAAGAATTCGGCATTCTCTTTTCTGAGATCGCGCCTGCGAATCTGAGACAATGCTCCCCGCGGAAGCGCCAAATCCCGTCGTATGCCCCAAGGCGAAACCCCTTTGGGATTAGCTCCCAGGGGGCCGAGATCCGACTTCGAGCGCCCCCTGCCTCTGCTGAGGGACCGCTATTGGGCGAAGGAGACCTGGACGTCTCCGATGGATGGGAGAGCGACCGCCGAGAAGCGGGGTGCGACGGCTGCGATGCGCCGAAATTCCTCGTCGCGGAGACCCGCATTTCCCTTGCCTTTGTGAAAGCGCTATACCGCCAAGGATGAGGGCGATACCGGTTGTGGAGGGAAGGCAACCAACGCCTGGAAACAGTCGACTGCGGGACAGGAGAGGCGCAGGCAAGGCATGCTGACGTTCGTGACGCTCACCTAGCCGCGGCGCGAACGTCGCGCCGGAAATCCGAAAGCGGCATGCCGGCGATCTGCCGGAAAGCCTTGTTGTAGGCGCTCGCCGAACCGAAGCCGCTATCCATCGCCACCTGCAGAATGCTGTCGTTGCCATTAATAGAACAGGCAGGAGCAGAGGGTCAGTTGCAACCTTCGCCGACGGAAACCGGCACCAAACCAAATTCCATCGCCCCAAGAATTCCGTAGATTGCGTTTTCACACGTGCCGAAGAGTTCTCAACTCCCTGAATGCAACGATGCTCGCGCGTTCGCCACCGAGTCATGATAAAGCGGGACCTGGTGAGGTTGCGCGCCGATAGCCGGTCGCGCAATCCACGCCTTGAGAAGCACCTCTCTTCCGTATTCTCTGGGAAGTGGTTTCAGCGGAGTTGGAGTGCTTGCCACAGAGGGCGCAGTTTGCTTTCGTTCCTGCGTTTCAATTTGGGAAGAAACCAATGACGGTGCAGCGGCGGAGGCGGATCATAAAACGGCGGCGGAGTTCTGTTGGTCTTGCGCTTGTCGCTGCAATATCGTTCCTGGCGGGCATGACCGACGCCATAGGACTCATGTCCATCGGAGACTTCGTGTCCTTCATGAGCGGCAACACGACTCGTGCGTCCGTCGCCCTCGTCCAAGGCGATGCCGCTCAAGGGTTGCTTCTCATCGGAGGGCTGGTCAGCTTCGTATTCGGGAACGCCGCGGGCGTGATCGTATCGATCCGGCTTAGACCGCAAGCCGCCTTGTTGTTTGTATCGGTTCTCCTCGCATGCGCCGCGTTGCAAGAAGGCCAACCAGAACTCCGTTTCGTTTTGCTCATTTTCGCCATGGGAGCGGTCAACGCCTCTGTCGAGCAGATCGAAGGTCTGCCGGTTGGTTTGACGTACGTCACGGGGGCACTCTCGCGCTTCGGCCGTGGACTCGGGCGGTGGGCGATGGGCGTCCGCAACACGCAGTGGATCATTCAGATCGTGCCGTGGCTCGGCATGTTTGCAGGAGCCATCATGGGCGCGGTCCTGGTGCGAGAAGCAGGGGATCTCGCTCTATGGGTGCCGTCGCTTGCTGCCCTGTTGCTTACTGCCGCAGCGTTCCAGATACCCCGCCGCTGGCAAAGTAGGTTCATCCAAAATCGTTAAGGCGAATGTGCCCGTGCTGTCCCTCTGCCACCGCATCCAAGGCAGGGTTGCCAGCCAGGTCGGGCGGCCCTGGTTTGTGCGGGCCACCGTCTCGCTTCTGAGACAACTTTCTCGTGGAAATGCCCTTCTTTGATGCCCGTCAAGGAACGCTGGCTCGCCCAGCCGCTAAGCTCTTGCTCGTTAGCGCTGCTCGAAGGAGGTGCGCAATGCCGGCTTCGCCGGCGCCAACATTGAGCTTTGGAGGATATCGACATGACGATGACAGCCGCTGTGGTCCGAGAGTTCGGCAAGCCGCTTGTGATTGAGGAAGTTCCGGTTCCGCAGCCAGAACCCGGACAGGTCCTGATCAAATACGAGGCCACGGGCGTGTGCCACACTGACCTGCATGCCGCCAAGGGCGACTGGCCGGTGAGACCCAATCCGCCTTTCATTCCCGGTCACGAGGGCGTTGGCTACGTTGCCAAGCTCGGCGCCGGCGTCACGCACCTGAAGGAAGGGGACCGGGTCGGCGTGCCGTGGTTGCACACCGCCTGCGGCTGCTGCACACCGTGCCGCACCGGCTGGGAGACGCTCTGCGGCAGCCAGCAGAATACCGGCTACTCGGTCGACGGCACTTTTGCCCAATATGGCCTAGCTGATCCCGATTACGTCGGGCGGCTGCCCAGGACGTTGGAATTCGGACCGGCGGCTCCGGTGCTCTGTGCCGGCGTGACAGTCTACAAAGGCCTGAAGGAGACCGAGGTCAGACCCGGAGAATGGGTTCTCGTCTCCGGCATCGGCGGCCTCGGCCACATGGCCGTCCAGTACGCCAAGGCCATGGGCATGCATGTCGCCGCAGCCGACATATTCTCCGACAAGCTCGCCCTTGCCGAGAACCTCGGCGCCGATCTCGTTGTCGACGCGCGGGCGCCCGACGTGGTCAAAGAGGTGCAGAGGCGAACAGGCGGCCTGCACGGCGCGCTGGTCACGGCAGTCTCGCCGAAGGCCATGGAACAGGCCTACAGCATGCTGCGTTCGAAAGGTACGATGGCGCTGGTCGGTCTGCCGCCCGGGCAGATCTGCCTGCCGGTGTTCGACACGGTGCTGAAGCGTATCACGGTGCGGGGTTCGATCGTCGGCACCCGCCAGGATCTCGAGGAGGCATTAGAATTTGCCGGCGAGGGCAAGGTCGCGGCCCACTTCTCCTGGGACAAGATCGAGAACATCAACGCCATTTTCGAGCGGATGGAAGAAGGCAAGATAGACGGCCGTATCGTTCTCGATCTGAACGGTTGAGTCTTCGATTACAGACCGCGGTGTCGACGAGACTACCGCCTGGCGACCTATCCGGTAGACAGACGGTAGTCTCACTCTTGGTCTAAGCGGCAGCGATATGAGTGGCGCGGGAGCGTCTGGGAAGCCTCGATGTCAATCTAATTCATTCTCACGCCCGGTATGTAACTGGGGACAGCGCAAAGCTTATTTATTGGATTCAGTGAGTTCCCCGAAGAGCAGACCAATTATCAAAGCTTGCGCTCCCAACAGTCGGCTATCGCGGCTTCATTTTCTTACCGGCCGTCAGGGTCGGATGCGGAGAGGACGGCACGTGTCACGAAGAACACGCCGATCTGTACCGCTGGCGTGCTTTTGCTCCTCCTGGAGCGCTTCGAAAAGAGAACTCATCTCCCCAAGAGCGATGGTCTGAGACATGACGATGTCCAGTGCCGCTTCTCGCCAGGGGGTTCGCTTCAAGGCGTTCATACAGTCCATCCCTTCATTATACTGAGTGGCTTCACTCATCGATCCCGGCAGACGCGCAACTGGCGCTTTCGGAAATCTCCTTCACCATGTCGCTTGTAAACTGAAGCTGGCGCGATTGTCTCAACAGACTTGAACCCAGTTCGGCGGTCGCGGCGATGTCGCCGAAGAGCAGGCCGGCTTCAACAATCATGCCATCGTCCAGCGCCGCGGGTTCGTTCGAGTCGAAATCAGCAAGCAGCACGAGCAGCGCCTCGATCCTTCGCCGTTGCTCATCGGCAGCGGCCAGCAGGCGCTGCGCGATTCGGTTCCGTTCAAGTCTTTCCAGGTCGCGCAGCGCCCCGTCCACTCGGTCGCGGCATTCACAATCGATGGCGCTGCTCAGGACCGCGCCACGCATGCGCCCGACTGCGCGGCTGATCTCCTCGTTTGCTTTTGCGAAGGTCGATGCGATTTCCAATGCGGAATCGTTCGCTTTCATGCGTTTGCTCCGTGTGCAATGTTGCGTGCGCGGGCGACCCAGGCGGCGCCTTCCTGTCCGTGGTGAAACCCGTTGGAGAACGGGGCGGCGGGATAGATCTGCCGCAGCCGGACGAGACCGTCCTCAGCATCCACGCGGCCGTGCAGGACCTCGTCGTAGAGACGGGCGACCGCCACCATGTCGCAATCTTGTGGCGAAAGGCGAAAGCGACTCACTCCGGAACCGATGAGGGCCGACAGATCGGCTAGGAGCGCCTGACAGGTGAAGGAAACCGTCTGGACGCCGTTGAGTGCCAGAAAGGACTGCCCGTCGAGCGTGTTTACGGGCAGTCCGTCAGGATCGTCCTTGCAGACGAACTGGCAGTTGTCCTTGATGTGCCCCTTGGCGCGGGCATGGGCGCAGCGGGCCGAAATTGCAAGTGGCATGCGGCCGAAGGCGAGCACTTCGAAGGCGACGCCGGGCGTTTGCGAAACGATCTCGTCGATTGAACTTGCCGGAAGTTCGGGGGGCAGGCATATGCTCCTTGCGCCCCGCCTCGCAAGCACGCGGGCCGTCGCAGCGTTGTAGACGTTGACAAGCGGCCCGATCCAGTGCGGCTCGCCTTCAAGCAGGGCCAGAGCGGAGAGATCGTTCGCCTCGACGGGGTAGGGGCTGTCGGCAACCAGACTGCGCACATACTGGCTCTCGCGCTCGAGCGTCACGAGGGCGAGGGTGGAAAAGACGATGCGTTTTCCCGCCGCCAGGAGCCGCTCGATCACCGGCGGGAAATGGGGATCGGTAAAGTGCAGCCGCTTCGAGCAGACGGTCTCTCCGATGACGACGTGGGTCACCGGAGCCTCGTCTGCGATGCGAAAGTAGAAGTCCCGCCATTTTTCCCCCTCCCAGAGATAGAGGACCGGACCGAGCGTCAGCGTGGGTTTGCCGGCATTCATGCCTGTTTACCTCCAGCGTTTTTCGTAGGCACCGGACGTCGTCCGCTGCCCCTCGCTCAACAGCCTGAGGCGGGCCAGAAGCGTACGGCGCTCTTCCGGGCGAGCATCGAGTGCCTTGCGTAGGGTTGCAACGACTTCGGCGACATAGGCCTTGCCTCGCTGCCGCCCTTCGATCTTGAGTGCACTGACGCCCGCCTCCCGGAGGGCGTCGATCTGTTCCATGACGTCGAGCGAGACTGGATCCTCGAAGGCGTAGCCGCGGGCATTCGCAATGTCGAACCTCCCCTTGCAGAGCGTCGGATAGCCGGCCGCCTCGTCACGGGGAAAGCGGTTGATGGTGTAGGCGCCAAGCTCGGAGACGAGATCACCCCGGTCCTGCCGATAGCGCACGTGGCTTGCGGGGGAGCACACGCCGTTCATGTTGGGAGACTTGCCGGTGGCGTAGGATGACAGCGAGCAGCGACCTTCCGCCATAACGCAGAGCCCGCCGAAGACGAAGACCTCGATCTCGCAGCGGATCTGGCGGGCGAGCCGCGCGATGTCGGAGATCGTCAGCGTGCGCGGGAGCACGACCCGCTTTGCGCCGAAGGCCCCCACCAGGAAATTCACCGCATCCGGATTGGACGCGGATGCCTGCACCGACACGTGCAGCCGCTGCTCGGGATAGGTCTCCGCGACATGGGCCATTAGGCCGAAGTCCGCAAGGATGAGCGCGTCTGCGCCAAGCCGGACCGCGTCCGCCGCTGCCTGGTACCACAAGCCTTCATGTCCGGCGCGCATGAAGGTATTGAGCGCGACGAAGGTCTGAGCGCCTCTCCGATGGGCATAAGCGATGGCTTCGCCGAGTTCCTCGCGCGAGAAGTTGAGGCCGGGGAAATTCCGCGCATTGGTCTCGTCGCGGAAGCCGCAATAGACGGCTTCAGCACCGGCATCGACGGCCTCGCGGAAAGCGGCAGGCGTCCCCGCCGGGCAGATCAATTCCATGCGGCATTCTCCCCGGCAAGTGCGCGGCGGCGGATTGCTGCCGCGGTGCGGCTGACGAGCGGTCCGAGCGGCCCGGCGGAAGCGCCAAGGTCGCGCGGCAGGTCGATTTCGCAGCCGTCGAGTGCGTTGCGGAGGGCCAGCATCGCCTCCATGTCTCCGCCGACGGTGAGCGCCCGTGAGAAGAACAGGGCGTCTGCGTCGCAGCGGCCTTCGAGAAGCGCCAGTAGCAGGAATAGGGGGCCCTCCACGAGAGCATCTGCAGCGCATTCGGTTGGCTTGCGGGTTACCGACACCGCCGCGCGTGACGGCTCCACCACAAAGACGAGCGGCACGTCGAGCGGACAAAAGGCATAGCGCTTCCCCCTGTGCTCCCCGAGGCGGTCGAAGAGGGCGGGATGCCTGTCGAGCAGGCTTTTGAACATCAACTTCACCGCCCCGTCGATCAAAGCGATCGGCACAACGGCAAGAGGTGCTGTCAGCGGGCGTGGAAATTCCATATCTCTCGCCTTTGCAAATGACGACTCGGCTACTTCTGCGGAGAACCTAGCGGCAACCTCCGTGGGCAATTTGCGCTGGAGCAAAGACAGAAGGGTTTTCGCGGGCGAGACACCTCGCATGTATCGCAGCGATCAAGTCATCCGCCGCTTTTCCGACCTCCAGGACTTCGCCGCCATGCTCGAGCGGCGTGGCCGCTTGCGCCGTATATCGCGGCCCGTTTCGCTCGTGCATGAGGTCACCGAGATCCACCGGCGGGTGCTCCTCGCGGACGGGCCAGCCCTGCTGTTCGAGAAGCCGGTCGACGCTTCCGGCCGCATTTGCGACATTCCGCTGCTCGCCAATCTGTTCGGTACGATCGAGCGGATAGAGTGGGGTTTCGGGCTGCCCGCAGGGGGTCTTCCGGGCCTTGCGGAAATGCTGGCGGAACTGCGGGAACCGAGATCGCCGCGGTCGCTGTCGGACGCCTGGGGAAAGCTGCCCCTGCTGAAGGCCGCCCTTGCGATGCGGCCGCGAAGCGTCGCACGACCGCCGGCGCAGGAGACGGTGTGGCGCGGCGCGGAGGCCGACCTTTCGCGGCTGCCGATCCAATGGTGCTGGCCGGGAGAGCCGGCGCCGCTCGTCACCTGGCCACTGGTGATCACCCGTGCGCCGGACGATCCGAGCGACATCAATGTCGGCATCTATCGCATGCAGGTGCTCGGACCGAACCGACTCATCCTGCGCTGGCTCGCGCATCGCGGCGGCGCCCGACACCATCGCATGTGGCAACAGCGCGGCGAAGCCATGCCGGTGGCGGTCGCCATCGGCGCCGACCCGGCAACGATCCTCGCCGCGGTGATGCCGCTGCCGGAAGGCATGAGCGAGCTTGCCTTCGCAGGGCTGCTGAAGGCGGAGCGGCCACCAGTCGCGGCGGCGGTCACGGTACCGCTGTCTGTTCCGGCCAATGCCGAGATCGTCCTCGAGGGGGTCGTCGCGGCGGACGACACCGCCGAGGAGGGTCCCTATGGCGATCACACGGGATACTACAACTCCGTCGAACGTTTTCCGGTAATGTCGTTGTCGGCGATCACAATGCGCCGCAGGCCATTCTATCTCTCGACCTTTACGGGCCGCCCACCCGACGAGCCGTCGAAGCTCGGCGAGGCTATGATGGAGCTTTTCCTGCCGCTGGTGAAGCGGCAGTTCCCGGAGATCGTCGATCTTTACCTGCCTCCGGAGGCCTGCTCGTATCGTGCGATGGTCGTCTCCATCGACAAGCGCTACCCCGGTCAGGCGAAGCGTATCATGATGGGGCTCTGGTCGATGCTGCCGCAGTTCAACTATACGAAGCTCATCGTCGCGGTCGACCCCGATATCCACGTCAGGAACTGGAGCGACGTCATCTGGGCGCTGTCGACCCGGTTCGACGCCAGCCGCGATGTGACCATCCTCCACGACACGCCGATCGACTACCTCGATTTCGCGTCTCCGAAGCCGGGGCTCGGTGGCAAGCTCGGACTCGACGCGACGCGCAAGCTCGAGCCGGAGACAACCCGCGAATGGGGACGCGTGCTTGAGATGTCGGCGGAAGTTGTCGGGAAGGTCGATCAAGTTTGGACTGAACTGGGCCTGGGAGCAACGCCATGAGTAAGAAACATGTCGTGGTCGGCGTCTCGGGGGCATCGGGTGCCGCGCTGGCGCTCCGGGTCGTCCAGCGCCTTGCGGAAATCCCTTCCGTCGAGACGCATCTGATCGTCTCGGATTCCGCAAGGCGCACGCTGCTCCACGAGGTCGGCCCGCACGCGCTGCATCAATTGCTGACGATCGCTGATCGTAGCTATCAAATACGGGACATCGGAGCGGCAACGGCTAGCGGCTCGTTTAGGACTGCCGGTATGATTGTCGTTCCCTGTTCGATGCGGACTCTGGCGGCGATCGCTGCCGGTCTTGCGGACAATCTCATCGTGCGAGCGGCGGACGTGCACCTCAAGGAGCGGCGAAGGCTCGTGCTGATGACCCGCGAGACGCCGCTGCATCTCGGTCACCTGCGCAACATGACGGCAGTTACCCAAATGGGAGCGGTCGTGATGCCGCCGGTGCCGGCCTTCTATCAACGGCCGCAAAGCGTCGAAGAGATCATCGACCATCTTGCAGCGCGCGCGATCGATCTGGTCGGCCTGCCGGGGGAGCCACTTGCAACCGAATGGGATCCGCAGTCCCACCGTCAGCACACTGCGGCGAGATAGGTTCCGGGTGGACAAGCGCTGCATTACCGCTGGTGGCGAGCTGCATGAAGCCAAGCAAGACGGTTGAAGCCGCTACGTCCGAAGTTCGGGTCGGGAGGCCAGTGAGATGGACTGAGGCATGGCTAACTATTGTGCCGTCGCGAGGAGGAGAGGGTCGGCATAGAACAGGGCGGCATGGCCTCCGGCAAGCAGCCATAGGGTCAATACTGCCGTTGCCGCGGTGGCGATGGCGATTGGCGTGTCGCCGGACAAAAGGGTGCGCCCGGAGAAGAGGGCGACGAACGGCAGAATGGAGGTCTTCGCAGACTGGTGCTGCCATTGATCTCCAAGTCGGCGCCGGGCGCGCTTTTCGATCATAGGTATGGTGCCGAGAGCAAAAAGCGCAAAGCCGCCGAAGAGGATCAGCGAGCGCACGTCGCCGTTGGCGACGAGATGGCCGATCGCCCAGATGGTGAACCCCCAGAGAACCGGATGGCGAGTAACCGAGACGATTGAGCCCGCTCTCTGTCCTTGGCGGATCGAGACCGATAGCGGATTGCTACTGAAGAGACCGGCAAGCACGAGAAACACGCCGACTGGAGCGGCAATCAAGGTCACCCAAGCCTGCCAAGCCGCAGGCTGCCAGAGCGGGATATAGTCGACATCAAGCGCCGCGTAGAGCACCCAAGCGAGTGCGAGTATGGAAGCGAGCGAATAGATCGAGAAATAGGCCGCCCTGCCGAGCAGGATTAACAGCCGCTCGCGGATGGCGGGGATCGCCGGAACTGAGTGAAGGATGAGAAAGACAAACAGTGCCAGAAGGAACTCGGCCATAGTCGTCTTCCTCAGTGCGCTGTATTCGACCGCTTTATCGCGGCGATGATTGCCTGTTCCGCTGCAACATGGTGGCGGAGCCCCTCGAGGAAAGCGTGTAGCATCAAAGCGACTGTCTCCCAAGAAACTGCGCATCGATCTGATGCTGCCGATCGGAGCGTGTCTGCGACGTGGCTACCGTCTAAGGCGACTGCTCGACCCGCACGGGTCGTACGTACATCAAGCGGCAAAGGCTGCGGCTCATTGGACGTTTGTCCAAGGCTCAATGACCGGATCTTTGCCGCGGTCGCTATGCAGAGGTCCCGGTCCATGGGGCCCCCAAGCGAATCGATGATGGACTCGACCGCATCGCAAAGCGCGAGCAACTCGCCATACTTCGCCTCAAGTCGATGGAGCGGAGATGAGATAGCCACGTTGTTTCTCCCGCATTCAGCGTTCAATGAACAGCACGGCGGCGCAGGCGAGCGACGCCAGCACGGCGGCGGCCGTTCCAGTCCGTTGCAGGACACCCATGCGATAGAGCACGAGCGCGAAGATGATGATGATCGGGGTGGCTACCGAGAGGCCGATCTGCGCATCAGACATGGTGATCTCCTTTTCGTCGGAACATAGCGGGTCGGCCGGACCGGTCTTTGATCGAGAGCAAAGAACCGGGCGCTCCTTTCTCCTATTCCGCTTCGGCAACCGATGCGGAGATGCGGCATGGAAAACGTGATGACGGCCGGCGCGGCCGACGAAGAGGAAGCCGATACGTTCATCCTCTGGGTCCTGATCTGGAGCGAGCTCGCCGCCTTCGGGATCCTTATCGCCGCCTTCCTGGTCGCCTCGCTGATTGCTGCCGACGATTTCGCCGTCGCACGGCTGCACCTCAAACCGGCTATAGCCGCCTTCAACACGCTCGTCCTGCTGACGAGCGGCTGGCAGGCGGCGGTTGCGGCAGGAAAGGGCGCGTCAGTCGCCAGGCGGCGCCGGGCACTTGTGCTGGCGGCGCTTCTCGGCTTCGCCTTCGTTGCCATCAAGATCTACGAGTACGGCACGGAGATCCGTTTTGCTGGCGAGGTCGCGTTTCACTCATTCTTTGAACTCTATTTCCTCCTGACCGGCTTTCATCTCGTCCATGTCGGCTTCGTCGCCATCGTGCTGCTCGTCGTCGCCTGGAAGCCGCGCCGCGCCAATGTCGACCTCGTTACCACCCTCTGGCATGTGATCGATCTCGTCTGGATCGTCATGTTCCCCATTCTCTATCTGGTTTGAGCACCATGACCGACCACGACCCCCGACAGTTGCAGAAGACCTGGATGGTCCTTGTCCTGATGGTTCTCGCCGGCATGCTGCTCTCCCTCAAGGCCCGGGATCCCGCAGCTCCGCTGGTGGTCACGCTCGCCTTGCTGACGCTCGCGTTGTTGAAAGCCCGTCTCGTCGTGCTGGACTTTCTAGGCTTGCGTTCGGGACCGCGGGTCTTGCAGGTCGGCCTGATCGCCTGGCCGTTCTTCTTTGCGCTCGCGGCTGCGGCAAAAGCGCTCATCGCGACCGTCTCGCCCGTCGGTTGAAGGGCTCTTCGTCACTTGTTTGCCGAAACGCAAAGAACGCCGGCGCGCAGACTTTAGAAGAGATCGCGTTTACCGGTGGGGCGGGGGGATCCGCGGCCGACCGGCGGGAATTGCTCAGGCCGGCCCGCGCAATGCGGCCTGCGGGAATTGAAAGGACCACGGGATGGCAGAACGCCTTACCAAGACAGGGGCACGCAACGTCTTCTACGGCGGCTCCATCTTCTTCTTCGCGATCTTTGTCGGCCTGACGGCCCACAGCCACTACTACATGAGAACCGTATCCACCGACGAGTCGACGCTGACCGACTCCGTGGCGCGCGGCAAGCACGTCTGGGAGAAGAACTCCTGCATCAACTGCCACACTCTCCTCGGCGAAGGCGCCTATTTCGCGCCGGAGCTCGGCAATGTCTGGAAGCGGTGGGGCGGCGAGTCCGACCCGGAAGGCGCGCGCGAGACGCTCAAATCCTGGATGGCGGCGCAGCCCTCCGGCGCCGAGGGGCGGCGGCAGATGCCGCAGTTCGATCTCACCGAGCAGGAACTGAACGACCTTGCCGATTTCCTCGAATGGACGAGCCGCATCAAGACGCAGAAGTGGCCCCCGAACGAGGCCGGCTGAGACGACGGGACAAGGAGAAAAGACATGAAATATCAAACCCAAAAGGTCGCGATGCTGTATTTCTACGGTGCGCTCGGCCTGTTTCTCGCCCAGATCCTCTTCGGTGTGCTCGCCGGCACCATCTATGTGCTTCCCAACACGCTCTCCGAACTGCTGCCGTTCAACATCGTCCGCATGGTGCACACCAACGCGCTGATCGTCTGGCTGTTGATGGGTTTCATGGGCGCCACCTATTACCTGCTCCCGGAAGAGGCGGAGACGGAGCTCTATAGTCCCAAGATCGCGGTCGCACAGTTCTGGATCTTCCTGGTGGCCGCGGCCGTTGCGGTCGTCGGGTATCTCCTCCATATCCACGAAGGCCGCGAATTTCTTGAGCAGCCCTTCGCGATCAAGGTCGGCATCGTCGTCGTGGCCCTGATGTTTCTCTTCAACATCACCCTGACCGTACTGAAGGGTCGCAAGACCACGGTTACGAACATCCTGATCTTCGGCCTCTGGGGCGTGGCGATCTTCTTCCTCTTCGCCTTCTACAATCCGGTCAATCTCGCGCTCGACAAGATGTACTGGTGGTACGTCGTCCATCTGTGGGTCGAAGGCGTCTGGGAACTGATCATGGCCTCGGTTCTGGCCTTCCTGATGATCAAGCTCAACGGCATCGACCGCGAGGTCGTCGAAAAGTGGCTCTATGTCATCGTCGGCCTGGCGCTCTTCTCCGGCATCCTCGGTACCGGCCACCATTATTACTGGATCGGCGCACCGGGCTACTGGCAGTGGATCGGCTCGCTCTTCTCCACGCTCGAGGTCGCCCCTTTCTTCACCATGGTGGCCTTCACCTTCGTCATGACCTGGAAGGCCGGCCGCAAGCATCCGAACAAGGCCGCGCTCCTGTGGTCGATCGGCTGCTCGGTGATGGCCTTCTTCGGAGCCGGCGTCTGGGGCTTCCTGCACACGCTTTCGTCGGTCAACTATTACACCCATGGTACCCAGGTCACCGCTGCGCACGGGCATCTCGCCTTCTTCGGCGCCTATGTGATGCTCAACCTCGCCGTGATGGCCTATGCCATCCCGGAGATCAAGGGACGGGCGCCCTATAACCAGTGGCTGTCGATCGCCAGCTTCTGGGCCATGTGCAGCGCCATGTCCGTCATGACCTTCGCGCTCACCTTCGCCGGCGTCGTCCAGGTCCACCTGCAGCGGGTCCTCGGCGAGAGCTTCATGGCCGTGCAGGAGCAACTGGCCCTCTTCTACTGGATCCGCCTCGGATCCGGCGTGGTCGTACTCATCTCGGCGTTGATGTTCTTCTGGGCAGTCCTTGTGCCCGGCAGGAGCGCCAGCGCGGCCCTCAACCAAGCCGTCCAACCCGCCGAATGAAGGGAAATGGCCGGCCCACTTGGCCGGCCGCCTCGTTTGAAGTTAGAACCCGGAGATTGTTCATGAACATCGCCCTCAAGACTCCGCCCATTCCTGACTCGGCTATCCCGGCCTATTCCCCGTCAGGCCGGGAATGCGAGCTCTTTGAAAGCGCCTGGACGCGCCAGCTTCCGCTCCTGCTGAAGGGCCCGACCGGTTGCGGAAAGACGCGCTTCGTAGCCCATATGGCGTCGAAGCTCGGGCTGCCGCTTTCGACCGTGTCGTGTCACGACGATCTCGCCGCCGCAGACCTGACTGGCCGCTATCTCCTCAAAGGAGGCGACACCGTCTGGGTCGACGGCCCCCTGACTAGGGCCGTGCGCGAGGGCGGCATCTGCTACCTCGATGAGATCGTCGAGGCCCGCAAGGATGTCGCGGTGGTGCTGCATCCGCTCACCGACGACCGGCGCATCCTGCCCCTCGAACGCACCGGCGAGCTCCTGGAGGCGCCCCCCGGCTTCATGCTGGTGGTCTCCTACAATCCCGGCTACCAGAACCTGCTCAAGGCCCTCAAGCCGAGCACGCGGCAGCGCTTCGTTGCCATCGAGTTCGACTTCCTGCCGAGGGCGAGCGAGATTGCCGTCGTTTCCGAAGAGAGCGGGCTCGACGAGAGCCGGGTCGCGCAGCTTGTCGATCTCGCGCATCGGCTACGGGGTCTCAAGGGGCATGATCTCGAGGAGGGTGTCTCGACGCGCCTGCTCGTCTATTGCGCCAGCCTTGTCGAAAACGGAGTGTCGGTGCGCGACGCCGTTTTGGCGACGATGATCGAACCGCTCACCGACGAGCCGGACGTCAAGGCCGCGCTCATAGAGATCGCGGACGCGGTCGTCCGCCAGGGATAAGAAAATGCTGGACTTCCTCGAACTCGAAGAAACGGTCGGCCGCGCCTGGCACCGCTTGATCGGCAATACGCGGACCTGGCCGCGCTTCCCGGACGAGGTGGTCCGGCTCGATGAGGTCCAGGCCGTGCTCGCCGTGTACTTCCGCGGTCTTGGCGGCGAGCGGGCGGTGCAGATCGCACCCGCCCGCGGCCGTACCTCCGCGCACCGGCTGCGCTTGCGCCAGCGCATGGGCCTTGGCGAGGAGAAGCTCGTCCAGCCGGCGCGCGACCATGCGACGCTGATGCTGCCGGCAGAGGTCGATCTCTTTCCCCTGCGGCGTCTCAACCGCGACCTGTATTTCTGGCTGGCCGCGATGATGGCCGTCATGCCGCTCAAGCCCGTCGGCGCCGCCGACCCGCTATCGCGCGATCTGGCACTCCTTTCGCGTGCCGGTGAAACGGTAAGGTCGGTGCTCGCCACCTATCCCGCAATGCGCCAACGCTATCGTCGTCTCTGCAGGGCGGTGCTCAAGGTCCGACAGCGGCGCTCGCTTCCTTCGGTCGAGCAGCATGTCGAAAACCGGATACTCTACATGCTGAGAGACGGCGCCGGCCTGAATGACGACGTGCCGCCGGTCATCTTTCCCCGAAATGCCCCACCCGGCTACCTGCCAATGCTTCCAGTGCCGCTCTGGCCCGACGCGCTCCTGCGTGAAGAGACGGAGCGGCGACACGGCGAAGACGAGCCCGCTCGCGGTGGCGACAGAGCAGGAGGGCCGGAGACGACGCGCCATGTGGCGACACGCGAGGCACAGCGCCAGTCCGAGCGGAGCCCGTTCATCCTCAACCGCTTCGAAAAGATCCTCGCCATGGCCGAAATGGTCAATGTCGATCGTCCGGCGGACGACAGCGATGACCACGACGCCAGCGCCGCCGACGAGCTCGACGACATGACACTCGGCGAACGCAACGGGCGCCCGGCCGCTCGCTTTCGCTTCGACCTCGACCTTCCCCCGGAAGCGCTGGACCGCACGCCGCTCATGGCGGAAGTCACCTATCCCGAATGGGACTATCGCAGCGGCGGCTACCTTAAGGATCATTGCCGGGTGCTTGCGGCGCCCGCCTCAGCGGAAGGCCTGCCGGGAGAAGCGGATCCGACGACGAAGAGCCTGATCCGGCGTGTGCGTCGTCAGTTCGAGGTGTTGCGGCCGCGACACGAGATGTTGAGGGCGCAGATCGACGGCGCCGATCTCGATCTCGACGCGGTTGTCCGGACTCGCACAGACATAAGGGCCGGAGGGCAGGGCAGCGACCGCATCCACATGATGAGCCGCCCCCAGGAGCATGACCTTGCGGTGACGATCCTCGTGGACGTGTCGCTCTCGACCGACGCCTGGTTCGATGATCTTCGCGTCCTCGATGTCGAGAAGCAGGCGCTTCAGGTGCTGGCGCATGGGCTTTCGGCCTGTGGCGACGCCCATGAAATCCTCACCTTCACGTCCCGACGGCGGGATTGGGTGCGGATGGAGACCGTGAAGGCCTTCGACGAGGTGATGAGCGCGACGATCGAGGCGCGCATCGCGGCGCTGAAACCCGGCTACTACACCCGCATGGGCGCGGCCATCCGCCACGCTGCAGCGGGGCTTATCGAACGGCCGAATCGCCGCAAGCTCCTCATCGTCCTGACCGACGGCAAGCCCAACGATGTCGACCACTACGAGGGACGTTTCGCGCTAGAGGACAGCCGCCGCGCAGTCGGCGAAGCGCGCCGCTCGGGCATCAGCGTCTTCGGGGTGACAGTGGATCGCGAGGCGAGATCCTATCTGCCGGTCATATTCGGTCAGAACGGCTACGCAGTCGTCAGTAACATCGGCAGGCTGCCTGCAGCCCTGCCGGCGATCTATCGCGGCCTTGTAAGATAGGCGGGGGCAGGCCGCGAGACGGAAGGCCCGGCATGCGCGTACATGCCGGGCCTCTCTGTTCTCAGCTTGAGGCGGCCTTCACGCCGCCTTGCTATGGGTCCGTCCCGGTTGATCGATATAGGCGTCGAAGGCCGCAGCGGCGGCACGGATAAGGAAGCGTCCCCCTTCGCGCAGCCGTATGACGCCGTCGGCGATATCAAGGATGCCGTCACTTTGCAGCATTGCGAGCCTGGTATTGCCACGGAGCAGCATCTCAGGATCGAAGCCGTGCGCGGTGGCGAGAGCGGGAACATCGACGCCGAAGTCGCACATCAGCCGCTCGATGATGCTTGCCCGCAACCTATCCTCCCGCGTCATCCGGTAGCCTTTCACCGTTGCAAGCCGACCCGAGGCAATGTGTTGCGCGTACAGGCCCGGCGGCACCTCGTTCTGCACATAGCCGTCGTCCATCCGCCCGATCGCCGACGCACCGAGGCCGATGAGAGTCTCGCAGGCATCGGTCGTGTAACCCTGGAAATTTCGGTGCAATCGACCGCTTGCCTGCGCGATCGCCAGGCTGTCGTCCGCGAGGGCGAAATGATCGAGCCCGATGCGGCAGTAGCCGGCGGCGGCAAGTGTCGCCGCTATGGCCTCGGCCTGGGCGACGCGGCCCTCCGCATCAGCAAGCGCCTGCTCGTCGATCAGCTTCTGGTGCTTCTTGAACGTGGGGATGTGGGCGTATCCGAAGACTGCGAAGCGCTCGGGTCCCATCCGGATCGCCGCCTCGGCGGTCGCGATGCAGGATTCGACAGTCTGGTGCGGCAGGCCGTAGATGAGATCGAAATTGATGCTGTTGACGCCGGACTGACGCAGGTGCGAAACGGCCTCCATCGTCTGCTCCTCGCTCTGGATCCGGTTGATCGCCTTCTGTACCACCGGATCGAAGCTCTGCACCCCGAGGCTCGCCCTACGGACACCGGCTTGGCCGAGGGCCGTAGCCATTTCGTGCTCGAGCGTTCGCGGGTCGATTTCCACGGCGATTTCCGCGGTGCTCGCGAACTCGAAATGCTCGCGCAGCAGTGTTATCAGTGCACGGAATTCCTCCGGCTGCACGATAGTCGGCGTGCCCCCGCCGAAATGCACGTGGTCGATGCTGAGCGGCGAACACGTGATTGCCGAGACTAGACGAACCTCCTCTCGAAGCATGTCGAGGTAGTCGAGGATCGGCTGGTCGCGCTGCGTGATCGTCGTGTGGCAGCCGCAGTACCAGCACATCGATCGACAGAAGGGGATGTGCAGGTAGAGCGACGTCGGCTTCCCCGGAGCGATGGCTGCGAGCCAGTCGGCATAGGTGCTGGCGCCGACGGCGGGCGAAAAACGGGGTGCCGTCGGATAGCTCGTGTAACGGGGCAGGCGTGCCTCGCCATATTTTGCGACAAGAGCCGGTTGCATGGAGAGTCCTTCTGGTGAGGGTGGAACCTTGATCGGGTGCCATTCTAGCGGCGGACCGGGGCGGCCTCTTTGAGCAATGTCAAAGGATGTCGACTGCATCTATGGAAGCCGCAATCAGCGCGGCAGCGAGTGTCGTGATCACCCAGGCGACGACCATTTGTCCGGCAATCCCCGTCGGTCGTTTGATGATCTTCTCAGGCAGGGGAGACTTCGGCCATCCGGATTTACATGCGCAATCCTAACCTGCCATTCGCACCTTCGAGGACTGCGCCGCGTCTATTCGGCCGCGGTGCGGGCGGCATAGCAAACGCGGTCGCGAAGGGCGTCGCACGAAAGCAAGAAGGACCTTCTCGGGCAAAGCACTTGTGCCTGAGCGAGAGGAAACTCACAGCAGCCGCGATCTCATAGGGGCTTGTTATCTAGTACTCGGCGCGGGCGGACCGTTCTCTTTGAATGTCAAAGACATGGACGAGAGCTCGCGTGATCCAGCCAATCCATGGGGATTGGGCGCATTCAACTATGACTGCGAGCCCAGGCCGTGGGGTTAGCGGAGCCAACCATGTCTGCCGGCCATCATATCTGGGGTCCAGGCCGGCTCGTAGGTCAGCCGAACCTCTGCATACTCAACACCCGGTAAATACCAGACGCAGTTGCGCACTGCCTCTTTCAGATATTCGCTTGCCGGACAGCCCTTCGTGGTCGTGGTCATCGTCACATGGACGACGCCGCCATCCTCGACGGATACATCATAGATAAGTCCGAGATCGACTATATTGCGGCCAAGCTCAGGGTCGATGATCATGCGCAGTGCATCGCGGATTGAATCGCAGATCGTCGCGTTTTCCGGTTCGATCATGGCTTCAGCCCTTATCACCGACGCGGACAAAGATGCGGAAGGTGGTTCGTGTTTCGTCGAAATTACCCGCCCACTGGTGCCCCCGCTTGGAGAGCTCCGGGAAGAGGAAGATCGGTTCGCGGGAAAGTAGCGCGAACAGCACCTCGCCCGGCCGCAGCTGCTCTGCAGCCGCGAGGATGCGGACCATGGGTTCCGGGGGGTCGAGCTCGGTCAGGTCGAGGTTTTCGACGGGATCGGGCCAGGAGTCCGGATCGTCGGCATCTGCAGAGACCTCGACGGGGGCTCCCGCTGCCTTTGGCGTGAACAAGACTTCCCAGTCGCCGCCTTGTATCTCCTGTGCCTCGTGGCTAAAGCCGCGGCCCTCCATCACTTTGAACAGCGGCTGCGGACGAAAGGGAGCAAGCAGCCGTAACGCTTGGCCCGTTCTCAACTCGTTCACCGCCTCCATGATCGCTTGGAACGGCTCGCCGCCGCTCCTCAATATGGGTCGGACGTCGAATTCTCTTGGTGCTGGGTTCTGGGTCTCGATAGTCATCGATTACTCCTGTGGTCGAGAGATCGGGAGGAAGAGATGCGGCCTCAGCGCGCCCGCGGGAAGGCGCAGCGGCGCCGCGACGGAGCAAAGCAGACGGGCGCGGACGAATTCCACCATCAGGCCGATCGTCGCGCAGAGTTGCGCTAGCGTGGCGACGCGGAAAGCCGCCGACCTTTCGGCAAAAAGCGAAAGCGTTGCCGCAATCACGGCCAAGTAGTAGACGAAAAACCAGAGGCTTGCGCGCTTCTCCTCGACCAAGTCCTGAACACGCGGTACTGCGACCCGCCCGAGAACGGGGCCATAGCATTCGAGCCATGTCAAAAACGGAACAATCTTGTAGAGCTGCGCGAGGCCAAGGCCGGTCAACCAGCCAAAGACGAAGAGGTAGACGAGCGCCGCTGCGTCTTCACCTGCCGCGACCCGTGTGGTTGGCACGGCGAACATGACCACGGAAGCGAAAAGAGCGGCAAAGGCCGCATAGCTCGCGCGGATGTTTAGTTCCACGGTTTTGCGGCGGCGCTCGCGAAGCAGGCGCAAGACGTCGGCCGCGTAGAGAACGGTGGCGAAGACGGCCAGAAATGCCGCGGTGCTCCTCGCCCCTTCCACGGCTTCGCTATTCACTGCAATGGAGACGATGCTGGCAACGACGATCGCCAGGGCAGCGGCGCCCGTCCACCAGACGATCCTGCCTGTGGCCCGCGTGTCATCCGGCGCAAGCATGAACATCGGCAGCAGCCTATAGCTAACGCCGATCGCGGTGAAGGTCAGCCAGCCTGCAAGGCCAAGCGCCGCGTGAAGCGGCACTCCCTTGAGGAGAAGCGCGATCGCCGCAGCACTCGTGACGGCGCCAGTTAAGACGAGCGTGAAGGCGCCGCCGGCAAGAACCGCGACGATCAGCGCGCCGAGACCCACAGCGACGAAGCGAGCGGGAAGCGGCAGCGGTCGCGCCGAAAGGAGCGTCGCCGCGAGCATGATGATGACGAGACCGAAGCCCATCGCCAGTAGGAGCGCGCCGGACGGCAACATGGCCGGCGATACCCCTTCCGCCCCGCCAAGTGCAGCAAAGCCGCCGAGGAGCAGAAGAAGTCCGGGAATAAGGAGCATCAGAGCCGGGAGAGCCAGCCGCCTCCCGCGAAGCGGCGCCGCAACCAGCACCGGCACGAACTGGAGCAGAGCCCCCGTCATCAGGAGGCCCAGCCAGCCGATGACGACGACGTGCACAAGCGCCAACGTCGCGGGTGCTTCGACGGCGGCGAACGGATGGCCATAGCCCGCTGCCATCACGCCCTGCCCGACCATCAGAAAGAGGCAGGCAGCGGCGAAATAGGACATCGTCCATGGGGAAAGCGTGACTGCTGGCATTTAAATCACCATGCTCGGTAATTGTTACCTGCGGGGCCGGATCAATGATCCGAGTCGCAGCAGCATTCGCAGCCGGAGCCGTTTTCAAGACGGGCGATCTCGACGCGCCAGACTGCCGGCCCTTCTTCGAGATAATCCCAGCCGAATTCGCCTGGGAAAGTCGTTTCCAACTTGTAGTGGAGCGGCCGCGGATCGTGGTCGCTGGTGATCAACATAGAGCTGCCAGCCGGGAGCGTTTCGAGCATTCCGAAGATGCGCGGATGACGCTCGCGCGGGGGAACGGTGCGGACGTCGATGGATGGTTTCGCTGGTGTTTGCGTCATTGTCTTGGACTTCTCTGTTGGCCGCCCCTCGTGCATTCCGATGCGGCAGCGGCTGGAACCAGATCGGAAGTCGGCCGACCCTATCCCTGAGAGCGCCGTCTCACTTTGACGGCGAGCAAACAAATCTAATTCTCTTTAGTTGCAAAACGCTCTCCGCACTTTCGCGAGTTCACCGACGGGCTGCTTGGCGTGCCATTCGCCCTCGAGAAGGCGCCTGTTGTCCAGGCGGTCGAGTTCCTGATTTTTCGTCGCTTCGGTTGTGAGGGTGCTCTACCGCAACGCACGGCGCTTGCGCACGAGAATTGGCCCGTATTCGACGCAGAACAGCGCGAAGGCCATGATCCACGCGCTTCCGGAGACAGCATAGAGACCCGCTGCGACGACGGGAAGTATTTCAGCCAGCGGGCGCAACAGTGCCGAAACGACGATCGCGGCATATGAGGCGGCCGTCAATCGCGATGCGGTAAGCGGATAGCCCGTGTGGCCGCGGCTCGCGCGGGTCATGACTGCTAGCATCATCGCGGCGATGGCCCCCACCGTGAGCACATGCATGACCGAACGTTCTTCGACGAAGCCAAGCGCGCCCATGCCGATTGCGGCGAAGCCCAGGGGAACGAAGGCATAGGCGACGTGCAGTATGACGAGCAGCATTTCCGGCCAGGTGCGCCAACCGCGCCAGCGGGCGAGCCGGACGGTGTGCAGCAGTGCGGCGGCAAAAGCCGCCACCGCCGTGAGCTGATGGTCGGGAACAAGCGTCCATGCGCCAAGCGCTGCGATGCCTGCGAGAATGGCGCCTGTGTCGAAGTGGTTGTAGGGAACCGGAAATTCGGTCCGGCCGGCACGATTCAACCAGTTGCGGGTGAAACTCGGCAAGATCCGACCGCCGATGATGGTGACGAGTACCACATAGGCGGAAATGCCGAGGCGCATCGCGATATGGACATGGTCTCCCGTGACCACGGCGAAATGAAAGCAGGCATTGGCAAGCGACAACGCGAGAAGACCGCCCAACACCTTCAAATCCTTCCACTTGCGGCCGGCGATTACCTCGCGGGCGCAGATCAAGAGCAGCGCGGGTAGGAAGAGGCAGTCTATCGCCGCTGCGGGCGGGATGCCGATCACATCCGGGGACAGCAGCGCCGCGCGTCCCGCCAGCCACAGCGCGAACAGCCCGGCGAGCGGCCAGCCGGAGACGGGGAGGCGGCCTGTCCAGTTCGGTACCGCGGTCAGCAAGAAGCCGGCAAGGACAGCCGGGGCGAAGCCAAACAGCATCTCGTGCGCATGCCAGGCGTGAGGCCCATACCCTCCGGCGATTTCGAGATGACCTGCCAGGGCCGCGATCCAGAGGGTCATAGCGACGACCGCCCAAACAGCGGCGCCGAGAAAGAAGGGCCTGAATCCGTATGAAAAGAGCACCGGGCCCGTGCGGGCGAGGCCCCGCGGCACGTAGCCTTCCCGCTTGGCCGCCTTTGATCCATTCATGATTCAACTCCTAATGTCTGGGTCGCCTCTGACTACCGGAGTTGAGCAAGGTCTTCTTTGCCAATTGTCAAAGACGTGGCAGCTGGGTACCGGCGGCAACGCCGTACGGAGTTGTCGCCCTGCTGGCCAAAATGTCGCATCAGGGCAATTTGCCTGTTTGCTCCACCTCAAAGAGCCTACCCGTTACCACCCTAGAATGAGCATGACCGGGCGATATTCGCTCCGTCTTCTCAAGGAGAGGTTCCATGTCTGAGCAATTCCAGATGACACGTCGCAGCATGCTGGCCGGCGCCGCGATCGCAGGCGCACTGACGCCGCTGGTTGGCGCCGTATCGGCCCATGCGGAAGAGGCGGTAGCCAAGGTGGCCTCCCTCGACGTCGCGTCGCTGCCGCGCGTCAAGGTAGATCTCGTCAAACCGCCCTTTGTCCACGCCCATACGCAAAAGGCCGAAGGCGGGCCGAAGGTCGTCGAGTTCACGCTGACGATCGTGGAGAAGAAGATCGTCATCGACGAGCAGGGTACTGAGCTCCATGCCATGACCTTCAACGGTTCGGTTCCCGGTCCGCTGATGGTCGTGCACCAGGACGACTATGTCGAGCTGACGCTCATCAACGCGGACACGAACACGCTGCAGCACAATATCGACTTCCATTCGGCAACCGGCGCGCTTGGGGGCGGCGCACTGACGGTCGTCAATCCGGGCGAGACCACGGTGCTGCGCTTCAAGGCGACCAAGGCGGGCGTTTTCGTCTACCACTGTGCGCCTCCCGGCATGGTTCCGTGGCACGTCACTTCGGGGATGAACGGTGCGATCATGGTGCTGCCGCGCGAAGGACTAACCGACGGCAAGGGCAAGCCGCTTACCTATGACAAGGTCTACTATGTCGGTGAGCAGGACTTCTACGTGCCGCGCGACGCAAACGGCAAGTTCAAGAAGTATGAAAGCGTCGGGGAAGCCTATGCTGATACGCTCGAAGTGATGCGCACGCTTACCCCGTCCCACATTGTCTTCAACGGCGCAGTCGGGGCGCTCACCGGCGACAACGCGCTCAAGGCCGCCGTCGGCGAGAAAGTCTTGATCCTCCATTCGCAGGCAAATCGTGACACGCGCCCGCACCTGATCGGCGGCCATGGCGACTATGTCTGGGCGACCGGCAAGTTCCGCAATCCTCCCGAGGTCGATCAGGAGACCTGGTTCATACCCGGCGGCACGGCGGGCGCTGCCTTCTACACCTTCGAGCAGCCCGGAATCTATGCCTACGTCAACCACAACCTGATCGAGGCGTTCGAGCTCGGCGCTGCCGCTCATTTCGCCGTCACCGGCGATTGGAACGACGACCTGATGACCTCGCTCCTTGCTCCATCGGGTACCTGACTGAAGCCGGTCGCCCCGATGGCCCGCGTCGGAGCGACCGGCACACTCGCCGCCAGATCTCTCGGTGAGACCGGCAAGGAACGATCGTCGCAAGGAGGCCGCCATGGACGCACTTTCAAAAGGCAGAGAAGTCGCTCCCATCTCTCTTGCAATACCCTCCGCGCTCTTTCTGATACTCGCCGGAATCCTCGCATTTGAGACAGGGCTGCTGGGCAGCGCTCCGTCGGGCAGCGCCCTTGATGAACCGCCCGTCGTAACCGTAGCTCCGAGGGATTTCCGGTATCGTGCAGCCGGGGAGTTCTTCAAGAACGGCTATGCCGTCGACGGGCCGGTGGAGACTGTGCGCATGAGCGCGCCGCTCATCATCATGAAATATCAAGTAACCGCCGCAGACTACGCGCGCTGCGTCGCGGAACAGGCATGCCCGCCCGCCGAACCCGAGCACGTACCCGCAGATACTGGAAGCACGCCGGCAACGGGCGTCAGCTTCGACGATGCGCAAGCTTATGCCGCCTGGCTCAGCCGGCGAAGCGGCACGATCTGGATGCTGCCGACTGACGAGCAGCTCGCCTTTGCGGCCGGCAGCCGTTTTCCCGACGACGCGCTCGACGTCGAGGACGACGGCTCCAATCCAGCCTTGCGGTGGCTTGCCGACTACTACCGCGAGACCGCGCGCAAGGCCTCCCGCGAGCCGGAGCCGCAGCGACTCGGACATTTCGGCGAAAGCGAGACGGGCCTCACCGACTTTGGCGGCAATGTCTGGGAATGGACGACGACCTGCGTTAGGCGTGTCACGCTCGACCGCACAGGAAGCATTACCAGCGACACCTCATCCTGCGGCATCTACATAGCCACGGGCAAGCATCGCGCCGCGCTCAGTTCCTTTATCCGCAAGCCCAAGGGGGGCGGCTGCGCCGTCGGCGCGCCCCCGGACAACGTCGGCTTCCGTCTAGTGAAGAATACCCGTTGGTATGCACCCCTGCTGCAGGCGCTTCGCGAGAAGGGCCTCGACGTCTGAGGTGCATCGCATTGAAGGGTGCTTCTCAAGCACTCACGACAACCGCGTTCTGTCGCGCCGCGGATACTCTGCTTTGTTCCCTCCTTCCGCCATGATAGTGAGATCATGGTCGCGTTGGTTCCGATCCAAGGAATCCTGCAGTAGGAAAATCGAATGAAGATCGACCGGAGTGTCGTACGGTCGCTTGCCCTGTTCGACAGGATGAGCGACGCGGATCTGGACAGGATGCTCGCCCATGCGACGGCAAGGCGCGTGCCCCAAGGTGACGCTGTTTTCGAGCAAGGTCAGAGAGCCACAAGCTTTTTCCTCCTCCTGCACGGGCGGCTGAAGGTGACCCAGGTCACTGAGGACGGTCAGCAGATCATCGTGCGCGTCGTCCATCCGGGTGACCTCTTCGGATTTGCAAAGGCGCTGCAGCGTTCGGATTATCCCGGTACTGCTACGGCCGTTACGGAAAGTCTTGCTCTTTCCTGGCCTACGGATCTCTGGCCGCAATTCGTCGAGCAGAATCCGCATCTAGCCGTCAGCACCATGCAGACGATCGGCCAGCGCCTCGAAGAGGCACACACGCGGATTCGCGAGATGTCGACCCAGGAGGTGGAGAGGCGCGTCGCCCATGCGGTGCTGCGCCTTTCGCGGCAGGCGGGCAAGCAGGAAAAAGGCGGCGTCCGCATAGACTTTCCGATCTCCCGCCAGGACATAGCTGAAATGACCGGAACCACGCTGCATACGGTGTCGCGCATTCTCAGCGCCTGGGAGCAGAAGGGACTGGTCGAGGGCGGGCGGCAAAAGCTCATCGTCTGCGACCTGCCAGGCTTGACGGCGCTCGCAGACGGCGGGCGCGACTAGACGGATTTCCGATGGCTATTTGACAAGCATCAAAGAGCAGGTGCTCTTTCTATTCTATCTCCTTGTAGCAAGAACCGAACAGGGTTCTGAAACCAAGGAGAATTTCAAGTGCGCATAATCGCAAAGGGCATGGCAGTCGCCGCAGTTCTTGCCGCCTTCACCGGCACAGCATTCGCCGCCGATTTCGAGGTCCACATGCTTAACAAGGGCTCTGAGGGAGCAATGGTCTTCGAGCCGGCATTCGTCAAGGTCAATCCGGGCGACAGCGTCACGTTTGTTCCGACCGACAAGGGACATAATGTCGAGACGATCAAGGACATGATTCCCGACGGGGCTTCGGCATTCAAGAGCAAGATGAACGAGACCTACAAGGTGACCTTCGACGTGCCAGGAGTCTACGGCGTGAAGTGCACGCCGCACGTCGGCATGGGCATGGTCGCGGCAGTCGTCGTCGGTGACGCGCCCGCCAATGTCGAAAAGGTAAAGGCAGTGAAGCTGCCCAAGAAGGCGCGGGAGCGCCTCGACGCGGCGCTCGCCGTTGCTCTCCAATAGTATCGGCAGCACGCCAACTAATAACCCGGCGCAGTACAAGCCCGTCTGCGTCGGGTCTGTTTAGTGCTGTCATTGTTGGTTTCAGCGATATCGCATGAATGGACGGACAAGATCGCCCGCAAAGATGCAGGCCTCCAAGGAAGTGTGGGGAAGATCTTCGGGACCATCAACACGCGCGAAAAGTTCCTCGACCACCGCCTGGAACTCGCCAAGCACGAACGGGGGCGCGGCTCAAGGCCAACGACATCCTCGAGTGCCGCAACTGTCACTCGTCGGCAGCGATGGACCTTTCCAAGCAGACTAAGCGTGCCGCAGAAATCCATACACGCTACCTGCTGCCGGGCAGGGCGACCTGCATCGACTGCCATAAGGGCATCGCTCACGAACTGCCCAACATGCAGGGCGTTGAGCCCGGATGGAAGCTGCCTCCGGAACTGGAAGGTGAGACGCTGCCCTCCGCTTCCGCGATCGATGAGCTAAAGCGAGTCTTGGACGAGGCTCACAGCGCCGCGCTCGCGAATTGAGACCGCCGGCTCCGACGCATTGGGCGGCGCTTCGGAAGCCTCCCGGCAGGGGGAGAACAAAGGATTATCGGACCATCAAGACCGGCAGGATCGGTGCGTCAATCATCGTCTTAGTTACGCCGCCGAATATCCTCTCGCGGATGCGCGAGTGCCCGTAGGCGCCGATCACGATCAGGTCGGCCGAAGTGTCGCGTGCGTACTGGACGAGTACCTCTTCGACCGGGCGGCCGGCACTCGGAAGCCGGGCGACTGTTACTTTGACCCCGTGGCGTGCAAGATAGGTGGCGATATCGGCGCCGGGTTCTTTGCCGTTCTTGATCTTTGGATCGACGAGCACCAGGTTCACCCCCTCGGCATCTCTCATCATGTCCAGCGCTTCGCGGGCGGCCCTTGTGGACTCAATGGTCGAGTTCCACGCAAGAAGGACGTTCTTCGGTTGCAAGGTGGCCGATCGGAGATTCGCTGCGAGCAGGACAGGCCGTGCCGAAAAGAAGAGAGCACCTTCTATGACTCCCCGCCGGAGGAGGTCATCTACCCTTAGACTTGTGCCGATCAAGGTGACATCCGCATACCGGGCACGCTCTCCGACGTCTTGCCCGAGCCGCGTCGTCTCTGAGTATCGCCCAGTCACATCGAATGAAGTCCCGGTATTTCCGAGGATCTCCTTAGCTCCTCTGACTGCTTGGCGCAGTTGCTCCATGTCACTGTCACGGCTGTCAATCCAGGCGTCGGAGATCGCTGAGAGGTCTCCCATCGGAGGGAGAGTGGCTATCTTGCTAGCGAGAACCGAGAGGTGCGCACCCTCCGATGCACAAAGATCTGCCGCTGCTCTCAGGTCATCTTCGAATTGGCTGACACCAACGACGAGGAGGATCGTCTTGTACGTCATTGATCTGGTCTCCCGAACCCAATTTAAATGCAGAGCGATCCTACTCTGCGTCTCGGGGGCTACATTGATCACGGTCAAGAGCGTCGTGATGGACTCCCGTCCTGAAGCGATTCGGAGCAAGCGGCGGGTTGGCTGTTTACTCCAGCATCGTCTATGGAAGAGTCTGCATGGTGCAAATACAGCGAAGACGCTAGACACTGCAGCGGTATATAGTCCTTCGATGGATAATGGGATGCTTTCAGAGAGCGTTTTTGAGAGAACTCGGTTGGGAAGGTTGCTCGTCAGGTGGAGAGGCCACGGCGTCGCAGCCTATGTTGTCGCCGCGATAGTCACGTCGAGCGTTGTCGCCCTCAGAGTGACACTAGGCGAACCAATCGGCGAAGGCCTTCTTCTCTTCTCGCTTATCCCTGCCATGCTCGTCGTGGCGCTGGTCGGCGGCCGCAATGCGATCCTCTTTGCGGCCGGGCTGTCGCTTTTTGCAGCGGTTCTTCATCAGCAGATCACCAGTGCCGACGGTCCGAGTCTCGTGGAACTGGTGGTCTTCGGGTCGGCAGTGCTTCTGATCGTGGCACTGGGAGAAGTGCTTGAGGCGGCAAAACGCGCCATCGACCGGACCGAGAACGTCATAAGGGCCCGCGACGCTCATCTGAGATCGATTTTGGATACTGTTCCCGACGCCACAGTGGTCAGCGCTACCGATGGCACAATCGTGTCCTTCAACGCCGCGGCCGTGCGGCAGTTCGGATACACGGAAGAGGAGGTTATCGGCCAGAACCTGCGCATATTGATGCCGGAACCCTACCGCCACGAACACGACGGATATATGCAGCGCTACATGAGAACGGGGGAAAAGCGCATCATCGGTATCGATCGCGTTGTCTCCGGGCAGCGGAAGGATGGATCGACGTTTCCGATGAAGCTCGCCGTGGGAGAGATGCGGTCCGGCGGCGAGAGGTTCTTCACCGGCTTCATCAGAGACCTGACGGAGCGGGAGGAGTCTGCCGCAAGGCTCGAGCAGATACAAGCTGAACTGGCGCGCCTTGCCCGCCTCAACGAGATGGGCGAGATGGCCTCGACGCTCGCCCACGAACTGAACCAGCCCCTTTCGGCGATCGCCAACTATGCGCATGGCTGTACCAGGCTGTTGCGTGACATGGACGACGCCATAGCTACACGAATGCGCGAGGCGCTCGAAGAGGTGGCGAGCCAGTCGCTGCGGGCCGGCCAGATCATCAAACATCTCAGGGAG
The DNA here is from genome assembly GCF_036245905.1 of Sinorhizobium sp. KGO-5. Classification (NCBI taxonomy): domain Bacteria; kingdom Pseudomonadati; phylum Pseudomonadota; class Alphaproteobacteria; order Hyphomicrobiales; family Rhizobiaceae; genus Sinorhizobium; species Sinorhizobium sp. KGO-5. The sequence goes on from NZ_BDIZ01000002.1 coordinate 929,080, forward strand.
TTCGTCACAAAGGGGGAGACGGAGAAGGCGCCGGAAGACATCCGCAAACTGGTGAAGGAGGCCGCCGCGCTGGCTCTGGTCGGCTCCCGCGAGCAGGGCGTCAGAACCGTATTCGAATATCTGCCCGGTGCCGAAATGGCAATGGTGGACCGTATCCAAGTCCAGCAGGTCCTCATCAATCTGATGCGCAACGCGATCGAGTCAATGCGCCTCGTCGACCGCCGAGAGCTGACGATCCGCACCATGCCGGCCGGTGGGGGGGAGGTTGCCGTCCTTGTCGAAGACACGGGTGGAGGTATTCCGGAGGAAATCTCCGGCCAGCTCTTCAAGCCGTTCGTCACGACCAAGGCTAGCGGAATGGGCATCGGGCTGTCCATTTCGAAGCGGATTGTCGAGGCGCACGGCGGTGAGATGACAGTCTCGAAAAATGCGGCCGGCGGAGCCACCTTCCGGTTTACGCTTCCCGCCTATGTAGATGAACGGATCGTTGCAAATGACTGATTATACGGTGCACATTGTTGATGACGAAGAGCCGGTCAGAAAGTCGCTGGCCTTCATGCTGACAATGAACGGATTCGCCGTGAAAATGCATCAATCCGCCGAGGCCTTTCTGGCTTTCGCGCCGGACGTCAGAACCGGGGTTCTCGTCACGGACCTGAGAATGCCGGACATGTCCGGCGTAGAGCTTCTGCGCAATCTCGGCGATCGCAAGATCAATATACCCTCGATCGTAATTACGGGGCACGGCGACGTACCCATGGCGGTGGAGGCTATGAAGGCGGGGGCCGTGGATTTCATCGAAAAGCCTTTCGAAGATACCGTGATCATCGAGGCAATCGAGAGGGCATCTGAACATCTGGTCGCTTCGGAAGCCGATGCGGATGAAGCCAACGATATCCGAGCAAGGCTCCAGACGCTGAGCGAGAGAGAACGCCAGGTGCTCTCGGCAGTCGTCGCGGGCCTTCCCAACAAGTCGATCGCTTATGACCTGGACATCAGTCCTCGCACCGTCGAGGTGCACCGTGCCAACGTAATGGCCAAGATGAAGGCGAAGAGCCTTCCCCATCTTGTGCGAATGGCTCTGGCCGCAGGTTTCGGCCCTTCCTGATCCGCCGAGTTGATCTCGCGCAATGCGGTGCGTTGCCGCAAGCGGCTTAATGGCGGCTCATTGCTGCCAGTTGCAGGGCAGATTGCGCGGGACTTAAATTGTTGGATGCGAAAACCATTATCGTCGTTGCAGCGGACCAGGGCATCCGGCGGTCCGTGGCATTCGCCCTGGAGGTCGAAGGATATTCCACCGAATCCTACGACACTGTGCAGAAGGCTGAAGCCTCTTGCCGGGAAGCGCTCTGCACCATTCTCGACGATGACGTACTGAGATCCGAGCCTCAGGCCGCGGCGCAATTCCTTAGCAATAGGGGCCGCCGGGCCATATTGCTAGTTGATGGCCTGTCGGCCCTTCAGCAACGTGTTGACAATACGACATTGACGAAGCCGTTCACCGGTGCCGACCTGCTCGGCGTGATCAACAGCCTGATCGAGGCGGCTAAGTAGTCTTCCTTAGTGATCTAACCGAATTTCTCCAAGTCACGCGAATTGGCAATCTGTCCCCACATCGAACGGGGGATAACCATGTACGCCGCTGCACAAGCCAAACCACAGTCCATCGAGGCCGAACACCTTGGACCGGCCCCAATTGCTGGGCCCCATCTTGTCGCCACCTACAAGCCGGGTCGCGAGATCTATGCCCAGGGCGATCTCAACGACAAGTGCTATCAGGTATCGATCGGAGCCGTGCGTGTCTACCGTCTCCTTTCAGATGGACGCCGACAAGTCGTGTCCTTTCATCTCCCAGGCGAAATGTTCGGTTTCGAAGCGGGATCCAACCATTCTTTCTTTGCCGAAGCCATCACGGAAACAACATTGGCCGTTTTCGGGCGCCGGCATATGCAGGAGCGTTCGCGGGAGCTTCTCGCGCTCGCCTTGACCGGCATGGCGCGGGCTCAGCAGCATCTTCTGGTGATCGGCAGGCAATGTGCCGTGGAGCGGATCGCCGCATTCCTCGTTGATCTTTGCGAACGTCAGGGAGGAGGCAGGCAGCTACGCTTGCCCATGTCGCGACAGGATATCGCGGACTATCTCGGCCTGACGATCGAAACGGTATCGCGCGTGGTGACAAAACTGAAGGCGCGCAGCGTCATCGCGCTCAGGGACGCAAGGACGATCGATATCGTCAAGCTGGAAGCTCTGCGTTCGCTCTGCGACTAAGACTGGCCGGGGCCGCGCAATAGGCCCCTCTGATTCTCCGCCGCCGCCAATCCGGCGTGGTCTAACTGGAGGAGGGAAGAGCCATGTTTGTAAGGGAAATGTCTCGTGAGGAATGCCAAGGCGTCGTGGCAGCCGGAGATCTCGCGCGGCTGGCATGTTGCAGGGGCGGCCAGCCCTACATAGTGCCGATCACGTACGCGCATTCGGGTAAAGCATTTTATTTCTTTTCCATGCCTGGCCAGAAAATCGACTGGATGCGCAGCAACCCAAAGGTGTCGCTGCAGATTTCCGAATTTGCCAGCAATCGACGGTGGAAGAGCGTGGTCGTGACGGGCACGTACAGAGAACTACCGGCGCAAGGCTGCGGTAACGAGCGGCTTCACGCCTGGTCCCTGCTCCAAAAGAAGGCCAACTGGTGGGAACCAGGGGGCTTCAAACCTGTACCGCAAGAGATCTCAGGGGCGTCTGCGCATATCTTCTTCTGCGTCGAGATGGACGAGATGACGGGCCGGGCAGCCTGCGCCGGCGAGCAATAGTCTCCCACATCCGCAGGCGATCGCCCGATGGATCCTACGCCCCCAGTCTCCGTCGCTTGTATATACCTTTGCAGCTCCGTTGGGCCGGCCGATCCCACTATTCCAAGCCCGCAAACTTCCGGCGCCTTCGCGACCTCACGGTCCGCACCGCTGTGCGAGCGGAGGAGGTCGCATCGTTGCATACCGATGTCTTTCCGCTCTTGTCCGGCACTTTTTGCCCTGGCAGCACGTCTCGCGAGCTCCCAAGCAACTTGATCTGGATCAAGGTGCCACGGGCCGGCCTCTGACAATTCTCGCAATAGTTTTGCGGTCCCCACCGCGTGCGTCAGTCAGCGATTAGAGAGGGTTGGAGCCCAATCATGAAACACACAGTCGAGATGGTCGTGCTTGCCGTGGGCGCCTTCCTGGCGCTGGTCGGAGCCGGCCTTGCGCAGGACCGCCAGTTCGGCGCGCACATGTGGGTGCTGTTCTTCGTGCTGCTCGCCGGCACCCTGGTGCTCATGCGCCGCGTTGACTTCCGTCCGGCTACCGCGGGTCATCCCGGCCGTCGAAACGAATACTTTGACGAGGTCGTGAAGTACGGCGTAATCGCGACGGTATTCTGGGGCGTGGTCGGCTTTCTCGTCGGTGTGGTCGTTGCCCTTCAGCTCGCCTTTCCCGATCTCAACGTGGAGCCTTGGTTCAACTTCGGCCGGGTACGGCCGCTTCACACGTCCGCCGTCATTTTCGCCTTCGGGGGCAACGCGCTTATCGCAACTTCGTTTTATGTCGTGCAGCGTACCAGCCGCGCACGGCTCTTCGGTGGGGACCTCGGTTGGTTCGTCTTCTGGGGGTACCAGCTCTTTATCGTCCTCGCGGCTACCGGCTACCTGCTCGGAATTACCCAGAGTCGCGAGTATGCGGAGCCGGAATGGTACGTCGACCTCTGGCTCACCATCGTGTGGATCGCCTACCTCGTCGCCTTCCTCGGCACGGTCCTGAAGCGCAAGGAACCGCATATCTATGTGGCGAACTGGTTCTACCTCGCCTTCATCGTCACCATCGCGATGCTGCACGTCGTCAACAATCTGGCGGTGCCCGTCTCCTTCCTTGGTTCGAAGAGCTACTCCGCATTTTCCGGCGTGCAAGACGCGCTGACGCAGTGGTGGTACGGGCACAACGCGGTGGGCTTCTTTCTCACGGCGGGCTTCCTGGCGATGATGTACTACTTCATCCCGAAACAGGTGAACCGCCCTGTCTATTCCTACCGTCTGTCGATCATCCACTTCTGGGCGATCATCTTCATGTACATCTGGGCCGGTCCTCACCACCTGCATTACACGGCACTGCCCGACTGGGCGCAAACGCTCGGCATGGTCTTCTCCATCATGCTCTGGATGCCCTCGTGGGGCGGCATGATCAACGGCCTGATGACGCTGTCTGGCGCCTGGGACAAAATCCGGACCGATCCGGTGGTCCGCATGATGGTGATGGCCGTCGCCTTCTACGGCATGGCGACCTTCGAAGGCCCGATGATGTCGATTAAGACAGTCAACTCGCTCAGCCACTACACTGACTGGACCATCGGCCACGTCCATTCCGGCGCGCTCGGGTGGAACGGACTGATCACTTTCGGCGCGATCTACTATCTCGTGCCGAAGCTGTGGAACCGCGAACGGCTCTATAGCGTGCGCATGGTCAACTGGCACTTCTGGCTCGCCACCCTCGGCATCGTCGTCTACGCCGCTGTTATGTGGGTCGCCGGTATTCAGCAAGGTTTGATGTGGCGCGAATACGACGACCAAGGCTTCCTCGTGTACTCCTTCGCGGAAACGGTCGCGGCCATGTTCCCCTACTATGTCATGCGCGCCGCCGGCGGCGCCCTGTTTCTCGCCGGCGCGCTCCTCATGGCCTTCAACGTAACCATGACGATACTCGGGCGCGTCCGCGATGAGGAACCGATCTTTGGTGCTGTACCGCTGCCGGCGCCTGCAGAATAGGAGAGCAAAGACTATGTCCATTCTCGACAAACACGCGATACTCGAGCGCAATGCCACGCTGCTGCTGATAGGCTCGCTCCTGGTCGTTTCCATCGGCGGAATCGTCGAAATCGCGCCGCTCTTCTATCTCGAAAACACCATCGAGAAAGTCGAGGGCATGCGGCCATACTCCCCGCTTGAGCTTGCCGGCCGAGACATCTACATCCGCGAGGGATGCTACGTCTGTCACAGCCAGATGATCCGTCCTTTCCGTGATGAGGTGGAGCGGTACGGCCATTACTCGTTGGCGGCGGAGTCGATGTACGACCATCCCTTTCAATGGGGTTCCAAGCGAACCGGACCGGATCTCGCCCGCGTCGGCGACCGCTATTCCAATGAATGGCATGTCCAGCACATGATCGAGCCCCGCTCAGTCGTACCGGAATCTGTAATGCCGAGCTATGCGTTCCTGAAGGAGACACCGCTCGAGGTGACGAATATTGCCATGAGCCTTAAGGCGAACAGAGCTGTCGGGGTCCCCTACACCGACGAGATGATCGGAAACGCGGCTGCGGACCTTAAGGCCCAGGCCGATCCGAATGCCGACGGTTCGGGCGTGGAGGCACGCTATCCCAAGGCCAAGCTCGGCGACTTCGACGGTGATCCGCAAAGGCTTACGGAGATGGATGCGCTCGTCGCCTATCTCCAGATGCTGGGCACGCTCGTCGACTTCTCCACCTACGACGACGCCGCCGGCTATCGCTGAGAAGGAGGCAACATGGAAACGTACACGGCCATGCGCCATTTTGCTGATAGCTGGGGATTGCTCGCGATGACGTTGTTCTTCCTCGGTGTCGTTTTTTTCATCTTCCGCCCCGGCGCCAAGAAGGCTGCCGCTCAGGCGTCTGTCATCCCGCTGAAGGAGGACTGATCTATGGCCGACAAGCACAAGCACGTCGACGAGGTCAGCGGCGTAGAAACCACCGGGCATGAGTGGGACGGCATCCGCGAACTCAATAATCCGATGCCGCGCTGGTGGGTCTACAGCTTTTATGCCACGGTCATCTGGGCGATCGGCTATGCGATCGCCTATCCCTCGTGGCCTATGCTGACGGAGGCGACCAAGGGCGTGCTCGGCTATTCGAGTCGCGCCGAAGTCAGCGTCGAACTGAACGCTGCCAGGGCTGCACAGGCCGGCAACCTGGAGCAGATCGCATCGAGCTCGGTCGAGGAGATCATCGCAAATCCGCAACTGCAGAAATTCGCCGTTTCAGCCGGGGCTTCCGTCTTCAAGGTGAACTGCGCCCAGTGCCACGGCTCGGGGGCTGCGGGCGGGCAGGGCTTCCCGAATCTCAATGACGACGACTGGCTCTGGGGCGGCAAGCCGGAAGAAATTTATCAGACCATAGCTCATGGGGTTCGCCACGCCCCCGACGGGGAGACACGGGTTTCGGAGATGCCGCCCTTCGGCGACATGCTGACGCCAGAGCAGATGCAGCAGACGGCCGCCTACGTCGTGAGCCTCACTCAGGCACCGTCGCAACCGCACCTCGTCGAGCAGGGCAAGCAGGTCTTCGCCGACAATTGCGCTTCCTGCCATGGCGCAGACGCGAAAGGAAACCGTGAGATGGGAGCACCCAACCTCGCCGATGCGATCTGGCTCAAGGGCGAGGGCGAGCAGGCGGTCATCGCGCAGATGAAGACGCCGAAGCATGGCGTGATGCCCGCATGGCTGCCGCGCCTCGGCGACCACGCCGTCAAGCAGCTCGCGGTGTTCGTCCACTCGCTCGGCGGCGGCGAGTAGAGGTCCACGACCGATTGGCCGTGCACGCGTGCGGCCGATTTTCCTGGTCACGGGTGGGGTGGCAAGCTTTCGTTCGTCTACGGGCAGGGGAGACCGGCCCGTTCAAAGCCCGTGGGGTGCCCACCGCAACGTTCGGCATCCGAGCGCGGACTTGATGCAGATCAAGGTGACCGGAGTGCACATCGGCAAAGGTCGCCTCACAAGCGAAACCACCGCCGGGACCTGCCTGCATGCTCCACCAGCCGATAACCAAAGCTTCAGTCGAACGGCTCGATGCCGAAGCGGTCAATGCCGCGCGCGTGCGAGGGCCGCTCTACGAGAAGCGTCGGAAGATCTTCCCGAAGAGGACCGAGGGTCGCTTCCGCCGGTTCAAGTGGCTGGTGATGCTGGTGACGCTCGGCATCTACTATCTGACGCCGTGGATCCGTTGGGACCGCGGGGCGCATGCGCCGGATCAGGCAGTCCTTATCGACCTCGCTTCCCGGCGTTTCTATTTCTTCTTCATAGAGATTTGGCCGCAGGAGTTCTTCTTCGTTGCGGGGCTCCTCGTCATGGCGGGCTTCGGTCTCTTCCTGGTGACTTCGGCGGTCGGGCGGGCCTGGTGCGGCTATGCCTGCCCGCAGACCGTCTGGGTCGACCTTTTCCTCGTCGTCGAGCGCTTCATCGAGGGCGACCGCAACGCGCGCATGCGCCTCGACGCTGGAGCGTGGAGCTTCGACAAAATCCGCAAGCGCATGGCCAAGCATTCCGTCTGGCTGGCGATCGGGGTTGCGACCGGCGGTGCGTGGATATTCTATTTCGCCGATGCGCCCTCGCTTTTGGCGAGCCTGGTCGCGCTCGATGCGCCGCCGGTCGCCTATACCACGATCGGCATTCTGACCGCGACGACCTATGTCTTCGGCGGACTGATGCGCGAGCAGGTCTGCACCTACATGTGCCCATGGCCGCGCATCCAGGCGGCCATGCTGGACGAGAACTCGCTCGTCGTCACTTACAACGACTGGCGGGGGGAACCGCGCTCGCGGCATGCGAAGAAGGCGGCGGCTGCCGGCGAAGTCGTCGGGGATTGCGTCGAGTGCAACGCCTGCGTCGCCGTCTGTCCCATGGGCATCGACATTCGCGATGGCCAGCAGCTCGAATGCATCACCTGCGCCCTCTGCATCGACGCCTGCGACGGCGTGATGGACAAGCTCGGCCGCGAGCGCGGGCTGATCTCGTACGCGACGCTCAGCGACTATGCCGCCAATATGGCCCTTGCGACCAGCGGCGGGACTGCGGAGATCGACCCGACCCGCGTGCGCGACGCCAATGGCGCCTTCCGTGACAAGGTGCGGCATCTCAACTGGCGCATCGTCTTCCGGCCCCGCGTTCTCGTCTATTTCGGCGTCTGGGCGATTGTCGGACTCGGTCTTCTTTTCGGCCTGCTGGCGCGCGACCGATTGGAACTGAACGTCCTGCACGACCGCAACCCCCAGTTCGTCGTAGAATCCGACGGCTCGGTGCGCAACGGCTATATGGTCAAGCTGCTCAACATGATCCCCGAACAGCGTACCATCAGCCTGACCATCGAGGGTATGCCCGCCGCCACCATGCGCGTGGCCGGCCAGGCGACCGGCGACGGGCGCAGCATCACGATCGGCGTCGAGCCGGACAAGGTCACCCCACTCAAGGTCTTCGTCACGTTGCCGAAGGGTAGACTCGCCGAAGCGGAAGAGGGCTTCTCCCTCATCGCGGAGGATCCGTCCAGCCACGAACGCGATGTGTATCAGGCCAATTTTAATCTCCCGGGAGCAGCAAGACGATGAGCACGACAACGAAACAGCGCGGCCCGGAGCGCGGATTCACCGGTTGGCACATGGTGGCGGTCATGGGCCTCTTCTTCGGCACCATCATCTCCGTCAACCTCGTCATGGCTTGGAACGCCAGCCGAAGCTGGAGCGGCCTTGTCGTCGAGAACACCTACGTCGCCAGCCAGCAATTCAACGGCAAGGTGGCTGAGGGCCGCGCCTTTCAGGCAAGCGGCATCAAGGGACGACTGACGGCCGAACCCCGCGCAATCCGCTACGTCCTTACCCGCAACGGAGAACCGGACCGACAAATCGACAAGGTAATCGCCGTTCTCAAACGACCGGTTGAGGAGCATGAGGACCTTCGCGTCGAGCTCCGTCCGCGGGGCGAGGGCGCTTTTGCATTGGCTGAGGAGTTGAAGCCCGGTCAATGGATCGCCGCCATTACGGCCATGGCGGGGGATGCGGTGGTTCACCGCCAGACGATCCGCTTCATCGCAGAGGGAGGTGACAAATGAGCTGCTGCGCCGTTGGTGCGGCAACCATGCTTGCCGAAGGAGGGCAGGCGTCGCCCGTCTCCGAGGAACTTTGGCTTGCGAGCCGGGACCTCGGAGGCGGGTTGCGTCAGTCGGAGCTGAGCGTCCCCGATGCCTGTTGCGGTGCCTGCATCGCCACGATCGAAGGAGCGCTGCACGCCAAGCCCGAAGTCGAACGCGCCCGCGTCAATCTCTCCTCCCGTCGGGTTTCAATCGTCTGGAAGGAGGAGGTTGGCGGTCGTCGCACCGATCCCTGTGACTTCTTGCATGCCATCGCTGAGCGTGGTTATCAGACACACCTCTTTTCGCCCGGCGGGGACGAGGGCGACGACCTGCTGAAGCAGTTGATCCTCGCGGTTGCCGTTTCCGGATTCGCCGCAACCAATATCATGCTGCTCTCCGTGTCAGTCTGGTCTGGGGCGGATGCGGCCACCCGCGATCTCTTCCACTGGATCTCGGCGCTGATCGCCGGACCAGCGCTGATCTATGCTGGCCGCTTTTTCTACGAGTCGGCATGGAACGCCATTCGCCACGGCCGAACCAACATGGATGTGCCGATCGCGCTCGCCGTCAGCCTTTCCTATGGCATGTCGCTCTACGAGACGATTGGTCATGGCGAACATGCCTGGTTCGATGCATCCGTGACCTTGCTGTTCTTCCTGCTGATCGGCCGTACGCTCGATCACATGATGCGGGGCCGTGCACGAACGGCGATCAGCGGTCTCGCACGCTTGTCTCCGCGCGGGGCCACGATTGTCCATCCGGATGGCTCGCGCGAGTACCGCGCCGTCGACGAGATCAAGCCAGGCGAACGCCTGATTGTCGCGGCTGGCGAGCGTATCCCCGTCGATGGACGGGTGCTGTCCGGGACAAGCGACCTCGATCGCTCCGTGGTCAACGGCGAGAGCTCGCCGACCGTGGTCGCCACAGGGGACACGGTTCAGGCCGGCACGCTCAACCTCACCGGACCGCTCACGCTGGAGACGACCGCCGCGTCGCGCGACTCGTTCATCGCCGAAATCATCGGATTGATGGAGGCTGCCGAAGGGGGCAGGGCGCGCTACCGACGCATAGCCGACCGCGCTGCCCGCTATTACTCGCCGGCCGTCCATCTGCTGGCGCTCCTGACCTTTGTCGGCTGGATGCTAGTGGAGGGAGATGTCCACCATGCCATGCTGATCGCAGTGGCGGTGCTCATCATCACATGCCCCTGCGCTCTTGGTCTCGCGGTTCCCGTCGTCCAGGTCGTTGCGGCCGGGCGGCTGTTCCAAGGCGGTGTCATGGTCAAGGATGGCACGGCGATGGAGCGTCTCTCTGAGATCGACTCGGTGCTCCTGGATAAGACCGGCACGCTGACCATCGGCAGACCACGGCTCGTGAATGCGCACGAAATCGCAGGGGGTCGGCTCGCGATTGCGGCGGCTATCGCGGTGCATTCGCGCCATCCGATCGCAATAGCGATTCAGAATTCGGCAGGGGCAATCCCTGCGCTTGCTGGCGATATCCGGGAAATTCCCGGCGCCGGCATCGAAGTGAAGACCACGGACGGCGTCTATCGGCTCGGAAGCCGCGGCTTTGCGGTCGGCGATCCGGGCTCCGATGGCGGGCAATCGGAGGCAATCCTGTCGTTGGATTTTCTTGAGCTTGCCTGCTTCCGGTTCGAGGATCGGCCGCGCCCCGCGTCGCGCGAATCGATCGAAGCCCTTGGCCGCCTGGACATTGCGACGGGAATCCTATCCGGCGACCGGGAGTCTGTGGTCGCAGCCCTCGCCAGGAGTTTGGGGATTTCGAACTGGCATTCCGAACTCTCGCCACGCGAAAAAGTCGAGGCATGCGCCGCTGCCGCCGAGGCAGGTCACAAGGCCCTGGTAGTGGGGGACGGCATAAACGACGCGCCGGTTCTGCGTGCGGCACACGTTTCCATGGCTCCGGCGACTGCCGCCGATGTAGGGCGCCAGGCTGCCGACTTCGTCTTTATGCATGAGGCCCTTTCGGCAGTTCCCTTCGCCATCGAGACTTCGCGGCACGCCGGACGACTTATCAGGCAGAACTTCGTGCTGGCGATTGGCTACAACGTCATCGCCGTGCCGATCGCCATTCTTGGGTACGCAACTCCGCTTGTTGCCGCTGTCGCTATGTCCACCTCGTCGCTCGTGGTGGTCTTCAATGCTCTGAGACTGAAGCGCAGCCTTGCCGCCGGTAAGGCCGCGACGCCATCCACATTGATGCATTCAGACGCGGTGACCTCATGAACACCCTCATCTATCTCATTCCAATCGCACTCAGTCTCGGTGGTCTGGGGCTGGTCGCATTTCTGTGGGCGCTCAAGAGCGGACAGTACGAGGACCTCGACGGAGCCTCCTGGCGCGTACTCGACGACGGAGATCGCAAGGGTGAATCGAGCCGGCCTTTCCAGCTATTTGACCAAGATCAACTTACCGAAACCGGCATAGCGCTAGACTGATGGCAGGTTTATTGGGACATTCGCAATGAAGACGCTGCAATTGACTTCGAGCGATAGGACGACCTTCCTGAGTTCGCGCTTCTTCGGACGGCTGCCGTGCTCCACCGTCGACGCCATTATCGAGGACACGAGGCTATCCACCTACGAGGAGCACGATATCCTCTTCCACAAGGGCGACAGCATCGACGACGTGTTCTTTGTACTTTCAGGTCTGATCCGCCTCTACCGCGTTGGAAAAGACGGGCGCGAGGCCGATGTGGCGGTGTTCTCCAAAGGCGAAATGTTTGCCGAGAACGTCATGTACCTGGGGCGTGCCACCGCCAGCGCGGAGGCTGCCGAAGCATCCAACATTGCGCGCATTGACAGTGCCAAGCTTCGCCAATTTGCCGCCGCAGACCCCGATGTGGCGCAGGCTTTCATCGAGCATCTCTGCCATCGAGGCAATATAACGGAAGACCTGCTCGCACAAGATCGCCTGCTCACCGCTACGCAGCGCGTTGCAAGCTACATCCTCAGCCATTGTCCAAACGGCACCACCACAAGCTTCTCGTTCCGCTTGCCGTTCCAGAAGTACGTGCTTGCGGGGAAGCTTGGCCTGGCCCCGGAAGCCCTGTCACGCGCCTTTTCGACGCTGCGCCAGTCCGGGGTCACCGTAAAGGGTCGGATGATCGAGATTCACGACCGGCACGAGCTGGAGCGGATCTAAGCCGGAGCAGCAGCACGACCGATCCGAAAATACACGCACAACGTTTAATTTACTGATAATTGAGGAGTTGACACAATACATCTTCCGGTAAGACATGGTCCGGTTCCAGAAGGCTGCGGATGCTTGGTTTCGCTATCCGCGTCGCGCGAGGATGGGGAACCATGTGCCGTGCCGTCAAGCATCGACTTCAAGCCCTGGATGCGATCGGCAAAGATCGACAGAAGCCTTGATTTGTCCCCCTTGGGGGATAGATGCTCGTTGCTAGGGGCTGTTCATGACGAGGGAGCAACTTCATGGGACAGTTGACGACGCGAGAACGGGATCGAGCCGCGGCAATATTGCTCGTCCTGGCTATTGTGGGCATAGCCATGGCGGCAGCAGGCCGGTTCGACCCGCTCGGAGTACATGGCGCGATTGTCCTCTTATACAGCCTCGGCCTGCTGTATGTTATAATGTCGAGCTCGTTCGGACCTCCGCCGGATCCGTCGCGAATCTCCCGCTACTACGACGATCCCATCAAGGTCGGCGTCTGGTTCACGTTGTTTTGGGCGATCTTCGGCATGTTCGTCGGAGTCTGGGCCGCCGCGCAGCTCGCCTGGCCTAGCCTCAATTTCGATACCGCCTGGGCGAGCTTCGGGCGGATCAGGCCGGCCCACACGACCGGGGTAATTTTCGGGTTCGGCGGCAACGCCCTGATCGCAACCTCGTTCCACGTGGTTCAAAGGACCTCGCGCGCCCGGCTGGCGGACCAACTCAGCCCATGGTTCGTGCTGTTCGGCTACAATCTCTTCTGCATTCTGGCCGTGACCGGCTATTTCATGGGCGTCACGCAGTCGAAGGAATATGCCGAGGCAGAATGGTATGCCGACCTCTGGCTCGTCATCGTCTGGGTCACCTATTTCATCCTCTACATCCGGACGCTGGCGCGGCGCAGGGAGCCTCACATCTACGTCGCCAACTGGTACTACATGGCCTTCATCGTGGTCGTGGCGATCCTGCACATCATCAACAACCTGACAGTTCCGGTCTCCCTGGGGCATGCCAAGAGCTACACGATCTGGGCGGGCGTGCAGGACTCGATGGTGCAGTGGTGGTACGGGCACAATGCGGTCGCTTTCTTCCTGACGGCAGGCTTCCTGGCGATGCTCTATTACTACCTGCCGAAGCGTGCCGAGCGGCCCATCTTTTCCTATCGGCTGTCTATCCTCAGCTTTTGGGGCATAACCTTCTTCTACATGTGGGCCGGCTCGCACCACCTTCATTATACGGCCCTGCCACATTGGGTGCAGAACCTCGGCATGACATTCTCTGTGATGCTGCTTGTTCCCTCATGGGCATCGGCCGGCAACGCGCTGCTGACCCTGAACGGCGCCTGGCACAAGGTTCGCGACGACGCGACGCTGCGCTTCATTATGATGGCCGCCTTCTTTTACGGCCTGTCGACCTTCGAGGGATCTTTCCTCGCGGTCCGTCCCGTCAATTCGCTTTCGCACTACACCGACTGGACAGTCGGCCATGTCCACGCAGGGGCCCTGGGCTGGGTGGCGTTGATCACCTACGGTTCGCTCTACACGCTCGTGCCGGCGATCTGGAAGCGCGAGAGGATGTATTCGGCAGCCCTCGTTGAAGTCCATTTCTGGCTCGCCTTCGCCGGCACCGTGATCTACGTCTTCGCAATGTGGAACTCGGGCATCATTCAGGGCCTGATGTGGCGGACCTATACCGGGGAGGGGACGCTCGCCTATTCCTTCGTGGATTCCCTGGTGGCGATGTACCCCTACTACATTGCACGCGCCTTCGGCGGCCTGCTGTTCCTGATCGGAGCCGTTGTCGCCACCTACAACATCTGGATGACCGTTCGCGGCGTCCCTGTGCTGGCTGAACGGCACGACGACGTTCCGGTCGCCGCGCCATTGCCGAAAGGCGCGGCAACGGGACCGGCGGAGTAGGATCATGCGCGAACTTATCCATCGAAAGCTCGAGCGGACGGCGATCGGTTTCGTGCTGGCGATCATTCTGGCGGCCAGTGTCGGCGGCATCGTGGAGATCGCTCCGCTGTTCACAATTGACGAGACCGTCGAGGACGTCGAGGACATGCGGCTCTACACGCCGCTGGAGCTCGCCGGCCGCAACATCTATATCCGCGAGGGCTGCTATGCCTGCCACAGCCAGATGATCCGCACGCTGCGCGACGAGGTCGAGCGCTACGGCCCGTATTCGCTGGCGGTCGAATCCAAATATGATCACCCGATGCTGTGGGGGTCGAAGCGAACCGGACCGGATCTCGCCAGGGTAGGAGGCAAATATTCCGATTTCTGGCATGTAGCCCATCTCACCAACCCGCGCGACGTCGTGCCGGAGTCGAACATGCCGGCCTATGCCTGGCTGGCGCGGACACCATTGCGCCTGGATGACCTCGGTCTTCATCTGGAGGCGCAGCGAAGCGTCGGAGTGCCCTATACCGACGAAATGATCGAGAACGCCGCGCAGGACGCCTTCGGCCAGGCCATGCCCGACAGCGAGCAGGCGTCGGGCGTCACCGAACGATATGGCGAGGAGACCCGGGTCAGCGCCTTCGACGGGGTGGCAACACGGGTCACGGAAATGGATGCGCTCGTCGCCTATCTGCAGGTCCTCGGACGGCTGACAAAGGCGGCGTACCAAAACACGGCAGCGCCGGAACAGGTACCCGATCCAGCCGATTGAACGAGAAAGGGACAATTCGTCATGGACGTGACGCACGAGACACTGGTGGAGGCGGCGAAAAGCTGGGGGCTCTTCTATCTCATCGGATTCTCGATCTGCGTCATCGTCTACACGTTCTGGCCGGCTAACCGCGACCGTTTCGATCGCGCCAAGAAGGCGATTCTCGACAAGGATGATCAGCCATGGACGTAGAAGAAGTCGATCCAATCAGCGGCCGGAAGACCACCGGGCATGAGTGGAACGGCATCAAGGAGCTCGACACCCCGGTTCCGCGCGGAGTGCTGCTTTTCCTCGTCATCACTCATGTCTTCGCGCTTATCTGGTGGGTTCTGCTGCCCACGTGGCCGCTGGGCACCACCTACACCAAGGGCCTGCTTGGGATCGACGAGCGCGACGTTGTCGAGGAAAAACTAACCGCCGCGGCTGCCGCCAGAGCGACCTGGGAGAACCAAATCGATACGCTCTCCTACGACGAGATAAGGGCGGACGAACGCCTTATGGCGACGGTGCGCTCAACCGGCCATCAACTCTTCGGCGACAACTGCGCCGTTTGCCACGGCGTCGACGGAAAGGGTCGCAGCAACTATCCGGATTTGACCGATGACGACTGGCTTTGGGGCGGCGGACCGGAGGATATTGAGCAGACCCTGAGGGTTGGCATCAACACCAGGCACCCTGAGAGCCGCGTCGGGCAGATGCCCTCGTTCGGACGCGACCAGATGCTCGAACGCAATCAGGTCCGTGATGTCGCCGCCTACGTCTATTCGCTCACCAATCCCCAATACTCCACGCCGGAGAACATCGGCCGGATCGAGACGGGCAGAGAAGTGTTCCTCACCACTTGCGCCGCCTGCCACGGCGAAGACGCGAGAGGCAGCCGGGAGGTCGGCGCTCCGAACCTGACCGATGCCTATTGGATCTATGGCGGCTCGATGCAAACCATCATCGAGTCGGTCCATGGCGGACGCCAGGGCCACATGCCGACATGGGACGAGCGGCTGACACCGGCGGAGATCAAGATTCTGGCCCTCTATGTCAACGCGCTGGGCGTGGAGAAGCCGTGATGACGAAGGTTGTTGCCAGACGAAGCAGATCGACGCTGGCCTGGTGGGGCCTCGTTGCTGCGGCGATTTTCCTCGGCGCTAACGCCCACATGCTTTACGTCGCGATCGATAGCGATCCCGGATGCGTCGCCCACCTCAAGGAGACGGGGCCGACACCGGGACAGTACAGGGCCGCAAAATCATCCTGCTGACGGCATGGTGTACCCGTGGAGAGACATATGTCTGGAACTCGAAAGTTACAGCGTTGGGTAGGCGAGGTCTCAGGAATAGAGGAGACCTGGAACCCGAAATGGCAGCGCCATTTACCGGCCCAGGCGCCCTTCGAGTGGTTGGCGAAAGGTTGGCGTGACCTGATCACTTTCCCGATGCTCAGCCTGACCTACGGGATAACCGTCTTCGTCGTTTCCTTCCTGATCATCTGGCTCCTCTTCGCGACCGGACGCGACTATTTCTTGTTCCCCGCCGTTGCAGGTTTCATGATCATCGCGCCGCTCCTCGCCACGGGCCTTTACCTGAAGAGCTCGCGCCTCGAGCGCTCCGAGCCGGTCACTCTTGGGAGCATGCTCCGCGTCAGACCGGTGGCCGGGGCCCAGGTGTTCTTCACGGGGCTTCTGCTCTGCATGCTCATGCTGCTCTGGATGCGTGCGGCCGTGCTCATCTATGCCTTGTTTTTTGGAGTTCGGCCGTTTCCGGGCCTAGGGCATGTCACGCAACTGCTTCTGACGACGCCGACCGGTTGGGCCATGCTTGCAGTCGGCATTTTCATAGGCGCGCTTTTTGCGGGCTTTTCCTTTGCTATCAGCGTGTTCTCCATCCCGATGCTTCTGGACCAGCGCATCGATGCGTTCACGGCAATGGGGATCAGCGTGGCGCTTGTCTGGAACAATCTCCGTCCGATGCTCGTCTGGGGCGCGATTGTGCTTGGACTGTTCCTGGTAAGCGTCGCCACCGGGCTGATCGGTCTGGTCGTGATCTTCCCCTTGCTCGGGCATGCAACGTGGCACGCCTACAAGGCGGTGCACTAGTCATGTCCTGCTGTTCCGGGATAGCCGTTGCAAGCGCTGGGGCCGCTCCTCGGACGAGCCCGCAGGCTGAGGAGATCCGGCTTGCGAGCCGCGATCTCGGCGACGGCCTTCGCCAAACCGTATTGGCGCTGCCCGACATGCATTGTGCCGCCTGCATCGCTGCCGTCGAAGGCGTGCTTAGGAAACTCCCCGGCGTGGAACTCGCACGAGTGAATCTGTCCTCCCGGCGCGTGACCATCAACTGGCGCGGCAATGACGACGAGAGCCCGGATTTCACCGCCGCACTTGTGAAAATCGGCTATGCCTCGCATCTGGCCTCCATTGAGGAGGACACCCAGGATCCGGTGCTTTCTTCCCTTCTAAAGGCGCTCGCGGTTGCCGGCTTCTCGGCGATGAACATCATGATTCTCTCGGTATCGGTCTGGTCCGGGGCTGATCCCGCGACGCGCCATGCTTTCCATCTGATCTCGGCCGCGCTCGCTCTGCCGGCGATCGTCTATTCCGGCAGGATTTTTTATCGCTCGGCGTGGGCGGCGCTGCGGCACGGCCGCACCAATATGGACGTTCCGATCAGCGTCGGCGTTCTCCTTGCCTTCGCCCTGAGTGTTTACGACACCCTTCACAACGCGGCTTATGCCTATTTCGACGCGAGCACGTCCTTGCTGTTCGTCCTGCTGGCAGGGCGAGCACTGGATCACCTGGTGCGGGGCAAGGCGCGTTCCGCCGTCGGAGCGCTTGCGAGGCTCGCGCCGCGGGGCGCCAATGTGATCCGGGCGGACGGCGCGATTGATTACGTCTCGCTTTCCGAGATCAAGCCTGGCATGCATCTGCTGGTCGCCGCCGGCGAGCGCGTGCCGGTCGACGGCGTTGTTGTTAAAGGCGCCTCGGAGCTTGATTGTTCGCTCGTTTCAGGGGAGAGCGAGTGGAAGCGTGCAGCGCCGGGAAGCGCATTGCAGGCGGGAGTGATGAACCTCGCCAATCCGCTGACACTGGTGGCGACCGTATCCGCCGACGGTTCTTTCCTGGCCGAGATGACCCGCATGATGGAGGCTGCCGAGAGCGGGCGCTCCAATTACCGCCGAATCGCTGATCGCGCCGCAAGCTTGTATGCGCCCGTCGTGCACGGTGTCGCCCTCCTTTCCATGTTCGCATGGCTTTACGGAACCGGAGATCTCCACAAGTCAGTCAGCATTGCCATCGCCGTGCTGATCATTACCTGCCCATGCGCCCTTGGACTTGCCGTGCCGATGGTACAGGTGGTGGCGGCACGGCGCCTCTTCGAACGCGGAATCATGGCGCGCGACGGGTCCGCATTCGAGAGACTGAACGAAATCGACACCGTACTCTTCGACAAGACCGGGACGTTGACCTTCGGCGAGATGCGTCTGGTCAATGCGGACGACATTGAGCCCCGGCTCTTGTCTCTGGCCGCGGCGATGGCGAGGGTCTCGCGGCATCCCGCCTCCGCGGCCATTGCCATGGCGGGCGCAGGACGGCCCGGGTCCCCTCTGGAGTTCGAGAGTCTGGAGGAGGTTCATGGCTGCGGAATCGAGGGGCGGGCAGGGAATGCGGTCTACCGTCTCGGGCGCCCGTCGTGGGCGTCGAATGCAAGGCAGGTCGACCTGGGAGCGGCGTCAGTAGCCGTGCTGTCGAAGGACTGCGAAACGATAGCGGTTTTCGCATTTGAGGACTCCATCCGTCCTGGCGCTCGAGAGCTTGTACAGACACTCCGCTCCGCCGGCTATTCACTAGCGATAGTTTCAGGAGATGCCCAACCCGCGGTTTCGTCCGTCGCCAAGCAGTTGGGCATCGAGAAGTTCTCGGCCGAGCTACTTCCCGGTGAGAAGGTGAAGGCCATCCGGTCATTGGCCGAGGCGGGCAGCAAGGTGCTGATGATCGGCGACGGTCTCAACGACGCGCCGGCTCTTTCCGCCGCACACGTGTCGATCGCCCCGTCGTCGGCGACGGACATCGGACGAAGCGCGTCCGATTTCGTGTTCCTTGGTCACAGCCTGCTGGCTGTCCGAGAAGTCATCGAAGCCGCGTCCAGGGCCGATGTGCTGATCCGCCAGAACTTCGGAATGGCAGTCGCCTACAATATCGTCAGCGTGCCCTTCGCAATCGCAGGACTGGTCACGCCGCTCGCTGCGGCGCTGGCCATGTCCTTGTCCTCGATCGTCGTCGTTGGAAACGCGCTGCGCCTCCGTGCAAAGGTTAGAAAGGGCCCGCGCTTTTTCCGGGCGACCAAACCAGTCACGGCAAAGCCATGAACTATCTTGCCGTTCTTATACCGGTGGCATTGGCGATGGGCGCTGTCGGACTGCTGGCATTTCTCTGGTCGCTGCGTGCGGGTCAATATGAGGACCTGGACGGGGCGGCTGAAAGAGTCCTGTTGGACGATAAGGAAGACGAAGGGCCGCCGGCGGACCCGGCCAGGGACGGAACCGCCAGCACAGGCCAGCGTTCTGGACCGAAAGAAGACGATGAAGCGACGCTGCACCCCGGAGGATCCAATGCCAAACACGGATGAACACATGGACAACCGCTCCCCGGAGCAAGCTGTGGAGAGGTCAAGTTCGAAACAGAACGACATGCCGGACCGCCAGATTGATCCTTCGGAGTCCGTGACCTTGTTTGCAATTGCCCTTGGCGCGATCGGCGGTCTAGTCGGCCTCGTCGCCGGGATCACTCTCCTGTCGAATTCCGGACTCGGGGCCGCTGTCCTCAATTGTCTAATTGCAGTCCTTGCTGGTGGGTCTGCGGGGATCGTCGCCGGGGGGACGCTGGGAGCGGCGATCGGCATCACGCGCGGCATCCGGGTGCCTAGACAAGTCGGGCCTTGATCACCACGGCTATCGCGTCGCTTGAAACCGGACCTATTGCGACGCTGGTTTTATCGCTGTTGCCAAAGCGTCGGCGGTAAACGCCAATCGTTAGGGCGAATGCGGCCAGCTGATCCGCGAATAACTGCGCTTATCTCTCCGACCCCGCGTTTGTTGATCTGGAACAAGGATTGTTCCAACAGGCTCGTCTATTTGCTGCATCGAGTGCTGCGCCCGAATGGAGAATGGACGATGGCGAGACGACGAACGGGATTGAGCCGAGGGCTGGCGCTGGTCGCCGCCTGCATGCTCGTCCTGCAGTCCGTTGTCCACGCTTTTGCCGGTCAAGGACCGGTTGTCCGACAATTGGATCCCTTCGGCGATCCCCTCTGCATTACGGGGGCAAGCCACTCCGACACTGACCCTGGCGGCCGCGATCACGACAGGCTGGCCGAGTGCTGTATCCTCGGATGCGGCCTGTCCTCAGCTTTGCCTGCAGCACCTGGCGGTCTCGCGTCGGTTCCTGTAACGCCGCGGTCTTCAAGCGCTGTCCTGCCCCCATCCTGCGAGCTGTTGGTTCGCAGAAGCGACCATGATCCCGGCTGTCCCCGAGCTCCGCCGCCGACTGCCTAGATCGCGTCGAGCGTGTTTTCCCACGCCGGAAACTTCCTGGCGCCTGGACCAACGTTAGTCGAGGTGCGGGCTATCCGAACTTCGTGAACTGCGGGCTGCTGTCCAGTCCCCAACTCAACCCCTTCAGCTGTGAAGCGGACCGGCGACGCTGGTCCTCGCGAACCCCGCCGACGCGAGCCGGCATTCGATAAGGAGAGAAGTCCAATGCTAAAGAAACTGGTGCTGACCGCCCCCCTGATTGCCGTTGGTGCGGGAGCGGCGATCGCTCACACCTCGCTCGAAACGAAGGAAGCTCCGGTAGGCGCGAGCTATAAGGCCGTCTTCCGCGTGCCGCACGGCTGCGACGGGAAGCCGACCAACGCGGTGCGCGTCCAGATTCCGGAGGGCGTTATTGCCGTTAAGCCGATGCCCAAGCCCGGCTGGACCCTGGAGAAGGTAAGCGGCGCCTACGAGAAGTCCTACGACAACCACGGCACCCCGACGAAGGAGGGCGTGAAGGAGGTGCTGTGGAAGGGGGGCCATCTGGGAGACGACGAGTACGATGAGTTCGTAGTGCGCGTTTATCTGACGTCGGACCTGCCGGCGGGCAAGGTGCTCTATTTCCCGACCGTGCAGGAGTGCCCCGACGGCGCGGCTGAACGATGGATCGAGATCCCGGCAGAAGGCCAGAGCGGCGACGATCTCGAGTTTCCGGCTCCCGGTGTAAAGCTCCTCGAAAAGGCGGGCAGCCACTAAAAACAATGAGAGGCGGAGGGAAGCGTGCACTCGAGGCGCGCTTCCCTATATGGCTGACGGAGATTGGCATGATCAACCCGCGCTTGGAGGGACGCCGATGCCACGCCCCGGCTCGCATGCTGGCGCTTTCGGTGCTGGCCTGTTCCGCATGGCTCTGGCTCGCCGCAACGGCCTTCGCGCATGCATCGCTGGTCGAGACCAACCCGGCAGACAACGCCGTGCTCGCCGAGGCGCCTGCGGCGTTTTTGATGACCTTCAGCGAGGTGATCTCGCCGCTCTCCCTCAGACTGGTCGGGCCGCACGGCTCGAGCGTTAGCCTCGAACACTACGAGCTACGCGATCGAACACTGAAAATCGAACCACCATCCAGACTCGTCCGGGGCACGCATGTGCTTTCCTGGCGTGTGGTCTCCGAAGACGGACATCCGATCGGTGGTTCGGTGATCTTCACGATTGGGGCGCCGAGCGCAACGCCTCCCGCAGCCGCAGTGGGCATAGACTGGGAGGTTGGCACGGCAATATGGATGGCAAAGCTCGCCCTCTATCTCGGCCTCTTTCTAGGAATTGGCGGGTCGTTCGCGCTGTCGTGGCTTGGAAAGGGCGAGCGCTCCGGAACCGTGGCCATTCACATCATTCTCGGCGTCGGACTCGTCGGAGCGCTGCTGTCTGTCGGTTTCCAGGGTCTCGACGCGCTCGCCGTTCCTCTTCGGCGCCTCGTGCATTTGGCTACTTGGCAAGCTGGAATGAGCACTAGCTTCGGCCGGACCTCCGTCGTCGCCGTTCTTGCATCTGTGATGGCGACCTTTGCGCTGGTCGCGAAGGGCGGCTGGGGGCGCCTTCTTTCTCTGGCTGCGCTCAGCGGGACCGGTCTGGCACTTGCGCTGAGCGGCCATGCCAGCGCCGCGGAACCGCAATGGGTTACGCGCCCGATGGTCTTCCTTCACGGCGTCGGGATTGCGTTCTGGACAGGAGTGCTTACACCGCTGGGACTAGCGCTGGCACGTCGCACACCAGAGTCTGCGGGCATGCTGCGCCGCTTCTCTACCACGATCCCGCTCGTTCTCGCCTTGCTGATCGTCGCTGGCATGGTGTTGGCCGTGACCCAGGTTCGCAAACCGGCAGCATTGGTTGAGACCGCCTACGGGGCGGTCCTCCTCGCCAAATTGGCTTTGTTTGTTCTGCTTCTTGCTCTTGCGGTGTTTAATCGCCTGCGGCTGACGGAGCCGGCAGAGCGACGTGACGCACCGGCTGCAGGGCGCCTCGCTCGGTCGATCGCCATCGAAACCGTCGTCGCCGTCTTGATCTTCGGCGTAGCCGCAGTATGGCGGTTCACGCCCCCGCCGCGCGCATTGGAAGTTGCCGCTTCCCGACCTGCAGCCGTTCATCTCCATGCAGCGCGAGCCATGGCGAATGTGCGGCTCTCGCCAGGCCGTGTCGGTCAGGTGGCGGCATTCATCGAGGTGTTCGGCAAGGACGGGCAGGTCCTCGCGCCAAGGGAGGTGACGCTCGTCCTTTCCAATCCCGCGTCTGGCATAGAAGCGATCCGGCGGCCCGCGCAGCCCGCCGGGGAGAGAAACTGGCGCGTCGATGGTCTCGTGGTGCCCTTGCCCGGCGCTTGGCATGTGCGGCTTGATCTCCTGGTCTCCGATTTCGAGCTCGTGAAGCTCGAGGGCAAGGTTGGAATCCGGCCCTGAAGATGCCCCTTGCTTAGCTTAACATCCACTGGGGGGCGAAGTCTCGAGCGGCCAGGACGCCGTGTTCGACAAGACATTCGGCAAGCCACTTTCCTGCAGGCACAAAGGCGCGCGTGCTCTCTCTCTGCGAAAGCACAATTCTGGAGCGCGACGTTGAAAAGCACTGTTTGCGCAGGCGCAAAGACGTGCGGACCAAAATTCTGCACAAGGAATGTCGAATTCAGGGACGCGAATTCGGCGCGATACTGGCTTCGGCCAGCGGAATCCAAGCACACACCTGGGAAGAAACACGGCAAAGGAAAAGCTCATGACGGAAATAAGCCTCGACAACACTGTGTCAGCAATCGCAGCAGAGCTGCCCGGAGCCGCGCAACTATTCCGGGGACATGACATCAGCTTCTGTTGCGGCGGCGACGTCCGACTCTCGGAAGCCGCCGTTAAGGCGGGTCTCGCACCGTCGGCGCTGCTTGCAGAGTTGCAATCCCTCGTCGTGGCCGCAAGACGAGATGCACCTGCGCAGACATCGGACCTCATCGGACACATCCTGGACAGATATCACCAGACGCACCGTGCGGAGCTCGCCTGGCTCATCCCGCTCGCCCAGAAGGTGGAGCGGGTGCACGGAGACCACCGCTCTGCACCGATCGGGCTCTCCCAGGTTCTTGAGCACTTGCGGGACAACCTTGAGAGCCACATGATGAAAGAAGAGCAGGTCCTCTTCCCGATGATGCAACGCGGCGGCAGTGCGGTGATCGCCCATCCGATCATGCGGATGCGAGACGAGCACGAGGAGGAGGCGGAGCATCTCCGGACGATCGAACATGTGACCCATGGGCTTTCGCTGCCGCCAGACGCCTGCGGCTCGTGGACCGCGCTTTATACGGGACTGCGCAAGTTCACCGACGACTTGATCGCGCACATGCATCTCGAGAACGCCGTGCTGTTTCCGCGCTTCGAAGACCAGTCCCAGGCGGCCGTTTGACTTACGAGTCGACCGATTGGGGTTCCATCTGGCGGGCGCCATACCGACCCCTGTTTTTTCTCGCGGGACTATGGGCGCTTGTCGTGCCGATGGTCTGGCTCCTCCCGCAACAACTCGCACCGGACAGGGTCGAGTGGCACAGCCGCGAACTTGTGTTCGGCATGGGGGGAGCTGCGGCAGGGGGCTATCTGCTGACGGCCCTGCCGGCCTGGACGAAGAGGGGGCCCGTACCGCCGGCCGCCACTATGATCGCTACCGGCCTATGGTGCGCCGCCCGCCTGACTGGCGCGCTCTCGGAGCATCTACCCCTAATCGCTGCTGCGATCGGGGTATCGGCCTATTTCGCGTTCCTGACGTCGATGCTGATCTGTGGCGTCGTGGTCTCGGGGGCGTGGGATCGGTGCTGGGCGCCGCTTGGAACAGGCGCGCTTGGCATAAATGCCTTGGCTAGCATCGGCGATGGCCCGAGTCCCATGCCGCTGCTTTATGCCGCGCTGATCGTTCTTATAGGCGGGCGCGCCGTCCCCGCCTTCACCCGCTCCTGGCTGGACCGGGCAGGGGGAGGGAGGTCCCTCCGCAACCGGCGGGAGCTTTCGCACCTGGCGGCTGCGGGCATTCTCGTCGCGACCTGTCTTCATGGCGCTTGTCCGCCCACGCTGCCAGGTCTCCTGCTGTTGTTTTCGGGCGCTGTGCTGCTGTGGCAGATGAGCGCATGGCAGATCCTGGAGACCCGCCACTATCCGTCCTTGTTCATCCTGCATGTTGCCTTCGCCTGGACACCGACGGCGCTCATTCTCGGCGGTCTTTCAGCTATTATACCCGACCAGGTTCCAGCAGATGACGCCCTGCACGCGCTGACGATGGGCGCGATGAGCACGATGATCGCGGCTTTGATGATGCGGCCAGCCATGGTCCGCGACGGCGAGTTCCTGATCCTCGGTCGGGCCATGGCGGTCGCGTTCTCACTCGTGTCGCTCTCGGCGCTGCTGCGGATTTCCGGCGGCTGGTTGAATGAAAACGCTTTCGACACCGTCGCTGCTGCCGCAATCTGTTGGATGGCGGGGTGGACGCTCTTCCTCGTCGCATATTTTCCGGCCATGAGCGGTCCTGTTCCTAGACCCGCGTTCAGCGCCGCACTCGGCAATAAGGTCGAGCGTGGCAACGGCATCACGGCCGCGGAAGGGGTTTCTATGTCCGCAGAGCACCAAGGTGCCGGTGCTTGAGAATGCCCCTCCGATTAGATGTATCTTGCAGGAGAGAGTCATGCAGGTTCAACGAGATCAAAATGGAGATTTCACATTCGACCCCGCTGCGCTCGCGGATCGTTTCCAGCTCTCAAGCGACGACTTGCGTCGGAACATCCGTAGGGGACTCGTCACCAGCACGGTCGAGCGCGGCGAGGGTGAAGACGCTGGCACGTGCCGCTTGCGCGTCAAAATCGGGAACCGAATATGGACCGCAATCCTGAACAGCGAGGATCGCGTGATCAGCGAAGAAGTGACCTTTTATCGCGCGAGCTCGCGAACTGAGATCACGCAGACCTCAGACGCATCTTGACCCAGACCCTTCGCAGCGCAAGCCCAGCCGCAGCCAGTCCGAAGGCCGGCCCCTCGGCCCTTGGGAGAAACCGCTTCGTCCGGTGCTGCCCTCACTCGGCGAATAAATTGGGACCGAATACTTCGTAGTGAATATGCGCTTCGGAAATGCCAAGACTGAGCAGCTTGTCGTGCTGCATCCGCATGAACGGAACCGGTCCGCAGATGTAATAGTCGGCCTCCTCGAGGAGAATGCTGTCCCTGATCTTCTCGACGTCGACCAATCCGGGGAAATCGTAGTCATGCCCCTCGATATCCGTCGGCAGGGGCTCGTTGTAGAAGATGAACAGCTTGAAGTCCGGGTAGGTACGGGAGGCTTCCTTCAGACGGTCACGCATCGCATGCACTGCGCTGTTTCGTGCGCCATGCACGAACACGACCTTCCGCGGCGGTGTCTGGAGCGCCTTCTTCAGCATACTGACCATCGGCGTCAGACCGACTCCGCCGCTTATCAGAACGATCGGCGTCGTCGCGGTGACGTCGATGTAGAAATTCCCGTAGGGAGCGGCGAGCTTGAGTTCATCGCCGACATTGACATCATCGTGCAGCAAGGACGAGACGTAGCCGGGCGTCCCCAAGCCGCCATCTTCTCTCTTGACGGAAATGCGATAGCTGCGTCCGTTCGGAGAATCCGAAAGGCTGTATTGGCGTATCTGCTGGTACCCGAGCTTTGGCACATGCACCGCGACACTCGTGTATTGTCCAGGCTCGAAATCCGCCACCTGTCCACCGTCCGCCGGCTCCAGCACGAATGAGGTGATGACATCGCTCTCCGGGTGCTTCTCACGGACGATAAAACGACGCCAGCCGGTCCAACCACCGGAGCGTTCGTCCGAGCGCTCATAGAGCTCACTCTCCATGCCAGCCAGAATATCCGCCAGATTGCCATAGGCCTGTTCCCAGGCTGAAATGATTTCATCTGTCGCGGCATCTCCCAGCACCTCCTTGATCGATGCAAGCAGATGTTCTCCGACGATGGGGTATTGTTCCGGTCGCACGCCAAGGCTGGCGTGCTTATGGGCGATATCCTTCAGCACCGCCGAAAGGCTCTCCGGATTTTCGATGTTGGCCGCATAGGCGTAGACGGCGCGTGCGAGCGCTTGCTGTTGCTCGCCCCTTTCCTGGTGCGCCATGTTGAATATGTTCTTGAGTTCCGGGTGCGCCTGAAACATCCGCTTATAGAAATGCTGGATGATCGCATGCCCGTGCTGCGCGAGCACTGGGGCCGTGGCTTTGACGATATCTTTGGTTTTCTGGGTCAGCATTTGGGGCTCTCCTTTGGCCGCTGAACGGCTCTTCAAACCGGGGCGCTCTGACTGCGCCCTGTTCAAAATACGAGTGCAGCTGTCTCGGCTGCACTGACTGTGCATCATTCCGCTGACGCTGACGCAGACCTTGAATTCTACTCAGCAACAGAGCGGAATTGCGCGGATTGAGCTTCAGATCTTGTCGTTTTCGGACCCCCGGATCTTTGGGCCACCGGCGTCACGCACGGCCGCACCGCTCGTGCGCACCCGAAGTGGAGATCATATCAACGGTCAGTTCCGAATGGTGCTCGCACGCGATGCGGACAGCCGAACTGCCCATAAGGCTGAAGGCGGTTGAGAAGGCGTCGGCAGCCGTCGCAGTCGGGGCTACGACGCTGACCCGTCGATAGAGTCTTGGCGTTGCCCCGCTCAGCGGGTCGAGAATATGGCCGAACCGGCCGGAGCCGCCGAACTGGAAGCCGTCCGGGCTCGAGGTCGCGACGGCCCTGTTGACGAGGTTCAGTACGCTGTCCGGCGTGCCGGCATCTTCTCGCGTCGCAAGTCCGACCCGCCACGGCCGACCGTCGTGCTGCGCCCCGATGGCGCGTGTTTCGCCCATGCTGACGAGACTGTTTGCCATACCCGCATCCTTGAGTAGGCCGACGATCCGGTCGGTGATGTAGCCCTGCGCTATGCCATTGAGGGTCAACGCCATTCCCGGTCGGGAGAATACGACGCGATCGCGGCTGAACTTGAGCTTGTCCATGCCGACGCGCGACATTGCGCGCCTCTTCGCGGCCTCCGGCGGTCCCGCAGGATCAGCGTCGCTGGCGGAAAAGTGCTCTGCATAGAGCGTCCACAGAGGCTGAACGGTGGGGTCGAAGGCTCCACCAGTCGCCACCCAGAAGTCATGGCTCGCCTCGAGCAGGTTCACCAGATCCGACGGCGGAGCGGCAATCGCTCCGGTTCGGTTCAGTTCGGAGAGGACGGAATCGCTCTGGTAAAGACTGAACACCCTCTCGAGGCGCGACACCTCGGCAACGACTCGGTCTATGAGCCGCGCCGCGGCTGCCTGGCTCTCTAAGTTCAGGATCAGTGTCGCGGGCGCGCCCAGGGCGCGGCCTCTCCACGTCAACGCGGCCACTGCGGCTTCGGCACGTCCGCCAAGGTCCAGCAGCGGGAGTCCGGCGGCAGCGGCCATGATGCAGATCGCCCTGCGGCGCGTAATCGGGCTAACCACGAGTTTGAGCCTCCCCATGGCTCTCGGTTTCGATTCCCGCGCCGTACTCGGAGGCCCCGGTCCCCAGTACATAGTCCGCGGGAATTTGCTCGAATCCGGTCACCCGGCCGCCATTCCTTTCAGCGAAATCCCGTGCAGCGCGTTCGCTCGAAAACGGCACCGCCTCCTCGGCCCCCATTCCGCCCCTTACCTTGCTGCCGATGACGTAGAACGCCTTTGTCGCGTCGATCCAGTTCTGCGCTCCCGGCTCCCCCCAGCTCGGCGCTGCGCCCATGTCCGAAACATAGATCGCGGCGACGTCCTTGGGTTCCTCCGGTAACATCGTAAAGGCGACGGTGTCCCGCGCCGAAGAAAACCAGATGGGTTCGGGGATGTCCTGCAGGATGATCTGGCCCTTCGGCCCCGGATGCTCGAGGACGTTCATGCCGCAGTAGCGTCCCATTGCATCGGCCGTGAGCGCATAGGGGGAGGGCATCGTCGCATCCTCCTCCTTCTGGCAGCCGGCAAGGACAAGCGTTGCGGCGAGGATGGCAGTGGCGACCGTGAACCTCATAGCTCCCTCCTTGAGAAGATCAACGTGGCGAATCCCAGCGGTGCGAGCGTCCAGAACCCGAACGCTGCAAGCAGAACGGGCGCGGAAAGGCCGGTGTGGTCGGCGACGCCTCCCAGGGCCGAAAGAGCGCGTGCCCCACCGGAACCGAGATTGAGCAAGCGATAGACGTCGGTCGGGTTGGCGAGCAGGAGCAGGTTGAGCAGCCCGGTCGGAATGGCCAGCCCTTGCGCGGCAACGAGGCCGCCGAGCAGCGCCATGTCGTAGATCAACACGAAGAACAGCCAGATTCCAATCGCGATGCCCCCGGCCGTCGCGCGCTCCCTGGCCATCGAGCTTATAAGATAGCCGATCGACGCAAACACGGCCCCAAGGAGGATCGAGGACGCGATCATCGACCCGAAGGCCCGCCAGCTATCCGGTCCGACAGCGCTTCCCGTCGCGACCAGCGCGGCAGCAGCCGCGCCGTAGCCGAAGAGCGTTGCGAAGGCGAGTATCGCCAGATGACCGAGGAACTTCCCGAAGACGACCTCACGGCGTCCGATAGGATAGCTGAGGAGAAGCAGCATCGTTCCTCGCTCCATCTCGCCGACGATCGCGTCATGCGACAGCAGGAGGGCGATCAACGGCACGAGGAAGATGGTGAGGCTCGAGAGGCTGACGATGACGACATCAAGCTTGTCGACGCCCACGCTACCGGTCGGCACGCTGCCAAGGAAGGACAGCGTCAGGGCAAGTGCGGTCAGTAGCAAGGTGGTTGCCAGTACCCACCGGTTCCGCATGCCTTCCTGGATCTCTTTCCCGGCGAGGGTGAAGATATTGCTCATTTCGTTACCCCACCCTTGAGAAAATGCGCGTAAAGGTCATCAAGCGTCGGTTCAGTGATCGTCAAGCCGGAGAGCAGCGCAGCATCTGCGGTGATCTCATGCAGCAGCGAGATCTTGCGGTCCGAGGAAACTTCCGCGTCGAGGACGCCGTGCGGGCTGCGGCACCATTTCATGCCGCCGTTCAGCCAGGCAGGCGTGGCGTCGGCCTGGGAGAACGTCAGGTTGATTCGCGTCGGCAGCCGGGCGATGCCACGAAGCTCCTCAAGTGTTCCGTCTGCGATCTTCACGCCTTTGTTGACGATGATCACGCGATCGGCCCGGCCCTCGAGTTCGGTAAGGGCGTGCGACGAGAGCAGCACGGTGGTGCCCTTCGCCCGCAGTTCGGTGATCAGCTCGTAGAAGTTCCGCCGCAGGGCCGGGTCGAGTCCGCTAGTGGGTTCGTCGAGCAGCAGGATCCGTGGCGTGCCGAGCAGGGCCTGCGCCAGGCCCAGACGTTGTCGCATGCCCTTGGAATAGGTCCGGACGGGCCGGTCGACGGCTTCCTCGGCTAGCCCGACGCGCTCGAAAAGATCGCTGGCGGCTGCACAGTCCACCCGCTTCAGCCGTGCGTAGAAGCGCAGAGTCTCCCGCCCTGTCAGCGCCATGTTGAAGGAGACGCTCTCCGGGAGATAGCCGAGGCGTTGACGTACCGCGAAGTCGCCCGTCGCCGGGTTCTCTCCGAGGACACGCACCAGACCCTTTGTCGGCCGGATTAGGCCGAGCATCAGCTTGATGAGAGTGGTCTTGCCGGCGCCGTTATGCCCGACGAGCGCGACGGTTTCGGCTGCTCGCAATCCAAAAGAAATGTCCCGCACTACGGTCGAGTTTCCGTAGCACTTGCTGACGTTGACTATCTCGACTGTCCCGGTCATTGCACAACCTTCCTGTCTGCCGGCACCATCAGCGGGTGGCTGTCGACGACGCCGCCGGGCAGGATCGCCGGAAACTGCGCCTGCGCCCAGCGGATCACCTGGACGGCGGGGCTAGTGGTCAGCAGCTTTGCCTGCGGGGAAGTCCATAACACCTTGTCGATTAGATCATTCGGTCTGTAGGGGCTATCGCCAACACCGTCGCCGTTGAGGTCGAAGGCGGGGTTGTCGCTCCAGTAATTGCCCCGTCCTTCAGACGACCAATCGAGGTGGCGCGTACCAACATACTTGACCTGATTTCGATTGTTGATGAAGGAGTTGCCACTGATCAGGTTGCCCTCCGAGCCTGCGGTGAAGTGGATGCCGATCGCGCAGCCCTCAAACACGTTGTTCCGAAAGCGGTTCTTGTTAGCATTGTAGATGAAGACGCATTTTTCCGGCCCAAGTCGGCGGCCTTCATCTACTGTCTGGTTCTCGTCCTCTGCCTTCCGAACGCCGTGTTCCGAGGACCGCGCCTTCAGCCAGCGGTCCGCCGGCTGAAGGCGGCCGACGACGATGTTGCCGGTGATCCGGGAGTTGTTCGCGTAGTTCAACAGAAGTCCGTGGTCGCGATCCCCGTCCGAGCGATTGCCTTTTATCTTGAGGCGGCTGGAATACATGATCGCATAGCCGACAGCGTTGCCCGTCGAGACGTTGTCGCTGATTTCGCTGTCGTTCGTGTACATGTAATGCACTGCGAATCGCAGTTGACGAAAGCGATTGCCGCTGAAGACATTCCGCTTGCTCGTTTTGCTGAAAATACCATCGCGCCCGTAGCTGACGTCATTGTCGACGACCCGCGCGCCCGGCGCGTTCCAGACCGATATGCCGTCCCCCGCTTCGCTGATCCTGCCCTCGCGCAAGCCGATGATCCGGTTGCCGAGCGCCCAGGAGTCTCGTGCACCGTGAAGATAGATGCCGACGAGATTGCCGATGATCGCGTTCTTCTCCACGCGCGCTCCGGTCGCCGTCTGTGCCACGAAGATGCCGGAGTCCATTCCAGAAAGGTCCTTGCCCGAGCCTCTGATTTCGAGGCCGCGGACGATCGACTGCGGCGCCTTCACGGTTATCACGCTGCCTTTGCCGTTGCCCATGATAAGGGCTCCGGGTTCGCCTTCGAGCGTCAGCGTTTTGCCGATTGTAACCGGTCCCTGATGTTCGCCTTGCAGCACGATGACGTCGCCGGGCGAGGCGCGGTCGAGCACAGCCTGGAGCGGTAACCCGTCGGCAGCCTTCCGAATCGTCGCGGCCGAGACGGGACAGGCGAGGATGACGGCGGCAAGCGCCGTCATCCCGAAAGCCGATATGTTCGACCGAACCATCAGGCGCCCTGCGCCTCCACGAGCATGCGGCCCTTCATTTCCATGTGCATCGCATGGCAGAACCAGGTGCAGTAGTACCAGTAGACCCCCGGCCTGCTCGCCTTGAAGGTGACGGAAGCGGTCGCTTGCGGTGCCACCTCCATGTTGATGCCGTAGTTGACGATGCAGAATCCATGCGTGAGGTCCTCGACCTCGTCGATATTTGTCACATAGACCGTGACCTCGTCGCCCTGCTTGACGGTGAAATCTTCCAGCCCGAAGGCCGGGGCGGCGGACGTCATGTAAACGCGGACCTTGTTGCCGTCTCGGATGACTTCCGAATCGACCATCAGGTCGATGTTGTCGGCCTTAGCCTGGGCGACCGCATCGGCGAAGAAAGGATCGGCCCTGTTCCAGACATGGACGGGGTTGATCTTGGAGGCATGGACGATCGTCGCGTCATGGGGTTCGGCAAAGGTCGGGTTGTCGTGCACGAGTACCATCTCGTCGCCCGAAATGTCGATCAGTTGGTCGTTTTCCGGCTTGAGCGGGCCGACGTTCAGGTAACGGTCCTTGGAGAACTTGTTCAGCGAAATTAGCCATTTGCCGTCCGCTTCCTTGGTCTGCCCCATGGACGTGTGGTTGTGGCCGGGCTGGTAATGGACATCGAGCTTGTGGCGAATGGGATCGACCTTCTCGCCCGCATAGGCCCGCTTGGCGTCCTCGATGTTCCATTTGCAAATTTGGCTGTCGATGAACAATGTCGTGTAGGCGTTGCCCTTGCCGTCGTAGGCGGTATGCAAGGGACCGAGACCGAGTTCCGGCTCGGCGACAACGGTGTCGCGGGGCTGGATCTTGTCATCGAAGAGATCATCGAACTTGCGTACGTCGAACACGGTCACGGTCGGCGAGAGCTTGCCGTTCGCAACGACGTGGATGCCGTCGGGCGCCGTGTTGATGCCGTGCGGACTGTTCGGCACGGGCACGTAGCGCGTGTAGGGCGAACCCTTGCGGCCGTCCAGCACCGGTACGCCGCCGATTTCCTTGTAGTCGCCCTTTGCGACCGCCTCCTCAATCCGCTTCAGGTTGAAGATGACGACCCAGTCCTGCTCGCTCGCCATCATGTCCGCCAGGGTAAAGCCCTCTTCGGAGTTGTAGCAGGTGGCAAAGCAGTACTTGCCCTGGTAGTCGGCGTCGACGTTGTCGAGGTTGCCGTCGACCATCACCTGCCAGGCGACCTCCATCGTCTCACCGTTCACGGCGGTGAATATCGCCTGGTAGGAGTTCTTGTCGCCCATAGTCTTGCCGTCATTCGGGACTGGCACGGCGTCCTCGCCATTGCAGAAGACATACCCGGTCTTCGGATATTTCTGGACCCGAAGCCCGTGGACAGTGTGCTGGTTCGGAAGCTGGATGATCTTGTCGCACTTCATGACGTCGAGCCGAATGCGGCAGACGCGGGAGTTGGATTTGTCGTTGGCGTAGAGGTAGCGCCCGTCATAAGTGCCGTCGGTGAACGACGGATGCGGATGGTGAAGGTCGCCGTTCAGGTAAAGCCCCCCCTGATCCTTCAGGAACTCGACCGTTTCCGGCAGCAGCCCCTCGGTCATGATCTTGCGGCTTTCGTTGGTCTGGCCCCAACCGGTGGCACTGCACCGGTTGAAGACAGGTATCCGCATCATCTCGCGCATCGAGGGTGCGCCGAGAATACGGATTTCGCCCGACTGCCCGGATGAGAAGAACACATAGTATTCGTCGAGCTCGCCCGGTTTTACTTCGTAGCTTCCGTCGGAAGCCGCCTGCGCCTTGGCCGGGGTCGCAGTGCCGCCAGAAAGCGTCAGCGCACCGCCTGCGCTCATAGCACCGGCTGCCGCCATGAAGGCGGTGGTGCCGAGGATCTGTCGTCTGTTCAGACGCATCTTGGTTTCTTCATTTGACATTGTGCCTCTCCTTGGATGTTGGCTTCAGACGGGATTTTCCGGCGCCGTTTCAGTCTTTCTGATCGGGGCACCCTTGTGTGTCACGACGGTCTTCGACGGCACTTCCCCCCGGGAAGCCGGGGTCGAAAGCGCCATGAATTTTTCGCGCTTCAGCCGCACCTGGATCATGTGCGGACAGCGCTGATCGTCGTGGTAAAGCTCCTGGCAATGCATGCAGTAGATGCATTCGTTGACGTTGATGGCACCCTCCGGATGGATGGACTGGACCGGGCATTCCTTGGCGCAACGCTGGCAGGGCGAACCGCATTCCGGCCACCGTTTCAGCCACTCGAACATGCGGATCCGGCCAGGAATGGCGAGTGCAGCGCCCAGCGGGCAAAGGTAGCGGCAGTAGAACCGTTCGATGAAAAGGCCGGCGGCGAGCACGGTGAGCGCAAACACGACGAAGGGCCATTCGCGGGCGAACTTCAGGATGATCGCCGTCTTGAACGGCTCCACTTCAGAAAACATCTCGGCAAGCGCGAGAGAGTGGAGCGACAGTCCGAACAGGCCGAGGAAGATGATGTACTTGATCGGCCAGAGACGCTCATGCAGGCCCCAGGGCACTCTCACCTGAGGCACCTTCAGCAATCGCGCGACATAATTGGTCAGTTCCTGCAGGGCGCCGAACGGACATAGCCAACCGCAGAAGGGGCCACGCCCCCAAAACAGCAGAGCAGCGGCCAGGCTGCCCCACAGAAGGAAGACCAGAGGTGCGGAGAGAAAGAACTCCCAGTGGAATCCCGTCATCAGGGAGTTAAAGAATGTCAGGACGTTGACAACGGAGAGCTGAGCGTTCGCGTACCAGCCGAGCCACACCAGCGTGAAGAGCAGATAGCCGCGTCTGACCCAGGCAAACAGCGCCGGCCGCTTCACCAGCCAGTCCTGGAAGAAGAAGATCAGCGTCAGGACGAGCACGGCGGCTACCGTGACCGCCACCGACAGCCGGTTCATGTCCCACATTTTCACCCAGAGGGGCTGCTCTTCCGCAATCGGGTCAGCGGGTGCGGCCTTTTCGGCGGCGCTGACCGGCGGTGCCTGTGCGGTGGCTGTCTCGACGGTTACAAAGGCGTCGGGGAGGGTGTAACCCAGATTATAGGGCAGAACGGCCTTTTCGCGCCCGCCGGCACTTCGCTGCACCAGCAACTGGAGCTCCCAGGGGGCGGTTACATCAAAATCGAACTCTGCCGGAATCACAAATAGGGCGATTTCGCGCAGCCGCGGCGCGCCGACCGCCGCGAGCGCCGGCAGCCTCGTATGATAGCGGTCGCGGAACCGGAGCCCCTGGCCCTCCTGGAGCAGTTCGATGCGGTCAAAAATACCGCCCCGAACGTAGCCCGAACCCTTGAACGAATAGGCGCCATCTCCCGCGACGATTATCGCTTCCTCTCCGGGTTTCAGCTTATGGCGCATCTGCTCGTAACGAGCATCTCCAAGCAGCGACCTTCCGATTGCCGGCACGCTCACCGGCGCGACGAAGAGATCTATGAACCTGTCGCCGGGGTTGTGGGTCTCGGGCCGGCCTGCGGCGGCTAGCTGACCGGCCTGCCGAAACGCTTCGGAAACCTCGCCGACTGTCAGCCGTAGACTTCGAACGGAGCCGTCCCCGATCAAGGTCCGCCAGTCGCTCGTATCCGTCTTGTCAAGATCAAGCTTGCGAATCTCGGTGGTGGATCCGGCCGCCGTGCCAACATCCCTACCAAGCCTGCCGCTGCGGATCAGCTTGACGGAGGAACGGACGATGCTGTCGCCCATGACGAGGACGGTTACGGTGGCACCGCTGACGATATCGACTTGCGGGGGCCGATCGGCCCCTGCCGAGACGCGCCCGAGGTCCTTGCCGATGAGGGCATTGACCGAGGCGACGACCTTCGCTTCCGGAATGCCTATTAGAACGATGGGTTCCTTATGGTCGACAAGCTTAAGCCCGCGTACGACGCCTTTCGGATCGATTCCAACTACGACATGGATGGGCTTGCCGGAATAGCCGACGGAGCTTGTGACGTCGGAATTGAGATACGCGTAACCCAGCAGGCTGTCGCCGCGGAAGACGGGTGCGATCGGCGGATCGCCGATGACCTCGCCGAAGCGGGTTGCACCTGGAAAAATTTCCTGCGGCTGCACTTTTTGAAGATAGGTGGAAAGTTGACCCGTGGCCATGCTTGGACCGGCCAACAAGATGGCGATGCAGAGAGCGACGAGGCCGCGCAGAAGGCGTTTGATTTTGTTCTTTTGTATCGCTGCTTGGTACATCTGATTTCCTGGGCCCACGGAGCCACTGCATCGCGGCCATTTCGCACGGCCGGAAATGAATTTCTTTGCGCCAGATCAACTTGATTAACTTCAACTCGGTCCAATGTGTCGAAGGTCCAGAAGACCGAGCTCAAGCTGCGCTACTTGCGCGAGCCACCGGGAGAGCAGGACATGCCGCAAAAGAGAACCGAACCTTGGGTAATGGCGTCGATGACAGAGTTGCTGTCGTTCGCCCGAGCAATGGAGCAGGAGGCTGTCGACGGCTATGTCGCCTTGGCCGCGCGCATGCGCGCCGAAGAACGCCCCGACCTCGCCGCAGTCTTCGACGGCCTTGTGGCGGAAGAGGAGGGGCATCTCGGAAAGGTGGACCAATGGCTAGGCGAGAGAGCGCCACAACCGGTCAACCTCCCAGAACCGTTCTTTGACGACGAGGGGGCGGGCGTTGTCGCTCCGGAGCTGCTGACGTCGTACCGCGCGTTTTCCATGGCCGTGCGCAACGAGGAGCGGGCCTTTGTCTTCTGGACTTATGCGGCGGCGCATGCGCCTTCCGAGGCAATCAGGCAGGCCGCCGAGCGACTGGCAAGGGAGGAACTCGGCCATGTGGCGACACTGCGTCGCGAGCGCCGCCGCGCCTTTCACGAAATGCGCCACGCGGAAGGCGGCTCAATAGGGGACGACTTGCCGACGCTCGAAGGGCGGCTCGCCGAACTGTTGATACGCATCCCTGCGGCTGCACCCGGAGAAAGTGCGGAGCGGTTGCGCGGCTTGGCGAACGAGGCGCAGGAGCGCGCGACCGCCCTAATAGCAACGCCGCCTGGCGAAACGCCTCTCTTGCAGCACGTTCCCGCGAACGTCACCGGGCGGCTGGTCCCGCTCTGCGAATTCCTGCTCGATTGCTATCTCGACCTTGCGGAACACGAAGGCACCGAGTCGGCAAGAGCTCGGATGCAGTCGTTCGCCAGCGACATCATCCGCTGCCTCTATGCAGCACGGGAACTTTAGGCTGCTGCCCGGTGACATCACCGTCACAGGCCCTGGGCCACTCCGGCGCTAAAAGCCACTAATCCATAGACGATTAGCTTTGATTTCGGCGTCCGCTAGTACATCGGCGAAGCGGAGAGGTATTACCCAGACGCTCCGAGCCTTTTTGGTCGGTTTCCTGCGGTGAAGAGGAGATTGATCCGGAACAATGCGCTCCATTCTCCTTTGACTAAATGTTCAGCAATCATCTTCCGCTTGCATTTGTCGGAAGGGAGAAGGCGCAGCCAAAGGAGACCACTATGGGAAACGGGACCGCAGATCTGATGACCCGAACAGGACTTAAAATTCACGTCAGGCCCGTTCGGGCCGAAGATGAGCCGATGCTTGCCGAATTCTTCACCCATGTCACCAAAGAGGACCTGAGTTTTCGTTATCTTGCTGGCCTGAACGAGGTCGGCAAGGAGCGGATCGCGGCCCTCACCAATGTCGATCACGTCCGGACGGAGAATTACTTGGCTTTCGGCGAGAGCGGCGATCCGTTGATCGCCACTGCCATGCTGGCCTGTGATCCCGCATTCGAGCGCGGCGAGGTGGCAATCAGCATTCGCTCGGACTACAAGAATCTGGGCGTTGGCTGGGAGCTCCTCGGATTTCTCTCGCAGGTCGCCGAGGCAAAGGGCGTCAAGGTGCTCGAGTCGATCGAGCGGCGCGAGAACCGTGCGGCGATCGAAATCGAGCAGCAGATGGGATTCACCACCGTGACCGATCCCGACGACCCCACGATCCTCCTCGTCCGGAAGGAACTTAGAGCCGCGTGAGACGCCGCCGCGCTTAAGCAATTTTGTTCGGCCGGAGCATGCTTTCCGGCCGGAGTGCTGACATCTCCGGTCTGGACCACGATACCGTGAATGACTGTGGCAAGTTCAACCGCAACCGCGGAAGCTGGAGCTCGCTCCACTTCCAGACTTGCGAGGACGGCCAGCTTTCTCGGTTGTTCCAATTTCCGCCGTAGCTCGCCGCCATGAGTCAAGCCGGCTGCGACGGCCACGAAACCGTAATTCCCAGCTATCCTTCCGTTCAGCAGAGGCCTACCGACAAGCCGATCGTGAGGGCAGCCGGTTAGTGGCCAGATAACTGATTTCGGTGGCTGCGCTTACACTGTGTGATCGGTGCGGGCGTTGATCCGCGACGATGGACGAGGACTATTTCGCCTTTATGTACGCAACGAGGTCGGCAATCTCAGTACGTGTCAAGGATAGGTTTGGCATGCGGGAGTGGTGCGGCGTAGCCAAGAACGCCGAAAGGCTTCTCTCGTCAAATCGTTCGGATCCACCAATCTCAGCGAATGTCGGAACAGTGTCGGAGCCGCGAACCTGTCCAGGTGTAACGACGTGACACTCGCTGCACCAGCGTTGTGCGATGGCGCGGCCGCGGAGTTGATCGGCCGCGGTGCTCTCGCCAGTGACAATCAGAAGGAGGGCAACAGTGCCAGCACATTGCAGACCACATATTCGCTTCATTGCAGCCGTGTCCTAATGGTTGACCAGCAACTCGTACCAGCTTGGTTGCGATCGATAGATCTCAAGTCGCGTCAGGGTGATTAACTTTCCAAACAGACACATCAGTCGCGGTTACTGCGACGCGCCCGTCGGGCGCGAGCTCCTTGCCATCGAATTTCTTGGACGCGATGTCGCTGAAGACGGTGACGTATTGCTGCAGTCGGCACTCGTTGCAGAGCGGCGGATCGGCGATATCGAGAAGGGCTTCCTTCGTAACAAGAACGATTTCGTCGCCTCCGACGTCTCTTTCCATGATCAGAAGCGCCTCGTCTCCCGATGCCTTCATCATTCCACTGAGCAGCTTCAAGGGCATTTTCGTCCTCCCGGCACGAGTGCGAGTCGAGCCAACCAAAAAGGCGTTCGCACACGGAAACTCCTTGATCAAGCTCAAAGTCGGACCTCCAATCGCGATCCGTTCGAGGCTAAATCAACCGCCCCGTGTGCCGTAATCGTGCATCTCGTCGAGCCAGCGCGCGCGCTTCTTCTCGTCGGCAAACGAGAGGCCGTAGAAGCTCTCGCGAATGGGTTTGATCCCGGCGAAGCCCAACATGCTGCGCTCGAAACCTCGAACGCCATACGCGCCGACATACCACCGGTAAGGAAGCACCGGCATGCCCATGGTGACGATTATGCGGGCGGAGCGCCCGGCAAGCAGCCGTTTGAGAAAGCCGCGCTTCTTGTATTCCATCGCGAAGCCCGGCCTGAAAATGTGCTCGAGGAAGCCCTTGAGCAGGGCCGGCATCGTTGTATGCCAAAGAGGAAACAGAAGGACCCAGTGCTCTGCCCAGCGCATGTCCTCCCGCGATTGCTCCAGGCTGGTTGGCAATGTGCCGGTTTCGAAATCTTCCTGGGTCCGCAGCAGCGGGAACTCGAGCTTGGTCACTTCTATACGCCGCACCTCGTGTCCCGCGGCCGTGGCGGCCTCGGCGTAAGCGTCAGCCATGGCGTGCAGGAGGTGGTGCCTAGCCGGGTTCGGGTGGCCCTGGACAATCGCTATGTGCCTGGTCATCTGCTGCGCTTCGTAAATACCTGAGGCACACCATTGCGTGCCTCTTAGCTGTTCCCTCATGACCGCGTCGACGATACCGCGGGTGCGGGCGAATTTGGCCGAACAGGCGTTCGGGCACCAGATCCCGAGGGCTCCATTGTGCCTGTCTGACCAAGGAAATCGCTCACGGCCTTCTTGACCTTCTCCCCACGCCCAACGAGCAGATGGCCGCCGGTGTCGTAGACGACCAGCTTCGCGCCCGGAATGCTCCTGGCCGCGAATGTGGCTGCGGGGAGCGTGTTGAACAGATCA
This sequence comes from Sinorhizobium sp. KGO-5, assembly GCF_036245905.1. NCBI lineage: Bacteria > Pseudomonadati > Pseudomonadota > Alphaproteobacteria > Hyphomicrobiales > Rhizobiaceae > Sinorhizobium > Sinorhizobium sp. KGO-5. The sequence continues at coordinate 968,579 of NZ_BDIZ01000002.1, forward strand.
TCTTGGGCCGACACGACGAGGGTTGGAGCGGCGATGTTGTCGAGCGGCAGGCGGTGGAGATTGGGCGCACTGTCGATGTTTATGCCGGGGAAGCGCTGCGAAAGCGGTTCGACGCTGCGGATAATGGCCGTCACCCGATTTCGATCCGTCGCCGCGGCCGCTTCAACGACCTCGGGCGGTACGCCGAGGAAGCGCATGAGAACCGACGGAGCCATCTTTTCTGTGGCCCACCATGCGAAATCGGCGCCGGTATTGACCAGCCAGAAGGCAAATGCGCTGCCGCGACTGCCCTCGACCATCACTGGGCTCTCGGGCGCGTAAGTTCCAGGCACGATCAGAACAAGAGCTGACACCCTATCCGGATGGCGAAGCGCCAGTTCGATCGCCGAGCGTGCGCCTGCCGAAACGCCGACGACCACGGCTTTGTCGATCTGAAGCTGGGAGAGCAGCACCATATGGGCATCGGCCTGGGCAGCCGGCGAAGCATCGGCAGGAATCGGCGTTCCCAGATACCCGAAGCGAGACGGGGCGACCACCCGAAAGCCGCTTCCGACCAGATCGGCAACGTTGGTCAGGCCCTGATCCCATCCGCCACCTGCACCGTGAATGGACAGGAGCGGAATGCCGTCACCTCTCTCGGCATATTCGATGGGGCCGGCGGCCGTATTGGCAATGCGCGCGCCATTGGCGACTGCGGAGCGCGCGCGATCGATGTCATTGCTGTAGGACAGGAAAACCATCCCACCTGCGACCGCGATTGCGATAAAGACCGCTGATAATGTCCATCCGATCCGACCCATGGCCGCCATCCCGGAACTCAATCTTGCAGGGCATCCTAGTTGGGTTGAGCCGCGAGGACTTTGATCTGCCTCAAATGGGTCGATGAGATGCTCGGCATCGGGTCGTCTATTCGTTTGGATTACTCGTCCTCGAGCGATCGATAGATTTCCAGCTCCTGCGCAAAGTGGAGGCGAGTGATAGCTTCGAGACCGTGCAGCAGGCGTTGGATCTCGTAGCGCTGTGCCTGGCTCGGTCCATGTTCGCTAAGCGCTTGTCGAAGCGAAGTGAAGCTGTGGACCTGACGCTGGATCTCCATGTGAGTTCTGCTCATGCCGGCAAGAGCATCCGGCGTGCCCGCCTGCCTGCGCAGCCTAGGATAGAGTTCCTCGTCATCCTGCCGTTCGTGCGGAAGAAGGCGTTGTCGCAGCAAGGCGTCCAAATGGGCAAGCTGATTGCGCACTTCCTCTTCCGGGAGCTGCTGGATGCGAGCGCTCGTATGGCGTATCTCGTCCACGACGTCCATCAGGGCACCATGCTCGGCTTCGAGCTTCAGGAGCTCCGCGTGCGCCAAACGTGTTGTTTTCCGCCAACCGCGGTTAGGGTTTCCAAGAGCGCGCAGCGCGTTCAAGATGGCGACGACGTCGATTGCTTCCTGCAACAGTGCGCCCTGAACCGGCGTCAGATAGCCGAAGGCGGCCGCGATCATGCCAGCGGCGGACAAGCCCATACCCATATAGACGCTCTGAAGGGCTATGCCGCGTGAGCGACGCGCGATGCGGATGGCGCTGACGAGGCGATCGAGCCGGTCCACCAGGATCACCACGTCGGCCGCTTCGGAGGAGGCGGCAGCCCCGCGCGCGCCCATGGCTACCCCAACGTCGGCGGCTGCGAGCGCCGGTGCGTCGTTGACGCCATCGCCGACCATCATGACCGGTCCTGCCGATCTTTCCGCTTCGACAATTCGGGTTTTGTCCTCGGGCTTCAATTCGGCGGCAACACTGTCCAACCCTAGGAAGGCCTGGAGGCTCTCCGCCAGCTCGGTGCGATCCCCGGTCGCAAGCACGATCCGATCGACGCCGGCATCGCGCAATCGCCTGAGCACGCTGCCGGCCTCCGGCCTGACCTCGTCTGCCAGCAGAAGAGCGCCCGCCAGAATTCCGTCCTTCGCGGCGAGAACCGAGACGGTGCCATCCCTCCGGATCCACTCCCGGATCTCTCGCGAGAAGGCGGTCTCCTCAATCCTGGCGTTGACGAAATCCCAACCGCCCACTGCGATTTCGTGACCATCTATGTTGCCGGTCATGCCGGAACCTGCCACTTCAAGTGATCCCGACGGTGCGACAAGTTTCAGTTCCCGCTCGCGGGCGGCTGCGACCAGCGCGCGGGCGATCACATGGTGTGAGCCCTGATCTAGCGATGCCGCGAGACGCAGCACCTCAAGAGGATCGAGATCCACGCGGGACTTGACCTCGATAAGACGGGCCCGGCCGTCGGTGATCGTCCCGGTCTTGTCGAGGATCACCGTCTTCATCCGCGCGAGCATCTCGAGAGCGCCTCCGCCCTTTACGAGCACCCCCTTGCCGGCGCAGCGGGAGACGCCGGAGATGATCGCCACCGGGACCGCGAGAATGAGCGGGCACGGTGTCGCAATGACCAGCACGGCGAGCGCGCGGACCGGTTCCCCGCTCATGGCCCAGGCGCCGCCGGCGAGGAGCAGCGTGACCGCGAGGAACACCAGCGCGTAGCGGTCGGCAAAACGGACCATCGGCGCCTTCGCGGCCCTCGCCGCCTCCACCAGCCTGGCGATCGCCGCATAGGTGCTGTCGCTCGCGGAACTTGCGGCGAGCATGTCGAACGCATCGCCGGCGTTCGTCGTGCCGCTCGTCACGGGCTCGCCGGAGCGGCGGCGGACCGGCAGGGCTTCGCCCGTTAGGGCCGACTCGTCCAGCACGGCGGTTCCATCCAGCACGTTTCCGTCGACGGGCACCACCTCGCCACGGCGTATCAGGATGCGGTTGCCAGGATTCAGTTCTTCGATGGAAACCTCCTGCAACTGTCCATCCGCGTAGCGAGCGGCGGTGCGCGGTACCCGACTGAGCAGCGCCGTCAGTTCCCGGCGTGCGCGCCTTTGAGCGAAATCCTCGAGCGCCTGTCCGCCCGTATACATCAGTGCGACGATGCTGCCGGTCAGGTATTCGCCGAGAAGAAGGGCACCGCCCATGGCGAGCGCCGCGATGAGGTCCAGCCCGAATTCCTTCCTTCCGAGACTGATCGCGACCTCGATAAGAAGGCTCGCCAGGATGATCGCGGTTCCGGCAGCCCAGGACGCGGCGCTGAGGTCAGGCCGGTCCGCCAGCCAGGCGGCTGTGCCGGCGAGCAAGGCTACAGCGATGAGGGCCAGGAGAAGGCGCTTGCCCAGCTCTCCTCCTTGCCAAAACGGCTCGACGACTCGGCTCTTGGTCAAGGTGCTCTCCGACAGATCTCGTGAAGAATACTGGATAACAGGATCGTTGCCTTGATCCCGCGCAAAGGCCCAGCCCATGCAAACGATACAGTGCTATGTGAATGGCGGCGCCGTTCTGCCACGATCGCGAGCTAGCGACACGGCGTTGCCGAAAGGACGGCAGGGCCTCCGATGCGGATCTGGATGTCCTTTCGCGGCAACTAACTTACGACCTCGGAGGTATCGATTTGCACCGAATGGATGCAAATCGCCCCGCTAACGATATCGTTGCGGATATCCTGAAGCACAGCCGTGATCGACGACGGTGCTGAATTCACAGTGCGCAAAGGGCGACCGGCTTGCTGCGGACCCGCCATTTGTCGATTTCCACGACCAGGAGGGCAGAAGACGCGGTAACAAGCAGGAGCGCCCATTCGGAAAATGATATCGGAGAAACTTGTAGCGTTTCCCCGAGGATCGGAATGTACATGGCAGCGATATGAAGGCCCTGAGCCGCTGCGATGGAGAGTAGCAGCAGCGGGTTGGCGAGAAAGCCGAGCTGGAAGAGGGATTTGCGCTCGGAGCGGCTCGCCAGCGTCTGGAAGTTCTCGAAAAGCACGAACAACAGCAGCAGCAGATTGCGGGCTTCGCTCTCGCCATAGCCCTGCGCGAGCAGAACATAGAACATCGCGAAGCCTCCGGCTCCCATGACGAGCGTGGACTGCCATATGCGCCGGATCATGAGCTGGTCGAAGATCGGTTCGGACGGCCTGCGTGGCCCGCGGCTAAGCTCATCGCCTTCCGGACTTTCGCCGGCAAGGGCAATGTCCTGAATGCCATTGGTCACGAGGTTGAGCCAAAGCAACTGCACGGGAAGAAGAGGCATCGGCAAGCCGAGTGGGATTGCCAGTAGGAACAGCAGCAATTCTGCCGCCCCCGTCGACATCAGCATGAAGATGACCTTGCGGATATTCGCGTAGGCGACCCGGCCCTCGCGGATGCCGCTGACGATCGACGCGAAGTTGTCATCGATGATGACGATGTCGGCGCTCTCCTTCGCCACTTCCGTGCCCTTGCGCCCCATCGCCACGCCGATATGCGCGTGCTTCAGCGCCGGCGCGTCATTGACGCCGTCACCTGTGACGGCGACGAAGTGCCCGTTGCGGGCGAGCGACAGGACGATCGCCAACTTCTCTGACGGGGCAACGCGCGCATAGATGCGGCCATGGCGGGTTAACGCGTCGAGACTTTCCTGCCCATTTTCCTCGGCCCTGCGCACGTCTTCGCCGATGACCACCTGACCTTCGGCGAAGATCAGCCCGGCATGGGAGGCAATTGCCGCCGCGGTTCGGGGATCGTCGCCGGTGACCATTGCCACGTCCACGCCTGCGGAGTGGCAATCGCGGATGGCTTGCGGCACCTCAGGGCGTACCGGATCCTGCATTCCTGCAAGCCCCAGAAAGACGAGGTCGACCAGGAGATGCCGCCCAAAGCCGCCCTCTGTTTTGATTGCCGTCTCGCCCTCCGCAAAGGCAAGGACTCGTAGCCCGCGCGCGGCCATCTCTTCCTTCTGATGGAGGAGGATATCCCGATCGATCGGCACGGCTCGACCGGCCACGTCCATGCGATCGGCCATATCGATCAGGGTTTCCGCGGCACCCTTGACGAAGATGCGAACGCTGTCGCCGTGGCGGTGAAACGAGGCCGCGTATTTGAGGTCCGGCTCGTAGGGGATTCGGGCGACAAGCGGATAGTCGTTCTCGATAGCCTCCCGCGGCAAGCCCGCCTTGCGGGCGGCCGCGAGCAATGCAATGTCGACCGTATCGCCGACGGCGCTCCAGCCATTCGCTTCCTTGACCAGCGATCCTTCGTTGGGCAGCGACGCGGCCTTGAACAAGGCAAGGGCACGTTCCCGTGCCTCCGCCGGAGGGGTTCCATCGCCCCGAATCGTGCAGGCGTCCAGATCAGCGCCCGTATCGCAGACAATCTCGGTGCCGTCCGGCAGGCGGATATCCGTTACTGTCAGTTCGTTGAGCGTCAATGTGCCGGTTTTGTCGGTGGCGATCATCGTGCAGGAGCCGAGAGCTTCCACCGCGGGCATTCTGCGCACGATGACGTGCGCTTTCGCCATACGTCGCATGCTGACTGCCAGCGCGACCGAGATCGCAATCGGCAGGCCTTCAGGGATCGCGCTCACCGCGAGGCCAACGGACATCATAAAGAGCTCGCTCGGCGTCATCGCGCGGGCAATCCCCACAACGACGAGAAGAGCGATCGCAACCGCGACGATCCAGGCAATGAATTTGGAGAAGCGTTCCAGCCTGATCATCAAGGGGGGCTTGGTGATGGACGCCTTGCCGATCTCGGTGGCAATCTTGCCGATCTCGGTTGCTGCTCCAGTCGCCGCGACCACACCCTGTCCGCGGCCGCGCGTGACTAGCGTGCCCGCAAAGACCATGGAGCGCCCATCCTTTCCGGAGGCAGCCTCCACAATCGAGCTGGGCTTGTGAACCGGTGCTGATTCTCCCGTCAGGAGGGATTCGTCGCAAACGAGATCGGTCGCTGAGAGGAGCCGGATATCGGCCGGCACGCGTCCGCCCGCTTCGAGCGCGACCACGTCGCCCGGCACCAACAGTCGAGCGTCGATTTCCTGCAAGCGTCCGTCGCGGATGACACTCGCCTTCGGTTGTTCCAGTCTGCGCAACGCCAATGCGGCTTTGCCGGCCGTGTGCTCCTGCAAACACCCGATGATGCCGTTCGCGATAAGAACGATGCTGATGAATAGCGCATCTTTCAGATCGCTCAATAGGAGAGATACCAGTGCCGCGGCCAGCAGAATGTAGATCAGCGGGCTGCGGAACTGGCGCAGGAAAGTCATCGCCAGCGAGGAGGCTTGCGGTTCCGGAAGGCTGTTCGAGCCAAAGCGCGTAAGCCGGAGACGAGCCTCCTCATGGCTAAGTCCCGCACCGCCGACCAGTGAGCCCCCGCGCGAGGCAAGGTCTGGGAGTGCCACGAAGGTCATTTGAAGCGCTCCATTCAGGTATTGAGCCGGCGTCGGGGTTCTTCGATTTTCAAGTGATCCTCGACAGCCGTGACGCCTCGAGCCGACCAGGCCGCTCGCTCGGCCACTGCTCTCTCGCGCCGGCTTTGAACCTTCCCACGCAATGTGACATGACTGCCGGATACTTCTACGTCGATGTTTTCGGCCTCTATCTCAGCATTGCGTTTCAGCGCCTCTCTGATGCCATGCCTGAGGTCGAGCAAATCCATCATGGGACGAATCCTCAGTCGGTTGTCGACACCGGTGATGCCCGTCAAGCGACGCACCAAGCTCTCGGCCGCATTGCGCTGGAAATAGAAATCGACCGTTCCCTCCAGGGTCACGTAACCGTTTTCAACCTTGACCTGGATGTCCTTGAGCTCGGCAATTGCGGCTCCCCAGGTGAGAATTTTTACCACGCGGCTGGCGATTTCGTCATCGGCGGTCTTTTTGTTCTCCGGTAGCCGCACTTCGATTTCCTCGGCGATTGCGCGCACGCGCTTCACCCGTTGCGCAACCCGTTCCGCAGTGTGTTTTTCCGCAAAGCTGTGAACATGGCCCGTTAAAGTGACAACGCCATCCTCGACCGTTACTCCGATGTTCGCGGCGTCTATGCTGGGTTCATATTCGAGCTCATCCAGGATGTCCTGGCGCAGGCGAATGTCGCTCATGATCGTCTCCTTCCTCAAAACCGGCAAACACTGGCTCAAGTATTGGCCATTTCCGGCTATCGTTCTTTGAGGGACATCAAGGCACAGACGTTCCCTGCAGATTTAACCTTAGTCGATAGATCACGCCCTAAGGGAGGGGAGATCATGTTCATCAAGGAAATGTCCCGTCACGAATGCAGCAGCGTCATTCAGGCCGGTCGTCTGGCTCGTCTTGCTTGCTGTAACGAAGGCAGGCCGTATGTCGTGCCAATCACTTATGCATTTACGGGCAACTGCATTTACTGCTTTTCTATGCCCGGCCAGAAGATCGACTGGATGCACGCCAACCCGCATGTATGCCTTCAAGTCGATGAGTTTTCAGGCGAACGGCAGTGGAAAAGCGTCCTTGTATTCGGCCGCTATCAGGAGCTGCCGCCGGAAGGGCGATGGCAGAGAGAGTGCGTGCATGCCTGGTCGCTTCTCGAGGCGCGACCAAATTGGTGGGAACCGGGCGGGCTGAAGCCCGCACCACAAGCGATCGCAGGCTCTTCGCCGCATGTCTTTTTCTGTGTCGATATCGAAGACATGACCGGCCGTGCTGCACACGAAGGTGAAGCATGACGGCAAACAACAAAGGCGTCGCTTTATGCGGCGCCCTTGTTTCGATGTAACAGGGAATGTTCAGCGCACCATCAGGACCGGTACCATAGGTGCTTCAATCATCGCCTTGGTAACGCCGCCGAATATCCTTTCGCGAAGACGTGTATGCCCGTATGCGCCCATCACGATCAGATCGGCAGAGGTATCAATGGCATGCTGGTTGAGAACCTCGTCGACACGGCGACCGGCGCTCGGGAGGCGATCGACGGTCACTTCGATGCCATGGCGAGCAAGATAGGTGGCAACATCAGCACCCGGTTCTTCGCCGTTTTTGGCCGAAGCTGCGCTTGGATCAACCACCACGACATTCACCTCCTCGGCGCTCTCCATCAGTTCCAATGCTTCGCGGGCTGCTCTCGCGGATTCCATGCTCGAGTTCCATGCGAGGAGAATCTTTCTTGGACGCAGTGTAACGGATTGGCGATTGGTTGCGAGCAGAACGGGTCGCGCCGAATAGAAGAGTGCTCCGTCAATGGCTCGCGCTCGCAACGGAGAATCCGGCTTCAGGCTCGCCCCGATCAATGTAATGTCGGCATAGCGTGCGCGATTGCCCACATCGCTGTCGGCCCATGCGGTCTCGCAATAGATGCCATTTGCCTCGAATGAGATCCCAAGGACCTTCAGCGTCGCCCTAGCCCTCTCCACCGCCCCGTCCAGGTGCTGTACATCGTCGGTCCGTTCGTCGAGCCAGGCGACCGACATGGCCGCATAATCTCCGATTGGTGGTGGTGCAGCGAGCTTGACCAGAAGAACTGATAAATGCGCATCGGCGGCCGCGCAGAGATCCGCTGCCGCTGTTAGATCATTTTCGTGCTCATTGGCGCCGATCACCAAAAGAATTGTCTTGTAGGTCATTGCTTTCTCCTCGAACCTGATTGGCAGTTTCACGAACCAATCTACTCCCGCCAGCGCCTGCTACATTGATCGCCGTCAAGAAGCTCCTGGCGGTGCGAGTGTTGCCATTCCTTGTGCTTGATTTCGCCGAGTGCGGCGCGATCGCAGACCCGAACTGAGCGCCGCAGAAAGCGGCGCCATTGTAAGCCTGAGTGATGTCAGCGGACCAGCAACACTGGCACGATCGGGGCCGCGATCATGGCCTTCGTGACACCGCCGAAAATCATCTGGCGAAGACGTGTATGTCCATATGCGCCGATTACGATCAGGTCGGCGGTGGTATCAATTGCATGCTCGTTGAGGACCTCGTCGACCGGACGTTCGGCGCTGGGAAGCCGATCGACAGTCACCTTAATGCCGTGGCGGGCAAGATAAGTCGCAACATCTGCGCCAGGTTCATGGCCGTTCCAGCGAGAGGCCGCAGGGTCGACCAATACCACGTTTACGCCTTCGGCACTTTTCATCATGTCGAGCGCTTCGCGAGCGGCCCTCTTGGATTCGAGACTGGCGTTCCACGCCAGCAGAATCCTCCTCGGAAGCAAGGTTACCGATTGGCGACGGGGCGCAAGCAGGACCGGGCAGGGCGAATAGAAAAGGGCGCCTTCGATGGCGCGCGCCCGCAATGACGGGTCCATGCTGGTTCCGATCAATGCAACATCAGCGTAGCGTGCCCGCTCTCCGACCAGGTCGTCGGCCCGTGCAGGCTCGGTGTATTCGCCGGCGACGTCGAACGATAACCCCACTTCCTTGAGCGTCGCTCGTACCGCCTCGATGGCCTTTTCGAGCTGTTCGAACTCGGCCGCCTGATTGTCGAGCCATGCGACCGAGAGGCCCGCATGGTCCCCGAACCGGGGTGGAGCCGCGACCTTCACCAGCAAGACCGAGAGATGAGCATTGGCAGCGACGCAGAGATCTGCCGCCGCTGTGAGGTCCGCTTCATAGTTTGCATCGAGTACGAGAAGGACTGTCTTGTAGGTCATTGCTCCGGTCTCCCCAAGCGGTTTGCTTTCTGAAAGCCAATCTACGCCGGGTGGGGGTGGCTGCATTGATGCCGGTCAAGAATCTCCCGCCTGAGGCTGCAGTGTAAGCGTCGCGATCCTGAGCGTTGAATCGGTCAAATTCGGCGAAATCGCAAATCCAAACTCTCTGCACATTTTCAGCATTTTCGAATTTTCACTCAGAACGAGGCCTTCTATGCGTTGCAGACCATCTGCCGCAGCATAGTCCCTCAGATGAGTAAGGAGAGCCCAGCCGAGACCATGCCCCTGCAGGTCGGTCCTCACCAGCAAGCCATATTCGGCGGCCTCGTGATCAGGATCAGCGTAAAGCCTGGCAATTCCGGCAAGCTCGCCGCTTTCACTATCGAGAGCGACGAAGGCCATCTCGCGCTCGTAATCGATCTGCGTGAGCCTCACCAACATCTGATCCTGAAAGTGCTTGCGCGACGACAAGAAACGAAATTGGATGTCAGCCGAAGACGTCTTTGCCAAAAAATCCGGATACAGTGCCGCGTCTGCGGGTCTGATCGGGCGCAGATGATAGATCCGCTCAGCAAGCGTGACCTGCTTTTGCCAATCGCTTGGATATGGGCGGATCGCGAGGTCGCGATTGGGGCCCGGACACGCGACGGCCTGCGGGTCGATTTCGATGCGCACGTCGAGCGCAATCACGCCCTCTGGGCTGACGACCAGCGGGTTAATATCCACCGAAAGCACGCATGGGAAATCGACGATCATCTGGGAGAGAGCCGCGAGCGCTTTGCAGATCGCTGCTCTGTCTGCTGGCGGCTCGTTACGGAAACCGGCGAGGAGCTTTCCTATCCGGGTCTGGTCGATGAGGTCGCCGGTAAGCGCAGCGTCGAGCGGCGGAAGCGCGACCGCAGTGTCTGCGACCACTTCCACGGAAACACCGCCCGAGCCGAATAGAACGACCGGACCGAAGATCGGATCTCGGGTGAGGCCTAGGAGCAGTTCCCACGCATGTTTGCGTTCGACCATCGGCTGCACGGTAAAACCGTCGACAACGGCAGTCGGGTCATGCGCCTTGACCCGCGCAGCGATCGCCTCGGCAGCTTCGCGAGCGGCGACGGGGGACAGGATGTCGAGGACTACACCGCCCACATCGGATTTGTGCGTGATCGACTTCGAGATCAATTTGACCACTAGCTTCGGCGCGCCCGCAAGAAGCAAGCCGGCGATCGCTTCCGCCTCCTTCGGCGACGTTGCAGTCATCGTTTGAGGGACGGGGATGCCATAGGCTGCAATCACGGCCTTGGCTTCGGGTTCGTTCAGCATTCGGCGACCTTCGGCCGCCACCCTCAGGAGAACGGATCGCGCCAGATCGCGGTTGCAATGCACTTCGTCGTCTCGGCCCTCTGGCACCCTGACCAACGCCTGCTGCGCTTTCGACCATTTGGCGAGGTAAGAAGCCGCTAATGCGACGTCAGACGGCGTATCGTAGCTCGCCAATCCGGCCTGCTGCAGCACCGTGCGACCCTCACGAGCGGTTCGACCGCCCAGCCAGCATGTGAGAACGGGTTTGCCGGAAATTGTCCCGGACTGCGCAAGGGAAGCGATCGCATGAGCCGCATCAACGGGGGACGCAAGGCCCGTTGGGCAATTCATGACGATCAGGATATCCACTCCCACATCCCCAGCGATGGTCTCAACGGCCGTCTCGTAACGATGGGGTGGTGCGTCACCGATAATATCAACGGGATTGGCGCGCGACCAATTGGTGGGAAGAATTCGATCGAGGGTGCCGACAGTCTCCGGAGAGAGATCCGCGAGCGCGCACCCGAAGTCGATCAGCCGATCCACGGCGAGAACGCCTGCACCGCCGCCATTGGTGACGATTGCGACACGGCTACGCTCAAGAGGGGGAAAGCGCGCGATCGTTTCCGTCGCATCGAACAGTTCGCCGAGGCCTTCTATTCTCAAGATGCCGGCACGACGCAAAGCCGCGTCAACGACGCGATCGGCTCCTGAAAGCGCACCTGTATGTGTGGCGGCCGCTTTGGCCGCCTCGGCGTGACGGCCCGCTTTAATGGCGACAACCGGCTTTACCCGAGCCGCGGCCCGTGCTGCCGACAGGAATTTCCGGGGATTGGAGATGGCCTCGAGATACATGACGATCGCACGCGTCTCGGGGTCTCCCGCCAAAAGGTCGAGAAAATCGCCGGCGTCTGCGTCGGCCATGTCGCCGAGCGAAACGATCTTGGAAAAACCGACATTGTTATCCGCCGCCCAGTCGATCAACGAAGTTGCGATAGCTCCGGATTGCGAAAGAAGTGCGATTCCGCCTGGCTTGGCCGGTAAATGCGCGAAGCTCGCATTCAGCTTCGCGGACGGGACGATGAGACCCACCGTGTTGGGGCCGATGATGCGAAGGAGAAATCGTTTCGCGGCATCGAGCATCGCTTGTCTCAAGCCTTGATCAGCGTTGAGACCCGCCGTGATAACCACGGCAGCGCGCGTTCCTTTCACGCCCAGCTCATGGATCAGGGCCGGCACGGTTTTCGGCGGCGTGACGATAACTGCGAGATCGGGAACACTTGGAACATCCGCTACTCGGCGATAGCAGTAAAGGCCCGCCACCTGCTCATATTTCGGATTTACCGGCCAGATTTCTCCCTCAAATCCGGCCGCGAGCACGTTTTCGATGATCACCCGGCCAAGTGATCCGGCGCGATTTGAGGCACCGACAATAACAACCGACCCCGGATCGATGGCGTGATGAAGGTTGCGAATGCTCATGACCTCGATTTCCGATCTCCAATCTTCGTTGATCGAAGATATCGCCGCATTCCGGCCGCGCGTTGATCGCGCTCAAACAAAAAGTCCCGTTCGGGCAAGGATCTATTCCGTGCAGCTATGTCGCCATGACACCTGGCACATCAATCCAGCAGGTCTCGGAGCCGCAATGCCAAGTCTCTGGCGGTGTAGGGTTTTTGCAGCCAGCTTCCTGCCGCCCGGCCGGCCGCACCCGGCTCGGCGTAGCCCGACGTGAACAGCATCTTTACGTCGGGTCTGAGTGCGCGAACATGCTCGGCCAATTCGCCGCCATCCATTCCGCCCGGCATTATCATGTCCGTGAAGACGAGGGAGATTTCTGGATGCTCCCCGAGCAGTTTAAGGGCCTGCGTACCGGCCTCTGCTTCGATGACGGAATATCCAGCGTCGCGGAGTCGCGAGACCACGACGCGGCGCACCCGTGCGTCGTCCTCCACGACGAGAATCGTTTCATGACCTCTCGGCATAGGCTCAAGGGCTGCTTCATCTCCTGCGCCAGCTTGGGCAAGGCGGTTTTCTCCCTGTGCCGCTGGCAGGAATAGCCGCACGCTCGTTCCTCGATCGGGTTCACTATAAAGCTGAATATGTCCGCCGGATTGCTTTACAAAGCCGTAGACCATGCTGAGACCGAGGCCTGTCCCCGCACCAGTGCCCTTCGTGGTGTAAAACGGGTCAAAGGCATGACGCTTGACCTCTTCGGTCATTCCGACGCCCGTGTCCGTGACGGCGACCAGAACGTAGTGCCCCATTCGGACTTCGGGGTACATCAGGGCGTAATCGCGGTCGAGAACCGTCGTGGAGATCTCGATTGTCAGGTGGCCGCCGTTCGGCATTGCGTCGCGTGCGTTCAGCCCCAAGTTCAGGAGAGTGTTCTGAAGCTGGGAGATGTCGATCAAGGCGAGGTTCGCGCTGCCGTTTACGACGGTGGACAGTTCTATGGCCTCGCCCAGGGTTCTGGTGAGCAGCTTCGAAAAGTTCGTGACGAGTTCACCAACGTCGACGAGCTTCGGGTTGAGCGGCTGCCGCCGCCCGAATGCCAGCAATTGGGCCGTTAGCTTTGCCCCATCGTCGGCTGCGGCCTGAGCTTCTTGTAAGAGAGGCCTTAACTTCGCGTCTTGCAGCCGGGCTTCGATCATTTCCAGATTCCCGGTAATCACAGTCAGCAGATTGTTGAAATCATGCGCCAACCCGCCGGTGAGTTGCCCGACCGCTTCCATCTTCTGCGCTTGCCTGAGCTCTTCCTCAACACGCTGGCGGCTGGTCAGATCCCGAATAAAGCCGGTGAATATCCGCCGACCGTCGGACGTCGCTTCTCCGACCGACAGCTCCATGGGAAATATTGTGCCGTCCTTTCGTTGGCCCGCAACGACCCGTCCAATTCCGATAATGCGCCGTTCGCCAGTGCGCAGATAGTTATCCAGGTACCGGTCATGCGCCTCGCGATGGGGAGAGGGCATCAAGATCTTGACGTTGGATCCAACGACCTCGCTTTCAGCATATCCGAACAGGCGTTCTGCGGCTGCGCTGAAAGAGGAAATCACGCCTGTTTCATCGATCACCACCATTGCTTCGGGAACCGTCTCGAGAATCGACCGAAGATGTGCCTCGCGCGCCGCCAATTCGGCCTTAGCGCGTCTAAGATTGGTGATGTCGCTGTCGGTCTGATCGACCATATAGCGGTTCCTCTCTCCATTCGGCTCGGCGGGCTTCAAGCACTGCCGGCTGCATAGCGCGCGGGCGCTATACGCGAGGGCACCCAGTGCTCCCTTTCGTCACCGTCCGCGAGCGATCGAAGGGTCTCCATCTTCAACACCGTGATCGAGCGCCGTTCCGGTGCCGCGATGACGCCGCTTGTCGCAAACTTTGTTATAGTGCGGGATACCGTCTCGATTGTCATGCCGAGATAATCGGCGATGTCGAGTCGCGTCATGGGCAGGTCGACCACCGAAGTATGCTTGGAGTTCTCGCTCCGCCTCATCATCAGGAAGAAGTTCGCAAGCTTTTCCTCAGCGCTCCGGCGGGAAAGAAGGACGGCCTGATCTTGCGCGGCAGTCATTTCGTCACGTAACCTCGAGAAAAGTTGCTGCTGTAAGTGTGAATGCCGCGCCACTTCGTCTTCGAAACGGCGGCGAGGGAAGCGGCGAAGCTGCACTGGGGAGATCGCCTCGACCGTGTAGAGATAACGCTCCTTAAGCGACACGCCGAGGAGATCTCCGGGACGCAAGAAGCCTACGATAAACCGCCGGCCGTCGCCGAGCAGCCGCAATGCGCGCAGCATTCCATCCGCGACCTCGAAGACGTCAGCGGCCTCATCGCCGTCCCAGAATATGGCCCGACCGGGCTCAAACCTTTCGATTGGCTGCCGATGAAATAGGGAAGATAGGTCCGTTACTGGCACTATCAGCCCGCATATCGCTGCAGTGAGACGATCCTGCATTGCTACGACTTGAACGCTCATGACCTCTCTCCTCCATCTTTCGTGACGGGAAGAGTCTGAAGGTCAAGCCGTAATCTCATGACGACACGCGTGCAAAAATCGGTGCGATAATGTAACAAAGTGTGACGGCGCATGGAGGGAAACGGCGCGGTTCGGAGTTGATGAATGGCAAACGCACGAACCTTGCCCGAGCACATTCTCGTGGTCGATGACGACGCGAGAATCCGGCAGATGCTCGCGCGGTACTTCGAAGAGGAAGGATACCGCGTCAGTCTGGCCGGCGACGGACTCGAGATGCGCGAGTGCCTCGACAAAGAGTCAATCGACATCATTCTGCTCGACCTTGTACTGCCTGGCGAGGATGGATTGGCACTTGCGCGCGGCATACGGGCGCGCTCGGATGTGCCTTTGATAATGTTGACTGGTCGCAATGACGTTGTCGACCGGGTGGTCGGGCTGGAGGTGGGTGCCGACGACTACATTGCGAAGCCCTTCCACCTGCGGGAGGTATTGGCGCGCGTCCGGGGCGTCCTTCGTCGCCGCCAGCCGCAGCAATCGCAGAGCGATCGCGAAACGCCGTCAGCGGAAGTGTACTGTTTCGAAGGACTGCGCCTTGACATTGATCGCCGCCAATTGGTCGCGGACGATGACGGGAGGGAAGTCCCTCTGACGACCGGTGAGTTCGACATGCTATGCGTACTTGTGAAGCATGCGGGCCGCGTGCTGCAACGCGAATTGTTGATGGATTTGACGAGAGGTCGAAACCTTGAGGCTTTCGATCGCACCATCGACGCGCAGATTGCTCGCCTAAGGCGCAAAATTGAACGTGATCCTACCCGCCCCGCTCTCATCAAGTCGGTTAGAGGTGTTGGATACGTCTTTAGCGCGAGGGCGACTCGCCATCGCTCCTAGCTCCCCCGGTTCGCAGTGGCATACGGACGAGCTCGGGTCTCAGCCTAAGTCAGGACTATTGAACAGGTATGAGGATGCCGCGGCCCTCTCGGGGCGAGGTGGCGATGGAACTTGGCCAGTCTGTTGGGTCGAGTGCCGCGACGCGAATGAACCCGCAATTGGATTTGCGAGCGACCACTGTGAAATACGCGAGAAGCGCGTTGGCCACGCCACGCGTGTCCGCCGCGCTTGTAATGATGAAGACCGGTACGTCGAGCATTCTGCCGTATGTTTCGTTCTGCACTGGGCGCATGATGCAGATCCCGGCGATATAACCGAGCGGGTTCTCTGCGGTCACTATTCCTTCTGGTGAGCACACTCGGGTGACGGTGGCTGCGCAGAATTCGCGCCATCCCTGCAAGTCGAAGTGACAGCCGGCTGCGTCGACCAGCCGGTAAGCTTTGTCGAATTGATGCCGTTTGATCGGACCCACGGCGTAGGCAACAGCCATGTTGCTCTCCATCGGAAATGCATCTCAGCGAAAAACCGTCGCCTCCACTGGAGGACAGGCCCCGCCGGCCACGCGTCAACTCTCGCAAACCTGCGATCCGTCGCATTGAGAGGCATTTTCCGGGAAACGAGCTGGGCCGTCATTGATGCTCATCAAAGCCGGCGCGTCGTATTTGTCGTTCAATTCCTAACGCACTGCTGCGCAAAAGTTGCAGTTTCTGCGCAACTCAAAGTGACGGGGCATGCCATGTCCACCAGTCTCCGGGGCCGCAGCGTCCTGACGCTCGACGAATTCACTTCAAGGGAGATCGGGTTCCTGTTGCAACTCGCCGCCGAGTTGAAGGCCGACAAGCGAAGTGGTAATGAAATCCCACGGCTCAATGGCAAGAACATCGCGCTTGTCAGCGAGGACGATTCGATCGGAACTCTCCTCGGATCAGAAATTGCAGCCTATGATCAAGGCGCGCGCGTCGTCAGTCTCACGCTCCCCGCGAGCCATCCGGGGCGTTGCGGATCGATCAAGGACACGGCCCGCGTGATCGGCAGGATCTACGACGCTATCGAATATTGCGGCCGCGCTCGGACCCTGAAGGAGCTGGCGGCACATGCCCACGTGCCTGTCTACAATGGCTTTACCGATGAATCCCTACCAATACAGGCATTGGCAGATTTGCTGACGATGCAGGAAGTGGCCGACAAGGCGCTGCCGGAAGTCACGACCGCATTTCTGGGCGACGGCCGCTGTGCTATTGCCGGGTCACTCGCCATCGGAGCGGCCAAGCTCGGCATGGACTTCCGCATTGTCTCGCCGCCGATCTTCTGGCCCGCTTCGTCCTTCATCGACGAAGTGGCGTCGGAAGCGCACAAGAACGGCGGCAAGTTCACGGTCCTGGAACACGTCGGCGCCGGAGTGTTGGGCGCCGATTTCGTCTACACGGCTTCGTGGCTTGGAGAGCAGGAGGTGGGTTGGGCCGAGCGCATCAGGCTGCTGGCGCCTTACGGCGTCAGGGCCAATGTTATGGAAGCCACTGACAATCCAGATTGCAAGTTCATGCATTGCTTGCCTGCCTTCCACGATAACAGCTCGAAGGCCGGCGCCTGCATCGCGAAGCAGTTCGGGCCCGACTGCATGGAAGTCTCGGACGCGATCTTTGAATCGAAAGCTTCCGTTGTGTTCGACCAGGCGGAAAACCGGGTGCACACGATCAAAGCCATTTTCGCCGCGACCCTTGGGGACCGGAAGACCGATGCGCGAGACAGAGACCCTTAATGACTAGCCGGGGCGACCACTTGGATTTGCGCTACGAGCGCGAGTTCGCTTTGACCATGCGGGCCCGATACCCGCGTGGAACCAGTTTGCCGCCCCGAAGGCGAGGACCGCGAGAAATGCGGCCAGCAGGCCGTAGTCCTGCGGCACGTTGAGCAGAAGGGCCGCGCTGCCGCCGATGATTTCCAAAGCACAGGGATCAAGAGGAGCCATCGCGCGACGTGCCAAGGCCCTAGCAGCAGGATTCCGATCGTGAAGATCGTGGTTGGGCAAGGTGCGATCCCGAACAGGGGCACCGCCGGGTAGACGTGGCCGAATAGCCACCCGATAACCTGATAGATCGAGATCGCGTAAGCGGCGAGTGCGAGACCGGCGACCGTGCGCACATCATCCGAAGGCGCCAATCTAAAGCCCGGTGAGACAAATGGAGCGGCAGCCAGGAGCAGCGCTTGGAGGACGAACACCGCGCCGAAGATTTGAGCAGCGGGATTGATGCTGGTGAAGAATGATCAATGGTAGCCCACGCCGTTAACGAGAAACATCAGCGCCAGGATCGCCATAACCAGTACGGTGGAGGTCCGAGACCGCTAGAATAGGAGACCGAACGCTGTAAGTCCGAGGACGTAAGCGACCGCGGGCAGCGGTGAGATCGCCGCATTATAGGCGGCGAATACTTGAAAAAACTGCTCCTCAGTGAATGGCATGGTATGCCTTCCGATGCTGCAACACCTCAGCATCGCCCACATTGCGGTCACCAATATTGAGCCAGATCATGTGAATGGAGAAGTTTTCCTGAAGCAGTCGCGTCACTCTCAGCGCAGATCGGAGGCGACTGTCCGCCAAACGCAGATCGGCGGCAAGAAGCTAAAACCCCGCATGACGTGGCTGGCTACTCGGTGCATGGCGAAATCGAACGTCAAAGGCCCGACGAAGCGACCAAGGGATTGTCCGACCGAGCCGAAAGGCGGTTGACCAACATTAGAAGTCGGGAGGTTCTGGCCGGATCAAAGCATCTTTGATCCGCATCAAGTCGCCCGGCTGCCCAAGGGTGCATGCTTAGATCTGCCGTTCTTAAGATCAGGGCCTTGAACCATGCCGATTGAACCGACCATCCGTTTTCATGGGGCAGCCGGGACCGTTACGGGATCCTGCCAACTCGTCGAATTCGGTGCCACGAAGATCCTGGTCGACTGCGGTATGTTCCAGGGGTCGAAGACAGAGAAAGAGCTAAATTACCGCGACTTCCCCTTCAGCCCCAAGACGATCGACGCCGTCATCCTGACGCACGCGCACATCGACCATTCCGGCCTGCTGCCGAAGCTCGCCAGGCTTGGCTACGATGGCCCGATCTTCGCGACGCCCGCGAGCACCGACCTATGCTCCGTCATGCTGGCGGACTCCGCCCACATTCAGGAGAGCGAAGTCGATCAGCTTAACCGCCGCAATTTGCGCCGCGGCCGGGATCCCGTGACGCCGATTTACACCGCGCGCGACGCCGCTGCCGCGATCACGCTGTTTCGGCAGGTGCGTCTCGGCTCTTGGGAGAAGGCTGGCGAGGGAGTTCGCTTCCGTTTCTGGAATGCCGGCCACCTGCTCGGATCTGCCTCGGTCGAGATGGAGGTCGGTACCGGGCCGTCGCCGTTGCGCCTGCTGTTTTCCGGCGACGTCGGGCCGCGGCACAAGCTCCTGCAGTTTGATGCGAAAGCACCTAGCGGTTGGGACTATGTCATCTGCGAGAGCACCTATGGCAATGTCGAGCGCGAGGAAGCGGACGATGTCGCTCGACGTCACATCCTGCGTTCCGAGGTGTTGACTGCAGTGCAGTCGAATGGCGCTCTTCTCATCCCCTCTTTCGCCGTGGAACGGACGCAGGAACTGCTAACCGATCTCGTCTATCTAATGGAGACGGGTGCCGTCCCGAAATGCCCAATCATCATTGACTCTCCGCTCGCGACCCGTGCGAGCGAGATATTCCACAGACACGCCCGCGAGCTTGAGAACGGGGATGCTCTAATTCGGGGATTAGAGTCGAAGAACGTTCGCTTTACCGAAACGGTGGAGCAATCCAAGGCGGTCGACCTCATCAGGGGCTTCCATATTGTCATCGCTGCGAGCGGCATGTGCGAGGCCGGGCGCATTCGGCATCGGTTAAAAAATTGGCTCTGGAGAGATGAGGCGACAGTGCTGTTGGTCGGGTACCAGGCGAATGGCACCCTGGGGCGCCTCCTTGAAGACGGTGCCTCGGTCGTGCGCATTCAGGGGGAAGATATCAGCGTCCGAGCTCGGATCAGGAAGCTCGACATCTATAGTGGCCATGCCGACGGCGCAGAGCTTGCCGACTGGGTAGGAGCGCGGCAGCCGATCAGCGCTGGTGTCTTTCTCGTCCACGGAGAAGACGAGGCACTTGAAGGCCTCAGGGAACGTCTGTCCACCTTCCTACCAGAAGATCGCCTGATCCGGCCTAGATTGGACAGCGCATTCCGTCTTGGCTCGCAGGGTGCAGTTGAGGTTTCCGGAGCGGTCGCCCCGCCTCGCATCGATCCCGTACGGGCAGGAAGGACGGATTGGCACAACGATTTCCAGAAGCTCGTCCTCGATGTTCAGGACGAACTGGCAAAGGCCGCGGACGATAAGGCACGTGGTGTTGTGATCCGACGGTTGCGCCGTGCCCTGCAGGAAGAAGCATGAGATGCCGAGCCGGACTATAAGCCGAGAGCAGGGGAGCACACGGGTTTGCGTCATGCCGGCCTGACGAGTGCTCCACGATCCTGATCCGCGTCGATCGAATGACAGGCAGTCATGAATGCCACGAATTGATGCGCGTCAATGCATCGGCGGGCAGATTCGGCTGAAGTTCCGCCATCAACCCATGGAGCGCGACGATGCTCAAGATCTCGAGGCTGCTGGTTTTAGCTGCTCTTTTCGATGCCTTCGGGGGGACCGCCGAAGCGACTGGCATCGGCGCGGATGTGTCCGAGATATTAGAGCGGGTGCAACCGGCGGTCGTCAGCATCCGAACCGTCAGCAGTGGGATCTTCAGAAGCGAGCTGCTCGAAGATCCGAATGTACGTAAGGTCCTCGGTCTTCCCGATGAGGTATTCATCGTTCAAACGGGAGCGATCGCGACAGGGTCCGGCGTGATTATCGATCCGGAGGGCGGCTACATCGTTACCAGCCGCCACCTGGTTGCCGATGCCGACGATGTTTCCGTGACACTCTCGGATGGACGGATTTTCCAGGCCGATAGGGTAGGGGAGGATGCGCCGACCGACCTCGCCGTGGTTAAGATCGATGCCTCAAAACTCGCTGCGCTCAAGTGGGGAAATTCATCCGAACTAAAGGTCGGTGATTTTGTGGCCGCGGTAGGCAGTCCTTTCGGGCTGACGCAGACGGCGACCTTCGGCATCGTTAGCGGCTTGGGCCGCTCGGGCCTGGGTGCCGATGAATATCAGGATTACATCCAGACCGACGCGGCCATCAATCCAGGGAATTCCGGCGGAGCGCTCGTCAATGTCTCTGGCGAGTTGATTGGCATCGCCCGCGGGATCGCCGCGCCAGATCAAGCGAGTACCGGCATTGGCTTTGCGATTCCGTCGAATATTGGGGCGCAGATCGTCCGCGAATTGATCGCCCACGGAGAATACAAGCGCGGCTGGCTCGGCCTTTCGGTAACGGCCGCCAGGGATGCGCAAGACGGGAGTGCCACTCAGGCGGAAGCGCTTATCGTGAACGAGCTCGCCTGCAATTCGCCGTCGGAGCTCCAAGGCGTACGCCTTGGAGATGTGATCATGGCCCTGGACGGCCGCACCTTCCCGACGGAGGCAGCCTTCAGGAATGCGATCAGCCTGCTTCCAGCGAACGCCCGCATCACACTCGATATCCGTCGGGGAGAAGCGTCGCAGAAGCTGAACGTGACGCTCTCAGATTCGGCCGCTGCTCGCGACGCCTCTGACCAAGGCTCAGTCGTCGTTGCCTTTCCATCCGCGAGCGGCTCACTCGCATGCGCGCCGTCGGGCGCGGTCCTCATCGATGTTGCGCCGCGTAGCACCGCCTATTCTATCGGGCTGAGAACGGGCGACTACCTGACGGCCATCAACGGCAAACCACCCGTCTCAGCAGACCAAATTGGAAGCGTCCTGGAGAGTGTGGAAGGCAGCGCTTCTATCGATATCCTGCGCGCAGGAACCGCATACCGCATCGATGTTCAATAGCGGCAAGCGGGCCCTTTACGTCCGGCTGGCGCTCGACGATAGCCACACCGTCCTTGATTCGATCACTCGGGTAGAGAATGACTCTGCGGCCGAGAACGTAGGGCTGCAGCATCAGTTCGGCGTGCACCTCAGGAGCATCGAATAGCCGTTACAGGCCTCCCGTCCGCAAAGGTGTTGAACAATTGCGGACGGGAGGCCGGGGGTGGTCAAGCGGACTTGATCTGGATCTTGCGCTCGTTCTGCTGCGCTTCCTGGGTCTTCGGCAGGGTTACCGACAGAACGCCCTTCGAGAAATTTGCAGCAATCTTTTCTGCATCGCCTCCATCTGGCATCCGGAACGTGCGCTGGAACGAGCCGTAGCGGCGCTCAGAGAGGACAATCGGCCCGCCTGGCTCTTTCCCAATCAGCACAGCACTCGAATGCGGCCTGGCGCCCTATATGGACCGGTGATTTGCCTGCCTAATTCCTAAAACGTGATCGCAGGGTGCCGCCAAATCTTTATCGGCGGTCTGCTGACTGCCGGCCGCTCAACCAGACTGGAGCCGCGATCGTATCAGGCATGTTCTGGCTCATGCGTCGTCGATCTATGACCGCTCGCTGCCTTCAAACGCGTTCTTGGCATCATTGGCATCCGATTCACGCACCAGCGTGCGTAGATCGGACCAAACATCGGGCCGAGAAACTTTGCCGCGATCGTCGGCGGATAGTCATAGTCGATGAACACACGCAGACGCGAGGCTTGTCCCGAGGGGTTGATCTCGAATCCCATGCGGTAAGCAGCGATGACGAGGAGGTTCGGGCGGCCTCGGGTCTGCCAAACCTTGCGTCGAGGTGGCTGCCGCTCGGTGATCACTTCTTCGACGGAAAGCACCAGACCAAGTAGGTTGCCACGCATCTTGATAACTGAACCGACAGTGCGGCCTTTGGCTTCGTCGAACTCGTACGACATCCGCCCGCCGAACATCATCACCGAAGGCTTCTGCATGTGCGAGCCAAGGCTCGCCTGGTCATCCAGATAGTCAAAGAGCACGTCTGCGGAGGTCGCGACATCGGCAATGGCTTGTGCCGCGTGAGCGTAGGTCATGTGATATCGTCGGTTTTTGCGCGGTGGTCCCCGTGCCGATGACCGCCATGCCCATGGAAGAGGTGCATCATCGGGCACGCGAGCAGCAGCAGGTACGGAGCGAGCCCAAGTGCATGCCGCCAGTGCTCACGGAGAATGAAGAACGCGACGATCACCGTGAGCGAGGCGGCGAAGAGCGTCCACTTGCGGTCCCAAATCATATCCGTGTACTCCTCAACCTGAGCGAATTGCCGATCACGCTGACCGACGAGAGCGCCATGGCTGCCGCTGCGATGATCGGCGACAGCAAGAGTCCGAATGCGGGGTAGAGCACGCCAGCCGCAACCGGGACGCCAGCGGCGTTGTAGATGAAGGCGAAGAAAAGGTTTTGCCGAATGTTTCTCATCGTGGCGTGACTGAGCTGCCGTGCCCGCACGATGCCCTGAAGGTCGCCCTTGAGAAGGGTGACGCCGGCGCTCTCGATTGCCACATCCGTCCCTGTTCCCATGGCGATGCCGACGTCGGCGGCGGCGAGGGCCGGGGCATCGTTCACGCCGTCTCCCGCCATGGCGACGATGCGACCCTCGTTTCTCAGACGTCTGACGATTTCGCTCTTGTGCTCCGGCAGGATTTCCGCCTCAACCTCCGTGATGCTGAGCTTGCGAGCGACGGCAGTGGCCGTGGTCCTGTTGTCACCCGTAAGCATCACCACGCGAATGCCGTCCTTCATCAGTGCCGCGACGGCGGCGGGTGTCGTTGGCTTTATCGGATCGGAGATCGCGAACAAGCCACCGACTCTGCCGTCTATGGCGACGAAGATGACGGTCGCTCCTTCTTCCCGCAGTGCTTCCGCCTTTTCGGTGAGCGGGGCTATGTCCACCTTCTCCTCGGACATGATTTGGTGGCTTCCGATAACAAGCCTGTGTCCCTTGACCGTACCCGTGACGCCTTTGCCCACCGGGCTGTCGAAGTTCTCTGCCGTTCCGAGACCCAGCCCGCGCTCATTGGCGGCCTCGACGATTGCCGCCGCGAGCGGATGCTCGCTCGCCCGCTCCAGCGTGGCAGCGACCTGCAGGAGTTCGTCCTCGGCTATCCCGTTCACAGCGACGACCGATGTGACTTTCGGTTTGCCCTCGGTCAGAGTCCCGGTCTTGTCGACCACAAGCGTGTTGACCTTTTCGAAGCGTTCGAGCGCCTCGGCGTTCTTGATCAGCACACCGACGCTTGCACCCTTGCCGACGCCGACCATGATCGACATCGGAGTGGCGAGGCCGAGCGCACAGGGGCAGGCGATGATCAGCACCGCCACTGCGGCGACAAGTCCATGGGTGAAGCGAGGTTCCGGCCCAACAGCCATCCACGTGGCGAACGCGACGATAGCGATCAGAATAACAGCGGGCACGAACCAACCGGAGACCTCATCGGCCAGCCGCTGGATCGGAGCGCGCGAGCGCTGGGCTTCCGCCACCATCTGCACTATCCGCGACAGCATGGTGTCGCGTCCCACCTTGCCGGCTTCCATGACGAAACCGCCCGTCTTGTTCATCGTCCCGCCGATAAGGTTCTCACCGAGCGCCTTGGTGACGGGCATGGATTCTCCGGTGATCATCGATTCGTCGACCGAGCTGCGGCCTTCGACGAGCGTCCCGTCGACCGGGACCTTTTCGCCCGGCCGCACGCGCAGCCGATCGCCGACGGCAACGGCTTCGAGCGGCACGTCTTCGTCGGTCCCGTCGTTCCGGATACGGCGGGCCGTCTTCGGGGCGAGATCCAAAAGCGCGCGGATCGCTCCGCCCGTCTGCTCGCGAGCACGCAGTTCCAGAACCTGCCCGACCAGGACGAGTACGGTGATGACCGCTGCGGCCTCGAAATAGATTGGGACCGCTCCGTCGACCGATCGGAACGTCGTCGGGAACAGTCCGGGCGCTAGCGTCGCGATCACGCTGTAAACCCAGGCCACGCCCGTGCCCATTGCGATCAGCGTGAACATGTTGAGATGCCTGGTGATGATCGACCGCCAAGCCCGTTTGAAGAACGGGGCGCCGGCCCACAGAACAACGGGGGTCGCGAAGACGAGCTGCAGCCAGTTTGATGTCTGGGGGTCGAGGAGCATATGCAGGTCGACCAGGTGGCCGCCCATCTCCAATAACAAGACCGGTACCGTCAGAGCGAGTCCGATCCAGAACCTCCGCCGCATCTCAACGAGTTCGGGGCTTGGCCCGGTTCCGGCGGTCACTACTTCCGGCTCGAGCGACATACCGCAGATCGGGCAGTTGCCCGGGCCGATCTGCCGCACCTGTGGATGCATCGGGCATGTGTAGATCGCGCCTTCCACCAGCGTGACTCGCGAACTCTCCGCTTTTGCGGGCGGGGCGCCCACATTTGTTCGACTATGGTGATGGCTCGGATCGATTCCCATCGCGGCATCTTATGCATCTCAGCAGTCAATTCTTTGACCAACATCAATGTCCTGCTTAACGGTGCGGGGTATGCTGCGCGCTCAATCGGAGGGCTGTAGGATGCTTGCCAGAGACGTAAAGAGGTGCTGTCGATAAGTCCCGATCACAGCGTGAGTCATGCCGCGCGCACGATGCTTGAGAACCATATAAGCGGCCTGCCTGTATGCGACGACCGCGGCAGGCTCGTCGGCATATTATCGGAGGGCGACTTGATGCGGCGTGCGGAGCTGGGATCGGTTTCTTGGCGCGACATCGCAGGCGTCCGAACGAAACCGGAGTCGTTCATCAAGGGGCATAGCTGGCGCGTGGGCGACGTGATGACGCAGCCTGCTGTCACGGTTGATGAAGACATGCCCGTTGGCGGCGTCGCCGAACTCATGGCTGCCAAAGGTATCAAGCGCATTCCGGTCATGCGAGCGGAAGAGATGGTGGGCATCATCAGTCGCAGCGACATCCTTTGCGCGATTGCTGCCTCTGTGCCTGATATGGTTGCGAACGGTGATGACGCAGTGCGGCGGGCCGTCTTGGCGCGGCTTTGTTCCGATCTCGGGGTTGAGAATGGGGCCATCGAAGTGACTATTGAGAATGGAACCGTCAGCTTGTCAGGCCAGGTTGAAAGCGAGGCACTGCGGGAGGCGGCTCGCGTCGCCGCCGAGACGATCAGCGGCGCCGGAGGCGTCAGAAACAGACTGCGTGTTGTTGCCACCTGAGCCCCTGCTGATGGGGGGAATAAATGTTCTCGTTTCATCTTCGGCGTTTCCCCGGTGATCAGCAATTCTGCGATCGCAAGGGCCCGTGCGCACTGCGTTGGCCGACTCCATAATTCAGCCGCCGAAGTCGGCGCAGAGGTTCGCGTCATCGCGCCGACGGACAAGCCATCGTCGCAGAATAGTCAACGATCTCTCAATTGGAAGGGTCCTCCCGATGACCGGTACGCTGTCGCCCGAACTTTTGGAGCGGATGGACGCCTATTGGCGAGCCGCCAACTACCTATCCGTGGGGCAAATCTATCTTCGCGACAATCCACTTGTGAAGGAAAAGCTTACTCTCGCACATGTAAAGCCGCGCCTGCTTGGTCACTGGGGCACGACTCCGGGGCTGAACTTTCTCTATGTCCACCTCAATCGGCTGATCCGGGCACATGACCTGAACATGATCTATGTCACCGGTCCGGGTCACGGCGGCCCCGGTCTTGTCGCGAATACGTATTTGGAAGGTACTTATTCAGAACTCTACCCCGAAGTCAGCCAGGACAAGGCCGGGATCAAGAGGCTTTTCAAGCAATTCTCCTATCCAGGCGGGATACCGAGCCACGTCGCGGCAGAGGTGCCGGGTTCGATAAACGAAGGCGGCGAGCTTGGCTATTGCCTGATGCATGCCTATGGCGCAGTCTTTGACAACCCCGGACTCATCGCGGCCTGCGTCGTGGGAGACGGGGAGGCCGAGACGGGCGCGCTCGCGACGAGTTGGCACTCCAACAAGTTTCTCAATCCGGCACGAGACGGAGCGGTCCTGCCAATCCTGCATCTCAACGGCTACAAGATCGCAAATCCGACCGTGCTTGCTCGCATCAGCCACGACGAGCTGGAGGCGCTGTTCAGGGGTTACGGCTACGAGCCGCTTTTCGTCGAGGGCGTGGATCCGCGACAAATGCACCAGCTTATGGCGTCAGCGCTCGACAAGGCCCACGGGAAGATTGCCGAAATCCAGCGGCAAGCGCGCAGTAAAGGATTTTCCGGCCGCCCTGCCTGGCCGATGATCATCTTCCGCTCACCGAAAGGTTGGACGGGGCCGCGCGAGGTCGACGGCAAGAAAACGGAGGGCACCTGGCGCTCGCACCAAGTGCCGCTTGCGAAGCTTGCGGAAGTGCCGGAGCACCTCGGAATTCTCGAAGAGTGGCTCAAGAGTTATCGCCCTGCGGAGCTGTTCGATGAGAGTGGCAGCCTTCGACCTGAGCTTAGGGAGCTTGCGCCGAAGGGCGAACGCCGCATGGGAGCAAACCCGTATGCTAACGGCGGACTTCTCCTGAAAGACCTCAACCTGCCGGACTTCCGTCAATACGCGGTGAAGATCGGCACTCCGGGAACCGTGACGGTAGAATCGACCCGCGTCGCGGGTCTGTTTCTCCGCGATGTCATGAAATTCAATGCGGAAGAGCGCAACTTCCGGATCTTCGGACCGGATGAGACCGAATCAAACCGGCTGTCACCCGTCTTCGAAGAAACAGAACGCGTCTTCACCGGCGAGATTCTCGCTAGCGACACGCAGCTATCTCCCGACGGCCGGGTCATGGAAGTGCTCAGTGAGCAACTCTGCCAGGGCTGGCTCGAGGGTTACCTGCTGACAGGGCGACATGGCTTCTTCTCTTGCTATGAGGCCTTCATCCATATCGTCGATTCAATGTTCAACCAGCATGCAAAATGGTTGAAAGTCTGCCGGGAGATTCCTTGGCGCAAATCCATCGCGTCTCTCACCTACCTACTGACCTCTCATGTATGGCGTCAGGACCACAACGGCTTCTCGCATCAGGATCCAGGCTTCATCGACCACGTGGCCAACAAGAAGGCCGACATCATCCGCGTTTACCTTCCACCGGATGCAAATACGCTTCTCTCGGTCGTCGATCATTGCGTGCGGAGCCGTGACTGCATTAACGTGATCGTCGCAGGCAAACAGCCGCAGTTGCAGTGGTTGGACATGGACGCGGCGGTTGCGCACTGCCGCGTCGGGCTCGGTGTCTGGGAGTGGGCATCCAATGATGAAGGCGCTCCCGATGCGGTCGTCGCCTGCGCCGGCGATGTGCCGACCATGGAAGCACTGGCCGCCGTCATGATCCTGCGCGAGGCATTTCCAACGCTCAGGCTGCGCGTCGTCAACGTCGTCGATCTCATGGCGCTGCAGGCCCCCAGCCAGCATCCCCATGGCGTGGCGGATGACTTCTTCGACCGGATGTTCACAACCGACAAGCCTGTCATCTTCGCCTATCACGGCTATCCTGCGCTCATTCACCGGCTGACCTACCGCCGCACCAACCACGCCAACTTTCATGTCCATGGCTATCAGGAGGAAGGGACGACCACGACGCCGTTCGATATGACCGTGCTCAATGGACTCGATCGGTTCCATCTTGCCAAGGCGGTGGTCGAGCGTGTCCCTTCGCGCGCCGCGGCGCGGGAAGAATTCGCCTGTGCCATCGAGGGCAAGCTCTCGGAGCACCACGTCCACATCCGCAAGAATGGTGAAGATTTGCCGGAGATCAGGAACTGGCGATGGCGGACATCCGACGCGTCGTGACGACGGCAATCAAGCGGCCGAGTTTGATCTGCGTCAAGTTGGATTTTCCCGGCAGTCGTACATTTAAGGTCATGGTTTAGCGAACGTGAGGAGAGGCGAAATGGCGACACTGCGGACGTTCCTGCTGGCAGGCACAGTGCTTATGCTCAGCACGCCGGGCTTTGCCGAAGAAGCGCATCATCCCGATCCCACAGCCGGGCAGGCGAGTGAAGGAGCCGTCCAGCAGGCTCCCGCAGCGAGCCCGAGCGCCACCATGCAGAGCGGCATGATGTCCGGCGACATGATGGGCGGTATGATGCGGATGATGATGGGCGCACAAGATCCCATGGGGATGATGGCCGGTCAGGCACCGATGGGGCAGGCCGCCATGGGTGCGATCGCCCAGATGATGGCCCCCGAACACATCGAGGGGCGCATCGCGTTCCTGAAGACGGAGCTCAAGATAACCCCCGAGCAGGAGCCGTTGTGGAACGCCTTCGCCGAAACTCTGCGGGCCAACGCCCGCGGTCCACGGGATGGGATGATGCAGATGTCTGGTGGGATGGCCGGGGCGGGTGAGGCAGCCGCGACCCCGCTGCAGCGTCTGGACCTGAGAGAAAGCGCCCTGGCCGGACGGCTCGAGGGAATACGCAAGCTGAAAGGCGCCCTCGTTCCTCTCTATCAGTCACTCGAGGGCGCGCAGAAACAGATAGCTGACAGGCTGCTTGTGCCCCCAATGATGGGGATCATGTAACCCAAGCGGGCAGGGAGGTAATTCCAGTGAGCAGCGAAACGCAACCAAGTTTACATCACAACGCCAGTACCGGAGGGCCAGCAGGTTTCTGGCGCTCGAAAACCGCAATCGCGCTGAATCAAGACGTAAGTACATCGAGGAAATCGGCAAGTGCTGTCGCGGCGACCCTTTATTTCTGAGGCGCCGGCATCCCCGGTGACTATTAACGTGATACCGGAACCGGTTCGTGTCGCGCCTTGTGATTGACGAAGACCATTATGCCCACGGCGTGTACAAATTGGATGCCGGTTCACACTCTAGTCCAAAGCCCACGCATACCTGCCTAGATCAGTGTCGCGGTAAAGCCGTGATAACCATTTCATCTGGACCGGTGAACACCATCGTCATGCGCCCCTCGTGTGATGCGTACTGCACCGAGCTTGTTGCCGCTATGGGCTTCGAAATCTGAGCGCCTTCAACGCGTAGCGTTCCTGATTGATTTCGTCCGCTGTTCGGAAGCCCAGCCTGCGCAGGATCGGCAGAGGCGGACACCACCCCTGAAAAGCGTGCTGGAAGAGGAAACCCGTCACGATCGCCGGCAATGCCAGCCACCGTCGATCCTCCGTGGCCGCCAGCATTGTCCCGCGAATGCCAATGTGGAAGCGTTCGCCTCGAGGGCTCGCTCGATGTCCCACTCCCGGTCAAGAGCTCCGCTAGCCTAGTGTCGATCTGGTCGGGACGAGTTTCGTAGCGGGCGAGCCTCTCCTCCATTTGTAGGCGCAGACGTCGGTTGATTTCGTCGGATGTCTGGACGCTTACCCGGTTCGCTGTCGTGGCCATCGTTGTTTCTCCTCTCCCGCCAGGAACCCCAGGGAAAGCACAAAATTCCCGACCTGATCTTGAGTGCTTATTAAAATACATTATATTATATTAAATATTAATGTGGAACTCGGAGTGAGCCATGCCTATCACTGCAATATCCGACAAACTTTCGGTATCGCCGCAGCTAAGTGTCGAGGACATCCCATCGCTGCGCGACAAGGGATTCAAAACACTGATCAGCAACCGGCCGGACAACGAAGACACCTTTCAGCCGAACACGCAGGCGGGAAGGCAGGAAGCGAAACACTGCAGCTTGGCTTACGCGTTCATCCCGGTCACGGCCGACACGATCACCGAGGCGGACGTGCGTGCTTTCCAGCGCGCGGTCGATGAGTCGAATGGGCCTGTTCTGGCGTATTGCCAGACCGGCAGGCGTTCCTTAGACCTCTACCTCATTGGTGAGGTTCTTGACGGCCGGATGTCTGCCGATGAGGCCGTCGTGTTCGGACGCAGCCGCGGCTTCGACACTTCTTCCGCTGCAGTTTGGCTGGAGAGACATGCCGCGCGCCGGCCGCAGGTGAAGGGTTTCTTCGACAAGCGCACGTGGAGCGTCCAGTACGTGGTGTCCGATCCCGCGACCCGCAAATGCGCCATCGTCGATCCCGTACTCGACTTCGACGAAAGGGCCGGTGCAACGGCAACCATCAACGCCGATGCGATCCTCGACTACGTCCGGGACAATGATCTGACCGTCGAATGGATCCTCGACACCCATCCGCATGCCGACCACTTTTCGGCGGCCCAGTATCTGAAGGAGAAAACCGGCGCGCAAACAGCTATCGGCGAGCGCGTCGTCGATGTTCAGAAATTGTGGCAGAAAATCTATAACTGGCCGGGGCTTGCTACCGACGGCTCCCAATGGGACCGACTGTTTGCCGATGGTGAGGACTTTAAGGTCGGTTCAATCGAAGCGAAAGTGCTGTTTTCACCGGGACATACGCTTGCCTCGATCACGTACGTCATCGGCGACGCGGCCTTCGTGCACGACACGCTCTTTTTGCCCGACAGCGGGACTGCGCGAGCCGATTTCCCCGGTGGTGATGCCCGCATTCTGTGGACGTCGATCCAGGACATTCTCGCGCTCCCGGACGAGACGCGGATCTTCACCGGCCACGACTACCAGCCGGACGGTCGGGCGCCGCGCTGGGAAAGCACGGTGGCTGATCAGAAGAAGTTCAACCCGCATCTGGCCGGCGTGACGGAAGAAGAATTCGTGGCTCTCAGGACGAAGCGCGACAAGACGCTGCCAATGCCGAAGCTCATCCTGCATGCCCTGCAGGTGAACATCCGCGGCGGGCGGCTGCCGGAGCCGGAAGCCAATGGCAAGCGCTACCTCAAGCTTCCGCTCGATGCATTGCAGGGAGCTGCCTGGGAATGACAACTGATCTGAAAGCAATGTTGAAGGCAGGATTGTCTTCGGCGGAGATGGCCAGCCGTGCCGGAGAGGTGGCAAGCCTCCTGAAGACGCTGTCGCATCCCGCACGCCTGATGATCGTCTGCACGCTTGCGGAAGGCCAGTATTCGGTGGGCGAGCTTGAAGAGAAGCTTGATGTCCACCAGCCGCATCTGTCGCAGCACCTGACGGTGCTGCGCGGCTCGGGAATCGTCGAGACGCGGCGGGACGGGAAGCAGATCTTCTATTCCCTGACGGAGGAGAAGGCCGCCCAACTGGTTGCTGCCCTCTATGACATCTTCTGCGTGAAGGAGGAGAAATGAGCACCTATTTCGCCTCATTGGCTGGCGGCATACTGATAGGCGCATCTGCCGTCATGCTCTTGCTCCTTAACGGGCGGATCGCCGGGATCAGCGGTATCGTCGGGCGTCTCGCTCAGCGCGTTTGCCTGACGACCAATCTTGCCTTTGTGCTTGGCCTGGTGCTCGGGCCGCTCGCCTACCTACTGGTGTTCGGCGGCTGGCCGACGGTGGAGATCACGGCAGGCTGGCCGCTGATCATCCTCGCCGGACTTCTCGTGGGCTTCGGCTCGCGCATGGGCTCGGGCTGCACCAGCGGGCACGGCGTGCTCGGGCTTGCTCGCCTCTCTCCGCGCTCCATGGTGGCGGTTGCCACCTTCCTGACGGCCGGCGCGGTCGCCGTCGCAGTTTTTCGAGGTGTCGGACTATGAACAGGAACATCTATCAGCTCGGAGCGGCTCTCGCCTCCGGTATCGTCTTCGGCTTTGGCCTGTCTCTATCGGGCATGCTGAACCCGGTCCGCGTCCAGGGCTTCCTCGATGTCTTCGGCACATGGGATCCAAGCCTTGCCTTCGTTCTCGGCGGCGCTGTCGTCGTTGCCTTTATCGGCGTGCAGGTGATGAAGCGGATGCGCCATCCGGCCTTCGACGACCATTTCCATGTGCCGACGAATCAGAGGATCGACGCGCCGCTGATCATCGGCTCGGCCCTGTTCGGCCTGGGCTGGGGCATCGGCGGCTTCTGCCCCGGTCCGGCTCTCGCGTCCCTGTCGACAGGCATTCCCCAGACAGCATTGTTTGTAATTGCCATGCTGGTCGGCATGACCTTGTACGACAAAGTATGGAGCAAAGGGACGTGAGCACCTCGATCCTCGCGGCAGTTGGCTCCGGCGGGATCGTCGGCTTCATGCTCGGTCTGCTCGGCGGTGGCGGCTCAATCCTCGCCACGCCGCTGCTTCTGTACGTCGTCGGAGTGACGCAGCCGCACATTGCTATCGGAACGGGTGCGCTTGCGGTCTCGGTGAACGCCTTCGCGAACTTTGCCAGCCACGCGATCAAGGGGCACGTCTGGTGGCGGTGTGCCGCCGTCTTCTCCACGCTCGGCGTCGTCGGCGCGCTTGCCGGCTCCAGCCTCGGCAAGGCGATTGACGGCGACCGCCTGATCTTCCTGTTCGGCATCCTGATGCTCGTCGTTGGCGTCTTGATGCTGAAGCCCCGGAAGCCGGCGGCGGTCGAATGTCGTCCTGTCGACCTCAGAATGTGCCTCGCCACCGCTGCCATGGCACTCGCCGCCGGCGCTGCATCCGGCTTCTTCGGTATTGGCGGGGGCTTCCTGATCGTTCCCGGCCTGATGCTGGCGACGGGCATGCCGATGATCAACGCGATAGGCACCTCGCTCCTCTCCGTCGGTGCGTTCGGATTGGCGACCGCCCTGAACTATGCGAGTTCAGCCCTGGTGGACTGGTGGATTGCCGTCGAGTTCATCGGGGGTGGCCTCGTAGGCGGCTTGCTCGGGATGCTACTCGCCACACGGCTCAGCGCCCACAAGAACATCTTGGACCGCTTGTTCGCCGCGGTCATCTTCGTAGTCGCTGCCTACATCCTGTACCAGAGCGCACGGCAGGCCGGGGCGCACCAAAGCATCCTCGATCCTCAAGTGGTCTTCGGCGGTGCTCACGCCCGGAGCTGACCAGGCAGCCGTTCCGCCGTGACGCGTTCTCGCAGGCTCTGTAGCCGGCACCAGGATAACGGCACAGTCGCGCAGCGCCGATGCGTTGGCATAGATCATGCGAAATTGAACGGTGAGCGCCAGTTCAAACGGTGGAATCGATGATGGCCGCCGAGGTCTTGACGTGATACACTATAGTCAGCGCATGAAACCATGGGAGGTGGGATGCGTGAACTTGTGTTCGCACTTGTCGCTTTGACGTTCGATATATCGGGCACCGCTGCCGAGGAAGCTCTTGTCTTCCATACGGCACAATTCCAAGACGCCAGCGTCAGCCTAGGACTCGTCAGCAACAGGATGGCTGAACGGCCCGGATTCGACTACGACGTCATCATCTCGCTTTCACAGACCAATGCAGTTAGCGGCAGGGTTTACAAAGATCCGGGAAAGCATCGGGCATTGGTTAAGTGCGGCAATCCGGCCAAAGTGTCGGTCAGAGGTGTCGATTACATGGTACCCATATCCGGTGCCGGAGGAGATTGGAAGGCGGACCTGTGGAGGGCTGTCTGCGAGACTCCTGTGTCGTAACCCGATCGCATGTCCCCCTGCGAAATCGGTTCGCTCGCAGCAGATGCTAGACATCTAATGGCAGCGTCGCCCGGCAGAGCGGCTGAGGTCAAAGACATCCACGGGGCGGGCGGAAGCGGACTCTGCAGCCGCCCTACAAGTGGATGAGATCACGAGGTAGGCGTCGAGCGACTTCGCAAGTGTTTCAAGGCGCTGCGCCACGTTTACCACATCGCCAATGACCGTGGACTCGCTGTGGCAGCCGCTGTCCTGCACGCCGCCGACCGTGCCGTAATGCAGTCCGATTGCAGCAACGAGGGCGGGATAGCCGTTCCAAAAGCCGTGACTTCTCCAGTCGCTAAGCGTGTCGACCAGATCGAGAGCGCATGCAAGTGCCCGGTCCGCATCGTCCTCTGTCGGCCGCGGCCGGGTCCGAACACTGCCATTACCCCGTCGCCGATGAACTTGTGTACCGTCCCGCCATGGTCAAAGATGCTGCGCGACGAACTGACGGTACAGCAAGCACGAAGGCCAACTCGCGGGCAGTGGCGGTTTCCGTAAAGCTTGTAAAATCGCGAAGATCTACGAACATTATCGCTGCATTGCGGCGCTGGAGCCGAGCGCCTGACCCCGTTCCTGCAGTTCCGAGACGATCAGCGGGGAGAAGAACCCGGAGAGATTTTGCCGCCGTCGATCCGCCTCGAGGGCTTCATTGCGCGTCCGGTCGTGATCCCTCGCAAGCAGGTAGATCGCAAAGGCGGGAAAGCCGAAGCTGACCGTCAGGCCGAGGTCATGGTTGAACAAGGAAGCGAATAGTGAAATGGCGTCGGCGGTGTGGTGCCTGGCTGCCGTGATCGCCAGCATGGCCACGCAGGCGATGAGGACGATGCCGGAAAACACCAGCACGAGACGGCGCTCGAGCTGGAGGCCGGCGTGATTGAGCAGGATGAAGGCGACGACCAGGCTGGTGGGTGGCGAGGTTGTGGTTCTCGGTGACCGGGCCGGCAAGAATGTGCGCGTACAGGATCAAGGCGACGAGAAGCGCGTCGAGTACGACGAAGAGCGTCTTGAGCCAGGAGCGCCCAGGAACATATCGGGCGGTCGCCACTGCAGCGATGCTGATGGCCAGATAGCCAACGATGACGACCGAGTGGGTGCCTTCCGCCCCTGCATTGCCGCCCAGCAGGAAATTCGCGACCAGGATCGCGAATGCGACGAACCGCAAGATGATCGAGCGGAATTCCCTTGCGAAGTCCCATTGTGGGTGAAGCGAAAACGTCATGTCCTACCGCAGGGAGGAGGGAGATGCTTCCCCGGTCTTCGGACGAAGCGAGGGGAAGGGACGCGGCCGAATGCTGGGCCGCGTCCCGACGTTTGCTTACTTGACCTGCGTCACGGTCAGCTTGCCGTTTACGCGCTCGGCGACGAACTCGACGTTCGCGCCTTCCTTCAGCTTATCCAGCATCGCGTCGTCCTGGACGCGGAACACCATCGTCATCGCCGGCATTTCGAGGCTCTTCAGCTCCTCGTGGATGAGCGTGACCTTCTTGGCCTTCGCGTCGACTTTCTTGACGGTTGCCTTTGTGAACTCCTGCGCCAGCGCGCCGTAGGCTGTTCCGAGCGCGAGCGCAGAGGCGAGCGTGAGTTGGATGAGGCTTTTCATGTTGGACTCCTTTCAATGATCACTTCTTGGCAACGGTGACGTCGCCGTGCATGCCGGCGTCGTAGTGGCCGGGTACGAGGCAGGCGATCTTGAACGTGCCGTCGTTCGTGAACTTCCAGATGATCTCGCCGGTTTCTCTGGCGGCGAGGCGGATGGCGTTCGGATCGTCGTGCTCCATCTCCGGGAACTTCTCCATCACCGCCTTGTGCTCCATGATGTTGTCTTCCTGATCGAGCACGAACTCGTGGTCGAGTTCGCCTGCGTTCTTGATCGCAAAGCGGACGGTTTGGCCCTTGCGGACATTGAAGGTCGATGGCGTGAAGATCATCTTGCCGTCGTCCGTCTCCTTCATCGTGACCTCAATCGTCCGGGTGGCGTTTGCTTTCCTGCCGGGCTCGCCTACAGCCAAGGCCTCTTCGTGCCCGCCTGCGTGATTGCCGCCGGCGAACGCCGGCGTGGCGAGCGCGGCGACGAGAAGTCCGAAGATTTGAGCTTTCATTGTGTGGTCCTTAGGTTGGTTGAACATCGGCATGCTGGATCAGCCGTGGTTCTCATGTTTCGGCGTGATCTGGGTCTTGGAGTCCTTGGCTTTGGTCGCGTCAGGAACTTCGCCCGTCCACTCCCAGGCCTGGGTTCCGGGCGGGTTTTCGTACCAGCCGGGATCGGCGTAATCGCCCGCCGAGATGCCCTCGCGCACCTTGACGACCGAGAACATGCCGCCCATCTCGATAGGGCCATGCGGACCCCAGCCGGTCATCATCGGGATGGTGTTCTCGGGGATTTCCATTTCCATCTCGCCCATGTCGGCCATGCCTTTCGTGCCCATCGGCATGTACTCCGGGCGAATTTTCTTGATCTTCTCGGCGACCTTCGATTTGTCGACGCCGATGAAGGTCGGGATGTCGTGTCCCATGGCGTTCATCGTGTGGTGCGACTTATGGCAGTGGATCGCCCAGTCGCCCGCGTATTTGGCGTCGAATTCGTAGGCGCGCATGGCGCCGACCGGAATGTCGATGCTGACCTCCGGCCAGCGTGCCTCCGCTCGGACCCAGCCGCCGTCGGTACATGTGACCTCGAAGTCGTAGCCGTGCATGTGGATCGGGTGGTTGGTCATGGTGAGATTGCCGACCCGCACGCGCACGCGGTCGTTCCTGGAAACGACCAGCGGG